>NZ_CP102279.1:2512478-3188304 GCF_025150245.1 Dorea formicigenerans
CTTTTCCTTTAAGTGCAGATCTTTTTCACCACTTTTTACTACCCGGTTCATATCAAGAATCAGTAGTCTACGGTAAAAAGCATCTGACTTATCCTCAAGATTCTGCGGCATTTCATTGGTAGAAAAAAGCAGCTTCGCATAAGAGTGGAAATGAATTGCATCCTGTCCTTTTTTCTCATAAATCAGTGTGTCCTCACCGACTGCTTTCTTTAATACATCTGTGTTCTCCATTGCTTTGCATGGAATATCTGCACAGGCATTTAACAGCTTTCCATACATTCCAGTCGCATAGAATCGTTTATTTAAATCCTGTAAAGAAATACTGGACATATTGGTGATTCCAACTACATGCTGGATCAGCGATACTGCCACAGACTTTCCGGTTCCACCATTTCCTTTCAGTGTAAGGAATTTCTGAAACTGCGTATCCTGTGTCATGCAGTATCCAAAATACTCCCAGAATGTCTGCTGTTCTTCTTTGTTAGGAAGAGACGATGCCAGATACTTTTTTATATTTTCTCCACCTTGTAACACCTGCTCACAATCTTCTGGATAATAGGGAAATGGTATCTGATTGATTGTCAGATAATCTGGATTGTGTTCCAACATTTCGCCTTTAACCGGATCATAATATCCATTTTTGAAATTGATCCACCGCACAGGTTGTTTATTTAGTTCATATGCCTCTCGGTGAACTTTTGGCTGTGCGATCAGTAGATTATAGATTCTTTTGATCACTCCACTCTGTACCTGATCACGATAGATCAGCTTCTGGATACGGTATTTCATTCTTACCCCATCATGGTCTTCCAGGAAAACACCATGCTCATAATAATACGGTGTGATTCCCACCACAAAAAACTGAACATTCTCCACCAGGTAATCTACAATCTCCATATCCCGGACACCTTTCACATTCCCTTTTGCATCAAATAAGTGAAAACGGCTCAGTTCCGGTTCTTCTTTCGGATCTCGCTCAAACCGAAGAATATACTGTTCCAGTAATTTCTCAACTTCTTTCTGATTATCCAGTTTGCCAAGGTACTCCTTCTCTTTGAACAACTGCCAGCCTGCTTTTCCGTCAAGACCAGCGTCTTTGAAAAATGTCAGTATCTTATCATTTACCCACTTCACCGTACAGGAAGCCACATAATGATAGGCACTCTGACAGCTTCCAGTAAACTGAATAGATCTCATTTCCTCTATAAAGGAATCTGCACTGAAATAATATCCGTCATCTTCCTGCACCAGACAAAGTGCCTGATAACCTGACATCACAATATTCAACGCTATATCCTGATTGTCCACCAAAAAGATATAGGTCTGTGCTGTCCCTTCTGGATTGGTTTCCATATAATGCTTCAAAAACTTCTTGTTCAAACTTATCACTTCCTTTCAGGCAAAGAAAAAGACGCAAGCCATATCTTATGACTCACGCCTTACTTCGCTCACAATATTCTATTTTTATCAGTTACCTGCCAGATTAGTTACTGACAATCCTTATACATAAATCAATTCTTTCAGGATAATCTCTTCTGCAATCGCTCTGTGCTGATTGGCAGCTCTTACCCATGCCATCTGATTTTTCTCCTTATCCGGCAGTGGTTCTTTTTCTTCCAACTGTTTCAGAATCACTTCTTCCCGTTCCCTGGCTGCCTTGTCCACTTCCAGAAGATGCTCTCCAATCGTATCCTGCAGAAGCATCACCTGATAGGTTGAATTTCGATGGTTCTTCAGATAATCTCTGCGTAAGAATCCATATTTGCCAAGCTGCTCCATCTGCTCACCGGATTTATAGGTGAGGTTCGGAATCAGGTATCCATTTACATTTGTATAAGTCAGTTTCATATCCCTATGACCTCTCTTTCGTTTAAACTGTTGTCTGTAACAGAACCAACTGTTCATGTTACGTCATTGCTACAAATCTTTCTTTCCATATCATTTTGAATCCAACCCGGGCAGATTTTCTTCAAAATCATGGTAAAAGTGCTTCGTTTCTGTGTTGGGAAAATGAACGGAAACACTTGATTTTACTGACTTTCTTCAATGTAACCTTATTATAACGTCCTCCCCATACCCTACTGCCTCATTTGGATACTCCTCAAATCCCGGCATCGGCTTAGCCCCTCTTCTCAGATAAGCCTTGACCTTCTCCCCATATAAATAAATATCATTTTCTCTTACAATTCCCCACTCCATTAAAAGTGCCGCACTCCCCGTAACAAACGGTGTGGCAAAGGATGTTCCACTGAATTCTGCAACTCCTCCACCGACAGATACTGTGTTCACATTCACTCCCGGCGCCACAAGGTCTGGTTTGACTGCACTTGCACTTTCTCCGGTCAGTGGTCCACGCCCGGAAAAATCTGCATAGGAAAATGTCAGGCTGTCATATGCTCCCACTGTGATTGCCCGGATTGCGGTTGCCGGATTTGTAAGTGTCGTGCTGCTTACTGGTCTGAGAAATCCGGTTCCCGGATTCAATGTTCCTTCGCCTGGGATCCACATTTCATAATGTCCATCCACAATTTTTCTCGGTGTCAGAACCATTTTCCACACTCCGCTGTTTATATAGCTCCCGCGTGGGAGGAAATCCAGATAGATCTCCTGGTTTGTACTAAATGGACTTGGCTCCCCGTAATATAAAAGTATTTCTGTTGCATCGACAGTAAATCGCTGTGTTCCAAGCTGCTCCTTGACTGGTCCGATACGTGTACCTGTAGGCGATACAATTGAAATATCTATCTGATCTACATATCTTTTCCAAATCTGAGCATTTAACGATGGCTGTTTTTCCTGCACTGCCAGCTCTATCTCCTGCTCTGTATTTGCTCTGACATTTTCTAATAGATTCCTGTTCCCTATATTTTGCTCTTCCACAGTCTTTTCTCGTAATCTCCCCGATGTATGCCCTGCGGTTGCCCCTTCATTTCCAGTTCCGATACAAATGCAGCTCTTCCAGATATTAGAAATGTCATCAATAAATCGCTCTAATAATGACGTTCCGTCTCTGGCTCCGTATGTATTGCCAAAGCTGATATTCACAGCCACCGGCATTCGCAGCTCTTGTGCTTTGCGTATAACATAATCAATTCCCTGCATAAGCTCCGTCGTCCTTGGGAATCCCCCAGACATAGGATTTCCAAGTTTTACTACAATGAATTCGCTTTGAGGGGCAACTCCTGCATAAACACCGCCGCTTCCTCTTCCATTTCCAGCCGCAATAGCGGCTACCGCCGTTCCGTGTCCTGAAATATCACGCGTACGGATAGTTATCGCTCCCTGTGTCACTATATTTTTCGGTGTTATTACATGATAAAAATCTGGAAAAGCAGCATCTATCTCTTCCTTTGTATACTCCACTCCCATTCCATATCCTTTCGGCACATGCTCCCCCTCCACCGCCTTTAATGACTGATCCCACAGATAACGGATTCTTGTTGTCCCGTCTTCATTCCGAAAATCAGGTAGTGTGTAATCAACCCCGGAATCTATGACTGCCACAAGTACTCCCTGTCCCGTAAGCGAAAAACGGGCGTCCTGTACCTCATTGATACAAGACACCCGTTTTCCATTTCGTACCTGGAAAAATAATCGTTTTGGTTTTTCCACATATTCTACTTCTACAATCTGCACCAGATCCGGTATCTGTGACTGACGTATATGAATAATAGCATATTCATTTAACAGCTCTGTGACTCTCTCAGAAATCTGTCGGACTGTCTCCAAATTACCGGAATATTTGATAATCAACTCCCACATCTGGTCCACAGGATTATATCCTACATTCAATTCCTGAGATCGTTCACGTTCACTTTCCGTGGCATTCAATGCCTGATTCAAGAGATTTTCTAATTTCTGACTCTGCATTTCTATTCCCTTAAATGAGCTCAGGCATCAAATATGGTGCCAATTCTACCGGAATAAAATAACCTCGATCATAATGACAACTTGGACATACAGGTGGTGCCATTTTCCCTTTTTGAATATGTCCGCAATTCATACACATCCATTCTCCTCCATCTGGATTTTCAAAATACTGATTTTTTCCAAGCAGTTCTGCAAGCAACGCAAAACGACGTCCATGCACAGCTTCTACCTTTGCGATCATGTCAAATGCTCCTGCTGCCTGGTCAAAACCTTCTTCTTTTGCAATTTTAGCAAATTCCGGATAAACGTCTTCAAACTCCTGCATTTCATTATGCACTGCACTTTTCAGAAGATCTGTCACATTTTCTGCAAGATTTACTGGATACCCGCCACAAATTTCAATCGTCTGCTCTGTCTGACCTCTCAATAATTCATAAAACACTTCCGCGTGTGCCCGCTCCTGATCTGCAGTAAATAAAAAAATCTGGCTAATGGAATACAGATTATCTCGACTCGCCTGCTTTGCCGCAATTGTATAACGATTCCTTGCCTGACTCTCTCCTGCAAATGCCCGCATCAAATTTTCTCTTGTCTTACTTTTACTAAAATCAACAGCCATGGTACATACTCCTTTCTTACTTCTATAAGTAGTATGCTCCATGGCTGTACAATTATTCCTTCTTATTCTCTTTACAGTTCACTATATAAATTCCGGCACACACCAAAATCAATGCTGCCAGACTCCCAACATTAAATGCCTGTTTCACCTCTCCAAGTATCAGTGCTGATAAAATCACGCCACAAAGCGGGTTCACAAATCCAAAGATAGCAACTTTGGAAACATCGTTCCAGGCAAGCAGTACGGACCAGAGCGTATATGCCACTGCCGAAACCATTGCCAGATAAAATATAATTACCACACCCCCTGTAGTAACATTTTCCAGATGTCCACCCATTCCTGCTCCAATCAGCATCAGAACGATTCCACCCATCGTAAACTGCGTTCCGCTCAATACAACCGGTGATACTTTTCTGGAAAAAAGGTTGATCAACACTGTAGAAATTCCATAGGATAGCTGCGCGATCAGAACAAACCCCTCTCCGATCAGCTTAAATCCCATATCCAGAGAGTTCCCCAGCAAATTAATTACCACAACTCCGGCAAATCCCAGAACACATCCTGCAATTTTTCTTCTTGTCATCCGTTCATTTCGAAAAACAAGGCAAGACAACAAAATTGCAATAAAGTTTCCAAGTCCGGTAATGATTCCTCCTTTTACTCCTGATGTATTGGCAACACCTATGTAAAAGAAGAAATACTGTCCTACCGTCTGAGCTAGGCATACCGGAACTGCATATTTTAAAATCTCTTTGTCAGGAATCATCACTTTCTTTTCTCTAATAGATGCAAAAATCAATACCAAAATTCCTGCCAGCGTGAATCGCACTCCTGCAAAGACAATCTGACTTGCAATATCAGAAGAATCTACATGCAGGAAACGATAGCCTGTCTTGATTACCGGAATCGCACTCCCCCACAAAATACAGCATACACACGCAAGAAGTGCTACAATACCTGTTTTTGTTAATATGTTTTGTTTTTGTGTCATTCTCATACTTTTTCCTAATTAAATCCTATAATTCTTCTTGCCACACTGTACGCAAGAGAGGATATCTTTCGTCCGGATCTTCCCGGAATATTCATGGTCTGTCCAAGTATTCCGTAGCGGATCTTCATAAATGTCTTGAAATCCTTCTGTTTCAGATATATCCACAGTTCTTTTTTCTTCTCTAGGTTCTCTGCTTTCTTAGACCGGATACACAAAATAGAAGAAACAGTCATCATGATTGCGAGATAATTAAGCATATAATTTCTCAGTTTCTTACATTTTACATTTTTTAATTGGTACATATCAATCATTGTCTTTGTAACAAAAATCTGCTGATCCAGTCTGGATATCATAACTTTCTCATTGACGGACTGATCTTCTCTTCCAATATAATAACGATAAAAATCTACATCCAGGTAATACACTTTTCGCACAAATGGCAACGGATAATACACATAAATATTATCTACATAAAATGTATGTTTTGGAAGCTCTAACTGGCTGAGCTTAAGCATCGCTGTCCGATAAATAACAGAATGCATCAGAATGTACTGATCCAGATGGAACCGTCCGATTTCTTCCCATTTGAAAATCTTATTCTGCGGAAGCACATTACGGTAGTGAATACATTTCTTATGGGTTGCTCCTACTTTCTCATAAACATAATTGGAAATGAGCATGTCCACCTCTTCATCTTCAGATTCCAGCTTCTTAAGAAATTCCAGAATCTTCCGAAGAGCCTCGGCATCTACCCAGTCATCACTGTCCACAACTTTAAAATACTTTCCGGTGGCATGTGTAAGTCCTGAATTCACAGCATCGCCGTGGCCTCCATTCTCCTTATCCACCGCCTTGATGATCGTCGGATATTTTTCCTCATACTCATGTGCAATCTTAGAAGTATCATCGGAAGATCCGTCATTTACAATTATAATCTCTACATCTTCCCCGCCCACAAGAATACTCTCAATGGCGTGAGACATATATTCCTGTGAATTGTAACTTGGTATTGCAAAAGATATATATTTCATGCATCTTTCTCCTTATATCACATCTTTTTGAATTTATAGTTTCTTTCTTATTATGTCACTACTTACCCAAAGCAGAGCCTTAGGAATCTTTTTTAGTATATAGCATCTGTGCACTTTTTCCAACCAAAATTTTTGTGTCTTTTTTGCAATCTCCTTGTAAAAAATGCTATGATTCGATATAGTAGAGATAAAATTGATAATTTTTCAACAAAAGGAAGGTACACATATGAAAAAGAATCTGATTGTCGGACAATCCGGCGGCCCGACTGCGGTCATTAACGGAAGTCTGTATGGCGTAGTCACTGAAGCCATGAGACACACTGAGGAAATCGACGAAATATACGGTATGATTAATGGAATTGAAGGATTTTTAAACGGACATATGATGGATATGCGTTCACTCATTGAAACGAACGAACTCTCCTTACTCCGTACAACACCCGGCTCTTACCTCGGGTCATGTCGTTACAAGCTTCCCGAAGATTTAAATGATCCTGTTTATCCATTGTTATTCAACAAGTTTACATCGCATGGTATCGGTTATTTCTTCTATATTGGGGGAAATGATTCCATGGATACTGTAAGTAAATTATCCCGATATGCCAAAATGATCAACAGCGATATTCGCTTTATCGGTGTTCCGAAAACCATAGATAATGACCTGGTCCACACAGATCACACTCCGGGATTTGGAAGTGCTGCAAAATATGTTGCTTCCATGGTCCGCGAAGTTGCCATTGATGCAAGTGTTTATGACAACAAAAAATCTGTCACTATTGTAGAAATTATGGGGCGTCACGCCGGCTGGCTCACTGCCGCCAGTGCCCTTGCCCGCAAATATGATGGTGATAACCCACGCCTTATTTATCTGCCGGAAACTGCATTTGACCAGGAAGCATTTCTTAAAAAAGTACAGGAAATGCTGGAAACAACCCCAAACTTAGTTGTATGCATCTCTGAAGGAATTCATGACAAAAATGGAACCTTTGTCTGCGAACTTGCCGGTGATATTGGAACCGATACCTTTGGTCATAAAATGTTGACCGGATCCGGAAAATATCTGGAAAATCTTGTCAAAGAGCGAATCGGCGTAAAAGTCCGCTCCATTGAGTTGAATGTATGCCAGCGCTGCTCCAGCGAATACCTGTCAGCTACAGATTTAAATGAATCTGAAAATGCCGGAATCGTTGGTGTTCAGGCTGCATTAAAAGGAGAGACAGGCAAGATGATCACATTTATCCGAAACGGTGATCTTCCTTACGAGCTCTCCTACGAAACTGCCGATGTAAATGAAATCTGTAACATGGAAAAAGCCGTACCATCTGATTGGATTACCGAAGACGGCTGTGATGTCACAGAAGCATTTATACAGTATGCAAGACCACTGATCCAAGGAAAAGTAGTCTTGCCGGAAGAAAACGGCTTACCGCTTTTTGCTTACCGGAAATAGTTTCCCTACTATAAGGCACAGAATAATCGTGATCAACATATCAGGCAGTGTATTTCCTACCGGCATATCGATATTCATCAGAATTCGATACGCAATAAATCCTATCACCCAGATAATCATATTCGGTACATGCACTGCCTGATTACTCTTATCCAGTTTCAGCAGGAAGAAGTCTGCAATCTGGATTGCAATCATCGGTGCAAATACGGAACCGATGAGATACAGAAAATCTGTAATATTATCCATCGGGTATACAATTGCTGCAATCGTTCCAAGCACAGTTACCACGATTGCCACATGTTTTCCATTCCATTTGTTCACAACGGTTTCACTGGAAATTCCTGCGGAATATGCATCCAGAAATGTTGTTGTAACTGTTGAAAATACGATGATCAGAAGTCCGGCGATTCCAAGACCTGCTTTTAGCATAATCTGTGCAATATCATACTCTCCGGTAATAATTGCTGCTCCCATTCCGATCACATACATCCAGCAGCTTACAATACCATAAGTAATTGCGCTGACTGCTGTTGCTTTTACCGGCTCTTTTGCTTCTCTTGTATAATCACTGATCAGTGGAAGCCAGGATAATGGCATGGCAACGGCAAGTTCAACTGCTGCACCAAATGTCATGCTGTCATCAGATGGTACGCCTGCTCCGCTTCCTGTGAAGATAACTTTGCAAAGAATCAGTGTCAGGATAAATAATGCTGCCATAGCAACCGTGTTTATTTTTCCAAGATTTGTAATTCCAATAACAATCCACAGAATGATCAGCGCTCCGATGACCAGGCACCAAATCCAGCGTCCGGTATTCATGACACCATCTGCTGCCAGTGCACCATCATAAATCATAATTGCCGTCCAGCCCACAAGCTGCAGCACATTTAACACTGCAAACAGAATACTTCCCTTCTGTCCAAAACTCATTTTTACAGTTTCCATTGCACTTTTTCTGACTTTACCACCGATTACACCTGCCAGGAATAACATAAGGCAGCCGATGATATGTCCTACGATAATTGCGAGAAGTCCTTTCCCCATTCCAAGTGGTGCCAGATAAGTTCCGGTCAGAATCTCCGCGATAGAAACGCCTGCTCCAAACCAGATCAGTCCATTTTCAAATAAACCTGTTCTTTTTTCTTCCATGATGTCTTTCCCTCTTTATGCTTCTTTCTTATATTCTCCCGTAATTGCAAATCCGTGATCCATAGGTCCACTTCCTTTTCCGAGATCCAGCATCGCAGCCAGCGCTCCGGAAATATAATCTTTTGCACGCTCTACGGATGTGTCCATATCAAATCCTTTTGCAAGGTTCGATGCAATGGCACTGGAAAGTGTGCAGCCGGTTCCATGTGTATTCGGATTATCAATACGTTTTCCGTTGAACCAACGATAATCACCGTCACGATAAAGCAGGTCATTTGCATCATTCAACTTATGTCCGCCCTTGCAGAGAACTGCGCAGTGGTATGTATCACTGATTTTCTTTGCAGCCTCGATCATATCATCTGCTGAGTGGATCTCCATTTCCGCCAGAACTTCTGCTTCTGGAATATTCGGTGTCAGAACACTGGCAATTGGAAGAAGACGTTTCTTTAAAGTTCCGATTGCCTCATCACTGATCAGCTTCGCTCCACTTGTTGCTACCATAACTGGGTCAACAACGATATTTTCTGCTTGATACTCCTTCAGTTTATCTGCAATTTTCTCAATCAGCGCACTGGAAGATACCATTCCGATCTTCACTGCGTCCGGATAAATATCTGTAAAAATGTTGTCTAATTCCTCACCTAGAAATTCTGGTGTCACTTCCATAATCCCTGTCACACCTGTTGTATTCTGTGCGGTTAACGCTGTGATTGCACTCATAGCATAAACGCCATTTGCAATCATTGTCTTAATGTCTGCCTGAATCCCTGCTCCACCGCTGGAATCACTTCCGGCAATTGTTACTGCTGTTCTCATTGTTTTGCCTTTCCTTTTCTTATCTATTCAAAAAACACATCCGCCTTCAAAAAGCTTTCCATATAAATGTCTGCTTCTTCGCGGATCATTTCCTGATCTTCTTTACTTTCTTCGTCATACACGCCAACCGTATGATATCCTGCCAGTTTTGCTGTCTGGATCGCATACAATGCATCTTCAAAAACATACAGTTCTTCCGGATTCCTGCCTAAAAACCCAGCTGCCATATGATAGATTGCCGGACTCTGCTTTCCAGCTCCTGCCTGCGCGCATGTAAAAATATATTCAAAATATTGACGTATTCCAAGACGTGTAAATGCATGTTCCAGGTGATCTTCATCACTGGCTGTCGCTGCCACGACCGGAATCTTTCTATCTGACATTTTTTGTAGAAATTCTTTTACTCCGGCTTTTAACGGTGCCTCGTAATAATAGAAATCTCTCACTACATCTTTGATCCCCTGACTGATTTCTTCTACAGATTGTTCAAGCCCATAGCGTGTCCGCATATATAATGCAGCCTCCGGGATAGACATATAATAAATCTTCTCGGCAAGTCCAGGCTCTGCTTCAATCTGCTGACTCGCAAGGTATCTCACTCCTGCGTCCTGCCAGATGGACATAGAATCCAGAACTGTCCCGTCTATGTCTAAGATAACACCACCCATATTCTGTACAGGAACTTTTCCACAACATTTCTGCTCTGATGCATTTTTCTCCACGTCAGATTTATTTTCTAACATGCTTTCACCATCTTCTCAGTGGCTGCTTTCAGCTCTTCTGTCGCTTTCTTAATATCCGGTTTTGCGAAAATAGCGCTGATAACTGCGATTCCACAAAGTCCACAGCCTGACAACTCCTGCACATTATCTTTTGTGATGCCGCCAATTGCGATAACTGGAATATCTACAGCCTCACAAATTGCTTTTACCATCTCATGGTCAACTTCTACTGCGTCATCTTTGGAACTGGTCGGAAATACGGCTCCGACTCCAAGATAGTCTGCTCCGCGCTCCTGAGCTAGAAGTGCCTGCCCCACTGTCTGTGCTGAAACTCCGACAATCTTATCTTCACCAAGCTTTGCCCGGACATCTCCTGCTTCCATATCACTTTGTCCTACATGAACTCCGTCCGCGCCAACTTCCAGTGCAAGCTCCACATCATCGTCCAGCACAAACGGTACCTGGTACTTTGCACACAATTCCTTGATTTCCTTTGCCTCCTGAAGAAAAGCATCGTGATCGAGATGTTTCTCACGAAGCTGTACAAATGTGGCTCCACCTTCCAGTGCCTTCTCAACCTGACTGTAAAGTGTCTCTCCATTCAGCCAACTTCTGTCTGTCACTGCATAAAGCAGCAAATCTTTTTTATCGCACTTCATATTTTGCTCCTTCGTCTAACTGCTCTTTTGTCATGTTATAAATAGCATCAATAATTCTATTTCTATAGGTAGAATTACCGTCACCTTTCTGCATGTAACTCCAGCCAATCTCACCGGCAAGTCCCATCGTACAAACTGCCGCTGCTGCCGCCTCAAGCTTCTGCTCAGGATTTGCAACAAGATATGCTGTCATCAGTCCGGATAACTGGCAGCCTGTTCCTGTAATTCTTCCCATTTCCGGACGTCCATTACGGATCACGTAACATTTTCTGCCGTCGCTGACAAGATCAATTGCTCCTGTAATTGCAACTATACTTCCGGATTTTTCAGAAAATGCTTTTGCAAATGTAACTGCTTCGTCCAGATTATCTTCTGTCACTGCGTCAGCTACATCAGCGTCAACACCCTTTGTAGTACCGCTTCCTGCAGCTAATGTCTTGATTTCGGAAATATTTCCACGGATTACATCAAACTTTATTTCCTGCATCAAGTTGACAGCTGTATTCGTTCTAAGAGAACTTGCTCCTGCACCAACCGGATCAAGCAGAACCATGTGCTTTAATTCATTTGCCTTATGACCTGCCGCCAACATTCCTTCAATCGTTCTTACATTCAGCGTTCCAATATTGATGTTCAGGCCTCCACAAATTGCAGTGATATCCTGCACGTCCTGCGGCTCATCTGACATAATTGGGCTTGCACCACACGCAAGAATCACATTTGCTACATCATTGACCGTAACATAATTCGTAATATTATGGACAAGCGGTCCTTTTTCTCTAACGTTCTGTAAACATGTACCTAGCATAATTCTCTCTCCTTTTTGTGTTGTGAACATTCGCTGATTTTTACATTGCTAACATAAATAGCAGATATACCTAATAAAAGATATACCTGCTAACATTTACGCATCTTTTTCCCTACGTTGGCATTATCCAAATCAGGTTGCAGGTCAGGGCATTCAGCCCAATCTCAGCCTGCTTGATACGCAAGCCCCCTGTTGTTCGTTATTCGTTTCATATATATTATACATAATAGACAAAATTTTACAAGTTTATTAATTATAATACACTTTGTTCTTATAGTATATGCATATTTCCTTTGCAATATTCTCAAAAATATTTTTTTCACTTTTACTAATATTTTCTTAACGTATCATGACTGTCATCAGTAGTTTTATCAATCCTCTTTACTACTACATAATATCCGTCATCTCCTGCCGGTATTTTCACGCGGTCACCAACTTTATGTCCAAGTACTGCTTTTCCAAGCGGCGACTCGATGCTGATCAGTCCTGCCAGGGAATTTCCTCGGACACTTGTCACAATCCGGTATGTCTCCACTTCTTCATCATCTTCAAAATAAAGATCCACGGTATTATTAATTCCTATCTCGTCTTCTTTTGAATCATCAGACACAATGTTGGCAGTTTTTAACATTCTCTCTAGATAACGGATACGGCTTTCGTTGCGGTTCTTATCCTGCTTCGCTGCTTTATACTCAAAGTTCTCGCTCAAGTCTCCCTGTGCTCTTGCCTCTTTTACTGCTTCCAGCTCTTTTTTACGGACAACAATCTTTCGGTACTCAATTTCTTCCTTTATTTTCTTTACATCACTTTCTGTCAGTTGTTCTCCCATATGATACAGTCCCTTCTATATTAATTGATAATGTTTCATTGCTTTTTCAATTCCGTCATTCATCACACTGTCCGTCACATATTCTGTATATGGATCCAATACAGAATCATGCTCTTTCATCGCTACTGTATGTGTGGCGTATTCGAACATCGCCAAATCATTGCTGCTATCTCCAAATACATATATCTGATCCATGTCATAGCCAAGATATTTCCTCATATACTCAATCCCGGTCGCTTTTGTATATTGCTTTTGAATACACTCATAACTTCCATGTCTCCGATCGATGACTGCCAGATTGTCACGGACTTCCTCTATGAATTTTACTACATCACTTGTCTGATCAGAGAGTAAGAACATTTTATCATAAATGAATCCGCCATCCTCTATATATTTCTTACAGCCTAATCCCCAGGCTTTTCCCATGCGCTGCCTGATATCTTCGATTTCCGGAAAACGGGAACTATTTTGGGGAAAATATAGATCGTCACTGGCTTCCAGAACTCCTTCCATATGACACTCCTGAATCACCTGTATGTAACGTCTGCATTGCTCCTTGGTCAGTGTACTGTGCATCAGCACATTTCCCTGATAAATGATTTCCGTTCCACAACCGCACACATATCCGTTTACCGGTATGTGCTTCATAGAATCCAATGTATTACAAGATGTACGACCTGTATTGATAAACACAAGATGTCCGTTTTCTCTCGCCTGCTTCAATGCACGAAGTGTACTTTCCGGCACTATCTTCGTCTGTTCGTCAATCAATGTACCATCTACATCAAAAAATAATGCTGCTTTTTTCATCTGTCAAAACTCCCTTATCTCGCAATTCCAAAATACTGATCCACGCCATTGGCAATCCCGGTTACGATCTGCCACTGATATTCGTCTGTCGCCATCTTCTGATCTTCCGTCGGATTACTCATATATCCCATCTCCACAATGGTCGTCGGAACCTGTGCCCAGTTGATTCCACTCATGGTATCTGTCTCCCAGACACGCTCTCTTTTTGCTCCGGTTGCTGCTACCATCTGATCTAAAATATCTGTTGAAAGTGCCTGACTTTGGGAATATAGATTTCCATTGTATGGATTGGAAGCAGTCTGACAGATCGTCATCATGCCATTGGCACTGCTGCTATCTGAACCATTGGCATGGATGCGGATAAATGCATCGGCATTGGCATTGTTTGCAATCTGTGCACGCTCTGCATTCGATACATTTACATCGTTCGTCTCTCGTATCATCAAAACATCATACCCACGGTTCATCAATTCTTCTTTCAGCTTCATAGAAACAGCCAATGTCAGTTCATATTCCTGAAGCCCTGATGTCTTGCCACTTGTCCCGGAAGCCACCTTTGCTTTCATTTCAGAAGAACCTGGACCGACCGGTTCTTTCTCGCTATTCCCCTTTGCCTGATGTCCTGCATCAATCGCAATCAAATGTCCATTTTTCTGCGGCTGTTGTTCATTCGCCTCTTCTGCCTGTGATTGTCCGTCTGGCTGTGAAGCCTGTTCCTGCATATCTGTCTGTTCCTCTTGTATATTGTCTTCTTTTTTATCTTCTATATTTAATACCAGTTTGTCTGGATCTTTTTCCTTTGTCTTCGTTTCTTTTTCTGTTGTCCCACAGCCTGTAAGTACCATAAGCACTACAAGTCCCAGTAACAATACTCTTTTTTTCATATTCCACCTCCGTAAGTACTATTCTACCATAACTTTATTATTTCTTAAGTGGTTTTTTATAAATTTTCGATTTGTTTAAGAGTTTCAACATACTTTCGTCACATTTTCCTCTTATACTAAATGACAGATAGTTGAGAAAGACATCAGCTATCACCCCTCATAGAAGTGCGAAAAGCACTTACTCTCATTCCTTTAGATAACTATAAAACAACGAAGCCCGTTAGCCCTTGTGGTTAGCGGGTTTTCGCTGTTCTGTACTTGTTGCAAAATCCGCTTCGGTCAAATCTCGGTCAAATAATTTTCTAAAGAAATGTTGCACCTTTTCTATTCTCTTTCTTATTCTTGTTCTGATTATATGATTTCCTTATACAAATTCTGTAATTTATCCATTTCCGATTTTGCTTTATCATCTGTGACGTGCGTATACAAATCCAGTGTGATTGCTATGGAATAATGTCCGAGGAATCCTTGTACTACCTTTGCGTCAATCCCGGCTTCAAAACAACGCGTTGCAAAAGTATGACGAAGTGCATGTGGATAAAAATGCGGAATCGGTATAAACACTGTCTTGTTTTTCTCTGCCTGCTTTTTTCGTTCCTTATTGATAGATTTTTCTATCCAGTCTAACGTCACTTGAAAGGTGTGTTCTGTAATCGGTTTTCCGTTCTTTCCAACAAACACAAGATTTTCAAATCCCTCTAATGGTTGCCATTCACTAGCTGACAACTGCATTTCTTTCAACTGAATCCACTGACGTTTTAAAGCCTTATACACACTGTCCTGCATGGGAATCGTCCGTATACTGTTCTTTGTCTTTGGTGTCTGGTACTTGAATACATACTTCTTTGTTTCCTTATCTTTGATATACACCAACGTTTTATTTACAGAAATTTCCCGTTTCCGAAAATCTACATCATCCCATGTAAGCCCAAGCAGTTCTCCGCCACGCATTCCCGTTCCGAGTGCTACCTGTATGAGATTCTCGTGTATTCTCTCCTTTGCGTGTTCCAATACTTCCCGTTGTTCTTTCACAGTCAGTACCCGTATCTGTTTTGTCTTTGTTTTGGGAACTTCCACTCCTGCACATGGGTTGAATGTAAGAATCCTGTTATGCACTGCATATTTGAACATAGCATTGAGAATATTATACACATCCCGTATAGTCTTTGTGCTGTAATCATCATCTGCCATATTCTGAAGCAGACGTTCCAAAATAATCGGATTAAAATCTGCCACACGTTGTTTTCCTATCTGCTTCTTTATGTAACGTCTGTAAAAATCATCATAACGTACTTGTGTACTCTCCTTGATAGTCCGCTTCTTATGGGTATTCAGCCAGATATCAAACCATGTATCCAGAGTGATATTATCGCCCTTTCCTTTCAACCCATGCTTGACTTCATAGCGTAAATCTTCCATTTCTTGAACTAACTTTTTTAAGTCCGCATTATCTTTTGTATACGTTTCTCCTTTGTAATAAAACCGCCCTCTGTAAATTCCGCTTTTTCTCTGCATAATTCCCGGCGGTAATGGATTTCCTTTTAAGTCCTTGCCCAATCTGCACGCTCCTTTCCGTGCAAGGACTATCAGAACTGGTCTGACAGTATTATATGCTTATTTGTGTTTATACTGCAATTACTTCATATTTATTTTTCAGATTATGCCCTTCGTTTTTCTTCAAAAACTGGTCTAAAACCTCAGAGAGTATAAGAATCTTATTTCCAATCCTTATGACCGGAATCTTCTGCCATGTAATCAGCTTTCGCAGATTATTTCTTCCAATTCCCGTATACTCTGACGCTTCATTCACTGTAAGGGCTTTCTTTGTCTGTATCGTGTTCTGTGTATGTTCTGTCAAAGATTCTCCTTTCTTCTTCCCTCAAAAGGAAAGATTTTTTATAGTCCTCATATATGCGTTGTTGTTCTTCGTTCATCTGCCCCCGTTCTATTAGCTGGCGGATATAATCTCTGTTATCCAGTTTTCCGATTTTATCCATTAGCTTTAAAGAGGGCGAAACTGCTACGTTCAGCCACTGCCATGTTCGTTCCAGTGTCTTTTTCTCTGGATTCATGGTCAACTTTATCTTCCCTACATCCTGCATGAGTTCTTCCCACGGGGGATAAGTAGGATAAAGCCGTTTTCTTGTAACCGTGCTGTTTTCCGGCTTCTGTAAAAACCGCACTTTCTCGTTTAATACAGACAACGCAATCCGTGCCACATCCCTGTCTTTCAGAAGTTCTTCTACTAATCTGACCGCTTTTTTGTGCCGGAATCGAAGTTCATATCTGTTCCAGTCCGGGTTGAGTTCTTTTCCGAACTTTTCTGCCTGTTCATATCCCTTTTCATAGAATGTAATCCGAAAATCACTGTGTTTACTGCCGAGATATAGTGTTTTTCCCTGCGCTTCTATTTCATCCTCTTTCAGTCTATCAGAACGATTCTCTGCTGTATCACGCAACTGACTAGATATCAGCCCCTCGTTTTTCAGACGAATCAATTCCGGGATAGACAGATAAGGCTTTGTATCGTCGATTGCCAAGTCTATCCTCGGAAAATTCACCGGGTATCTGCAAACTCTTTCCAGAAAATCAAACCATGTTTCCTTATTCATCATAAGGAAATTTTCATAATTCCTGCACCCCGAACCACTCATAAGAATCTGAAATCCCTCATACTGTGCATTTCCTGTCGGTTTCAGAATCTTGATATTGTCAAATCTTGCTATCAGTTCGTGTCCAGCAATTCCTTTTTCCTTACCATGCAGTTCCATAAAACTCAGTGGAATCCGCAAGATATCTTCTATGATTATGAACACGTCTACACCTTTGACAGTAATCTGACACCAGTCAATCAGTGCTGTCAAATCTTCTTTCTGACGAGTTACCCCCCTGTTAGTATAGGGGGGTTCTGAAATTTTCATTACCTCTGTTATCATCATCCCTGCCTTTCGTAGTATGCCGTGGCTTTCGCCACGTTCCCGGAACTTCCTCTACTCCCTTTGCTCCTTTCACGCTGTACGGAGCAGTCCGCAGAGAATTTCCGGGAACAGTCTCTACACGTTTCCTTTTCCGGTAACAACACGGATACCCTTGCAGGAGATTCTGTCCACCAATACCGGGAAGTTTCCCCTCTGCACATAAGGGGCATATACCGCTTCTTCTAGTTCTACCACTGTGTAAGGCTCTACCTTTGGAAGTTCTGTTGCTTCCAGACGGATATCTACGCTGTTTCCAAGTTTCATGCTTCCGAGGTGAAGTTTCAATGCTTCCACTTCCTCGGTTTTCTTCCGGGTTTCCTTATCATACTTGTAGCAGTAGTCTGCTCCCATGTAACGGAGTTCCCCGAACGCTTCTCTGACCTGTTCTTTTGTCAATGTAATCTGCATGCTACATTTCTCCTTTTTTGAAATCATGGTGAATGAGTGTCTGGTAAGTGTGACAAGTCCTTTTCATATCCACGTCTATATTTATTTCATTACTTTTCTCCTTACCTCTTAACCTCATCATAGACCTGTTTTTTCTTCTTGTCAACAATTATTTTACTTTTTCCCTTACTTTTTATTTTTGTATTTCAAACGCTTAACTATATCTTTTTATAACTTATTATAATTTTACCCTTACATTTATCCTTATCTTGTGTTATGATGAAAACAGAAACGAGGTGTGCATATGTTTGTGAATAAAGAAGCAGTAGGAAAACGAATTTTACAGATACGCAAGAAATACGGTTACAGTATGCAGAAGTTTGGGGAAATCATAGATAATGCCCCGAAAGGCTCTGTAAACAGTTGGGAAAAGGGTGTGAATCTTCCCAATGAGAAACGCTTGAAGCAGATTGCCACGTTGGGCAATATGACGCTGAATGAACTTCTGTATGGTTCATTTAAAGAATATGTAGATATGCTTATCACAGAAAAACTGGGGATTGAACTGCCGGAAGAATTTACCAGAACTTTCTATTCTCTTTTAGAGCAGAACGGATTTACCTACGGGGATGATATCGAGATTGTCCGGCTTGTAAACGGCTTTCTGACTTATCATAACCTTACAACAAAAGAAACCGCCATTTTCTATCAGCCAACTGCATACTCCGGCGATTATTTTGACGGTATCATACAAAAAGCGGATTCTTCCGTTCTGGTCTGCCGGGCATATGCAGATAAGGCAAACAACACCTTACATATCATTCCGGCTTTTGAGAATGGACAGACTGAGGAAGTAGCAGACTTCTTTCATGCACTGAAAAGCATAACCGCTCCACACAACAACAATTATTTCACTTCCGGCTTTCTGACACTCGGACTGGCATTGAGAGATTCCAAAGTAATTATCTATGGAATTGATGAAAAACAGGGAACAACACAGGTAATCCCTTACGAATATGATTGCGAATCAGACGCTTATATCCAGAATGAACATCTGGCATATACCAGACAGGATAGCTTTTTCCGAGAAGCCACGAAAGAAGCGGTCTATCGGAAAATGCAATCCGACAGAAGTAACCCATAAGATAAACAAGAGGACTTGCAAGGTTTGTGACCTTTCAAGTCCTCTTATGTATCATGATGGTATTGGCTGTGTCCGTTCCGTAAAGGACTGCCCTACGGCGTCTCGGCTTCGCCTTGTTCCTTTACCTCACTAATAATAATGTTCTGATAGCAGAACTCTTACTTATACTTTTATCTTACTATTCTTTCAATTTTTACCGTTTCACCATCAATATTATACTTAAAAAAATAAAATTTAATAACATTTCCTTCTGATACTTGTTCTAGATCACCTTTACACTTAGTACAATCTAAACTAACTTTTGTCGTATCAAAAAATAGACTACTTTCTTCCTTCTCATTTAGTTCTATTAAAAGTGTATCAAAAGTTTTCTCTACAACAACCCCACTCAAATGAAACCAATGAGAATTATCATCTCCACTAGAACGCAACTCCATATTTTGACGATTCTCCTTAAAAACATTTCCTTTTACGCCAAGCACAATTAATACTATTGCAAGCAAAAGTATGATTAACAAAATCAATCGTTTCTTATCCATTAAATGTAGTCCCCGATATGTCTGTCCAACTATCAAAATCAAAATTCAAATAACGTACTGTATCCCCCCATCCATCAAATACCATCAATGTATGTACTGTATTTCCAGAATTATATGCTCGCAAAGTTGCATATCCCTCTGCTGCCATTGAATGCCCCGCACGTTCTCCAGTATCACTGCTAATTATACCACAATGGACAACTGCTATATCTCCTCTATCAATGCAATTAGTGAAAAAATTATAATTGGGACTATAGTCAGTATTTTGTGTTACAGAAACATTCTTTCCAGCACAAAAGTCCACAAATCCAGGTCCAATATTGCCAATAGTTGTTGAACCATATGTTATTCCTCCACTCTCCGATGAAACTGTCGTTCCTGTTGAATCCCAAATATCCATATAATCACCTGCAATATCTGTATAATCAACAGCATTATAATATGCACCACATGCTAATAATGCACTAACTGCACATGCATAATGTCCTGTTACACTTTCTATATACGGCTCATTAAAGGAAATAAATTCTTGAAGATGATTTGTTGAAACAAGCGTGTAGTTTTCATAAACTTCATCAATATCTAGCAAAACCTCATCCCAAGTAGCTGGGTCTTTTCCCCTACTCTCATTCAAGGACAGTACTGTTTTTTCTAATGTTTCACCATAATTCGTTCTAATCTTTCCCAAATTATCAACAATACCATATTCAAACGGAGCTATTTTATATATTTCAGAGGTATTTGCTTTTTCACTAAATACATTTGCTTCACTTTGATAAATCACCTCATATGGATTTGCTGAATTATTACCAAATGAGTATTCTGATATCAAAGATTCACACGTAGTATCAAAAACTACATATCCATATGGTTTGTTTTCTAAATTGTAATTTACAATATATCCAATAGCTTGACCTGTTGTATCATAAAATTTTCTCGGATTATTAGCAACAATATTGCTATTTTCTCCTATTCCCTTTGCAAAACGTTCTGCCATCTGTATCGCCAAATCATCCGTAACATTTACAACAGAAGTATTCTCCGATGCATGGACAGGAACTATTGACATAATAGTCAATATAAAGATTGTCAAAAGTGAAGCAAATCGTTTAAAAATTTTTCTCATAAATATCCTTCCTCCTTAGATTATATATTTACTTTAATATTATATCTTATTCCCTATTTTGTCTATATTTTTTTATGTTTATTTCAAATATTTCATTCTATTTTATTTTTATCAAACTATTTTCAAACAAATCCAAACAAAGAATCTCGGGGCAAATTTCGGTCAAATCAGGATAAATAAATATAACACTTTATATGTAAGTCAATTTTAAAAAAGCCTGTAATTCCGGGCTTTACAACACTTTGTAACACAATATAAACCAGTTCGATAATCCCTCATTCCTTTATATAACTATAACAGCACACGAAGCCTCGCCGGGAACGCACCCGCGGGGCTTCGCTGTGTCTAGAACACTCCTTTCATATCTACTCTTTTCAAATTTCCGTAAACCATGTACAATAAGAATAATGGTATTATCATTCATTGAGAGATTTACCAATTCAAGAATGTTAAAGGAGTGTCTATTATGTCTGGGGAACGTAAAAACACTATAACAAAATCTGCAACTGCTAATACTACAACGAAAAAAGGGCTGTCACAGGGACAGGCCGATATTCTGATTGCCATCGTTGCCATGACATGGGGAAGTTCCTATCTGATGATGAAAATCGGGTTGACTGGAATGCCGCCATTCTCTATTATCGCACTGCGCTTTTGCATTGCATTTATTACTGTTGCACTGGTTTTCTTACCGAAAATGAAACTGATGAACCTGCGCACTCTTGGATATGGAAGTATTCTCGGGCTGCTTCTGTTTGGTGTGTTTGCTTTTCTTGTTCCGGGAATGAAATACACGACCGCTTCCAATGCTGGATTCCTGGTTGGTATTGTGTCTGTATTCGTACCGGTAGTACACAGCTTTTTAAAACACAAACTGCCATCCAAACGTACAACTCTTGGAGTCCTTTTGGCTTTACTTGGAATCTGCCTGCTTACATTTCTCTCCACCTTTACAATTAATCTTGGAGATATTTTATGTATCCTCAGTGCATTTTCCTACACCATCCAGATTATTCTGATGGATCATTTTACAAAAGAAACTGACAGCTTTCTTCTTGGAATCTGGCAACTTGGATTTACCGGTCTGTATGGTGTGATCTTTACATTTTTATTTGAGACTCCCTCACTTCCAGGCAGTGGCGCGCAGTGGGGTGCAATTCTTGGTCTGGCGATAATCTGCAGTGCTTTTGGATTTATCGTTCAGCCAGTTGCTCAAGAATACACATCTCCGGAACATACCAGCATGCTTTTCGCACTGGAACCAGTATTTTCTATGATTTTTGCCTATATTTTTCTCCATGAAAAATTATCTCTGCAAGGAGCAATTGGGGCATTTCTGATTATGGTCGGTGTCGTGATTGCTGCAAGCACCCATGAAGAGTGATTACTCCCTCTTTTCCCGGAAATTTGTTTTATTTTCCTATTCAAGAATGCCTCGGCATTCGGTTTAATGCGCAAAAAATGAGATTACAATTAATCTCCAACATTGCACTTCTTGATTATTTATAGTATAATTCTAAGTATACTTATTATTGTACTTAAAAGAAAAAATTTGATCATGGAGGTCATTATGAATAAAAATCAAAAAGACGGCAATTTTGAAGAAAACCTTGGCTCCCGCGTGAAGAAATTACGCCAGGAGATGAATCTGACACAGGCAGAGGTCGCAGATGCCCTGCACGTAACACCAGGATATATCAGCAACGTAGAGAACAATCGTACAGCAATGTCTCTTCGTATCCTGATCTACTATGCAAAGCTTATGAATACAACACTGGATTCTCTTGTTGGTTCTCTGGAGCCTGCTTATAAAGAGAACGCTCTGGACAATGAAGTTATGCATCTTGTAGCTCAGATGAATGATCTGGAAAAACAGAAATTGATCAATACATTAAGAATCTGGATTTAATTTATACTTATTGATTTTATAAGATGCCAGAAATCTGTGTTTTTACCACGCAGATTAACCTGGCATCTTTTTATTGCAATAAGATAAATAATATATAAAACCAACCGGGTATTCTTATAAATTTATTTCATTGCTTCTTTAATCGCACTTAACAGTTCATCATATGTTTCATATGCTGGGATCTGTGGATAGTCTGCTTTGATCTTATCGGTACTTCTGAATAAAAATCCAGCTTTACTAGCCTGAATCATGCCAAGGTCATTATAAGAATCTCCACTTGCGATTGTGTCAAATCCGATAGACTGCAGTGCTTTGACTGTACTGAGTTTCGACTGTTCTACACGCATCTTGAATCCGGTAATCTCTCCATCTTCCGCAACCTCCAGTGTGTTACAGAACAATGTAGGCCATCCTAATTTCTCCATCAGTGGTGTTGCAAACTGTGTAAATGTATCACTGATAAGAATCACCTGACTAAATGTACGGAGCTCATCTAAGAACTCTTTTGCTCCCGGAAGCGGATCGATCTTGGCGATTGTCTCTTGAATTTCCTTCAGTCCAAGACCATGCTCCTTTAAAATGTCAAGACGCCATTTCATAAGTTTGTCATAATCAGGCTCATCTCTTGTTGTCTTCTTAAGTTCCGGAATATTACTTGCCTTGGCAAAAGCAATCCAAATTTCCGGTACTAATACTCCTTCTACGTCTAAACATGTGATATACATCATTCTTTCCTCCTCTTTATATGTCATAAGATGATGTTGAGTACAAAAGCCTTCAATTATATTTTTTTACTCTACACCTTGTGATACCTTGAAATCGCACGAAGCACCTTCTCCATCTCAAATGGCTTCGCCAGATGCTCATTCATACCGGCATTTTTTGCTTTCTGAATATCGTCAGCAAATGCATTTGCTGAAATTGCAATAATCGGTACAGTTGCCCCCCGTGGGTGAGTGCATGTACGAATTCTTCTGGTCGCTTCGAGACCGTCCATGACTGGCATCATAATATCCATCAAAATCAGGTCAATCTCCTGTTCCCTTGATTGTTCAAAGATATCCAGTGCCTCCTGTCCATTTTTTGCAGCTATCACCTGTACTCCTGCTTCTTCCAGAAGATACCGGGCAATTTCCAGATTCAGCTCATTGTCTTCTACAAGCAATACATGCATACCTTCCACATTGGGTGTCTCCGGCTCTGACTGTACACTTGCATTTTCATAATCCTTGTCAATTGCAAATGGAAGAACTAATATAAATGTACTTCCTACATTCTTTTTACTCTTTATCTTAATCGTGCCGCCCAAAGCGTCCACCAGTTTCTTTGCAATTGCCATACCAAGACCGGTTCCTCGATAAACCGTACGCGCTCCTGTATCCTCTTGTGTAAATGTTTCAAAAATATGTTTCTGAAATTCTTCATTCATTCCAATTCCAGTATCCGAGACAGAGAATCGATACACTACATCATCTTCTGTCCGTGATACCATATCTACGCGAAGTGTGATCTTACCATGGATTTTATTATATTTTACTGCATTACTAAGGATATTTGCAAATATCTGCCGGAAATACATCGGACTTCCCACTACATGTGGACATTCAATTTCTGACACTCCACTCTTTTCCAACTCCAGTCCCATTTTCTCTGCCTGGGATTCCAGATCTGTCCAACAGCCTCTAAGTACTTCCCGGATATCAAATGGCTTATGTTCTACTTCCAGCCTGCTTGTCTCCAATTTGTTCATATCCAGCACATCATTTACAAGATGCAGAAGATTACCTGCTGTCACTTTCATTTTTTCATGGCATTCTTTCAATCTTTCTGGATCATCCCAGTTTTTCTCTTCAATATCCAGCATACCCATGATGCCATTGATCGGAGTCCGGATATCATGGGACATTTTCCGAAGGAATTCTGCCTTGGCATCATTAGCAATTCTTGCCTCTTTCAATGCTTTAACCAGCTCTTGCTGATAAGCCAGCTCTTTCTGCTTATAATCATCAATAATCTGCGTCACATATAACACTTCTGTTACGGATTCTGTCGGAACTTTCTCCTGCGCGATAAATAATGCACATCTCCAGATTCCCTGCTTATTCGGATATTCCCGGCTGACAAAGTTCTTCTCTTTTAACCGTTCCCCCAGTGTTGACAAGTCAAAGAACTTTCGCATTTCTTCCTGATAATCTTCATGAATCTGAAATGTACAAAATTCCATCAGCTTTTCAGATGCAATTCCTCTGTCATTTGCAATTTTGTACATTTTATTTGGTTCAGAAATCTGCTCCATATAATCTGTGTTCAGATTTATATTATAGATTGCATAATAAATCTCACTTGTTGCATCTTTTAGACTTCGAAATCGCATTTCCCGCTCGATGTTCTTAGTAATATCCTGATGATAACCACGTATGCAGACTCCGATTCCCTCATAATCTTTCGGCCGCACTCCTCCACATCGGATCCAGATTTTTCCACGAGTCGGATGGTGCCACGGATAAATGACGTCAGCATATCCTTTTTCCAAAGTTTCTTTCACACAGTTGTCCACTTTTTCCGTATATTCCGATGGAATATTGTCTCTCCATATGCGGTAACATTCCTCACTTGTGGTACCTTTCGTCAGCCCCAGAAGCTCACGCATATTTGCATCGGCCTCCATTACCGGTTCTTTTCCCTCTTGCTTAATAATCGACCAGATACCAATCTGTGCTCCGCAAAAGATTTCTTCTATATTCCTGCGGTATTTCTGTCTGGACTTGATAGAGGCCATCTCAAGCTTTGTACATTCTTTCTTGTAAGCATCAACTGCCACTCCGATATAATAGCCCAACAGGGAAAGCAGCCTTCGAATCAGTCTGGATTTCTTCATATCCGGATTATCTACGCCCACAAAACCCATTAATTTTTCATGGACAGAAATTGGAAATGCAATCAGTGTCTGAACATTCTGGAACTTTAAAAGTCCGTATTCCTGGGGCATCTCTGCCTTAATATCTTCCAGTTCCTCAATCAGGATATTTTCCCCCTGCAGGAACAGATGTATCCAGTTCGGCATACTCTCGAATGGAATTCCTTTTAGATTATCAATCTGTGGTGTCACCCCTTCTTTACACCATTCATATGTATTGGTTGTTGTATAATCTTCATTAATTTCAAATACATAGGCACGGTCTGCGCATGTATACTCACCAACTTTGCATAATACGTTATTGATTCCATCGTCGATCAGTTCTGTACTGCTGAGACTTGTAATCAGCTCAAGCATAAATCGTTCCGCTTCCAGTTCTGCGCTTAACTTTCCATTTTCATACAATAATTCCGCTATTGTATGATTCTCTGTCAGACTCATAAGGCCACCTCTTTTCATATCTGGTTATCTGTTTTTGTCTGCACGTGGTCTTTCTTTTCTCATGCACCGTATTCTCTCTTACTTTTATGAATCGGTAAGCTCTTCCAGCATCTGTCGTACTGTCTTTCCATTTCCCGGGTGCCGTTTGTATGGTGCGATTTCCTCCAAAGGCTCCAGTACAAAAGAACGTTTATGCATTTCAACATGGGGAATGCATAAGTCATCCTCCTGACTGATCAGATCATCATAAAAAATGATATCCAGATCCAGCGTTCTTGGTCCCCAGTGAATGATCCGCTCTCTTCCGGCTTCCTTTTCGATCCGGTTCAGTTCTCTAAGGAGTTCCTTCGGATAATAAAGAGTTTTCATTCTCAGACAGCCATTCAGAAAATCCGGCTGGTCTGTCACACCGTACGGTGGGGTTGTAATAAATCCGGAGACTTTTTCCACTTTGCTTGCAGGAAGCGCGTCAATTGCTGACACTGCATCGTCCAGGATTTGTCTGCTGTCTCCCATATTAGATCCGAGGGCAATGTAAGCCGTGTGCCAGCTTCTTGTGATTCTGACGCTGACAGTTTTAAGCGGAAGTCCTACCGGTGCCCATGGTTTCTGGATCTCCAGTGTTACTTTTTCAAGCCCGTCAAACTTCTGAAGCATATCTTCTACCAGTTCTTCGGCCACGCGCTCCAGTAATTTGTATGTATGTGATTTTACAAATTCTGTAATAAATGCACTGACTTCTCCGTAATGGATCGATGCCGTCAGCTCATCAGTCTTTCCGGCTTTTCTTGTGTCTGTATAAAGTGTTGCGGACACGATGAACTTCTGTCCCAGTACATTTTCTTCTGGAAATACGCCGTGATTTGCGAATATTTCCAGACCTTCAATTTTAATCTGATCTAATTCCATCCTCTATACCTCATGGTCACGCATAAGCGCTTTTGCCATCTGAATGGCTCTCTTATTCTTCTTTACATCATGGACACGCACAAATGCACTGCCTTTTTGAACACCGTATACCGTCGTCACGAGTGTTCCTTCTTCCCGCTGATCGACTGGCAGATCCAGTGTCAGACCAATGACGGATTTTCTGGAAGTTCCAAGAAGGATTGGGTAATTGAGCTTCTGCATGATTTCTAATTTGTCAATAATCTCCAGATTCATCTCGTAAGTCTTTCCGAATCCAACTCCTGGGTCCAGAATAATCTTATCATCTGCAATCCCTGCTGCCTTTGCCAGACGTATACACTCCCGCATATCCTCCATAAAATCATCCAGGAAATTGCTATATTCTGTATTGTCACGGTTGTGCATCAGGCAGCAGGCAACGTTATATTTTGCAATGACACCTGCAATCTTCTTGTCGTATTTCAATCCCCAGATGTCATTCACAAGATCTGCTCCTGCCTGAACTGCTGCTTCCGCCACCTTACTTTTATAAGTATCAATGGAAATTGGCACATCAAACTCTTTTTTCAGTTTCTCAATGATAGGAGTCACTCTTGCAATTTCTTCCTCATCCGTGATCATTATATGTCCCGGTCTTGTAGACTCGCCTCCTACATCAATGATGTCTGCGCCGTCCTCGACCATCTGTCTTGCATGCTCCATTGCCTGATCCATGCCATTATATTTTCCACCATCAGAAAAGGAATCCGGTGTTACATTCAAGATTCCCATAACATAAGTTTCATGCTCTACGTCAAATTTCTTTCCGCCAATAATCATATCTTTATCTCCATATTCTTCTCTTCTTCGCTCCAATTACACTGCTCTTTTACCGGACACGCAAAACAATTTCTGGAACGCTTGTCACACTCATAAAATAGTCTTGCCACCTCCGACATGCCGTTACATTTTCTGCGATGTCCGCGCACAGCTTCTAATATCCATGCCCGTTCCGTCTCTGAAAATGCATCATTTTCCGAAAGTGTATCTAAAATCTCGCCTGCGATCTTCTCACCTGCAATTTCGTGAGGAATCTTGTCCGTGTACTGCAAAGCTTTTCCAATGTCATGTAAAATTGCTGCTGTGTAAATTAACTCCTTATCAATGCCAAGACCTGCTTCCAGATTCTTAATATACGCAATCCGCGCTACATCCAAAAGGTGTGTAATCTGGTGACAACAAAATTCACGGTCATGCTCCATTTTTTCATTTTCCCGGTAATACTTCTGATAAAGTGGATGATTCCAGACTGCATTGAGGCGCGGCATCTCTATATACTTTTCCATCAGCATCGCTATCTCTCCAACATGCGGAAAAATCGTTCTTCCAGTGCCGGGTCTGTCTCGAAGACTCCACGTCTTGCCAGCGTCACTGTCTGGCTTCCCGGCTTCTTGATTCCACGCATAGTCATGCACATATGCTCCGCCTCGATCATCACGATTGCGCCTTTTGCCTGCATATGCTCCATCAGCGCATCGGCAATCTGTCCCGTCAACTGCTCCTGAAGCTGCAGTCTTCTTGCAAATACTTCTACTGTTCTTGCAAGCTTGCTCAGTCCTACGACTTTTCCATCCGGGATATATCCGATATGTACTTTTCCGTAAAATGGCAGCAGGTGGTGTTCGCATGTGGAGTAAAATGTAATATCTTTTTCCACAACCATCTCACTGCTGTCTACTGTAAATGTCTTGGACAAATGTGTTGCTGCATCTTCTTCCATGCCGCCGTATATCTCTTCATACATTCTTGCAATCCGGTCCGGAGTGTCAATAAGCCCCTCCCGGTTCACATCTTCACCTATTCCTTCTAATAAAAGCCGAACTGCCTGTTCTACTTTTTCATGATCTATCATTTTTATTCGCTCTTTTCTATTTTTCTATTTTCTTCCACAATCCGCTTCACTTCTCCCAGATAAGAAAGTGAACCACATGCGATGATTACCTGATTATTCATTCCTGCACCACATGCTGCTGTCGCTGATTCCACCGCCGACTGAATACTGTCTTTTGCTTCTGCTTCTTCGCAATATTTTCTGGCACAGTCCGCAAGTTTCCCGGCACTTAAGCTTCTGGCTTTGTTCGGAAGTTCTACAGTGTAAACCTTCTTTGCCAGCGGGCACAGGATACTTGTAATCTTTTCATACTCCTTATCCTGAAATACTCCCATAATAAGCTGGATTTCCTTTCCTTTAAAGTATCGCTCAATGGATGTTCTCAGTTTGATCGCAGCGTCCTCATTATGTGCTCCGTCTATGATAAAAACCGGATTCTTTCTAAGGCAGGTAAATCTGCCTTCCCACACGGTTTTTGCAAGCCCGTCCCGCACTGCTTCATCCGGGATCTCATATCCAAGCGTTCTTAACTGCTTTACAATCTCAAGCGCTGTGGCAAGATTCTCTCTCTGGCACTGCCCCGCAAGATTTGAATGCATCTTTTCAAACTCTTTATAAGAAAATGTGATTCCATCGTAACTGTCCGTCAGAATTTTCATTTTCTTTGGCTCTGCCTCTACATAAGAGCAGTTCTTCTCTTCTGCTTTTTTCTTCAGGACATTTCTCACAACGTCTGTCTGTCTCGCGGATACTACTGCACAACCAGGTTTGATAATGCCCGACTTCGTCCGGGCGATCTCCTCCAGCGTATCTCCAATCACACCAAGATGATCGACGCTGATGGTTGCAAATGCTGCACAGATGGTATTCTTCACAATATTCGTCGCGTCCGTCTCACCGCCAAGTCCGGTCTCAAGTACGACCATGTCGCAATGCATTTTCCGAAAATACAAAAAAGCCATTGCCGTCTCTGCTTCAAATAACGTCGGGAGAGGTTCTCCCTTTGCTTTCAGACTGGCAATCGCTTCCTTTATCTTCTCTACACTCTGTGCAAAATCCAATTCCGAGATCCATGTTCCGTCCACCTGGATTTTCTCCAGATAAGACATAACGGTCGGAGAAACATATCGCCCGGTTCTGTAGCCAGCCTCACTTAATATAGTCGAAGTGTACGCAAGCACAGAGCCCTTGCCATTCGTTCCTGCAATATGTATGAACTTAAGATCGTCCTGTGGATCACCAAGCTCATGCAACAGACCTCGAATCGTATCTAAGCCAAGTACACTTCCGTATTTCGACATCTCGTCCAAATATACCCTTGCTTCTTTGTAGGTCACGTTTTTTGTTCCCTTCTTTTTTATAAAATTTACTATGATATTTACATATTAGACTTATCATACCACTGTAAGCGCCTGATAACAAGCGAATCTTTTCGAAAAAATATACCATAACTTTTTCCATTTGTAATGGTATATTTCATCACCTCAAGATTCCCGAATATCGAATCAGTGTAAGGATTACCTGCACTGCAAAAATCGCCGGAATCCCATACCGGAACTCGTTCTTTCTTGTCTTATGATGGAATACATACATTCCGATCCATGCTCCCACAGAACCACCGATGCATGCAAACCCAAGAAGAGTCTTCTCGCTAGTTCGCCACTCGTCATTCTTCGCTTTCCATTTGTCCTGGCCAAATGCCAGGAATGTAATGATATTAATAACACAAAGATAAATGATAAAATTTTTGTTCATGTTTTTTATAAAAAGACGAAATCCCAAAATTCCGCCCTCTTTTACCTCTCGTAATTCTTATCTGTTTTTATTATTTTACCACATATTCCGTAATCTTTTCAAACAAGATTTCACCATCTCATGGCTGATATATTTTACTACCCTGTCAAACAATTCCCCCGCCCAGATGTATGACACCTGAGAGGGGGATAAAATCTTTTGATATCTGTACCGATACGCCCTTTTGTTATTTATTTTTTTCTTCTTATAACCGTCACACTGATCACAACTGCTGCAATTGCTGCCAGTGCATAAAGCATCGGTCTTGCTTCGTCTCCTGTGACTGCTGCTATCTTGTTTTTCAGCTTATTTAACGGTGTCTTTTTTTCTGATTCATGTCCCTTTCCAGTGCCCGGTGTTCCTTCATTCGGATCTTTATCCTTATCTGGATTTTTTCCCGGATCTTTATCCTTATCCGGGTCTTTGCTTTCGCCGCCGCTGGTATCTTCTGCTGTCTCAATGACCAGTGTCAGATCCTCGCAGACTTCTTCCAGTGTCAGATATCCGTCCTGGAACTGTTCCGTAACGTCTTCCCCGTTCAGAAGAATCCTTGAAACCTTCCATCCTTCTTCCGGTGTGATCCATATCTTCGGCTCGGCAAAACGATCCACAACAAAGTTATCTATGTTGCCTTCTATCTGATCTTCTTCCCCTTCTATCACTACATCTGCGTGACTTTTTTCCACACGGATATTATGGGAGTCTGGCACGGTTGTACTAATGGTGCTCTGGGAATTCGATGAGCTTCCTGCATCTGCTGCCAGAACGGACATGGTCGTAAAAAACATTGCTGCGATTGCAGCCAGCATAGTCATCACTGTCACAAACACTGCCGTTGTAATGCGGACAGTCTTTTTATCCACAATGATATCCAAATTTTCTGTCTTTTTCCTCATATGCACGCCCCCTTACTCACTTTTGTCCATGTATGATATAGTAAATTTCACCGTATCTGCGTACTCTCCGGCTGCCGCCTTCTTCCAGTCTTCTTTTTTACGGCTCCACCATCTTCGATGTGTAAATCGTCTCATCTGTGTCGTTAAGTACGATTTCAAATGTAAAGTAACATGGGTTTCCTTCCGGATTCATCAGGTTCATCTGCACGTCTTTTTTGTCTGCCTCGATCGTAATGGACGGATAGCCCGGTATCCGGATTCCTGTCGGCTTTTCCCCGGTATCGTCTGCCGTCTGGGTCTTCGCATTTGGATCCTGATCCGGCATATTCGCTTTGTACTCTTTCGTACATTTTGCATCTGTATACCAGCCTGCAAATGCATAACCGACTCTTTTTTCCGGATACAGACTTCCAAAACTCCCTGAAGCAGACCGTGATACTCGATAAATGGCTCCATGAATTTGTCAAATCTTGCCCACTCCCATGCCTGGCTCACCGTCTGAATCGCCTCTTCTTGTTCTTTCAGATTGATCTGACACATTGCCTGCACACAGCCCAGATAAATCATGGAGATTGGGTATACTCCGTCTGCCATCAGAAATGCACCCTGCACAACACCTTTTGCCTTAGCATAATCCTGTCTCAGATAAATCTCATGCGCCAGAAGGCTCACCGCAAATAACCGCTGTCCGATTGGCAGATACGGAATGTACTGCTGAAGCGGCGGTGTTCCTTCCTCCGGCGGTATATGAAGAAATATGCTGATTACATAAAATGCGAACAGGCAGGCCGCTTTTACATTCACAGGTGCATCCTCCTGCATTGCCTGGGTCAAACACTGATGTACATCTTCCCTTGTACGCTGTGCTGCCTGAGGATCTCCAAGTGTAAGATTCGCAAATGTGTAAAGCATATCCGCCGATAGCCGGAGCATCACATCATCGTGATCCAGATAATCTTTTACCGTCTCCACACATTTTTCCGCCTGCGCCGAGAAGAAATAATATTCTCCCTGTGCAATCTGCGCCAGTTCCTTATCTTCTATTTTCTCAATTGCTTCTGCTGCTTTTCCCGATTGAAAGGCACTTCCAGCTGATATAACCTTTATCAATGAAACTTTTCTACATAATAATTCTGTATATCTGTTAAAATATACGCCTCATAATATTCTACCGGAATCTCCTGATTGTCTTCCAGACAATAGGAAATCGCTTTAATTCTCAATAAAGGCTGACTTTCGTCCCGTTCCAGCAACCGGCTCACCGACACATCTGCTGTTGTAGCTTCCAGTGTCTGTCTCACCCTGTACATATATGTCCCATAGAATGAACCAAGCACTTCATATAAAGACCGGTTATTGAAGTCAAAAAAATCTAACTTTTCAAATCTTTTTGCCGGTAATACTGCTGTATTTAAACTATACGGAATACCATCTGCATAATAAAGGCTGCGGATTTCAAAAATCTCTTCTCCTTCTTCTATCTGAAGTTTATCTGCCAGATACGTATCTGCTTCTTTTTTTTCTAAAGACAACTGCTTCTTGCCCGGCAACTTTCCTTCGTTCCTTACAGCCTCTGTAAAACTATAGATTCTTGATCTTTTCTGATCTGCCAGTTCTCTCACAAAGCAGCCCTTTCCCTTGATCCGGTACAAGATCCCTTCTGCACACAATTCATCAATTGCTTTTCTCACCGTCACACGACTGACTTTATAACACTGGCACATTTCATTCTCGGATTTGATTACCTGATTGGGTTTTAAAATATTATCTTTGATCTGTTCTTTTATCTCTTGCTTGATTATTTCGTATTTGGTCATCTTACTTTCCACCTGTTCGCCATAAAAAATAACTTTGGCTTATCGTTAACGCAAAAAGCCACAGATCTCATACTCACATGAAATCCATGGCCTTCTTGATCTTTTATTATTTTAACATAAAATCCTCTATTTTTGTCCGTTATTATGCAGTTTCTTTTGCAATTTTTCTCCAGTTCAGGAAACCGTATGTGGAGTTGATGAAGTTGATTGTCTTCATAATGATAATCAGCAGTGCAGAGGAATCTCCCTGCATAAATACCATGATCCACATCACAATTGAAAGTGCATTTACAATTGCCCACATTGCCCACTGCTCTGAGAAACGAAGCAGATACAGGAAACTTGCCACAACCGATACGACTGTTGTCAGAGAATCCATAAATGGAAGATTTCCACCCATCCATTTCAGAATCTGCATGTATCCAAGTACTCCGATAATTGTCACTGCTACTGTTGTGAGCATAATCTTTGGTGTCATCGTACGGAATTTTACTTCTCCACCCTTTGTCATGTTCTTTTTCCATGTGAAGATTGCAATAGCACTGACCGGAATTGAGTAGATTAAGTTGTACATGACCTCACCGTAAAGCGGAATACCCATACAGTTAATCGCATATAATGCACTGTTGATAATTGCAAAATACAGACCGGCAACTTTACCTTTTGCTCCAAGTACCAGGTTCAGACTACTTGTCAACGTCATGACCAGCATAAACAGACTTTCTTTCTGAATTGCCCAGGCTACTGTCTGTACAATCAGTACAAATGCAAGCCATGCTTTTTCTTTCCAGCTCCAATCTGTAAAAAATTCTTTTATTTTATTCATTTTCCCATTCCTCCGAAATCTTCTGAAATTCCTCCAGGTCCATAACCGGTCCGGACGTTCCTACAATTGCCGCTGCCGTACGATTTGCAAGTAATACGGCATCTTCTACTTTCATTCCCTTTGACATTCCTGCAATAATCGCCCCGATATGACTGTCTCCGGCTCCTACAGTGTCCACAACATTGGTCTTAACAGATGCGACCCTTCTCATTTCTTTTCCATCATAGAACAAGGTTCCTTCTGCCCCAAGCGTAACAAATACGAGATTGCCACTCTTCTCATAAAGGGCTCTCACTGCTTCTTCTACATTTTCCTGCTGTGTATAACCCTTTGCTTCTGCTTCATTAATATGTAAGATTGGCTTTAATGCAAAAAGGTTTTCCATTGTTTCAGATTCGATTGCCGTAATCATCGGTCCCGGTGCGAAAAAGATATGCTTTTCTTCCACATTTTCCACTGTTTTCAACCATTGTGAAATGATTTCACCACTTTTTCCACAAACCTGATAGCCTGCGATGTAGATATTCTCATAGTTGTCCATGTCGATTTGCTCAAACCATTCCTTTTTGAAGTGGCATTCCGCTCCCTGCACTGTGATAAATGTTCTTTCTCCATCAGCCTCTACAAGACTCAGGCAATAACCGTTATCCTCTCCCGGTTCTTCAATCATCGGCTCATATCCTTTTTCCTTCATGCCTCTACGGATAATATCTGCAAATGAACCACTTCCCACCGGCACACACAAATCATGTTCACATTTCAGATTTCTCAATGTGTTGGCAACATTGTACGCACAGCCGCCAACTACCGTTTTCGTCTCCTTGCAGGGAATATCCTCCCCACTCTTTGGGAGACGTTCAACCTTCATCATCAGATCAACAATCGCAGCTCCGACTACTAGCGTCCGCATCCCAACAGCTCCCTTCCTTTTTCAAGAATATTGATATACTCCTCAAAATCTGTCTCCGGGTTTTGAACTCTTAAAAGTTCTGTGTACTCTGGATTAATCTTTGAATAACCAACAAATGCCCCACATATAGCTGTTGCCATCGCTCCGATTGTATCTGTGTCACCGCCAAGATTTGCACACATCAGACAACATTTATTTGGATCCTGTGTGTAATATGCAATGGAAACCGCTGCCGGAACAGATTCAATAATTCCAACTCCTGCTCCAATTACATCATAGATTTTCTTAGAAAATGCATCTTCATCGTCTGCATATTCTTTTGCAATCTGAACACCAATCTTTACTCTCTCTGCAAGTCTCGGGCTGAATGTCTCACAACCTTTTTCGTATCCGGCTTCTTCTACAGAAAGAATATCACTTAACACCTGCTCGAAATCATCATTGACAATTGCAGATGCAACACCTTCTGCAATCATAGCTGCTCCGGCGATTGTAACATCACTTGTATGTGTTGTCTTGGAAACTCCGTACACATAATCTATCAGTTCTTTTCTCTGATCTGGTGTAAAGAGGCAGCCGATTGGTGCAATTCTCATAGAACTTCCATTGGATAAAGCTTTGTTCGTTATCGCACTTGCATCTACTCCATCTCGGAAATTCGCCAGTGCAACCTTAGAGGTCGGTCCTAAAATATTATTTTCAAATGCATTCTCTTTTTCAGCCCATTCCAGCATACGCTTTGCTATGTCTGATGCGTCCGGTCTATAATCTGTCGCCTTCAATGAATCCAAAAGAACCATTGCCTGTCCAGTATCATCCGTGAACTGAGCTTTATTATAATTAAATGCAACATCATTCTCTTTGGGTCCGTCAATAAATTCTGTAATCTTTCCGCCAAAGAATTTTCTTGCTCTTTCTCGGCCCCACAATTCTGCCGGCATTCCCATCGCATCACCAAGTGCCATTCCGTATAATGCTCCGGCAATTTTATCTCTTAGTTCCATGTTTCTTTGCTCCTTTCAGATACATCTCGATAGTACAACTTGTATTATTTCTTGTTGCGTTTATTTTATACATATCGGTTATTTATGTCAATATACTTTCATTTTTTTACTACTTTTCAGCACTTTTGTCAATTTTTATTGTTTTTCGAATAAATACAAGTCTGATTTTTTGTCTAAAATAACAACACCGTATCCGGTACTGTGTTTCTATTTCGTAATCTTCAAAAAAGCGCCAGAACCGACATTTGCCGGAACTGGCGTTTCTTAATCCGAGAGCTTATTATACTCCCATTTTATTCTTTTATCATTTTATGAATTATTTTCCTAGGCTGTCACTTTTTTATCTTCCGACTTCTCAAGGAGTTTCTTAATTCCCTGAATTGCTACAAGCACTCCAAGGATTAACAGAAGTACTGCAAAGATAAGCTGCAATGTATTTCCAAAATCCAATCCTGTTGTCATGAATGCCTTTGTAAGTTTTACAATTGTCATTCCAAGTGCCGTAAATGTAACTGCCATCATAAATACCATTGGTCCCCAGAGCATGAATCCCTGACGTTTTGTCTTCTTTAAGAATACTGCGCAGGCTACAAGTGCCAGTACAGATAACAGCTGGTTTGCAGAACCAAACAGTGGCCAGATCTCTGCATATCCGACTTTTGTCAGGAAATAAGCAAGTACCAGTGTAATGATTGTTGCAAAATACTTGTTCGTTACTACCTTTAAGAAAGGACTCATATTCTCATCTTCCACATCTGAATCAATCCAGAACTCCTGGAATGACAGACGTCCGACTCTGGCTACTGAATCCAGAGATGTCAGTGCAAATGCAGATACTGCAAGGTTAATCAGTGTAAATACAAGTGAATGTGGCAGACCGATGGCTGACAGGAAGTTCGCAATTGCTCCTGCAAAAATCTGTGGCTGAGTGGTCAGTCCCTGTGCTGCTGCCTCACCTTTTCCAAATGATGCAACGGCAATCAATGCCAGAACTGCAAGCATACTTTCCATTAACATGGCACCGAATGAAACCGGAAGCATGTTTTTCTCATTTTTAATCTGCTTGGAAGCAGTACCTGATGATACCAGTGAATGGAATCCTGAAACTGCACCACAAGCGATTGTTACAAACAAGATTGGGAACATATACTGCGGATTTCCATTTGCATCCGGTATCGAGAATGCTGTAAATGCTTCAAGATTACATGCCGGATTTGCAACAAATACACCAATAACAGCACCAAGGATCATAAAAATCAACAGATAACTGTTCAGATAATCACGAGGCTGAAGTAATGCCCATACAGGTGTTACACTGGCAATTAAAATATAAGCAAAAATAATAAGATGCCATGTACCAAGGCTTACATAGATTGGGAAGTTAAGTCCAAGTGCAATTGCAACTACCAGTAATATAACTGCTACTGCTGTATTTACCCATTTATTAAATTTTGAATATTTCAAGAAAAATCCAAGTGCCACTGCTTCTATGATGAATAACATAGAGGTTGTTGCAACAGCTCCATTTGCCACTACTTTTGTAACTGCTCCTGATTCACTTGTTGCGAATCCATTAAATGTTCCGGCTACGACATCAGCAAATGCTGCGACAACCAGAATACAGAACAGCCAGCAGAATAACAGGAATAATTTCTTACCTAATTTTCCAATGTACTCTTCAATGATGTAACCAATTGTACGGCCTTTGTTCTTTACAGATGCATACATAGATGCGAAATCCTGAACTGCTCCGAAGAATACACCACCAATTAAAATCCATAAGAGAACCGGAAGCCATCCGAAGATTGCTGCCTGAATTGGTCCGTTGATCGGACCTGCTCCTGCGATTGATGCAAACTGATGACCAAATACTACGTTAGTATCAGCCGGTACATAATCCACTCCGTCTTCTAATTCATACGCCGGAGTTTTTGCATTCGGGTCAATGCCCCATTTGTTTTGGAGATAACGGCCATACAGAAGATAAGCTCCTCCGAGCACTACGATGGCAATTATCATCATAAGTATTCCACTCATAATAATCCCTCTTTCTTTATATTTTGATTATATATTAATCTCAGGAACACCAATCAGCATTTCTGAAATTATTATCGATCTTGCGTATATGTTTCCATACAATAAAAAAACGCCTTCGCTATCCTTTCGGATAACAAAGGCGGATTTATCTTCCGTGGTACCACTTTGTATTACTGCATTTATCACTAACTACAGTCTCTCATCACTGTCATTCTCAAACAGTTTCTTCTGTAACGTGAAGATTACGTCCCTGCTTACTTTAGCTCTGATGTTAAATATGTTAAGTATTTCAGAGGGATGCTCCCGGGTGATATCACAAAATCCGTTCTGTCGCTTCGCACCACCCAACGACTCTCTGAAATCGCGTTCTCTTTTGTGACGTATCCCTTTCACTGCATTTCTTTTCTTTAACTATATTATGTTTTACACTTTTTTGCGTTAAAGCGCAAGAGACTATTTTAACATAATTAACAATAATACAAAGGACTGTTTGTGCAGTTTTTACAATTCCATTTTTTTGATATGAAATCTTGTTATATTTTATTAAATATCTCTACTGCCTTTTGTGCAAAGCGCTTCCCATAAATATTAAAATACTCTTTATAATTTCCCATTCCATTGAACTTTTCCATATTATTATTTACTCCGACCGGTCCAAGATGAATCACTGGCTTTCCACAAGCCATACCGCCTGAATAGCACAGCATTCCCTTTACCATCTCAATTGTCAAAATAGACTGAATGACCTGAGTTCCGCCACCATGTGTGTACTGCTCTGTTGCAAATGCGCCACCCATTTTTCCCGGAAACTCTAACTCTCCTGCTTTTTCAAACAACCAATTATGAATCTGCGGTGTCATCTGTGCCATATATGACGGAGAGCCGACTACGATTCCTTTTGCTTCCTTTACAAAATCTTCATCCACTTTTTCAATAGAAAATGCTCTGGCTTCTACTCCTGAGACTTCATTCATTCCATCGGCAATCCATTCTGCTGCCTGTTTTGTATTTTCAGTTTCTGAGTGGTAAATAACTGCAAGCTTCATAATAATTTCCTCCATCATTTGTGTATCGGTTTATATAGGTTTCATCCCTTGTTCAAACGCCCCCTCAGAGGTCATGTTGCAAGCGAGATGTATGTTTAGAAGATTAAACGTATTTCTTTATTTCTTCGATCACAATTTTCAAAGCTTTGATCCGGGCATATTTCTTATCTACGGATTCCAGAATATGCCACGGTGCGTATTCTGTGTTCGTCTTTTGAAGCATTTCATTCACCGCAACTTCATATTCATCCCATTTTTCCCGATTTCTCCAGTCTTCATCGGTACTCTTCCACTGTTTCTCCGGATTATTTTGCCGCTCTTGAAATCTCGCCAGCTGGGTATCTTTATCGATCTGTACCCAGAACTTAATAATCACAGCGCCCCAGTCTTTTAATTCTTTTTCGAATTCATTGATTTCATTATAGGCACGCTGCCAGTCATTTTCACTGCAGAATCCTTCCAGGCGTTCTACCATCACTCTGCCGTACCAGGTTCTGTCAAATATCGCAATATGCCCACTTTTTGGCAGTCTCGTCCAAAAACGCCACAGATAATGTCTTGCTTTTTCATGCGGTTCCGGGCTGGCAATCGGTTGTACCTCATAACCTCTTGGATCAAGCGCCTCGGTAATTCGTTTGATATTGCCGCCTTTTCCTGCTGCATCCCAGCCTTCATATGTGATAATGACCGGAATCCTTTTCCGATAAAGTTTATTATGCAGTTTTCCTAATTCTATCTGAAGCTGTTTTAATTCTTTCTTGTATTCTTCGTCATTCAGTATTTTGTCCTGCAAATCAATATCTGCAAGACGTGGAATTGGTTCCAGCGGAAATACATTCTGCAAGATTGGCACCGAATGCGCCTGATTCTGCAATGCCACTTCAATGTTGCTCACCAGCGTCTCCATCACCTGCAGCTCTGCCCACTTCTGGTCACCTGCATCAATGATATACCATGGTGCGGAAGATGCATTTGTATCTGACATGTACTTTGAAAATGCCTTTTTGCATTTTTTATAATGTGCATTTTCCCACTGATCGAACAGGGAAACGCGCCATTTTGTATCCTTGTTTTCCAGAAGTTTCTGCTCCCGTTCTTTTTGTTCTTTCTTCTCTATCTGCATAAAAAACTTCAAGACAAGATAACCGTTATCTGTCAGTTGTCTTTCAAAATTGCGGACACTTTCTATACGAGAAGCATATTCTTTTTCATCTGTTTTTCCCTCTAAATGCTCTCTGCAAATCTGCTCCAACCAGCCAGAATCCAGGAATGTGAATTTCCCTGCTTCTGGAATCTCCTTAAAAAATCGATATAAAAATGGATATCTTAGTTCCTCATCTGTCGGCTCGGACATTGTCACGACCTTGAAAAAGCGTGGATCAATATTCCGGATCACCTTCCCAATCGTGCTTCCCTTTCCGGATGTGCCCCAGCCTTCAAAAAGCACAATTACCGGAATCTTATGTTCCTTGATCTTCATCTGTAAATCATACAACTGCTTTCTGGCTGTAGACAAACGAAGCTTCATCTCATCCTTTTCTGGCATACGTGCCGGATTCCAATTCATCAACATATCCGAGTCCTCCTTATTCTTATCCTTATCCTTGTCTCTCTCTGTATCGTCCGATACCGCTAGATTTCATCCATTACTACGTCATTGATTACATCGTACGCATCTTCAAGTGCATCCAATGCTTCCGTCAAAGTATCCGCTTTCTCCTCAGCTCCCTCTTCCTCATACTGATCCAGTACTTCCACAAGCGCATCTTTTACCTCCTGCAGCGCCTCCATGATTTCCTGCAGATTGTCTTCTCTATTTGCCATTGGTAAAATATTTATAATTTTTCCCATGTTATAATCTCCTTTTCCAGACCTTATAATAACTTTTCCGTCCATTCTTTCTCTTTAAATCCCGTCAACACAAGATTTTCTTTCACGATCAATGGTCATTTCACAAGCATTCCGTTTGTCGCCAGAAGCCTCAACTGCTCTTCCTCGCTCATGTCAGGAAGCTTGTCTTTTAATTTTTGCTCTTTATAAAGCATACCACTTGTATTAAAAAACTTCTTTAGCGGTAAATCCCCATTCTCATACCACTGCTTCAGCTCCTCGTAAGTTGGATTCTCCTCCACAATGTGACGCTCCTCATAAGAAATGTGATTGGCATCCAGCCATTTCTTTGCCTTCTGGCAAGTAGAACATTTTGGATAATATAAAAATAACATCTTTTCAATCCCTCCGTAATAATTTTTACTTATTTTTGCTTCTTTCCCAGCTGCCAAAATGCCACCGCACTTGCCGCTGCTACATTTAATGAATCAACGTCATGTGACATCGGAATCTTGACTGTGTAATCACACATCTCAATTGTCCTATCCATCAAACCTTCGCCCTCGGTTCCAAGAATAATTGCCAGCTTCTCTTCCTGCATAAGTTCCGGATTGTCGATTCCGACCGAATCATCTGTCAGCGCAAGCGCTGCAGTCTTATAACCCATTTCCCGAAGTTCTGTAATCGCCTGCCTGGGCCAAAGTATCTCCCGCTGGCAACGCATTTCATTATTGTCCTGAATAAATGTCCACGGAATCTGAAAAACCGTTCCCATACTGACTCTTGAGGCTCTCCTGTAAAGTGGATCACTGCATCCAGGAGTCAGAAAAACTGCATCCATGTTCAAAGCTGCTGCCGACCGGAAAATTGCACCGACATTCGTCGGATTCATTACATTTTCCAAAATGACTATTCTGTCTTTTCCTGCACACATATCCTGATAATTCAAGAGGGGCTTACGCTTCATAGCACACAGCATCCCCCTGGTCAGCTTGAATCCTGTCAATTTTGTTAATACTTCAAACTCCGCTGTAAATATCGGGACATCTGAACCTTCAAACCTCTCCAGAATCTGCCTTGTCTCTTCATTTTCTTTCATCTGATGCTTTTCGACCAGAGCCGATACCGGGATATAGCCCGCATCTAACGCTCTGCCAATTACCTTCGGACTCTCCTCGATAAATAATCCAGCCTCCGGATTGTCCTTATTTATAAGCTGCGCCTCGGTACGTCTCGCATAAATATCAAGCTCCGGTGCAGAAAAATCATTGATTTCTAATATGTTTAGCATTTTGTCTGCAATTCCTTCCCCATACTATTTTCTTCTATATGCTACTGAATTTTTCGAAAAGTGACAGATATTCTTCTTCAACTTCTTCAAATGGACGAACCGTATAATCTAAGTCAATATGTAACTCTGGAATTTCTCCGTATTGTATTTCTCCAAGTAAATGTTCCAAGTCATACCATAGCATTGCATGATCTATTTCTTTGAGTTCTTTCTGTTCTTCCTCCGTCAAATCTGAGCCCAAAAATTTTTCATAAATTATGCCAAGCAAATGTTCTTCCTGCTCCTGATATTCCGGTAGTTCATTCTTAAATGGTGTTGGAACATCGGACATATAGCATTCACTTGCATCATGAAGCAAGCATGCAAGTACCATTCGATTTGACAGACCACGGGCTGCTGCCTCCCTGGCACAGCAAATACAATGCTGTCCCACCGACCAAAATGTCTTTACATGTCCATTTCCACGGCAAATCATTGAAAGTGCATGTGCAATATCCTCAATCCGAATCAACTCCGGATCCGGATTTGTTGGTTCAAAATGTTGCCCTGTGTATGTAGTAATAAATTCACCCATCATTTTCTCCTGTTATTCCATAGCCTCATACTAAAATTATTTTCTATGTACATATGCCTTGAAATCAATCACCTTTGCTGATTTCCCTTTTGGGACAATTCCTAAACGTTCCATGTCTAATTTAGTATCTTTTTTCCATCAGCCACTTGATTCCTTTTGCCAGACGCTTCCCAGAATCCGCAAAATGTCCTCCGGGATTCCATTCCAATACTACCCGCTCGGCAAATGGATCTTCCAGCAACAATTTTTCTTGTTCCCTAGTGCGGTCTCCCACAGTTGCCATTACCGCATTCTTCGTCTTTTCTTCCTTTCCTCCAAGGCTCAAGTATACGCTGCATTTGCGCTTCAATATATGTTCTCTCATGTAAATATCCCAATTCTTGAACCACAGAGAACCAGAACAACACGCGATTCCAGAAAATGTATCGCATTCATATGCCGCCCACAACGCAAATAATCCTGCTAAGGAATAGCCTGCCAGCCAGTGTTCCTGTTCTTTCACATGATATGTCCGGTCAATATATGGGACTCCTTCTTCAAGTAACCACTTCAACGTCCTTGCGCCTTGTCCATCAAATGCTTCCGTTCCAAATGCCGCCGGTGCTTCCCAGGGTGAAAAATCCCGGTTCCAGTCTTCCACCTGAAATGCTACTAAAAGAAATTTCTGTTCCGGCACAAGCTCCATCAAAGCTTCCCAAAAATGTTCTACTTCTCCTCCCTGATGCGGATACATGCCCCAGAAAATAACCGGACCTCCCGATCCATTCTGTACGATATGTAATTGTATATCTGCTACGATTGTCTCTGTCACATTTATCTTCTTCATTTTCATCACATTTCTGATTCCACTGCCATCCTTATCATTTTCTCAAATGACTGCGCAAACCGCTCATCATCTTCCTCAGTACGTTTCTTCGGCCCTTTTATATGATTTTTATGAGAACTTCTTCTCGCCTTCTTATTCAAATGTCGCTCCATAAGCATCTGATCAATATTGTCATTGGTGTACCATTTGCCAGACTGATGAATAGCAAATGCACCCTTTCCCAACGCCATCGCTGCCACTCCATAATCCTGTGAAACCACAATATCTCCCCTGTGACAAATGCTGATCAACTTATAATCAACAGCATCCGCTCCGGCACCCACAACAATCACTTCACTGTACTCAGATGTCAGGACATGATTTGTGTCACATAATAAAGTCACCGGAATGTTGTATTTTTTTGATATGTTCTCAACTATGCTGACCACCGGGCAGGCATCAGCATCAATGAATACTCGCATGTTTCTCTCCTAAAACTCCTAATTTTTCTATTTACAAATAGTGTACAAATATTTATAATAAGACAATAAGATATTAAGTGCTGATAGAATGGTGTCTATATTTAGATGCTTTAATCCTTAGGTAACGATATCCTTTTGCCCATAGAGCCTTTTGCAATGTAACTTCAATTGTTGTATTCTTCCCTCTGATTTTACTCATCGTTTTTCTACGCTGTTCAGTTACATTATTAAAAACTCTTTCTTTTGCTTTCATTTACTTATTTCCCTAACATGTAATTTTTTATATTATACCATAAAACATGTTATAAAATGTATGTATCCTTATTTACACTTTATTGTTCTCTCCATTTTTCAATCATTCTTTCAGCATCTTTCTGACTTACTTCCCCTTCATCATCACTTTTTCCAATACTATCCAAATAAAATGCCGCACAATACTCTTGATTTTTTTTAGATAATCTAAACATCTCACCTGTTGCTTGCGTATTTTGAATTGCATCTAAAATACGTTCTTTTGTTAAATATTTTTCGTATTCCTTAGATACAGCATACTTAATACCGTTTCCAATCCAAGTAAACACTGTACTTTTGAGAAAACATAATATGTGTATATCGTCTTTTAACTCCTGTTGAATTCTTTGCGTCATAAATTGGGAATCAAAATTTTCCATAAGGTATAAAATCATTCTATAATCAAAAAAATCAAAAATACTATTTTCTTTTAATATTGTCTTTACTTTTTGCTTAAATACTTGTTCTACATCTTCTAATTCTTCAATTGATATAATCCTTCCCTTACTTTTTTCCCTTCCTTCTGCCGCTAATCTCCCATAACCCAATTCTATTATATTAATAACATGTGCTATTGACGGTAAAGAATCTAAATCTCCACTATTAATTAATTGTTCTAAAAAGTTCTTTCTATTTACTTTCTCAATTTGTTCGAACAAATCGATAACCATACGCTCTGCATAATCTCTTGAAGATGTCATTAGTAAATTACCCGTAGATTTTTCCTCCAATTTATAAGCACTTTTCAAAATACTTGTAACAATTATTTTTGCTCTTTCTTCTCTAATATTAGGTATCGCAGATTTTATTTCGGATAAAAACGCATAACTTTTTCCTTCCTGATTCAATTCCAAAATATATTTTTCCAGTTCACCGCATCCTAATTTTTGAATCGCCCTTGTAACCTCAAAAGATTTTATATCAATCTCTTCAATATTAAAATCAAAATACCTTTCAAATTTGTCTGGATGTGCAATACGATTGCTCCTCCTAAGCAAATCAGAATCATACCATTCTGTTATTTTCCCAATCTCATCTCCGATATATGGAAAAAGGCATACTAAAATGTCCATTATCTTTTCTGCCTCTTTCTCTTTCCCCACCTTCACTAAAACTCCCTTTAATTCATTTAAATACATATCATACAGTTCTTTTTGTCCTTTATTATTGGCCATATACACTCTTTTGCCACTCAGTTTACCTGTTAAAAAATTTTTATTGTACTTTATCCATTCATAAACAGTTGGATAGTACATTTCTATTACAGATATAACCACCATATCTGTAAAATCTACTTCTGTTCCTATACCAGAAAACTTAAACTGTACCAAATTACACAGTCTATTTACATCTCTCATATTTTTCAACAACGGTATGACACAAGTATCTGCCAATCTCTCCCAATGTTCTAAATTTATTTTTATACCTTCTTGCTCTTTTACTATGTTATATAATCGTTCAAATATAATACCTCTAAATTCAGTCGAACATATATCTGGTATTTGAATTGGCATTTGAATTATTTTTTCCAAATACTCTTCACCACTTCCTTCTTGAATCTTCTCCAATGCTTTTACAACAATCTCTTTATCAAATACCAATAAATATATCATATTAGGGAATTTTGCCACTGACGTAATCAACTGAAAGACTTGTCTTATTTGTTCATTGTTAAGCCTATCAATATCATCTATAACCACTAGAATTCTTTTATTCTGGCCCTTCAACAGCTGAACAACTTTTTCCTTCTGGCACATAATATCATTTTTATCCAAATTATTCTGTATTCGTTTACCTATACCTTTAGAAATTCTTTTCCCCAAAAAAGATATCGCTCCTCCAACATGTGGAATAACTTTCGCAAAATCAAACGCATCTGAATACCGTTCTAAAGCGTTACCTACCTCTTTCAATGTTTTATCTTTTGTCCAATGAAATTGATTTGCCAAATGAACAAAAAACTGTTCTAATAATTGATTTGTACTCGAAAAATTCCAAGGTTCAAAACGAACAATCACTACTTTTTCATTTTCTTTTATTTCCTCAAGAATCATATTTACTAGTGATGTTTTCCCAATTCCCCATTGCCCATACAGTCCAATAGTAAAAGTATCTTGACTATTCAAATTTTCCAAAGATTTAGCCACTAGTTCCGCAAAATACTTTCTTTTTAAAAAGTCTTCCTTTTTGCTTAAAATCGGTTTATCTGAATAATACATTTTTATTACCTTTCTTTTCATATCTAACTTTTAAAATCATATAATATATTTTGAGAATAAAAATGTTTGTAACTTTCTCTTAATATTTATCATTCCAACTCGTAATCATAATTTATTGCCATAAATAGCACTATAATGTCCCAATTTATAATCTCATCAACTTCACCGCGTACCCTCAAATTTCTTTTCCTGGGTAAATTAACCTCTTATTCCCCATACTGCTCTACCAGCCTCTTCGCTTCTCCCCGCATCTCTTCTACAACGTCCTCTGGCGAGAGTATTTTTACCTGTTCGCCTAGTGAAAATACCCAGCCCAGAAACTGCTTGCTGACATGTACATCCACATTTACTGTAAAATGATTTTCGTCTGCTGGTATGAACATAATGTCTTTTCCGAATCGGTCGATGATAACTCCTGCCAGGCGATTATCTACCAGAAGCTTTACAGTCTTTTCTTTTCCGCCGAACATTCCGAAGCTTTTCTTGGTATAATCTGCCATGTCCAGTTGTTTAAAATGTTCTTTTCCCTCGCGTGTTTCTGTGGACATTCGGATATGAAGCATTTTGTCTACGCGGTAATGCTTGATCAGCTCTGCTTCTGAATCATATCCCACGAGATAATAATTTTCATCGTCCCATGAAAGTCCCCACGGGCTGATATGATACCATGCGCCGTCATGCCGAAGCTCCATTTCTTTTTTCACATTCCACTGATAATACTGGAACTTGACTTTCCGGTTCTCGGATATGGCATTATGAATCGCATCGACTGTATAATAAATGCTTTCGTTCATAGCCTTGATTCTGCCGGACACGTAGACTTGCCGCTGCAGCTTCTGCGCATCATATTTACTGACCAGTTTCTCCAGCTTTTTAATCAGTGTATTTGTCTTCTTTTGAGTGACGAATTTCGACGACTGAATTGCATCTACCAGAAGTTTTAATTCCGGAAGTTCAAACGGGCGCTCTACTACGTGATAATGATAACGGTTCCCCACCGGCTCGCCTTCAACTTCTATCCCCAGCTTTTCCAAATCTTTCAAATCATTATAAAGGCTTTTCCTGTCTGCAGTGACTTCGTATTCTTCCAGCTTTTCTTTAATCTCTGGCATTGTGATATAGTGATCTTCATCAGTATTTTCCAACATAATCTGTGCAAGTCGATATAATTTGAACTTCTGATTCTTTCCTTTTGGCATCGCAGTCTTCCTCCTCACCTGATGATAGTTTCATTGTATCACAGGTGGGGAGAATATGGTACAGCTATGTATTTGGTCTGTTGGATTCTTACGCCAGCTTAAGCTCCATACCAGCAAATACTTCTCCAAGTGAACTACTAAGATGTTCGGAAGATTTCTCTGGCATCTCATAACTTACCAGTTGATAATCTGGATTTAATTCTAACTTTTCAATCAGCAGACCTGTATTGACCGCATCGTTTAGCCCATCGTGGAATCTTCCCTCCGGATCTATGTCAGCCCGTCCCAATGCTTCTTCCAGACTCATTTTTCTGGACATCTCATATCTCTTCATAAATATATCCTGATAGTCTACCCATCTGGATTCTTCCATAAAGGACGCAATCTTTTCATCTACAATATTTTTTGCTTTTATCTCATGAAGAATCTGGGCACGGTCACTTCCACTCCAGGCATAGACTTTATACTCTCTGTCACCAATCCAGTTGAGCATATGTAATAACGCTTTCTGAAGTCTCGGCGTATGCTTCACCTGGCCGTTCTTGATACCTGTCAGATTTTCAATAAAATAATCTATCACACCATGTTCTGGGTGTACGAACTGACTGAGTGTTCCAATTCTCTTGAACTCCTCGTCCAGAAGCACCGCACCAATTTGTATCGTTTCATTCGCATATTTGTATCTTTTACTACGATAATCTCTCGGCACCTTGCACATTTCTAAATCAATAACCAGATAATTCATATAACATTCTCCCTTCTGAATCTTACAACATATGGTATTTTACTCAACTTCTCGCTTTTACCTATCATTTACAATATTCTCCCAAAACAGGTGGGGTATAAAATTCACAGCTCCACTTTATTTTCATTTTTTTAAGTTTCGGATTTTTAAACCAATTTTGCTAGTCTTCTATTCCTTACAATTTATATCTTGACTTATTCTTCTTTTTCTATTAGTATAAATATAAGAAATGGGTTTGTTACCGCACAGCTCTAGCTCAAACGGGGTGCTCGTTTCTTTTTTATTTCCCCCATACATAAAAACAAGCTGACCTTTCGGCCAGCTCATTTCTTCTTACTTTTATTATTCTCTTTTAATCCAGTGAGACTACCTTGAATCTATTTCACTGCTCCACCTTCTACAACCAGTTCCTCTTCGTAGTCTTTTCCGTAAGTGTCTACAAGTGTCTCTTCGTAATCTTTGTGGAAGAACTGTTCATCACCAAGTGATTTGATTTCCTCATTTACCCAATCAAGCAATGTATCGTTTCCTTTGGATACTGCCGGTGCGATGGTGTCTTTATTTCCAAGTTCAGAGATTCCAACTGTGTAACCTTTGTTCTGAAGTGCAAATGCGATAACCTCTGTGTTGTCGTTTGCCCATGCTACACCATTTCCATTTTCCAGAGCGTTCTTTGCTGTTGCGTAGGAATCATATTTCTGAAGTGGAATGTCCGGATAATTCTCTGTCAGGTAAGTCTCTGCTGTTGTTCCGGAGATGACGATCATCTGGTCTTTACTGTTCCATTTGTCCAGGCTCTTGATAACGTTGCTGTCCGGAGATACAACTCCAAGTGCTACGTTCATGTATGGAAGTGCGAAGTCTACTTCTTCTGCACGCTCGTCTGTGACTGTGAAGTTTGCAAGGATCAGATCAACTTTTCCTGTCTGCAGATACTCGATACGGTTTGCAGCTTCTGTGGATACAAAGTTGACTTTTACACCGAGATCTTCACCGATTCTGTTCGCGAAGTATACATCATATCCCTGATATTCACCGTTTTCATCAACATATCCAAATGGATTCTTATCGGAAAATACTCCGATATTGATTGTTCCGTCTTTTTTGATTTCATCTAATGTACGATAAACAGTTCCGGAATCTTTTTTTGCTGAGGAATCGCTTCCTTTAGAATCATCGGAGCTTGAGCTTCCGCATGCTACAAGTGCAAATGTACTTGCGACTACGGTTGCCAGTGTAATTAATTTTTTCAGTTTTCCATTTTTCATAATACAAACTCTCCTTGTCTCATTTCTTATATCAAAACTCTTATGAGTCTTGCTTTTTCTAAAAATTTCCTGTTACAGATTGATTCAAATATCTCTCTTTACAGACTCAAATGTAAATGTATTCAAGAATTTCTTCGCCCGATCTGTCTTCGGGTGTTCGAAAAACTCATCTGGTGTTTCATCTTCTTGTATTTTTCCGCCTTCCAGAAATATGATCCGGTCTGCGACAGCTCTGGCGAACTGCATTTCATGGGTAACAATTATCATCGTTCTGCCTTGCGCTGCCAAGTCTAAGATTACGTCCAGTACTTCACGGACCATTTCCGGGTCAAGTGCTGCTGTTACTTCATCGAAAAGTAAGATTTCCGGGTGCATGCACAATGCACGGACAATTGCAACTCGCTGCTTCTGTCCTCCGGAAAGCTCTCTTGGATAACTTCCGGCTTTTTCTTCCAGTCCAACTCTTCTAAGAAGCTTCATGGCTTCTTCTTTCACTTCATCTTTTGAGCGTTTTTGGACTTTCGTAGGTGCCAGTAAAATATTATCTAATACAGTCAGATGTGGAAACAAATCATAGCTTTGAAACACCATTCCTATTTTCTGTCTGAGGCGGGTCAGAGATTTGCTTTTCGGGTCAATGACCTCGTCTCCCAGTTTAACCACGCCGCCCTGGATTGGCTCCAGGGCATTGATACATCGAAGTAATGTACTCTTTCCACAGCCACTTGGACCAACTACCACAATGACTTCGCCTTTCTTTACGTCAAGACTTACATCATCTAAGATGACTTGATCTCCATATTTTTTTATCAGATGTTCTACTGTAAGTAATGTCTCTGCCACAATCTATCACCTCCATCTTCTTTCCAGATATTTTGCAAGCATACTGATTGGCCAGCATGCGAAAAAGTATAATAAAAATACTACAAGATAAATGCCAAATGCAGCATTTGGACTGCTCATTCGATTTGCTTCGATGATCTGCTGTGAGACTTTCAGCACTTCCACCACACCGATCATCAGGATCAGGCTTGTAGTTTTGATCATTCGTGTGATCAGATTGATGGATAGCGGAATGAGTCTGCGAAGTGTCTGCGGAATGATAATGTACCAATAAGTCTGCACTTTGCTCAATCCTAATGCCTCGCTGCTTTCATATTGATGTTTCGGGATACTGATAAGCGCCCCTCTTACCAGGTCACTCATTTCAGCTGCTCCCCAGAATGTAAATACTATAATTGATGCATTTTCTCCTGATAAGTCCCAGCCAAACGCTCGCGTTGTCCCGAAAAATACGAGAAATAACAGTACCATTTGTGGCATGATTCGTACAATTTCCAGGTAAATGCGAAGAATCGCTTTGGTAATTGGATTTTTCCAGGTCATCAAAACTCCCAGTACGATTCCAAGTGGAATGCTTATGACTACGGAAATCAGGCTAATCTTCAGTGCCACTCCAAGTCCTGCCAGCATTCGCATGAAGTTCTGTCCTTTTAATAAAACACTAATCCCCAAATCCGGCATAACGCAGCCTCCTTTCCAAGAGACTTCCCAATATCGAAATTGGAAGTAAGATCAACAGATAAAAGACTACCAGTAAAAACAGGCTTTCTGTTGTCTTGTAATAAAGTCCGATTAAGTCTTTTGCGGTAAACATAAGGTCCATAAGACTGACTGCACTAAAGACACTCGTTTCTTTCAAAAGAAAGATTACATTTGCCATAAAGGCCGGTACACTTATTGAAAATGCCTGTGGCAGTACCACGTACCTCATAACCTGCAGACGGTTCATGCCGAGGCTCAATGCGCTTTCTGTCTGAATTGCTGCGACTGTCTCCAGTCCGCTTCGAAACGCTTCTGCCATATAACTTCCTCCAAGAAATGTCAGTCCTGCGATTCCACATGTCTGCGGATCTGTCTGGATTCCAATCTTTGGAAGTCCATAATATATAAAAAATAATTGTACAAGCAGTGGTGTATTTCGACTGAGTTCGATATAGACCGCTACAATTTGTCTTGCGACCGGTACTTTTTCATATTGGATGATTGCACAGATCAGTCCGACGATAATCGCACAGATAACTCCGGCTAATCCAAGTTTTACAGTCAACAAGGCAGCTCGTTCATACATTGGCAAATATTTGATAATAAAATCCCAGTTCATTGCCTTACCCCTCTCTCACGATTTTTAATCTCTTGCTCCTTTCGATTTCATGAAAGCAATGTTATCACTCTTTTCCTAGTCAGTCAATAGGTTTTGTATGAAATGTTGGATTTTGCCCAAATCTATAATTAATAGCTAGCTATAGATGGCAACTATATCTAGGTAATACATGGTCTTCATCGCTGACAGTGTAACTGGAGTTTTTTGCATTGACATTACCTTATTCCATTATATGTATGCGGTGAAATGTATGTTATGAATACAAAAATAGCCGTCCTAATCTTTTGTGGTCACCTCACAGTCACCTCAAAGTTCAGGAACGGCTATCTCCGTAATAACTAATTATTTATTTCTGCTTTTTTTATAATTCCAACCCCTATTGGATATGGTCCTGTGTGTACTCCAATCGTCGCACCGATCTGATGGATTTCAATCTCTTCGATTCCGAGACGTTCTTTTACGAGATCTTTTAACATCTCCCGGAATTTGACTGCCTCTTCATAATCATAGCCATAGCCGATGCAGAAGCTGTACTCGCCAGGTTTTGCGTTGATTTCATCCAGATAATCTTTTGTCATCTCCACAACCTTTTTCATAGATTTGATGCGGTTTCTTGCGAGTCCGGAACTGAAGATTTCCCCTTCTTTCAATGTGATCATCGGTTTTATCCCCAGTGCACCTGCTGCTATCCCCGCAAGTTTTCCGATTCGTCCGCCATGCCTTAAATAATCAATGCTTCCGATTGTAAAGAAGATCCGGCCGGTCTCACGGATAGGAAGGATTCTTTCAATGATTTCCTCATAATCCAATCCCATGTCACGCATTCTGCATGCCTCCAGTACAAAAAGTCCCTGAAGAACGGTATTGACCGTGGAATCAATAACTGTGATCCTGGCTTCTGGATATTCGTCCTTTACCATCTCTTTTGCAACCGTTGCAGATTGCAGGGAGCCACTGAATTTTGTCGTAATACAGATGCAGATCACCGGAATATTTTCCTTTGCACTTTTTACAAATGTCTGATAAAAATCATCTACTGACGGCATAGATGATTTTGGAAATACATCCGGGTGGTCTACCATTTCCTGATAAAATTCCCGAATTCCAATCTCTTCTATTTCTTTCTGATAAGTCTCACCGTTAAATGATACATAAAATGGTACGACTTCTATATCATGTGCATCTGTGATTTCCTGTGGAAGATCCAGTGATCCGTCACTGACGATCTGAACTTTCTTTTGCATAACTACTACCTCTTATCTCATGAAATTACGATTCTATATTGTTCTGATTTCCTTTGCATACCCCGAAAATATCAGGCTTACAGAATGAATTATTCTAATACATAGTTTCTAATACTACTTCTTATAGAAACGTAAAACAGTATAACACAAAGGCAATATTATGTACACGCTTTTGGCAAATAATTTTCTAAAATTTTAGAATTAAACCGTATGCTTTAAGTTTGGATCTCTTGTCACTTTATACTTGATTTATAAATCTTAAAAATGCTTCTTTTCCTTCTGGTGTCCGTTTGTAAACTCCGGCCTGTTCCAGAACTTTTGAAAAGACAATTCCAGTCTCTTTCTGAACGATTTCTTTTACATTTTCTGCTGTAATTTCGTAGTTCGCTGCAATATCTGCCGCCCACTTCGCATGAGACTTGGTCAGCGAATCTTCTGTCATATCCTCACCGGAAAGGAGTTTTTCTTCCACTGCCTCCAGCTCTTTTTTCAGACGTCCCGGAAGGATTGCCAATCCCATAACTTCAATCAGGCCGATATTTTCCTTCTTAATATGATGGAACTCTTCATGTGGATGATAAATTCCAAGTGGATGATCCGGCGTTGTCAGATTGTTTCGAAGCACCAGATCTAATTCAAAATCTTCTCCTCTGCGACGGGCAATTGGGGTGATTGTATTGTGAGGTTCTCCATCTGTCTCTGCAAGAATCATAGCTGCTTCATCTGTATACCCACGCCAGCTTCCAAGAATTTTATCCGCAAGATCAATTAATCTTTCCGGTTCTTTTGCATTTAAACGAATAACAGACATTGGCCATTTTACAATTCCTGCTTTTACATCTTCGTATCCTTCAAAAGAAATCTCCGTCTCAATCGGTGCGCGTTCCATTGCAAATGTATAATGTCCGCCCTGGAAATGATCGTGCGCCAGAATGGATCCTCCAACAATCGGAAGATCTGCATTGGAACCAACAAAATAATGCGGGAACTGTCTTACAAAATCTAATAACTTCGCAAAGCAGGCTTTATCAATTTTCATCGGTGTATGCACTTTATTAAAACAGATGCAGTGTTCATTGTAATATACATATGGAGAATACTGCAAATACCAGTCAGTATTGTTGATTGTCACTGGTACAATACGGTGATTCTGTCTTGCCGGATAATTGAGTCGTCCGGCATATCCCACATTCTCCTCGCAGAGCATGCAGCGTGGATAATCGGAAGCTGGTTGGTTTCTTGCTGCTGCGATTGCTTTTGGATCTTTTTCCGGTTTTGACTGGTTGATGGAAATGTCAATCTCACCATATTCTGTCTCGGTCTTCCAACGGATATCTTTCGCAACTCTGTCCTTTCGGATATAATTCGTGTCCTGACTGAACTGATAATACCAGTCCGTTGCCCTCTGGGAAGATTCTTCCTGAAGTTGTTGAAACTTCTTCATCACCTGTACCGGTCGCGGTGTCAGGCTGCCCATGAGTTTTGTATCAAAAAGATCGCGGTATACGACTGAATTTTCTTCCAGTACGCCACGCTCATATGCATCATCGATCAATGTGTCCAGTATCTCTGTCAGACCAGCTTCTTTTCCCTTTGCTGACTCTTCCCATGAGAAAGAATCTGCCTGCATAACCTCCAAGATCCGGTTTACTGCCCATACTTTTTCTTCCTGCTCGATCAGCTCTTTCTCCAATGCATAATTCACTAACGCAGTAATTGCTTCATTTCGATTCATCTCATTTCCCCCTCATTCTTTAAAGGATAAGTCCACCAGCCGGACGGATACTCAATACATGACAGCATCCTTCACTCAACATAGTTTCCATCGTTTTCTTAAATTCACACACATCTTCCACCGGGACAAATGCCTGGATTGTTCCGGCAAATCCACCTCCATGTACGCGGCATGCGCCCTTTCCATTCAGCGCTTTCTCAGCCACGGCCAATGCCACTGCCATGTCCTGATGTGTGATGGCTGCTGCCGGTGTAATATTCTGAAGAAGTTCCCATGAAGAACGTCCTGACTCTTTTACAAGATTTAAAAACGCCTCTTTATCTTTCCGCTCCAGTGCATCTGCTTCCTCTGCTGCTCTTCTGTCATCTGCATAGAAATGTAAAGCCCTGAGAACTGCCCTGTCTCCTGCTTCTTTTCTGACCTGTGCCAGATCTGCCAGCAGATCTTCTTCTTTGACTTCGCGAAGTACTTTTTTACCAAAATGCGCTGCCACTTTGCTCATTTCTTCCGGAATAGACGCATATTCATTGGTAAGTGCTGCATGATCCGCACCACAGTCGATGATACAAAGTGCAAGTCCCAGTCCTGTAAGATCCGCATTGATGGATCTTACTATCGGGTTTGCCGGATCTTTAAAATCAATGGCTACTGCATCTCCCACGGAAGAAGCAGTCTGATCCATCAATCCACACGGCTTACCAAAATATTCATTTTCTGCTGCCTGACCGATTTTTGCGATTTCTACTGCATCAAACTTGTCCTGACAAAACAGATGATTTCCCGTTGTTCCAATCAGCACCTCACACGCTGCGGAGGAAGACAGTCCGGATCCAGGCAATACCGTTGATGTCACATACATATCAAAGCCTGCTACCGGATATCCTGCTTTATGAAGCTTGGCCAGCACGCCTCTTATCAGAGAAGCAGTTGTTTCTTTTTCTTCTTCCTTCACTTCCAGATCAGCAAGATTAACACTTGTCATTGGCCAGCCTTCTGACTGAAAATGCACAACACTCGTTCCGTTTAATGCGACACATGCCAGAAAATCCAGATTCACTGCTGCGGCCAGCACTCGTCCATGCTGATGATCGGTATGATTTCCACAGATTTCTGTACGCCCAGGCGCAGAACAAAGTGCGACCATCGTATCTTCTGTTGCTCCAAAGCTCTCCTTAAATCCTTCCATCACATGTGTGGCTCTTTCTCTTGCTGCCTTCAGATTCTCACACCCGGTCTTCAGAAGTGACGCGTCCAAATCTCCATTTTTTACCATCTGATATACATCATTCCACTTTTTCAAAATATAATTCCTTCCTTTCCCTCATAATGATCTATGTTAATATTTAACATGCTTATTTTTTACATGCTTATTTTTTCAGAAAATGTTCCCGGTTCGGGTATTCCTGACGAAATGCCTGAAGTGCCGCCTCCTGTAGAAGAGCAAATTCTTTATCCATGTGCAATGCATGGGGTGCCTGAAATGCAATGGCGCTGATCTGTTCCGCGATTTTTTTCACAACTCCTTCATCCGATAGCTGTCCCATTCCAAACACAAGTGAAGTAAATCCTCTTCCGTCTCTGCTGACTTCCATAAATTTCAAAAAGACATTTTTTAATTCCAGCAGAAGATTTTCTCTTAATTCTTCGTCCAAAGAATCTGCATCTGCCAGACATAATGTACTAATAATCTTTGCTGCCTGTTTTCTTCTTTGTCCGCCAAAATCTAACGATGTGCCTTCTGCCAGACATTTCAGTTCCATCAGGCTTCCTACGAATGCATCTTTTGTCGGTTTTCTCTTTCCATATCTGGCGACCCATAATTTTTTTCGGAACACATCCGCCTGCGTTAATTCATTTTCTGTATTCTGTTTTAGTAATTCCAGCCTTTTTGGCGCATCTGTCTCCTGATAAAATGTCTCGATCCATGCTGCTTCCATTCACTTCTTACCTCGTCTGTCGTTTTATAAAATCTTCCACATTACTGCTGTATACCGGCTGATACTCAGAAACATAATACCTGCCTTCTTTTAACTTGTTTCGGTTCACATCTTCTCCTCGGAAAATCTCTACAGCTAGCTTCGCTATCTGCAACGCCTGATCTTCTTTATCATTATACACTGTTCCCTGCATTTCACCAGTTTTTATTGCTTCCAATGCATCATCTAATCCATCAATACCGAAAATAACCGGCCACTCTGCCTGTTCATATCCGGCTTTTCGATATGCCTCCACAGCTCCAAGTGCCATTTCATCATTGTTAGAAATGACAAGTTCAATTCCATCTTTATACTGACTGATCAGGCGGTTCATCCGGTTTTCGGCCTGTCCCCGGTTCCAATCTGCGAACTGATAACTTAATTTTTCCAGATTTACCTCTTTCTCGATCAATGTTTTTACAGAGAAATCCGTTCTGCTGATTGCATCCTGATGCCCAGCTTCTCCTTCCAACAATACATATTGTATTTCACCATCCTGATTCTTGTCTACTTCCGGATGATTTTTAATATAATCTGCCGCTATCTCTCCCTGCATCACTCCAGATTGTTCTGCGTCACACCCTACATAATACAGGTCTTCCCACTGCATCAAATCCTCCCAGACCGGTTCCCTGTTAAAGAAAATAATCGGGATGTCATTCTGTTTTGCCAGCCTGATAATCCGTGACGGATCAGTTCTGTCTACCAGATTGACGCACAAAACATCACAACCGGCATCAATCATCTCTTCCACTATATCATTCTGATCCTGCTGATCATCATTTCCATTTTTTACAGATACGGTAATCTTCATATCTTCTGTTTCCATAGATTTCAGATTTTCTTTTAGCTTATCTGCCAATGCATTGATAAAAGGATCATCCTGTGTATATGTTACAACACCTACACGCAACACTTTATCAGATTTTATTTTTCCTGATCCACAGCCGGAAATACACAGCATCGCTACCATTACAACAACTGCACAGACACTTTTTTTTCTACATTTTTTACTCATAGGAATATAAAAACCTTTCTATTTCGTCATCTAAAAGCTTAGTATCCTGATCCATAATCTTTACTTCCGTTTCGTGACTTTCCATTTTGTAAAGTCTGTTTTTTAGTTTCTTTGCAATTTCTTCTACACTTTTATATCCTATCTCATATCCATCCAGTACGACAAGCCCTTGTGTCTTTCCGTAATCCTGAAGTGCAATTGCTTTCATACTGCTTCCGATCCCATAAATCTTCGTTCCTGCTCCCTGTTCTTGTGTTTCTTCCTGTGCTTCCTCCTGCGTTTCTTCCTGCGTTTCTTCAAACTGGTCTCCCAGTTGATCTAATGCACCGGGATCTAACACTACCAGCGTATCTACTTTTGGCTGTTCTTTCACTTTCTCGCAGACATCCTGGTCTTTCTCCTGATAATAATGCCATAGGATCTGACAGTCGGAACCTTCCAGTGCATCCGTAAGCCCGCGGACTGCACTGGCTGCCGCTTCCGTATCTTTCCTTCCCACAACAATTCCTATGGTCTGTTTTCTTGAATTTATCTGTCCGCCAATATATTTTCCCATCTCATAGTAATCTGGTGCGACTACCGAAAACTTCGATGTTGCTTCTGCGTCTTCGGTATACAGATCTTCCACGACCAAAATAACCGGAACATCTGAACATTCTTTTGTCAACATCTCTTTTGTATCTGTTCCAGGTGCAGGAAGCACAATAAATGCATCGATATGATTATTTTTCTGCTCTTCGATAGCTTCCTTTTCTGCTTCTGCATTTTCAATATCATCTGTGTTGCAAATGACCAGATGTATATGATTCTCTTTTGCCGACTGCTTCATTCCTTTGATCAGAGAATCCCATCTCTGGTCTCCGGATTCCGGAAGTATTACGGCTACTCTTTTTTCCGGCACGTTCTGAATAAAAATCTTCCACACAAAAAACAGTGCCAATACAAGAAGAATCAATTCCATAGCAAAGAATGTTATTTTATTCTTTTTCATGTGCATTCCCCCTCTGGCTGTATTTTTGCATTTCCAGCTTTTCTGCATTTTCTTTTGTGTATGGGATTGCCGGAATGTGAATAACGACTTTCGTTCCTTCATCAGGTTCACTGTAGACAGTAAGTCCGTATCCTTCACCAAACATCAGTTTAATTCGGGAATGAACATTAATAACTCCGACTCCTGACCCATGTTTTGGAACTTTGTTGTTATCTGTCAAAATATTTTCCAACACTTCTTTGCGCATTCCCATTCCATTATCTTCTATACTAATGTATATATCATTGTCTTTCTTTTCCCCGGATACTACAATTCTTCCATCATCGTCTTCATCCATATGTCCGACTCCGTAATAGATCGCATTTTCCAAAATAGGCTGGATGACCAGCTTTACAATACAGTAATTATAAAGTTCTTCATCTATCTGAAAATCTATCTTAAATCTTTCTTTATAGCGTACCAGTTGAATATTCATATAACTACGGCTATGCTGAAGTTCATCCTTGATCGGAATAATCGTCTTGCCCCTTGACAGGCTGACTCTCAACAGTTTTGCAAGCTCAGAAATCATAATGACCGCTTCTCGATTCTTCTGTGCTTCTACCATCCAGGTGATAGATTCCAACGTATTATAAAGAAAATGTGGATTAATCTGGCTCTGAAGCGCATCCAGTTCACTTTTTCTCCGCTCGTTTTGCTGACGCATAATTTCTTCCATCAACTGTTCGATCTGTTCATATGATTTCTGCACGGAATGTCCAAGATGTCGTACTTCCAAAGATCCCCCGATATAAATATCCGGTTTTTCTCCGGCTTCATAAGCCTTCACAGAAGCATCTAATTCACGGATTGGCTTTGATACTTTCTGGGAAATTAACCGGTTTCCCTCCAAAAGCAGCATCATCAATATAATAATCGTTGTAAAAATATAATATCTGAAGTTGTTAATATTGGCTGTCTGCACACTTTCCGGTATCACACCGATCAGTTTCCAGCCTGTATAGGAAATACTTCCGACAATAACATTTTCTTTACCATTGCCAGACGATATCTCATAGACTCCATCCTCATATCCTGCTGCCTTAAGGCTGTTCTCTTTGAATAATTCACGGTCTATCTCTGCTCTTCTTGGATGGTAGAGAAGTTCCCCGTCCCGATTACAAACATAATAGTAAACTCCGTCCGAAGACTCATTGATCTGCTTTAAAACATTTTCAACAACAGAATATTTCATATCTACCAGAAGCACTCCGCTCCCCGGTCTATCTCCGTCATTAATATCAACCGAACGGCTGAGCGAAATGACTCGATGATACCGATAAGTTCCGTCCTGAAACAAGTTCTGTACATGAGGCATGGAAAAATGAATATTTTCAATCGCATTTTCCGCATTCTGATACCAGTCCTGGTTTTTAATCTCTACATTTTCTTTTTCTAAAGATACCGGCTCTGAAGCAATAAGATTTCCGTCACTTCCATACAATGCCATACTCTGTATCTTATCTGAATTCGTCTCATACAGCAGACTGAATTGCTTTGCAAATTCCTGACTGGAAATATCAAATTCCTGAATAATATTGTAGTTAGCCGCATTAAAAATCTGTCTGATATCTAACAGATCAGAATTCAACCGGTCCACGCTGCTTTCGACCGTTGCTTCCGTATTCGATATAGCGGTATTATCCATTGCCAGTTTGAATCTGTGGTAAAGTAGCAATCCCATTATAGTAATTGTAATCAGTGTCGATGCCATAAGAACAGACATGATAATGGATTGTATGTTAAATCCGCCTTTTCTTTTCTTCACGCTTTCTTTTCCCCTCATATGGATTATTTCTTTAAATGTTCATTCCGATATTTTGAAGGTGACATCCCAAATCTCTTTTTAAAAACATAGCTGAAATAATTTGCATCCAGATATCCTACTTTTTCTGCAATGGTATAACTCTTTTCTGTCGTATTCAGTATCATCTCTGCCGCAATATCCATCCTGTAATCAGTCAGATAAGAAATAAAAGATTTTCCCATCTCCTTTTTGAATATGGAAGAAAAATATGAATTGGAAACTCCAAGTGCTGAACACACATCGTCAAGTGTGATCTCTGACTCCATATATCTTTCTCTCACAATATTCTGAGCCTCTGTCACAAGACGTCTTGACGTACTGTTTCTGGCATTTTTCAACTGTTCGCTGATTTTCAGCGACATACCTATGATCCAGGATGTCAGTGCACTTTCATCCATCTGGGATACTTTTTGATATAAATTCGGTACATTTCCGGACATTTCATTAAAATCCAGTGAATTATTGGAGCAGAATTTAAAGTAGCCGCTTACGATCTCCATGGTAGCAAGATTGTACTGTCCAATCGTCTTTGCATTTTTATGAAGTTTTTCAATCTCTTTTCTGGCCGCTTTCTCAATCTCTTCCTCATCGCCTACATGAATAGCACGAAATAGCTCATGCATTCTCGCTTCTTCCTGCTGCGTCTGGATTTTCGATTCTTTTGGTACGATTTCTCCAATATTGATTGCCCGCTTTGTTCCATACAAAACTCTATAGGAAACTGCTTCTCTGGCGCCTTCGTAGGATGTACTGATATCATAAAGACTTTCACATGTCGTTCCTACTCCTGCTGTGACAACTGCTCCCATAATCCGATAGGCCCATCGACAGAACCTGTCACATTCATCGGTAATCTGAACAAGATTCTCCTCCGTGTCCACTTCCAGTACTAAAACTGTATTACCAAGATAGATAAACTCCTGACACTTCCATTTTTCTGCCAGCCTCTGCTTGATTTCCCGGTCTACCGACATGGACAAAAGCAGCGAATCCATCCCCTCCGGTACATGATTCGCCGAAGTATGAAATACAACACAGCAAAAAAGCGGTCCCTTCATATCGATCTGATATGCTGTCAGAAATCTCTTGTAATCTTCTTCACTCACTCTTCCTTCAATCAGTGAAATCAAAAAATTAGATTTTAATGCCGGGAGCGCTTCCTGGAAATAATCTTCCAGTTTCTTTACATTTAACTTCTCTTCCCGTTCTTTATCTAACGTATCTTTTAACCTTGTCAGACATTCTGATAATTCCACCGCATTGATCGGCTTTAACATATATTCCTTGATCTCAAGATGTACTGCTTCCTTCGCATATTCAAACTCATCAAAACCGGTACAGAGCATAATGTATATATTCGGATAATCCGCACGCACTCTTCTGGCCAGTTCCAGTCCGTCCATATAAGGCATCTTGATATCGGTTAAAACGACATCCGGCTGAAGCTTTTCTATCAATTCTAATGCCTTCACTCCATTTGTCGCGCTTCCTACTACTTCAAACCCTAATTCATTCCAGCGAATCTTTGCTTCCATGACATCAATAACTTCTTCTTCATCATCCACAAGAATTACTTTATATCGTTCCATCTTAATCCCCTTTTTGTCCCTATTTCAAGTTTTTTATCATAAATCGAGAACTTTTAATCCCCATTCATTATATCAAACATTTCCCGGATTCTAAACAATCATTATACAACTGCCAGCGACTTTTATAATATAGCAGGAATTCTCTTAAGACTCCTGTTATATTATAAAAGCCGCCCCTTTCATCTATAAGACGAGCAGGGCAGCTTTCACCTTTTATGTTTACCTGCGTAAACAGCCTTTTTTAACTATTATTTTTTCTGTACATATTTCAGACAGTCAAGTGTAACGGCTGCCAGAATAATGATACCTTCAAAGATAAACTGAAGGTTTGTATCAATACCAAGAATTGTCAGAGAGTATGTCAGAGATGTAAAGATTAATACACCCGTTACAACTCCTGAAATTTTACCGATACCACCAGTAAAGGAAACTCCACCAACTACACAGGCTGCAATAGCGTCCATATCCCAGCCCTGTCCATAAGCTGCACTACCAGATCCAACCATTCGGAGACACTCGAGCCAGGAACCAAATCCATAAAGAATACCTGCCATGATAAATGCTCCCATTGTTACTTTGAATACGGAAATACCGGATACGGTTGCTGCCTCCGGGTTTCCACCGACTGCATAAAGGTTCTTTCCAAATGTTGTCTTGTTCCAGATGAACCATACAACAACTACTGCGATGATTGCCCATAAAATAATCATTGGGAATCTTCCTGCCTTTGGAATAAAGATATTCGGAATTGCCGGATCAATTGCTCCAAAAGAAACTCCCTTTGTTGCATATGTAACAAGACCGAAGATAATCAACATGTTCGCCATTGTTGAAATGAATGGATGCATCTTAAATCTTGCCATAAAGAATCCGGCGATCATAGCAAATACGGTTGTAAGAATGATACATACACCTAATGCTAATAATGCTTTTGGAATTGTTCCCATATTGGAAAAATCAAAAATGTGACCAAATACACCACCGGTGTTAATTCCGTTATGCATAATAATGGTTGCTGTAACCATACCCATACCAACCATACGTCCTACAGAAAGGTCGGTACCTGTTAAGAGGATCAGGCCTGCAACACCAAGTGCGAGGAACATTCGCGGTGAAGCCTGCTGTAAGATATTCAGGATATTCGTTACTGTAAAGAGCTGTGTATTTTTCACAATTGGTGTAATGATACACAGAGCAATAAAGATCAGAATAATTACAATATACAGACCATTCTTATACAGGAACTGTGTCATATTGAATGTATATTTGTAATTTTCAATTTTCTGTGCCTGTTTCTGAGCAAATGTGTATTTTGACATTCTCAGAAGATCAATCAAATGGAACTTATGCATAAATGCATCATGTTTTCTGTCCTTGATTTCCTGAAGTCTGGACTCATGTGCCATCTGCGCATCATATAATTTATTCTTATATGTATACTTCTCTGCTTTGATCTCTTCTGCATCTTTCAGGCTTCCAAGTGCTTTCTTATGCTCTTCCTGAAGCTGTGTTTTAGTTTTTTCAAAGCTGCTGTTCTCTGCTTTCTTCTCAGCTTCACAACTCTTGGCAACAATGTCATAATATTCACTGCTGTAATGCTTGGAAAGATAACCTTCTGCATCTGCAATCAACTTTGTAATCTGCTCTTTATTTGCAGCCTCTGTTGCTTTTGCTTTCTCCAGTTGTTTTTTGCTTTCCTCAATAATCTTGTTCTGCTGCTCTTTTGTTAAATTCTTATTCTCTTTTGCAATTGCAATCTGATTTTTTAAACTATTGACTTTGTCAGATCCTTCTACACGAAGTGCATCGATCTGAGCCTGTATCTTACCAACATATTCGTCAATCGGCTTTAAAAGCTTCGCTTCTTCTTCAGCCGAAATAATTACGTTGTTCTCTGCCATATCTAATACTCCTCTCTGTTACAAATATTTCGCACTGAGTCTCAATAATTCTTCCTGATCTGTCTCTTTTGTATTTACGATTCCGGCCAGACGTCCATTTGACATAACGCCAATTCGATTCGTAATTCCAAGAATTTCAGGCATCTCTGAAGAAACTACAATAATTGTCTTTCCTTGCTTTGCCATATTGATAATCAGTTCATAAATCTCGTATTTTGCACCTACATCAATTCCTCGGGTCGGATCATCCATCATGAATACGCTCGGTGAACGCTCCAGCCATTTACCGAAGATAACTTTCTGCTGATTTCCTCCGGAAAGGCTTGTGATCATATCATCTGGTCCCATACACTTAGTATGCATGATCTTGATCTCCTCTGCGGTCGCACGTACCATTCTGTCATGAGACAATGCAACGCCGCTCTTATAATGACTCATATTGGCAATGGTAGTATTAAATGTAATATCACCTTTTAAGAACAGACCATTGGCTTTTCTTTCCTCTGTAATCAGAGCAAATCCATGATCCATTGCATCTTTCGGAGAGGAAAAGTTCATAACTTTTCCATCATAAATTACATTTCCTTCTGCTCTTGTACGTATTCCGAAGATTGTCTCCAGAAGTTCCGTACGTCCTGCTCCTACCAGACCATAAAATCCGAATATCTCTCCTTTTCTGATATCAAAGGATACATTCTGAATCTTTGGTGCATATTTTGTTGAAAGATTTTGTACAGAGAGAATTTTCTCTCCCGGTTCATTATCTACAGGTGGAAATCTATTATCCAATGAACGGCCAACCATCGCTGCGATCAGCTCATTCATATCAGTATCTTTACTATCCTTAGTCATAACAAGACTTCCATCTCGAAGAACTGATATTTCATCACAAATCTCAAAAATCTCGTCCATCTTGTGTGAAATATAAATCAGTGAAATTCCCTGTGCTTTCAACTGACGCATCATTTTGAAAAGCTTTTCTACCTCTGGTGCTGTAAGTGATGATGTTGGCTCATCTAATACAATCACCTTAGAATGATATGAAATTGCTTTCGCGATTTCACACATCTGGCGCTGTGACACAGACATTTTCTTCATTGGCTGAGTCAGGTTCACAGTTATTCCAAGTTGACGGAACAGATTTGATGTTTCCTTTTTCATTCTTGCTTCATCAACAACTCCAAAAGAGTTTTTTGGATATCGACCAAGAAACATATTGTCGATAACACTTCTCTCCAGACACTGGTTCAATTCCTGGTGTACCATCGCTACGCCATTTTCCAGTGCATCTTTCGGTCCAGAAAAATTCACTTCCCGGCCATCTAATATAATTGTCCCCTCATCTTTCTGATAGGTTCCAAAGAGACATTTCATCATTGTCGATTTTCCGGCACCATTTTCACCCATAAGTCCCATAATGGTTCCAGGTTTGACATTCAGGTCAATATGTTTTAGAACCTTATTTCTGCCGAATGACTTACTCATACCTTTAATCGATAAGATGTATTTATTCTTATCCTCTGTCATAGCCCTGCTTCCTTTTCTTAGCGAAAGAAGGGTATCATCTCTGACACCCCTCTTTGTTTCATTAATTTACTGGTAATCAATCTCTTATTATTTAAGAAGTGATGTATAAGATGATGCATTGTCTGTTTTAACCATGTTAATTGCAAATGCATCGTACTCGCTTGGATTTCCAAGACGGTTTGTGATGTTAGACTCTGTCTGTCCATCTCCACCGATGTAATCAACTGTCAGGTTCAGAAGATCATCATAATTCTCAAGCAGTGGCTGATATGTTGAGCTCAGGAAGTTATCTGATGCATTGTAAATGTCAAGCCATACTTTCTTAGATGGACTCTTAGAAGAATCAAGCTGTTTGGAAACTTTGTCGTAAACCTTTGTTGAATCTGTAAAGTCTTTGTAGTTGTCAGCTGTTACAGCTACGTTTAATGCGTAGTATGATCTGTCCTCTTCACTGTATCTGTAGTCTTCACCTTCTGTCAGGCAGTTACCAGCATCATCTGCTGTACCGATACCTGTATCAACATCTACTCCGTCAAGTGCGTTACGAAGAACTCTCAGTGTCAGGTAAGCCTGTACATCTGCATGCTGTGAAATTGTTCCGCCGTATCCTTCAGCAATTGCTGCTACAGCATCACTGTTAGCATCATATCCGAATGTAGGAACTTTGTTGTCTTTTGCCCAAGCGTTGAACATTGACATTCCCATACCGTCATTGTTAGAAACAACAACATCGATCTGCTCTCCGAAAGAAGCTGACCATGTTCCGATTGCGTTACCAGCTGTAGCTGCATCCCATGTAGCTCCTGCTGAGTTCTTCATCTCCTGAGAAGCAAGCTCACGAATTGTATATGTCTTTCCATTTACATCAAGAGTTGCATCTTTAACAACTTTTGCTTTTCCGTCTACGTTAGTTCCTGCTGGTGTAGAATCAACTTCACCGTTTGCATCAATACCTGTTCCAAGAGCAGAACGAACACCACGTGTACGAGCGATAGAATCGTTATGTCCGATATCACCAATTGCAAGTACATATCCGATTACTCCGTCACCGTTTCTGTCAATCTTGTCTGCATTAGCTTTGATGTAGTCAACAACCATCTGTCCCTGCAGTTCAGCTCCCTGGTTAGCATCAAATCCTACATAGTATGTATCATCATTGAAGTTCAGAGCCTCTTTGTCAAGTTCGCCCGTAGAACTGTTAGATGGCTGACGGTTGAACCAGCAAAGCGGTTTGTCTGCATTTGCTACAGAACTGTCTGATGATCCTGATGATTTAGAATCTCCTGAGGATCCACCACAACCTGCAAGTGATAACGCAAGTGTAGCTGTCATAATTGCTGCTAATACTCTTCTTTTTTTCATTTTGTTTCCTCCCATTTGTTCATTTTGCTTCAATTTTCCTTGAACCAATTAACTAATTCCATTATAATCACTATGCTCTGTTTAGAACATAGAATATTTTTGTATTTATTATCAAATTTCTATGGTAATCAGTGATTTTTTTATGCATTTTCCTTATATCTACTTTTTTCGGCATATTCATCGCAACACCCAAATCTGCACATTTAAAACAAATCTACTGTTTTCATTCAAGCGAAAAGAGCTTCACACACAACTTTCCAGGCTGTGTATGAAGCTCTTTATATTGTATTCTCTTCTATAATTTTATTCGATTACTCCACCGTTGGCCTCGATCAATCCATTAATATAAGCTGTTCCGAGTGCACGGTCATATAATCCGTAACCTGGTTTTCCTGTTTCTCCCCAGATCATACGTCCGTGATCCGGGCGGAAATATCCGTCAAATCCAGTCTCTACCAATGCTTTCACAATTGCATTCATATCAAGAGAGCCATTCTGTGTCAGATGTCCAGACTCTTCAAATGATGTATCCGGAAGGATCTTTACATTTCGGATATGCATAAATCCAATTCGATTCATTGAAGAATATTTGCGTACCATAGCCGGGATATCATTTTTCGGCGAACTCCCCAGGGATCCTGTACACAGGCACAAGCTGTTAGCCGGGCTGTCCACAATAGAAAGATATCGATCCAGATTCTCCTCGCATGTGATCACTCTTGGCAGTCCAAAAATCGGATACGGAGGATCATCCGGATGAAGCGCCATGACAACGCCGCACTCTTCCGCTACCGGAATGACACGTTTCAGGAAATATTCAATGTTTTCCCAAAGCCCTTCTTCTCCTATTTCACCATAGGCACGGATCAATTCACGGACTTCATCCTGTGTATAGCTCGAATCCCAGCCCGGAAGATGAATGTCATCTTTTAATGGGTCCAGACCTTTCATCTGTTCCCAGTACATTACAAGACTTGTGGAACCATCTTCTGCTTCTTTGTCAAGCTGTGTTCTTGTCCAGTCAAATACCGGCATAAAATTATATGTCACACATTTAATCCCGTATTTTGCACATCTGCGGATAGACTCGCAATAATTCTCAATGTGACGGTCTCTTTCCGGTCTTCCAAGTTTGATCTCTTCCGTTACCGGAATGGATTCTACAACATCAAAAATCAATCCATGCTCCCGGCATTCATCTACCAGATGTTTGATACTTTCTTCCGGCCATACTTCTCCCGGTTTTACATCATAGACAGCGGAAACGATGGAACGCATCCCCGGAATCTGACGAATCTTATCTAACGTTACCGGATCACTGTCTCCGTACCAACGAAATGAACTCTTCATTGCATTTTCCTCCTATTCAAGAATGCCTCGGCATTCCTGCTCAGTTATTTTACAGCTTCACTTTTACAACAATTTTCTTCACCGGACACGGACCATTCTTTGTCATACGTCTCGGCGCATGTCCGTCTTCCGGCGGAACAATGGCAAAATCTCCAGCCTTCAGGATTACAGAGCCTGCATCGTCTGGCTCATTGTAGAAAATCAGGTCTCTTTCTGCATCATAGTCCATAGAAGGTGTCAGATTTTTCACCGGCTCATACCCAAAGCATTCTTCTCCTTCTACCACATACTGTACATCAAAATATTCCAGATGACTTTCAAATGCACATTCTTCTACAGTCATAGTTGTATAGCTCTGCACACTTGCATAAACTTCATCTCCATCAATCTCTGTTCTTCCGATCGGAAGTGATGCAAGATCTGTTTCTCTTAAAAATGTAAATGCTTTTTTAAACTTATCACTGAGGTAATCATACTTCTCAGCTAATGTAATATTAGTTGTTAACATTTATTTCCTCCTGCAGTGTTTACTGCTTCTTTGTCATATTCATGATTTCATCGTATAGTCCCCATGCTGCATTCTTATCATAAGAATACACGAGAAGTACATCTAACATATACGGGGACACCTTCAAATCCAGAAGTTTCCCTGCGAATGCCATAGCCGCAATCTCAGAAAGACAGGAAATCGTAGATTTATTGGAAAACGGTTTTCTCCAGAGTTCTACCCTTTCTGTTCTTGTATAGATTTCTTTCACGTGCCGCTCCTCTACTGCATGAAATAATTCATGAGCAAGTAATGTATTGGTAAGATTTTCTCTGCGAAGCAGATCGCATCCACATTCTTCTTCCAATTTTGAAGCTTTATCCACACAATCCGTAAAAATAGTGATCTCATCCGGTTCTACAAATTGAGCAAAAAGTACCAGACCGCCTCCTACCGGGACTTTTGGAGTTTTTACTTTCATCCCAAGTTTTTCAGCTAATTCTCTCGGATTTCTCGTTCCATACTGCCTCGCGATTTTTTCAGCCCACTCTCGACCGCAATCATTCGCTTTGTGCGTATACTGCATTTTCTGCTCGTTACTGAACCTTCCTTCTAAAGGCTCTCTGCTAAATGCATATTTTCCCCAGTCTTCCTCTGTCAAAGCCCCCAGTTTCTCTATCATTTCCGGAAACGGAACTTTGGGATATTCCGGCATAGAAAAGGCAGTACCCTTTCCTGAAAATGCGTCTATAAGTCTGTTCCACTTTTCCTGTCTTCCCATATATTTTATACCTCTGCATCCTTAGATGCCACGGATCATGATTGATCTATAAACTGTTCTTTGCTCCTACGATGATGACATCATCACCTGGATCTATCATCTGCATTTCCACTTCCATCAGCATCATGATCTTATCAAGGTCTACAGAACCTGAGAAATCCATGACACGCGCACCGGCACAAATGTAATAGTCCGGGCGAAGGATTGCGTCCTGCTGATAAATTGCAAGCTCTTCCCATAACTGAGATACGATATTACGATAGCTTCCGGCTTTACAAAGAATTGCTTTTCCGTCATTTCTCTGAACCTTGATAAATCCTTTTTTATCCAGAATACGAACCGGATGTTTTCCTTTTCCTTCTATAGCAAATACATAGAAGTTCTTTGTTGCACATTCTTCATTTACTTCTGATGGAGCAACCTTCAAGTCTTCAGCTGCCAGTTCTCTTGCTTCCTTAGCTGTACACTCTTTTAAAAGGTCCGTTGTCTTAACTTCTGTTGATCCAAGGGCAATGGCTGTCAGTTTTGATGTCTGCGGATCGATCTCAATATGTACATCTACGCTGTCTGCTGCCGCACCACTTTCTACAGCCTTATCAATTGCCTCAGCTTTGATGGAGCGGATATCTTCCGGTGTCGGGTTCGGAACAACACGTTCTACAACGTCTCGTACCATTGCAAGCGCAACTCCGATAGAAGAAATAACTTCTGCATTGTCCGGGATTGAATAGCGCAGTCCCATTTTATCAGAACAGAATCCGATAAGAGCCGCTGCTCCTCCACCAACTCCGACCAGACTGATCTGGTCTTTTTCCAGACGGTATTTGTCAGCCAGATCCATAATGATCGGCTCAATCTTTTCGTAAGCCCTTGTCAGGATCTGAGTTGCAACTTCTTCTACAGTTTTTCCCATGTAATCTGCCAGCGGCTGCATTGCCTTTCTTGCTGCATTCGCATTTCCATATGCAAAATATTCCGGCTTAATAAGACCAAGCACATTGGCTGCACATGTATTCGTAATGGTGATACGTTTTCCATTCTTTAATTCGATTGCGACATAGTCCTCCGGATCTCCTTCTTTCGGGCTGAAGAATACAACTTTCGGATCTACGATTTCTTCTTCCGGTGTAAATACTGCATAATCAAGACCTGCGATATGTGCGGAACGTGGTCCTACATCTTTTACTCCGTTCTTATCTGCACGAACCATACTTCCTCCGGCAACACCGAGAACTCGTACATCTAAGCTGCTGATATATGTACGATGTCCGCCAACTACAGAATAGTCGATAGCAGGACGTCCATCTTTGATAACACCGATATTGGTCGTTGTTCCACCTACTTCAAAGTATACACCATTAGAAGCACGCAGATACATCAGACTTCCCATAACAGATGCGGCCGGACCGGATAACATGGTCAGTACCGGACGTTTTTTCATCTCACTGATCTCCATAACTCCACCGTCACCACGCATGATCATCAGCGGAACTTCAACACCTGCACTCTTAACACTTTGCTCTGTAGAGTTTGCAGTGTTAAGCATTTTCGGAAGAATAGACGCATTGATCGCTGCTGTACGGGTACGTCTTGTCAGTCCGTAAAGTTTTGTGATCTCACTGGCTGCTGTTGCTTCAAGTCCCATGTCTTTTGCAATCTTGCAGATGCCAGTCTCATTTTCCATATCATCTACGCCGAAAGACTCACTGGCAACGATAACCTCTGCGCCATCTCCAACTAAAGATTTAATCGTGTCTGTCACAGCCTGGTCGGACAGTTTTTCATCACAGATGTAACGATTCTTAAGACGGATAAAACGTCCAGACCCAAGATTGATGTCTTTCATATTTGTCTGAGCTTTTGCAATGAGTCCGCCGATTCCTTTCGGACCGACACCAACAACACCAACCTTTGCAACGTCACCTTCGATTAAGGCATTGGTTGCCTGGGTCGTAGAATGTGCTACGAAAATGACATCTTTCGGGTCAATATTATTTTCCCGCAGGCAATTCTGAAATGCTGCTACAACACCGGCTGCTACGCCTGCTTTATCATCGTGAGTTGTCTTTACGGAAGATTTTCCAATTATTTCATGTGTGGCATTGTCAATGGCAACCGCTTTTGTATGTGTTCCACCTACGTCAATACCCATACGTACTTTTCTATCACTCATTTTTTCACGCCCTCCTTAACCGAACATAACATATGTGATCGCCTGCATAATGATACATACAAGCCATGCATATGGCAGTGTCATCTTCAGATGTTCTCTTGTGGATACTTTTGAGTAGCTTACTCCCCATGCAATCCAGCTCTGTGTCATACAGATCGATACATTCATTGTAATAGAAGGAATGACCATCAGTGCATACAGATATGGTGTTGGGAATCCGATTCCTTTCAGGATTCCAAGTGTTGCAGCTCCGCAGCCGAACAGTGTAAATGGTCCACGGAACAGTCCAAGTGGCGCAAGAATTGCAAATACAATGCTGATAACCAGTGTATTATTCGGAATAATATTTCCAAGAAGTGCATTAAAATATGGCACACAAAGCTCTGCTGCTTTGTTGAACATCGGAATCATAAGCAGGAATCCTACCAGCGGTGCAGTGTCAACAACACCATCATAGAAATCCTTATTCAGTACACGGCATGCACCGCGAAATGATGTCAGTTTCTTACATACGAATAATGCGTAGAAACTTCCAATTGTAAATCCAAGAATGATCGGTACATTAAACACTACAAGAAGTACAACCGGAATGATCGGTGCGATCAGAGCAATTGTCGGAACATATCCCGGGCGGGCTTTTCTTGCTGCAGATGCGCTCCATGCATGAACGGTTTTCTTCTTTCTAAGTGTCACAACACACATAACAATTACTACAAGAAGCTGTACTGCAACTCCGATGATTGCCCAGTGAAGACGTGCAGGATCATCATAAGTGATGAGCTGTTTTCCATCTTCTCCAAGGAAGAATCCAAGGAACTGTCCGGTAAGTACCGGATTTAAATACATTCCGGCTCCGACACTCATCATGAAGGATCCGATGGAAAGTGTCTTAGGAATACCAAGACTCATAAGGATTGGAAGAATGATCACTCCAATCGCTACAACGGCACCTGCGCCAAATAATGTTGAAAAGATTGCTGTTGTAACTGTAGAAAGTAATACACAGATGATAACTGGTTTGTCTCCACCAAGCTCAACCGCTTTACGGATCAGTGCATCTGCAATACCTGTCTGAAGAAGAACACGTCCAAACCATGCACCAAATACAACATTTACAAGTACATTTCCCCAGCCTTCCGGACCGGACTGGAAAACTTTTGTAATTGCATCAACAACACTGATATCCGTGATTCCCGGATAAGAACCAATAAATTCCGGATTTGTCGCAAATGTATTTCCAATAAGTGGAAGCACTGTCCAAATAATTGCCATAATCAGCATACCCATCATCAGGTTACCGCCGCGCACTGCGTATACGGCCAACCCTACAAATGAGATGAGCAGCAGGATTCCAATAATATATTCCATGATATTTCCTCCTGTATCAAAGATTCTTTATGATTTCTATAACCTCTTTTAAATTCGAAACTTTCGCATCCCACAGGCCTTCTTCTTTCTTAGGTGCCGGGGACAGATCTGGGATTACAATCGCTTTGCAGCCAGCATTTTTTGCAGCTTTCAGACCATTTGGGCTGTCTTCCAAAACAAGACATTTCTCTGTCGAAACTCCCAGTGCCTCTGCCGCAGCTATGAAGATATCACCGGCAGGCTTCGCTGCCTTCACTTCATCACCGCACACTGATGCACTGAAATATTCTGTTACATTTGCCATATCCAGATAACCCATCGCTTTCTTGCGGTTTGTCGAGGTTGCGAGCGCCGCCGGAATATTTTCTCTTTTCAAATACTCCAGCAGCTCCACCAGCCCTTTCTTTACCGGAAGCCCATTCTTATCGATCCATTCTTTTGCATATACCGTCCGAAGCGTAAATGCTTCATCATACAGCTCTTCACTTCCAAATGCTTCTTTGAAATGTCTTCGCTTTTCTTTTTCTCCGGTTCCGCGAAAAGAAGCGATCAATTCATCTTTCATATGAATGCCAAGCTTTTTTCCTGCATATTTCCAGCCTTCGTATCCGATTCTTTCCGTATCGAACATAAGCCCGTCCATATCAAAAAGTACTCCCTGAATCATTGTTTCTTCCTATTCTATATTTCCTAATTATTATTACATCTTCAGAACAGATTCCCATACTTCTTCAACAACCGGGATTCCCTGTTCTTTGTTCTCTTTGATGTTCTTAAGCTCTAACTCTCCCGGATAAAGAACTTCTCCGTCCTCTTTGATCGGCTCAGAAGATTTCACATCTGCAAGAATCTCATCTACAATTGCATCTGTCTGCTCCACTGTGTTGAACTTTGTAGGATCTACTGCAATCATAATCTGAGTAAGTCCAATCTCGTCACCGAATGTTCCGATTTTTGATACAGAGTTTCCATCTGTAAGAACTGTTGCGATCAGATCCAGCACGATGGAAAGTCCACTTCCCTTCCAGTATCCCATCGGAAGCACACGCCATGTCTTCTCGATTTCTGAAGGGTCTGTTGTGAGTTCTCCCTTTGTATCATATCCTCCCGGCACCGGAAGTTTCAGTCCTTTCAGACGGCAATCTTCAATCTTTCCATAAGAAAACTGAGATACAGCACAGTCGATCATTGCATGTTCCCCATTAGAACGAGGCACTGCCATGATCAACGGGTTATTTCCGATCTTGCGGTTCAGTCCACCCCATGCAGGCATGTTCGGCATTGTATTAGACCAGCAGATTCCGATACAACCATGATCTGCTGCAAGCCAGCCATATGTACCACCACGCATCCAGTGGTTATTATTTCCAAGAGCTACACAACCAATTCCATTCTCCTTCGCAAGTTCGCATGCACGATCCATTGCACGTTTTGCATTCAGAGGTCCAAATCCACGATGTCCATCCCAACGTTCAATCGCTCCCATCTTCATCTCACAAGTTGCTCTTGCATTCGGATCAATCTCACCTTTCTCCAGGTAGCTGACAACTCTTGGAAAACGGTTCAGTCCGTGGGAGTATACACCAGCCAGACTGTTCTGTGCGAAAATGATTGCCGCATTCTCGGCATCTTCATGAGTGAATCCTTTTTTCTCTAATACTCTTGCAAACTCCTGCACCATTACATCATATTGAACTCTCATATTAATCTCCTTTCAATTTTGAGAAAATATTATTGAAAATTTATAGAAGCGCTTTCTTTACTTTTCATTATATTTATTTCACTCGTTTTGTCAATTTCATGCGCATATTTTTATTTTTTTCGGCATTATGTTCAAATTCTAGCATTTATTTTAGTACAAAATAACGATTATTTTTTAACAATCTTTCATATTTATGCAAGCGCTTTCAGTTTATTAAAGATTATGAAGAAAAAAAAAGCAGAGGTACTTTCAGTTTTTCTTTCTGAAAATCCTTCTGCTTTTCATAGCTCTATCTGCAATCTTTCACCTATATCGTCTTTTTTTGTTGTCTTATGTCAGCTTATGTTGTCTTTCCTTCCACCAATTCCGGCTGGATCACACAGGAAGAGTACACATCCGTCTGTTCAATCAAACTTGTAAGGAGCTGCACGCTCATCATCGCAACCATCTCCGGCTTATTGTCAATAGTCGTAAGACGTGGTTCACAGATTCTTGCATATTCTGAATTATTGTACCCGGTAACCGCTACATCTTCCGGTACTCGAAGTCCGGCACGCAATGCCGCTTTCACCGCTCCCGTTGCTGTAATGTCTTCTCCACAGACAATGGCTGTAAATTTCTTATTCTCGGCAATCAGTTTTTCAACCGCTTCGATTCCTCCACCGATACTTCTGTCCGTATCGATCACATATTGCTTCGCGTCACTAACACCGTGACTTTCCAATGCTTTTATAAACCCTTCACTTTTTAACCTGGCACTGACCGTATCCATATCCTTTAGATAGTACATATCAAGGTGCCCTCTTTTTAGCAGATGTTCCACTGCCAGAGAAACGCCATACCGGTCATCAACTAAGACAGAATAGGAATTCGGCAGTTCCAGTTTTCCATTCGCAAGCACTACCGGTGTATTCTTAATCATATTTCCAATTTCATCTTTTTTGCAAAGTGTATTAAAAATTGAACCGACCAGTACGATTCCGTCTACTTTTTTCTCAAGCATTGTCTTTAAATACTTGGCTGTCTCTTCCAACTCACCACCCGTATTACAGATTGCGACCTCGTACCCTCTGTGGCTAAACTCCCGTTCAATTGTATAAACAGTTCTCGCATAATGCGGCACGCGGATATCCACAGTCAGTACTGCAACCGTCTTCATTGTTTTACTTACCATACCACGCGCAATCGCACTGGGCGTATAATCATGCTTGTCCAATATTGCTTCTACTTTTTTTCTTGTAGCAGCATTCACATTCCCTTTGTTATTCATAACACGAGAAACCGTTGATATAGAAACTCCGGCTTCTTTTGCTATATCATATATATTCATCTTTTTCCTCTTTTCACTGCTTTGCATTGCATACCAAGCTCCTATGAAAGCGCTTTTATACTATGAGGATACGTGATTTCAAAGGGATTTGTCAAGAGATTATTGATGAAAGTAATTTTTCAAATTAATTTCGCTATAACACACTAGTCATAAAATCCAAGAACGTCCATGCTGTCTCACTTTTACAACCGTTTTATTCTTACCTCAACTGTAAAATCAATGAATAGAGCAAAAAATGAGACAATCTCATTTTTCAATTACAAAAGAGAGGAGCATTTATATGCCAAAACCAAAGACAGCCACCGGAGAAAAGAACTTAATCAGTAAAAGACTCATCGAGCTTCGTGAGAAAAACCATATGTCCCAGCGGATGCTTGCCCATCAGCTTCAACTGCGCGGCTATGATATGGACAAAAATGTAATTACAAGAATTGAAACAAATAAGCGCTTTGTTACTGATGTTGAAATCAAAGCATTTTCTGAAGTTTTCGAAATATCTTATGAATATCTCATTGATGGAAAAGAAAAGTAATGCGAGTGGCTTCGCATTACTTTTCTTTTCTCTCATATCCATTCTAAGATCAGTGTCCTGATCAAATCAAGTCGAACGTCCGTGAGACTTGGCGCGTGATTCTGGTCAGAAAAGCTGACATATTCCTATCAGAATCACTGCGCATCCTCGCGGATCGTTTATCTCATCACTATACTTTTTAGTATTGGTATTATGGTTCTATTTGGTTTTATATGTGTTCCACTGTCCTAAATCCATAGGCTGTACTGAACGGTGTTATCAATTTGTTATCACATCTCTGTTATCAATCAAAGATTCTCGTGATATCCTGATATCGGTTAACTACACGATAAACCTCTACATATTCTTTACTGATCTTGTAAATAATCACATAATCTTCCCATATCGCATATTTATAATCTGTCCGAAAGCTGACCCGTTTGGAGAGATCCGCCCCCATTCCCGGAAACATTTGAAGATTTTCAAATTTACCATAAATCTCTTTTATCGTCTTCGCAGCATATTCCTCGTTGTCTTCGGCAATATAATCCCGGATGTTCTTCAAATCCTTTGCAACAATCGGATTGATCCGCAGTTTTAACATCTTATTCCCCCACAAGTGCTTTTAATTCATCCAGATCCAGCCAGCCTTCTCCGTCTTTCACCGCTTCTTCAGCTTCCTGCAGCTTCATCAGAAGCTTTTTCTCTGCCCGGTCACGCTCATAATCTTCAATATCCATGACTACGAAACGTCCTCTGCCATTCTTAGTCAGATATACCGGTTCTCCTTTATGACAGTTTTTCAGGACTTCATTATAATTTCTCAAATCAGATACTGGTAAAATATTTGCCATATTCTTTCAGCTCCTTCCTTTGATTTTAAATTGTTTCTGCTACTTTTATTATACACAAAAAGCTGTAAAATTCAACGTAGATTTTTACAGCTTTAATTTTGTCATTCTATATATTTTTATCGCAATCTATTTCAAATATTGAGAAAAAATCGCCTCCAATTCTTTATTTCCTTTCAAAAATTCATACTCTTCTTTATTTTCAATTTCTGTAGCTAATGCACGAACAAAATTATTTCCAACACCTGAAAAAGACTTTCCCTGCACTGTATCCACATATCTGTAATATAAAGGTGATTCCACCATCTTCCATGGCTTCTGTGACTCCATCAGCACTTCTTTTATCAACTGAATACATTTTTCTACATCCTTTCGATACACGGCAATCAATAGATATGGTACTACTTTACCGTAATCCCACAGACCAAATAACGACACCATATGTTCTGTGATTTCGGCAATCTCCTCTGCTTTACAATGATTTCCGGTTTCTTCTTCCATTTCTATCAACTTATACAGATAGTTTTGTATATTCGTAACTGTCTGCATCAGTTTTCCCTCTAAAAAGAACGCTGCAATATCTGTCCCTTCCTGGTGTGCTAGCACCTTCGTTTTCATAATTGTGGCATCTATCACAGTATCTGGAATTTTATCCAAAAAGATATTTGCTTCTTTATATTTTTCCATTTGTATATATTTCGCTGCAAGCATAAAAATACTGGAAATCCTTACCTTTTCATTCGGACTTTCAGCAGTTCGTTCCAGCCATTCAACAATCACATTATTGCATTCCAACTTTTTCTCATCATCGACATCGGATAAAGTTAACGCTGCATTTAAAACAGTAGCAATTGAATAAATCAACGAATCACAATGAGGATATTCCTTTATTTTATTTTTTCCCATCTCAAAAGCTTTTATAAAGCTATCCAATGAAACTTCCGAAAGCTCATTCACAAATTGTCCAATCTCTTTTTCTGTCAATTCTTCACGAAATGAAAATAGTTCATTCATATCAATTTTTAATAATCGAGCAATTGCCGGAAGTAATGATATATCTGGATATGTGTTTCCTTTTTCCCATTTATTTACCGCAGGAGTAGAAACGTCCAAATAATCCGCCACCTGTTCTTGTGTTAATCCCGCAGTTTTCCGATAGTTTTTTATCTTCTCACCAATTTGCATTGTTCCTACCTCCTGTTTATATTCTCATTATAGTATTTCTAATATGTGTTTACAATTGAGCCTTCGTTTAATTATGGCTTCGATTTCTTAACTACCGGTTAAAATCTGCGAGAAAAATGCTCTATTTTATAATTCTACAAATCAAAATATCCTTAAATTTAATTAATTCAAGAATACGTGCATCAGTACTCCAATTAAGAAGCAAATCATCGCTGTAACACCCGCACTGATAATAACCTTTAATATATTTTGATAAGGACGTTTTCCCACTTCAACTGCCTTATGAAGTTCATCCAATTTTTTTCCCTCCGTAAATGCAACAATTTCCTTATAGGTTTGTATATCATTTTTCTTTTTTAGTTTTTCAACCTTTAACGCCCAGTACATTGTAATAATAAATAAAATCCCAAACGGAATATACGCATACCTTCCGAGCCACATAAACAAAGGTACTGCCGATATAATCAACACGGCCAAATGAACTGTATAGATGGAACCATAATAATTAAACTTTTTAATTTCTTGCTCGCTAATAATTTCTTTCATTTTCTCTATATCTCCTTTAATTAATTGATCGAGAGATACATTAAACAATGAACTAAGAAGTAACAAGCTATGAATGTCAGGATAACTCTTTTCGTTTTCCCAATTAGAAATTGTCTGTCTTGTTACATATACCTTTTCTGCCAATTCCTCCTGTGATAGATGAAGCTCTGTTCGGTATTTTTTTATCTGTATACTCAGCTCCATATAATTTCCTCCCTTCGCAAGTAATTTGTTCTCTTGATCTGAGCCAAGAATAATCATTTTTTCATTATCTGTCTATCAAAGATATTTTACTTAACGGAAAACACAATGTCAAAAGAGTTTTACACTACAACACTCATGCCTTTTCAGCAATTTTTATTTTCATCTTTGTAAAGAACAGCCTTTCGATCACCCTTTCTACTCACATATATACCCTCTCTTTCAACACAATTTCTTCTGCACAGGCTTTGATGCTATTCATTAAACCAACCCATTTCATCTGATCCTGCATTTTCATTTGTTCCGTCACACCCTGTTTTTCCGCCATCTGCTTCAGCATAATTTTCACCTGTTCTCTGGCTTCCTGAGCAACTCGATTCAAGTGTGTCGTCAGCTCCCCCGTCATCAATAAATACTGATATCGTGCCGGTCTATGCACTTTCAGAAACTGTTTTCGCAACATTCCGTATTTACCATATGTCGGTTCTTCCTCATTCACTACCAGATCCGGCAGATAATAATCTCCATGCATTGTGTAGCTCAATCTATTACTTTCTTCATAAATATGCTTTTTCATCGTCTCATCTCTCCATTCCTCTGTTCTTTGTTTTATTTTTCTTACGTTGCTGGTTCTCCATCTCACTTTTTCTGGCACCCCAAGCCAATCTTTCGTGAATACTTCCTTTGGGCATTTGCTCCACTTGCCGTTTTTCTTCTAATGCTTTCTGCTCCTGTATATCTTTCTGTACCGCATCCTCTACAACATTTTCTCCAAGAACACGCACTCCCCGGTCACATCTGTCGGAAACGCCCTGCAATTGTTGCTTTTCCTCAGATAACTGCTCTTTTTCTTCTCCGTGCCATGCACCAACATGGACTGAAGACTTCTCCTGCCACCACCGGCTGCTCTTATTATCTGTCAGAATGTATGGAGAAACATTTACCTCGTTTTCTGGAAAATGGAACAACAGCTATCATCTGCAGCCAGGATACCCTTGTGAATGCAGCTCTTATCCAATGCCAACAGCTCGGATATCAGGTTCCTGATGATGTCAGCATTATCGGATTTGATGATCTGCCAATCGCTGCTTATACATCACCTCCACTGGCTACAATCAGACAAGATCGTATTGAACTGAGAAAAAGTGGATTCTTTGCGTTATCCAGTCTTCTTAATGGCGTTTCAATCAGTACATTTTTATTGCATACACAGCTGATTGAAAGGAAATCTACAGGAAATGTTCCTGTAGCATAAAATTGCCTGATTATTTATTGATTGAGCAGACTGATAACAGCTCTATACAACAAAAGGTTAGGAAACTCCCTTTCAGGTGTTCCCTAACCTTTTGTTTGTAACATCGTTTATGTTTCTTTCACACTCCGCTAAATCCATGTACTCGGCTCATTTTTTCTATATTTTAACGGAGACACTCCGTATGTTTTTTTGAAGCTTCTGATAAAATAACTTACATTCTGATAGCCACTGAGCATTGCAACCTCTGTAACTGGAATGTCCGAATTTTGTAACAACTGTTTTGCATGCTCCAACCGCAAATATGTAACATATTTTGAAAGCGTAATATGAAAATGTTCTTTAAAATATTGCGATACATATTTTTCAGAAAGATGGAACTGTTCCCCAAGTTCCTTTAATGATATCTCCCCTGTAAAACTCTGCTGTATGTATGAAATCATCTCTTTTTCTACAGTATTTCTTCCACTTTTATCATTTTCGATTATAAATCCATTCTCCCACATGTGAAGAATAAATTGTAAAAGAATTATTTTTGTCTTTATCTGAACAGCTATTTCCAACTTCTTTTCATCATTTTTTGCCATATATATTTCGGCCAACTGCTCACACAACTCTTTTGCTGCATCCTTGATCCTTGGTCTTATCATCAAATGACCATTTTTTAATGGAGTAAGCAATTTATCATCTAACATGTCATCTGTGCAAAAAGAGATATATTCAAGTGGAAAAAGGAAAGTAAAATAATCCACTTCTCCAGCCTGTGAACCCATGAAATGCAGATTGCCCGGCGACACTACAAAAGCATCCCCGGGGGTTCCAATATAATTTTCTCCTGATATACTTACAGTCAAAAACCCACTTTTTACATATATAATTTCCAGTTCATCATGCCAATGTACCGGTATCTGAAATGATCGTCCCTCATTTTTTATATGATATGTACTAAACGGATCATCCTTTGTACCATGCGGTTTATTTTCCTTTAATTCAAAGTACATAATCTCTCCTATACTTCTATAAGACCTTTACTTTTCCATTTTCCACTCTTCCATCTAAGTACCATTCCCACAGCTCTCGCACATTCGTCACCTGCCATAGCAATATATGATCCTACAGCCAGAAATCCCATATGTATTCCGAGAAAATAAGTTCCGCCAACTGCAAACAAATACATAAATATTGCACCTAGTATAGCCGGGAAAAGTGCGTCTCCACTCGTTTTTAATGCCTGACCATATACAAGGTTTGTTACCCTTCCAACTTCAAGAAAGACATCTACTATTAACAACTTTACCACAAGATTTATCATCTGTGTATCATCAGTAAATATATGCACGATAAAATGTCCTGCCAATGCAAATGTCACGGAAAAACAGGTCGCTGTGATGATACCGTATATCGCAGCTTTTCTCGTTCCCCTGTTACATTCCTCAAACTCTTTTGCTCCAATTCTCCAACCGGTCATAATTGCATTTGCCTGAGCAAGGGCAGCTCCCACACAATATGAGAAATTTGCAATCTGTACAGCATATGAGCGTGCTGTAACATTCATTCCATCCACATCCATCTGATTCATAAAACGCACAATAAAGGTCATTGCGATGTTGTAAAGTGCTGTTTCAAGCGCAGAAGGAAAACCAATCTTAACAATCTGCGCAAATATCTTTCTTGATGCAATTCGCTCAGGACTCTGTTTTGCTTTTATAAGCACAGCCCCCATACCTGCTACAATAATAAGATTTACAACTCTTGAAATAACCGTGGCAACAGCAACTCCCATTACACCCCAGTTGAATACAAATAAGAATACTGAATTAAGTATTATATTGAGAACATTTCCAACAACAGTTCCTATCAAAGAATGTTTTGTATATCCAAACACTCTCAAATAACTGGAGAAAATAGGAATCAGTGCATTTAAAAAACATGCGCCGCCAACAATTCTAAGATATATTTCAGCCGGCTCAAGCAAAGCCGGAGCAATACTTACGATTCGAAGTATCCCACCAGAAAAAGTAGCAAGAATGACAGACATTACGATACCTATCAATGCGTTGAATATAAGTCCAAGTTGTCTTGCCTGATACGCTATCCCCGGTCTTCCGGCTCCGATATTTTGTGACATAACAGCTATCATACCCGACGATATTACGCCGAACATGATAATAAAAACACCTATATATGTATTTGCTGTTCCCACTGCTCCTACAGCCTGGTCGCTTACAGATGATAGCATAAGCGTATCGACCATACCTGAAAGCATATAAAAAAAAGTTTCTAAGCATATTGGCACAGATAACTGTGTTAATGTTTTTCTTTCAGCTGCCATAGTTTTCTCCTCACATACAATTCAAGAATACTATATCAATAATACGATATATTTCTATGTAATTCTTGTATAATATCCTGTGAAAATTGCACTATTTCTACTTTATCTTAAAAAGTACTAGATTGTGTTACTGAAAAATGGACCGCAAAATACCCGAATTCTATGAAACACTGGTATGATAACTGGGATGCAATAACGCCGATTTTCAAGTTTTCACCGGATGTCGGAAAGGTTATTTACACGACCAATGCAATTGAAAGTCTGAATTCTACCTACCGTAAGCTCAACCGTCAGAGAAGCGTATTTCCAAGTGATACAGCACTCCTGAAAGCCCTGTATCTGGCAACTTTTGAAGCCACAAAAAAATGGACTATGAGCATTAGAAACTGGGGACGGGTCTACGGTGAACTCAGCATTATGTATGGGGGACGACTCCAAGAATAACAAAAGCTATATGCATGATGAGAAGGACGTTTTTGACGTCTGCTCTTGACATGTCCGAAATCATGTCGTATATATATAGCAAAAGCTGGAAGCTCTAATTTAGCGCTTCCAGCTCAATCATTATCATAGAAGATTATTATTTACAGACTTTTCTTCATAGTCTCAGCTCCGCCGACTCACGCCTTCACAGGTACGCACAGTTGAAGCTATTATAGACGAATGTAACAATCTATTTAATCAAAAATAACTCTTCTCTCACGTCAAAAAAGGAATGAAAGCTACCAAAACAGTAACTTCCATTCCTTTTTCAATTATCTCACACCAAAATCAGCTCCTCTCTCCGACTTATCTTTTCCCTGTTTTTCTTGAATAATCTTCTTATTGATTTCAAGCCGTTCATGAATGGATAATTTCTTATCTTTTCCATCTACCGTCTGCTTCTGCTGTGCCGTTTTTCTATCTGTCTTTCCTGCCTCCTTAACCACTGCATGGCATCAAGATCGGAGAGATTGACGGAGAACTCTGCCTCCGACTTGACCGGGAACACAGAGAATATCAGCATCTGTTTGAACCTTTTCATGCATGGCAGCAAATGGCTGCAAAACTGGAATCCGGAGAAATCAGCCAGGAAGAATACGATAACTGGCGATATAATTATCCGGAAATGGACACCTCAGAGATTCGGGCAAAGGTTCCGTCTCAGGAACTCTCTGACGAACTCATCAAGGCACTGAAAAAAGAGAATCAATAAAGAAATGCAAAAAAACCTTACTGACTGCTCTTTCCAATTTTGGAAACATCTCATCAGTAAGATTTTTATGTTATAGAAATATAATTTTATTCAAGGAATATTGCAAAAAGTGTTGCCAATCCGTTGCTACAAATTAACGTAATTTGCTTGGAATACGCATAAACATTGGGTTTATTTTTACAAAACCCTACTCAAACTCGCAAAGTCTGGTTTGATTTTGATTATTTCAGTGCAGTTATCTATACCGTTTTGTATTGATAACTCATACTTTTTCCACACGTTATTCTTCGTTTCACATATTTTTAGTACCAATCCAGTACCATTGCTATATTGTCATTATTGTGTGTAGTTCCGGTGGCTTGCAGGTTTGTTTACTATTCACAGAATAAATTTCTGTCGGTTTGCAAGTCCACCTATGGAAACTATAATCTCCAGCCAATATTTCTACAAGAAAACAATCGTGGTACTAATCGTTAGTACCACGATTGTTTTCTATGTACTGAGCAAAATCAATTACCTTTGCTGGCTTTCTCTTAGCAGCAATCCCTAATCGTTCCATGTCTAATTTAAAAAGTTCACTCGGATATCCATACGCATCAAATCCCTCTGGCTGGCAAATATCTCTGTTCAGATACTCACTAAGTTCCCATTGACACTTTGCTTCTTTCTCCAGCTTCTTACCAAAATACTGTGCATCCATTACCATTCTGTTAATGCCACCAACCGATTTCCTACCATGAGTTTTTGTTACAGTTGTATCGCCTGACATTTTAAAATACTGCCCTATCTGTTCCTCGGAATATCCCATTTCCTGCATCACGCCATGAATCACACTGCGGATATACATTGTATAGTAATTCCAGTTTCTTGGTTCAATATCTGTCATTGCTATTGTATAACGATTACTGGCATTCACAATAAACAAGACATTTCTTCCTTTTATTTTCGTCAAATGTGTGTCCCAGCATATTTACTGTCATTCACTTACTTAATTTTCCATTTACCACCATTATCTGGACCTTTTCGTTCTATGATACCTTTATCCTTTAATTCTGATATATATCTAGCAATTGTTCTATCTTTGACATCTAAGGCTATTCTTAATTCATCAATAGAAATATTCGGATTTTCGGAAATCATTTTTAGGATCTCACATGCTTTAGTAAGCTTCTTCTTAGAATACTCTGGCATTAACTGCTTCATTTTTTCTTCCGAAATTTCTATGACATTTTCTATGACATTTTCATTCACCTGTGTTGCATAATTAGTGCCATAATTCAGATTATACAAAGTCAATGTAAAATCATCATTATCTGCATCAAAGACTGGCATCTTGGTCTCATCAAATTCTACTTGTCCCTCATAATCTGCCAATATCTTCTTAAATCCACTACCTCTACGATCCATATATTTTAAACGGCTGAATATATCAGCTAATATCGGATTTCTTCGCTTTGACGGAATTTTCAATAGATTTTTCCCCTCAAGAGATATTCCACTTACCATTCCACCGGGTGAATATATTTCAATTCTATCATCGAACATATCTATATGGACTTCACTACCTATCTCCAGATAATTTCTATGAATCAATGCATTTACTACACCTTCAAGCACTGCTCTATCCGGATAATCAGGCATTTCAATTCTGCCGTCACCAACCTTACGCCATGCTTTCTTGGAATTATTTCTCACAAAATCAGTTCCTGCCTGCAACAATGTGACAAGACTGCCAGTATATTCCTTATCATCAAGTGCATCCACTATTCCTGATGCTTTAGTAAGTCCATTCCATCTTGTACAAAACAATCTGGAATGACGTACCGGTGATTCATCTGCCAAAAGTGCTCCAGCATTCGTTAGATTTCCTTTTTCATCAATCAGCCCAAAAGATTCATAATCTGTATCTTCAAATGTATTCCCCGTTCTCTGTTTATATACTGATTTTAATTTTGTAAATGACATATTGGACAAGACACATTTATTAATATGATTAATAGTGTCCCCCCCAAAAATATGTTTTGTACAGCAGCAACCAATGATACCCCAAAATTAAAATTTTGTACCCAAATCGTACCCATCGCCATCTAAAAAATCCCTACAATGCCCATAAATACAGGCTTTGTAGGGATTTACCTTTTTATTCAAACTCTTCTTTGTAAAGTTGTTATGTGGTGTTTTTCGTTGATTTTTAAGGCAGGAATCAAGGAGTTTTATATGGTTTCTACATATTGCGTAGATTTTCTAGGGATTGTATTGTCATTTTGTTGTCAGTATTTCACTCCCGCTCCTACTTCACAAAGGGACATTATCATAGCCTACCTATTTTTCATTTGTTATCCTATAGATTAGTATCATATTATATAATGAATCCCATAATAATGTTGACTTTCCAAGTTTATCAGGACTATTCCCAAATTGTGCCGAACTTTCCAAAACCGATGTGACAATCTGCTCCTTTTTCTCATCCCATACATTAAACGGAGAAATAGTCCAATCATACCGCCCATCCTTTTCGCACACTAACGCTCTGAATGCTCCAACAACTGGATACATAATTCCTTTTGGTACGGTATAATCCATCTCAACATTCGAAAACATAGATATTTTTTTCACATTATCTTTACCATAATTTGAATACGGCTTGCTTCCATACCTTCTATTAAGTTCCTTAGATACTTTAGCAAAATTAACCTCTATATCATCCCAAAGTTTAAAAATATCTGGAATAATTTTCGTCAATTTCTCAATTACTGCTTTTCTATACTCAGGGTCTTCTTCTTTAACTCCTGGAGGAGACATTTTTAAAAATTTATTCAAACTTGCTGCCTTACCTGTATATGACTGAATAGGATGAGTAGGCGTCATCGGATCATACAATATAGGGTTAAACATATTAATTATAGATATAATTTCTCTAACATCTATAATATTATTAACATCCTTATTTCCCCAGAATTCGTTTTGTCTAAACGAAATTCTATCAAAATATTTTTCACCCTGAATCCTTTGATTTTCAATAATTTTTTTGATGGGGTCAAAAGTACCTCTTAATTCCTCTATAGATTTATCATCAACTGCCACAGAATTATTTCTTGCTTCGGCTAGTTCTTCTATACTGTCAAAACTAGTAATTACCTCTACTTGCACATATTTTTCATATATTGGATTTATCTCTTCCTGATATTTTAATATTTGACGATATGTATGTCCACCATCTACAATACCATGCATATTGGGATTAAGAAACTTAATTGTAGCCATCTTTTCTTTGTTATCAAAAGTTACCTCTTCTGCCGAGAGTAAAATTCCTCTATTTAACACATGAAAATTCTTTTTACTACTACGTAATGATTTTGCAATATCTCTAGCAACATCTGTGGTAAGTTTCTGTTCTCTTGGATTAACCGACAACCACTCCAACCATTCAGAAGGAATATCTGCAACATTAACAAAGAACTGATACTTTGCAGCCATAGCTTTTGAATCATATGGATTGTCAAACTTTTTAAAAGATTTTACTGGAATTGTAATTGTGAGTTCTTTCATAACTCATACCTCCTTAAAATAAAAAATTCGCTCCTGCTGAAAGGTAGCGAAATAGAAGGCACATATGTATCATTTCAATGTGTCACTATCTATATCTTAATTCAGCAGATAATAGAATGTTACAAAGCGTAAAAGCTACACTTTGAACAGACATCTTCAATATATCTCTTTTATCAGTTTCTGTCAAGATATGCAAATAAATTTTATGTTAATTCGGCACAAGCTCTGGTAAAATAAATAAATCATACATCATATCTAATTTATACAATTCCATTAAAAACGAAAGCGGATACTCTGCATCAAATTCTTCCACTGCACTATAAAACCGAACATTTCTCCCCCTAACTGTAATCTCGTATGTTGGAAGACTCTGTTGCAATTCACTCTTCATTAACTCTACATCAATATCCTTATTTATCTTTTTTGCGAACATGACAGCTACTTCATAAGGTGTTTTATTGGTCAAGTATCCCTGCGTTTCCGGAATACCACACAACTTTGTATCATCTAAAAAAACAGGCAACAAATACTCCGTTTCACTATTAAACATTCTTTCATTAATGAATTTAAACTCATGCTTAGTCCAACATTTCTTAACATAGTGCTGCGATATAAAAACAATTGCATATCTCGCTTTATTAGAATATATATCTGCGAGAAAAGTATATAAATCTTTTCCCCATAATACATCTTGCTCATACGAGTCATAAAAGACCTTAATTCCAAGTGCGGTCAATATATCCGCACATTCTTCCACATATTCCCTATCTTCACCAGCAAAAGAAAGTACTACATCATAATAATATTTCATATGTCCATCCCTTCTATCACAAAAATAATTCTAACATTATCCCATTCTCCATATCATCAATACTATAAATCGTATCCAAGACCTCAAATGTTTCCCTCAAATTACCTCTCGCACTTTTCCAACCTATTCCATCCGTAAACCAGACGAATGTAAATCCATCTATAGTATCTGCCTCCTGCGAAAGCATTTTATAACTTCTTGCAGTTTCATTAAGTTTTGAACCACCGCCACCATAGAAGTTTGTTTCAATACCATAAATCATCTTATCCGTCTTGATTACAAAATCAAATCGCTTTGCAGCTTTGCCCTGATTTGAAAGTGCGGATAAATCAATATTCCATTTAGCTTCAATGTCCTTCAAATACATTTCTTTGAAGTAATTCACATTCTTCTTGAATCCTGCTGCCACAATATACTTTTCAACAAAATCTTCCATTTGATGCCCACCACGATTTTTACGTCCATTAGAATCCAATCCTGTTTCAATTCCCAATGCATAATCAACTAAGTTATTCACAAGATGATTTGCAATCATATCAAATAAGCCTGTTTTACGCATAAAAACCTTATATTGCTCTACATCATAATTCATAGTTTTAAAATTATATAAAAATGCACCATCTTCATCCTGTGCATAAATTTCATTGCCACGAACTGCAAGCAATAACGGAACACATTTTAATGTTTCCGGATACTTTTTTACTATCGCTTCAAATTCTTCTTCAATGTTCTTGGAACCAATAAGTGAATTTAATATATTCAATTCCACCTTGATTTCTTCAACATTCTTAACAACCTTCTCAAAATCTATGTAATAATCGTAACTAGAGATACTAGCACGAAACTTACTAAGCCATTCATCAAAATCTCTCATCTATCAATGCTCCTTTATAGTAATATCTATTTTATCCTCAGAAAATTTCCAAATTGCCTTACATGGATTGTACGAACCATCCTCAGCAATTAATCCAGATTCCTTATACAAATCTGTTACACCTGCAAGATATCCTCTATTCTTTGCTACCGTTAATTCTTTAGGTGACAGTCCATTAAATATCACCTTAACTTTATGTGCGTCTTCAGGTAACAGATTTGTAATGGCTTTTGGTAATCTTAATATTCTTGCTCGAATGTCATTAGCCGAAATCTGCTTATCTACGACCAGCTTAACCCCTTCATTTGTTTCATCTATTGTTCCATCTTCTTTTACCAAATCATCTGTTTCATCCTTTAATGCATCCATTGCATTTTTACTGAATACGGGTGTAAATACAAAACCAATCTCGTTATCAATGCAGCTTTCAACAAGTGATTTTCCATCGATAAGAATTATCGGACGTGATGGGTCTGCATCTACAAATTCTTCTGTCTTTTTTGAATAGTTTGCAGTTGTAATAAATATCCCCTTACTACCCGAAGGCATCACGCCTCTAAGTGCCCTGACTTTTTCAATAGGTATTGTCGTTCCAGGTTTATTTCTCTTTGCCTGAACGAAATAATCAACAGCATCTGCCCCAGCAAAGCCACCAACACCATATCTTACAGCCGCCACGTCAATTCCGCCATCCGAAGAACGCTGTGTGACAACAACCTCATCAAGACCAATCTTTTCAAGATACACTTTTAAAAATTCCTCAAATGCATATCCACTTTCAAAATATCTATAAAACTGTTCCAAAAACTCACTTATCTTCTCATCAGATATTTCAATATTCTTTCGCATCTCCGTAAACCTTCTCCAATCTCCTCTTGGATATCTCCAAGTATTCTTCACTTACATCTATTCCGATAAATTTTCGTCCAAATCGTACCGCCTCTACTCCTGTAGTTCCTGAGCCACAAAAAGGATCCAAGATAACTTGTCCTTCCTCCGTCGATGCCAGTACAATTTTTTCAAGCAAATATTTCGGTTTCTGCGTAGGGTGCTTACCTTCTGTTTTCTCCGAAGGTTTCGTCAATGCTCCTGTCCACACATCCTTCATCTGCTTTCCACCGTTCATTTCTTTCATTTTCTGATAATCAAAAAAATGCCGAGACTTCTTATCATTCTTCTTTGCCCATAAAATTGTTTCCGTAGAATGTGTGAAGCATCGACATGCTAAGTTTGGCGGTGGATTTGTTTTCTGCCATGTTATGTTATTGATTATCTTGAATCCTTCTTGCTCCAATGCCATACCAATCGAATATATATTGTGTAGTGTTCCTGATATCCATATTGTGCCATTCGGCTTTAGTACTTTCTTACATAACTTAATCCACTTTCTGTTAAACTTGTGTTTTTCTTCGACGCTGGTTCCACTTTCCGAAAGTTTATCCCATGAGCCTTTATTTACTGAAACCATCTTTCCACCCTGACAGGTAATGCCGTCATTACTCAAAAAATAAGGCGGATCTGCAAATATCATATCAACAGATTCCGGTTCCATTTTTGTTAGAATCTTAAACGAATCACCCACAATTAACTGTGATTCTTCCGTCTCGAAATATAATGGCACTTTCTTTGTGAATAAGTTTTCCATTATCCCGACTCCTTTAATATATCTACTATTTCAATAAAACTTTTTCATACGAATAAGTCTATATTAATTTTGTTTATTACTTTTTCTCACCCCAATTTATTGAACACAAAAAATCTAACAATTTTCCATACTCTGCATTTGAAAAGTCCTCTTTGAAATTAATTTCAATGCTATATTGGGAGCTATTATCATATAATCTCCATATCCAACCATTAGTATAAATCACTTTATCATAAACATCCAAGTAACCTTTATTTTGTGGAGTGGAACATAGCCTATCCGGATTCTTTACATCAACATCTTTGTATTTCACTTCAACGCATCCAAGAATATCATCTGAATCTTGAAAACCGTCGAAGGAATATCCTTTTCTTGTAATAACAAAATCTGGTACTGCAATAGCATCACTAGGTGCTGTTGCCTTATTTATTGTTCTCTTCAACGTTGAAGTATCTACAATAGAATATTTTTCATCATCTAATGTAAGTTCAAATATCTGATACACAATATGGCTGTAGGCATTTTCTAAACAGCTTTTTTCTATTACTTCATTTAATTTTCTAACATACAAATTAAAATTCATTACTATCCTCAATAATTACATATAATCACTTCTTCACCAACCCTGTTGGATGCATCCGAATTAATCATACGCTTAACACTTACAACATCTATTTTGTAGCCTTTGTTCCCATATAGCTCATTTATCAACTCTGTATTATGGTTTGTGAGCATGCAATAGCAATCTCTGGCTGTTAATTCATCATAAAGCTTCGCCAATCGTCTATGGCTTTCTATATCAAATCCCTCTTTGGTATATGATTCAAAAGATGTTGGATTCAATGGTGCATACGGACTGTCGATAAATATAAAGTCACCTTTTTTTGCATCCTTACATGCTACTTCAAAATCACCATCTATAATGGTTACGCCTTGCAAATACTTTGAAGTCTCCATAATAACCTCTTCATCAACAGAAGCTCTGCGACTATTGTTATACGGAACATTAAATAATCCTTTACCATTTACCCGGTACAAACCATTAAAACAATGCTTATTGATAAATACAAACAACGCAGCCAACTCCACATCATATTCTGCTTTCATCAGCTTATCATTGTAATGCTCCCGCAGAGAATAATAGTATTTCTTGCCATCTTCCCACATTTCTTTATCAAGCTTATTTACAGCCCTTAAAAATGCTTCCGGTGCATTACATATCTGCTTATACGCATTTATTAACGCCTTGTTGATATCATTTATCAGAGCATTTGTAGGCAGCAATTCAAATGCAACTGCACCGCCACCTACAAATGGCTCATAATAATCCTTATACTGTTTAGGCATTCTTTCCTTTATCTGTGGAATCAACTGACGCTTACCACCAGCCCATTTCACAAATGGAGCAACACTTGAATTACTCATTTTGATTCCTCTTCTCTATGTCCATAACGGGCAATCTTTTACATATCCATTATACTTACAAACATACAAAATAACAACCAAAACTTTCACTCTTTGTGAATTATCTTACTTCTGAAAAATAAATATGTACTCGTGTGCCAAAAGTAAAAAATTATTATTTTGTGTCTCCCAATAATCAGTAGAACGACAATTGTGCTGTTCTTTAATAATAATCTCTTTATTCACAAATCCTGCCTGTAAAAAGCATTCCATCATACGAAATCCTAAAGGAATTACGTTTCCATATTTTCTTACATCCCCAATCATAACTGCACACATTTTACCTTTTTTCAGAACCCGAAATGATTCCTCTGCTACCTTTTTCATTTCAGATAAAAATTCATCTACAACAAGCAATGAGATATCCCCTTCTATCCCTTTACTGTATTTAATGATATTTGCATATGGTGGATGCATACAAATAAAGTCAATTCGACTATCTTTAATAAAATACAAATCTGTGGCATTCCCATTTCGTGTAAATATTTTTGAATTGGATTCATATTGGAATTGTAAATTTGTTTCAGATATTGAAACAGATTGCGGATTGATGTCAACACCTACCGCATGACGATTGAGTAGCTTTGCCTCAACTAAGGTTGTTCCACTACCCATAAATTGATCTAAGATCCAGTCTCCCGGCTTTGAATAACTAAGTATCAGATTTCTTGGTACATACGGAGACCAATTACCTCTATACTTTCCTGAATGCGTTGCCCAACTTCCTCTGTCCGGAAACGACCAGACTGTTGTTGGTTCAAGCCTAAAATTATTTGGTTGTAAACTTATAAGCCATACCTCCTTCTTTTATTTTGATTTATCTATTGTAACTCAATTTTTCTGGAAAATCCATAGCAATTTTCTTTCACTATAAGTGAATTTGTTTGTACTGTATTTCATGCGATAATATTCACAAATAGTGAAAGAGGTACTGATATGCATTTTGAAAACGATACTGACTTATATCGCGTTATAGGTGCAAATATAAAACATTACAGAGAACAAGCAAAATTAACACAAGTGCAACTTGCAGAGCGGGCAAAGATCAGCATCAGCTATCTATCAAAAATCGAGGCCGCCGGCTGTGATAAGAGTCTTTCTATATCTGTATTGAACCAGATTGCAAATGTACTTAGTGTTGATATTAATGAATTTTTTAAGGAGGTATCCGAATCATGAAACTTATCGAAGCACAGACAAGAATAGAAAAACTTGCCTATATTCCCTTCAAAGAGTATCTGTCCCCTGACCAAGTTCAAGATGCCATGATGAAAATCAATAAAGGGAAGACCGGACAACTTTTGGAATTGACCATAGGATTAAATCTTTCCAATACTACTCTTGATTTTGAAGACGGAGAATTAAAAACCAACAAGTGCGACCGAACCGGCAAGCCATTAGAAACAATGTTTATCACACAAACCGCCTCTATTATCGACGAGTTATTATCCAAACGCAGATTTCAAGACACTAAGTTATATAAAAAATTCCAGCGTTTATTATATGTTCCTATCAGTAAGGATGGAAATCCTGCAGACTGGATGTACTTAGCTCCAATTCAGGTTGACCTATCTCTACCGAAATATCATGTTCTTGCTCAGCAACTTGAAGCAGACTATTACTACATCTGTGACCAGTTAAATCAACAATTATCTGAATCTGTCAGATCGACTTTACATACTGCAAGTGGCGAATTCATCCAAATTCGTACAAAAGATTCAAAACCATATCATCCTATATATTCCAGTATTTATGGTCGTGAAATATCTGATAAAAACAGAGCATTTTATTTCAAAAAAGAATTTATGAAATATATTACATCTATTGAAGATTAATAGGGGCGGAGCCTTAGCTCCACCCTACCTTCCTCTCCCAACATCCTTTACCCTCTCCCCAATCCATTCAAAAAACTTCTCCAGCAGATTCATCCCACCAATCACAAACTGCTTCATAAACGCATACGCCTTTTCCAGCTTATCCTTCAGGCTTCGGTTCTCCTCCCGGAGCATCTGATTCTGATATCTCAACTCTATCACCTGCTCCCTCAGATAATCATCGCCATCTACGGTTTTCAGAAGTTCCTTCTTAAGCCTTTCTGCCTCCTCCGGTTTAATCTGTGCCTGCTCCGTCTGCCACTTTGCGGTGTCCATTATCATCATCCACTTGTCAGCCTCTTTTTGAGCTGCCTCAATTTCCTTTTGTTTATCAGCGAGCTGATCCAGATTATCATAATATTCCAGCCGTAATTCAGAATTCTTTAAGCGTAAATCCGTTGTTTCCAACTGCAATTTCCGAGTTTCAGCCTTGGTATCATCCAGCATCTTTTGAGCTTCGGATTGTTCTTTTCGAATACTGACATGCTTATCCTCTATTTCCTTGTCCAGAGATTCAATCCTTTCCTCTTTTAATTCAAGAACAACTTGTGCACCCTCCAGTTCATCCTCAAGAGCAGCCACTTCCTTCACCCGCTCCTGCTTCTTATAATCCAGTACGGATAAATACTGATTATGCGTGTTTTTCTTCTTCCAGTCAATCCCGTACCGACGCATGATAAGAGCAATATCATCTTTTTCAGCCTCTGCCCACTGCTTCCATTCGGTGTTCCCTTTACCCTCGCTTGCAAATCCTCTGGTAGCAAGTGCTGCCTTAAGGCTCGTCTTTGTTTACAGTCCTCTCTTACAGCCGGATACCCACGGAACGAAATTCAGATGCAAATGCGGTGTTTCCTCATCCAGATGAATATAAGCACCTATCACATATAACTGCGGATTACGATGCTGGAACATTTTTACATAATCCTTCAACACCCACGTTGCAACCTCAGCAGCTGAACTACCCACTCCGGTGTCATCCTTATTGCCAATCTGAACAATCACCTCATAAAATAATTTTTCCTGCTTACTCCGGGATATCTTTTCATAATAACTATTAATCTGCCTGTCCTTGCGTTTCTGCTTTGCATTGTATTCGTCCAACGCCTTGTCAAACAGTTTATGATAGACCTGCTTAATATCCTCGTGGATAAGTGTAACACTATTCTTGGTGCGACTGGCATCCACATTGTCGGCGATAAAGCTTCTTGTGTTGTGTCCGATGGAACCCTTCCCATTCATAAAACTGATTGTTCTTTCCATTGTAAAAATCCTCCTCTTTCGTCATGTATGTAAGCATTTCTTTCGTATCCGTAACGAGTGCCGGATACGGCACGGGATAGTAAATTTCTTTGGGAAGGTTTTGTTACTTTTGTCAAAAGTAACGCAAAAGCACTTTTAACAGCTTCGCCATCAAAAATGCAGACCCGCAAGCGGGTTTTTCGCTCCTCGCCGGAGTGGCTGTACGGCTCTGCGAGCCGGATAAAGCTCCCCTGTGGAAGCTTATGAGCCGCAGATATGCGGCATATCTTTTACCATACACAGCTCTTAATGAAAACTGTTCACCACCTCATGCAGCACTACCTCCTCTGCTATCATTCTTGCATGTGTTCGTAACCGATACATTTCCACAAAAGAATTTGCCTGTTTCGGCTTATGTTCGCTCATCCATTCCTTTTCAATATCCTCCAGCAACTCATAGGCAACATCATTTACTTCTGCTGCCTTATCATGTAATTCGCTAAACCGCACCAGACTTTTGTATCGCTGTGGATACTCCGTCCTTATGTAATCAATCCACATGTGACCATATTTCCCAACATCTGTGTTTTTCTCCTCACCACATAATGCAATCAACGGATAAAAGATGCCGTCCTTTTCTATGTATTTCACACCTAATTTTTCAAATAATGTTTCTTCGCTCATAGCCACCACTTCCTTTCTAAAATATTTTTCTATTCTTCATTCGGTACGGTAAGTTCCTTCATACCTGCTAATGTTCTCGGTTGCTCCTTGAATCCTTCCAGTATTTCCAGCATGGAGCGGATGGGAGTTAGCAACTCCCCATCCATATCCGATGCCTTTTCAATTCTTTCAAGCTCACGCTCTATCTGTTGCAGATTCTTCCGAAATTGCACCAGCATCAACGGATTGCCCGTTGCAACCACCTTCTGATGAAGAACACTCTGGATAATATAATCCTGCTTGGTGCGAAATCCGCTGAGTTTCACCCGGTTATTTAGTTCTTCATTCTCCTCCGGTGACATGCGAAATGCGATTGTCACATTACGCCATCTGTTTTTATCATCTCTATTCTTTTCTGACATTGACCAACGCCTCCCTTTCTGTTTCCAGTTGTGCTGCCATATCCGTCTGCACCATTGGAAATAAATGTGCATAATGATAAGTGATATCTACCGCCTCATGTCCGACTCTTTCCCCTATTGCCAATGCTGAAAATCCTAAATTGAGTAACAGGGAAATATGCGAATGTCGTAATCCATGGATTCGGATTCTTTTCACTCCTGCAAGCTTTGCTCCCCTATCCATTTCGTGATGCAGATAGCTTTTTGAAATGGTAAAAATTCTGTCATCCATCTTGATTCCGTATATGCTTTTTATAAAATCCTCCATCTCTATAGTAAGGAAATCCGGCATGACAATGGTTCTGTTACTCTTTGGTGTTTTCGGGTCTGTAATTACATCTTTACCTTCCAGCCTCTGATATGACTTGTTTATCCGAAGCGTTTTCTTTTCAAAATTGAAATCTGCCGGTGTCAGAGCAAGCAGTTCACCTTCACGAAGGCCTGTCCAATAAAGCATTTCAAATGCATAATACGAAATAGGCTTATCTGCAACACACTCCAAAAATGCCTGAAATTCCTCCTGTGTCCAGAACTCCATTTCCTTATTTTCTTCTTTACCCATGGTTCCTGCTTTTCGTGCCACATTATCTTTCAGACCATACATATTTACCGCATGATTTAATATGGCACTAAGCTGATTATGAATGGTTTTCAGATAGGTAGGGGAGAACAACTCCCCATTATCCTTTTTCAGCTTCATAATCTCATTTTGCCACTGGATGACATCCGAGGTTCGTATATCATCCAGTTTTCTTTTTCCGAAATAAGGCAGAATCTTTGTCTCAATAATGTGCTTCTTTGTCAGGAACGTATTGCGTTTTATTCTCGGCTCCAAATCCGTCAAATAAATATCCACAAAGCTTTGAAAGCTCATACTGATACTCTGATTCTCTTTCAGCTTGAAGTTCCGCTCCCATTCAAGGGCTTCGCTTTTCTTCGCAAAGCCCCTCTTGGTTTTCTGTTTCCTTGCTCCAGTCAAATCCTTATAATAGGTTCTCACCTCCCACATTCCAGTCTTATTATTCTTGATAACCGCCATCTATCCCACCTCCTTATCCGTAGATAGCCCGTAGATTCGTTTCATAAAATACTGTGTACTTACACGCCCTTTTATTGTCACGAATCCATCAGCCTCAAGTTCTGCATTCAGCCGCCGTATCAGCTTATATGCATAGGATAGTGATACGTCTAGCATTTCCATGACATCCTGCGCTGTTAAAAATCGTTTGTTCTCCATAAGCAAATGCCTCCTCTCTTTCGTTTTATAATTCAGTTCATTTCTGAACTGTTTTGATGTGTTTTATATTAACAGTTCACTTTTGTACTGTCAATACTATTTATCAAAAAACATTTCATTTTTGCACTGTTGATGATATAATATACACAGATGCATGTTTTGTACCTCGTGTCTTCGTGCATGCTACAACACTCATTCCACAAATAAGGAGCAGTTAAAATGGGCGAGAAATTTACCAGCCGGGTAGGCTATTTGATTCGAAATTTCAGAATTGCATCTGATATGACGCAAAAGGAATTAGCAGATAAATGTGGATTAAATGAATCTACTATTAGAAACTATGAACTCGGAAACAGATATCCGGATGAAGCAACTTTATTAAATATTGCAAACAATCTGGGGGTCAGCTTTTATGCATTATCTGACCCTGATGTAGCAAATATTTTCAGTGCACTTCATGTGCTGTTTGACATTGAATGGGCATACGGACTACGACCTACTATGAAAGATGGAGAAATATGCTTCAAATTTGAAGAGCGGCTTCCAAGTGCTGGTCCCCGTCCACAGGAAGACCTTAATAACTTCCGAAAGATGGTTGAGTATTGGGCACGTTTACGAGACAAGCTAGAAGATGAAGAAATATCAGAAACGGAATATTATCTCAAAGAGGTAAAGTACCCAATGAACCCAACAGACCCCAATAAAGAGTATACTGTTTCGTTGAATCTTGATGATGACGACCAGCTACTTGTTCAAAATATGGATGAATATGACGATGTAGAAGAAACTGCTGAATTGTTAAAAGACTTGTTTCCGGATTTCTCTTATGTGAAGAGGAAAAGGAAACCGAAGAAAGAGTAGTTCAACCATAATCATAGGAAAGGATTTATTATTATGAGAAGATTTATATATTTAGATACTGATACACTTAATTCATATATTGCACAAATATATGATGGCTTAGTGCAAACACAAGAAACAGAGACTCAATCTAGTCAAGCAACTGATAAGCAATCTGAATATACATCTGACTTAGGAGCAGATGCAGATTTAAAAGTATTTGGAAAAGGCATTGAAGGCAAAATGGATTTTACATATCGCCATTTAAAAGAGACCTCTAACACTGAACTTATTAGCGATGTACAGACTAAGCTTTTACATGACAACGCATTCGAGCAACTCATGAATTATTTAAACAAAAACGAACATTTATCAAATCACAATATTGGTGACTTCATAGAAATCAATGACGAATTTTATATTATGGATTTAGACTATTATAAAAAGATTTTTAACGACAAAAAATTTTTGGATTTTATGAAGAAAAACGACCGCGACAAAATACAAGCCTTGCTTAAAATACAACAAGATATTGAATTAGAGCAGGAAGGCGCTAATTCTAATGAAATCAAGAAAATTTATACTAATCTTGCCAAAAGCAAATGTGCAGAATCTGATAAAGGCTATGATGATACAAAGGACATAATTGAAATGCTTTGCACACTTGTTCCATATCGAAGAACCTTATGTATTGCAGACAATATGGTTGTACTAAATGACAAATATATGCGCGATAGCATTGATATGACATCTTTTAAATTCGGCGGTAAAATCAAAGTTCTTGGATATATCACTAACAAAATAACAACAGATACTAATGACAGTACAAATATTTCTCCATTAGCTCAAGTTGGCATCGGGTTGAACCAAATCATGCTTTCATTCTTTGGTCAACAATCATCCTTAAATATTGTACATCCTATTGCAATATACTACGAATAAAAATGAGATATTCATATGAGATTTTGTGACTTATTTATCAGCTATAAAATTGGATTAAAAAGTATTAAAAGCACTATTCCTTTTACAAAACTTTCCCTTTACCGAAAGATTTTTGTAATCATCCTTTTTGCAAGTGCTATTATTAGTGGTATCTTATTAATTTTTAAGCAAACTTGGGCTTCATATATCCCGATGGCATTAGGTATTATATCACTTATAATTTTCTTTATAATTGATTCCATGAAAAGGAATCTTAAAGTAATGCTTCAGCAACACTATGCCCCTTATTCCGAAAAACGAATGAATATGACCATTAATGTATTAAAAGACTACGGAATAGAAATTCAAAATTTTGACTCACTTGATATGTTAATTGAGGAAGCAAAACAGGCACAAATCCAATGTGACTACATAGCCCCTTTAAAGAAACCATTTAAGACATTAGGTGCAATAATTATTCCTATTGTTGCATTTGTAGCACAAAAGATTGGAAATGCTGCTTCACAAGACGAAATGATTACCATGGCATTACAAGTTATAGTTCTTGTGTTATTAACTTTTTCACTAATTTTCTCATTAACACCAATTATTAAAGATATTCTTTATAGAGATTATAATAAATACGATGATTTTATTTATGATTTGAGACAAATAAAACTTTTCTATGCAAAAAAAAATGCTACATATTCAAATCCGATATGAGCACATACTAATTTCCAAAATTATTGTCATTTGATTGTCACGCAACCAAAAACGAGCCAAGAAACGCCTTAAATTCAGCATTTCTTGGCTCATGTACATTATTCAAACTCCAGACAGACAGTACGGAGTATTAACGCATATAGACGATTTTAAAGGCTTTTTAACCAGTTAAGAGCAACATAGCCACATAATCTAAATTTTAAAAATGCAATAAAAATGCAATGAGTGACACGACTACTTGCTATACTTCCATCGGCTTCTTCTTGATACCAACACTATGAAAAGTCCGATTACAATTAAATATACTTTGAAAGGAAGATCACCATGAATTACAAATTAGAACTCAAACAAATCGTGGAATTTCCACGCTGTCGCATTTACCGTGACTTCATACAAACTTTAATCACTACCAAGAGCATCCGAACTACCGGGGGCTCTTTTCTTTTTTATTATCTGGTATTATGCTCCTATGCAAATTACCGCACATCCTACCGCCGGATGGAACACATTACCTATACCATTGGTCCAGGAGAGTGGATCTGCACAGTCACAGATCTTCAGGAATGGTTTCGCTGCCGTTTCCAACATCAAGCGTTGTCCATCCTTCGATTTTTTGAAGAGCAGAATTACATTACCTACTCTCTTCTCGGCAAAAACCGCCTGGTCAAATTCAAAATATCAGACTGGCCCAAAGACAATACCGTATTGGAATACAACTATCCCTGTAAAAAAGATACAGGGTTTTTCTTTTTCCCGATTGCCAAAGTTCACGAACTAATTGGCATTGGAAAATGCTCGGAAATGGATGTTATTCTGGATCTGTGGATTCATGCAGTTTACAACGATTCCTCTGTCCTGGGATCTGATTCCGGTCCCATTGTCTATTACCGGGATAATACCGGAAATCCCCTTACCAGCTTTAATGAACTGGGTGAAAGGTGGAGTCTGTCAAAGGCATCGGTATCACGACTCTTGAAGAAACTGGAGGAAAAAGAATACATTACACTTATCTCATTTACAGGAAAACACGGAAGCGTAATTTATCTCAACAATTACCTGTCCGTGATGTTTAATATCAGCGACGTTATGATTGACAAGGAGGAGATCGCTATGAAGATGCAATTACCAATCCATGTACCTGAAGAAATCACTATTGAGGATTCTGCTTCTGTTAGCGTTTCAGAAACTGTCACAGACTCACAAATCACCGTTACAAAAAATGATTCCTGCGTTCCAGATTCACACATGAAATTTATCGTGCAAAAAGTCGCAGAACTATTGGATTCACAAGGGATTCCATGTTGCCACTGCTCCAAAACCCGCTATATATTATCTCCATTATCAGCCTGCAAAGATATATTTAATACATTTACTCTAAATATTATCTGTCCCTACGGAAATGCCGCTTATCGGTTTGAGTTGTCCGTAAGTCCAGGGGATGAGTCTGCCCAAAAGATGCCTGCCGTGGCAGAGCCTTCTGCACTGAAAGGGGGGGAATAGACATGGCAAACCGCAATACACAGGGATTTCCTTCACCCGAAGAAGATCCACGTTTTCACGACACCTATCAGTTTTTACGCAGATACCGGGATGCAACCTACAGCCTGAAGGTAGTCGTACACCAGATGGAGCACCAGTTTAAGCTCCAATACGACAATGACATCGACAAATTTCTGGACTCCATCTATGCTGCCGGGGCTGATCTTACCGGAAGCGACATCGAACAACGGGCAAAAAGTATTGCCAGAAGCAACCAGATGCTGAAGCTTTTGGAATCATCCATCGATCTCCTCCGGAACAATCACAAGCATGGGGAACAGTATTACTGGATTCTCTACTACGCTTTTCTCTCTCCACAGGAAATGAAAAATACAGATGAGATATTGGATAAGCTGGCTCACCACATCACCAATATTTCCTACCGCACCTATTACCGGAAACGCAGGGCTGCGATTGAAGCACTCAGTACCATCCTTTGGGGATTTACTGCAAAAGAGACATTGGATACGCTCAACAAGTTCTTTCCAGAGTAATACATATCGCCTATCTCCTCGGCTTTTCGTAATATCATAAAAATGTTATACTAAAAAATGCAAAATATATATTGACTCTCACGGAACGTCATAGCGTACAGTTATCTTATCAGGAACAGGAGGTCAGCAACTATGAGGACAGTCAAAGAAATATCAGAACTTACAGGTATCAGCGTTCGCACGCTTCACTATTACGATGAAATCGGGCTTTTAAAACCAACACAAAAAAGTGATGCGGGATACCGGCTTTATGACGATAGGGCATTGGAAATATTACAGCAGATTCTGTTTTTCCGTGAGTTTGACATTCCTTTGAAAGAAATCAAAGCTGTTCTGGAGAATCCTGCTCTTGAAAGGAACCAGATCTTGCAAATGCAGAGAAAAATGTTGGTAGCAAAGAAAGAACGTATGGAACATCTGATTGCCAGCATTGATGATATCCTGAAAGGAGAGAATAAAATGGATTTTGCGATTTTTAGTAAAACGGAAGTTGAAGAAATGTTCCAAACTATGTTTGAACATATGCCTGACAATATGAAAGAACTTGCTGTAAAAGAGTTTGGAAGCATTGAAGAATGGAAAAAGCATTATATTAAGACAGTTTCATCAGAAGAAATGCAGAAAGGCTATGCTAAAGTTGTTGAGTGGTATGGAGGAAAAGAGCAATTCCTGTCTGTTGCCAACAATCCTATTAGCAAAGAGGCTGCAGAAAGTTACAACCAACAATTTGACAATCTTTTATACAAATTAGCAGCTAAAAAAGTATGTTCACCAGATTCTTCTGAAGTAAGAGAACTTGTTTCCGAATACGGTTTTCTTATGAAACAACTTTCACAGATAAAGAAAGAACACGGTCTGATGGTTGCACAGGCTCAATATTACCGTAATGAAAAAATCAAACCTATGATAGATGAAAAATACGGCAATGGTACAGCCGAATTCTTCGCACAAGCTTTCGAAGCATTTTATAAAGACAAGTAATCATTAGAACTACACAAAAGCACAACAATACACCATGCAGGGAATCAAAATGGTTTCCTGCTTTTTTTATGCCAACCAGTGAAAATGGCACAGAAATGACCTGCTTCTGCGATTGAAGCGTAAAATTACCCATGCTACAATAGGTATTGCTTATAGTTTTCCTTATTTCCAGCACCCATAGATGGTGCTTTTTTTGTACCTGTAAATTCAATCGCTGACAGCAGGTTCTATGTACTTTGTACGTACACTATACTTACAATACCAAACGTATCCTGTACGTACAGCCATATGTATAAAGTTTCCTATTATATATAGAAGGGAGTCAATCATGAAAACAAGGAACGAAATCTATCAAGGAGAGGGAGCCAAGCTCTTACGGTTCATTACCACTTACCATACTCTGAGGTATGACCAGGTTTTACAACTTTTCTCCCGACATGAGCAGTCTATCAAGTCATTGATTACCAGCCTCATCAAACAAGGGCGCATCATTTACGATAAAGAGCATGACCTTCTTTGTGACAGCCAGCAGTCTGCTGAGAATCCTGACTATGCTATAATTACATGCTTCTGGGTACTGCTGGATTTTAAGAAAGGTGTTGTATACCACACCAGTGGCGAATTTCCAATCAAGCTCAATTTCTTTTCGCAAGATGAACAATACGAAATCATCTATATCGGTGAAGAACAGGAGGCTCTGATCAATCATGTGATGGAAAGTATCCCATCACATGGTTCCAAACGCCTGATTGTCTTAGAATCCGAAAGCCAGGCTGCCAAAATCACCATTGATGATGTAGCCGCTTACTGCCTTGTAAATGAATCCGGTGCTGTCAGTTACTACATGAGAAAGTAGGTTATTATGACGCAAAATACACCAACCATTTACCAGCGGCTTGAAAAACTGGAAGGGGAGCTGCAAAAACTGACGAATACCGTTTACGCTCTGAAGGTCACTGATATCCAGAATTATGATAAAAATTTTGAGGAACTGAGCGTCAGTGCTGCTCTTCGGGCGGAGCGGATTGCCTGCCAGATGCGTAACCTTGTCTGTCCGGCTCTCTCCCCAAATCAAGCAGCTTATCTTCCCAAAGCGGCAGATGCACAGGGAATGCGGATTGCAGAACAGCAGGGGATTCTCACCATTACGCTTCCCGGACTGCTTCCGAAACGAAGAGTCCACACAAACACTGCATTTCTCCATGAACCGCTTAATTATATGCTTCGGGAGTATGTAAAACAAAATGCCCTGCCCCTCTATCGTGACTGCGTGATATGTTTCAGTCAAATATATGACAGGGAACTTCCTCAAAGACGTATCCGGGATTATGACAATCTGGAGTTTAAACAGATTCTGGATACACTTTGTACTTATGTTCTGACAGATGACAGCGGCTTTTTCTGTGATTCCTACTACACGACACAGCTTGGCTTAAAGGACTGTACACTGGTATCGGTTATGGAAAAAGCTGACTTTCCGAAATGGCTGCAGAACCAGAAAAATCATCACGAAAGCATGTCGGAAAATCTCCTGACTTCTCAGGCAGAAATCCGACATCGGTAAGAACCACCGCAGGGAACTTTGTTTTCTTGCTTTTTTTATCTCCAAACCACCGGAGATTTACCCAAGTATAGGCTTGCATGGGTAAGAACTGAATTGAGGTGATGCTTATTTGATAAGACCTGACACTACGAAATACCGCTTACTGGAAATGATAGGGATGTGCGGGGAATTTCCCGCAGACCAGCTAAACAGACTCATCCCAAGTGCCTCCTATGCGGAAAAACTCATTACGGATTTGAAGGCGGAACACCTCATCCGTACCCACTACCGGGATGCTCTCAGAGGCTACCGTCTTACAAAAGCTGCGAAAGAGATGCTGTTATCTGTCTCGCCGCTACGCTTCCAGTGCTATCTGACCGGCAATACCGAGACGAACCTCATCCGAAGTGAAGTATCCCGACGTATCCGCTTACATCAGAAAGCCGAAACGTATCTGACACTCCTTCATGCCGGGATTCCCTTTTATCCGGATGTAAAACCTGACATCTTCTGTAATCACCGCGAAGCTGGTTCCATCGGTATGCGAAGCCTTCCTCTTTTTTACGCTTCCAGAGAAATTAAGGAATTGGGCCCGGAGACCACGAAGATTAGGAACTCCCGCAGCATGGGCATCCTGATGGCACCGCAATGTGTCTATGTCCTTTATAACACGGGAAACGGAGTCCTGAAATGGGAATATCGAACGGAAGTCCGCTTAAACGCCTTCCTGCAGCATTACCTGCAAGGCTACCCTTACAACGGACATCCACAGATCCGGGCAATCATGACCGGAACCGACATGGAAATGGCTTTCCGGCTGTTTACCAGTACCGGAGGCTACAAAAAGAGCCTGTTTATGCTGGACACCTCCTTCGAGCATTTCCATTACCTTCCCAATACTCCGGAAGGGGAAGTGCTTTTAAAACTGCTGGTTCACCCTGAGATCATGGAAAAGCTGGACAACCTCCTGCTGTCCGATCTGGGCTGCCGCAGCGATTCAATTCCACTGGAACATGATGCCACGGATGCTTCCGGGAACCCCATCCTTCTTGCTTATGATTTTGACATGCAGCGAATCAACCGGTTCAATACCGGCTTAAATGTATACGGCAGATCCGGGAACCTGATCTGTTTCGATTTTCAGATTCCGGTCCTGAAAAAATACTTAACTGCCACAATCCATTTCTCCAGTATTGACCTTTGCAAATTCAAAAGGGGGTTTTTACATGAACCGTAAATGGTGGAAGCTCATTTATATGCTTCCGATCACCTTCTGCACCCTCTATGCAGGAGGCTATGTTGCTCAATTTATCCGCAACTATCAGACCTGGGAATCTGCCGGCAATTTTGCCGGAAACGGAACTGCCCCGCAGATCCCCTCCCCGCACCCGCTCGCCTGTCTGGATGCCCTGACTGCTTTCCCGTACAATCTGTATGGGATTTTTCTATGTCTGGCAGCTTTTGGACTCCTGACCTTCCTTCTCATGCGTATGGGATTTGACCGAAACGGGGAAATAACAGACCGGGGCCGGAACCTGAATTATTCCACAAAGGGAACCTATGGGACTTCCGGTTTTATGACTTTGGAGGAAATGCATCAGGTACTGGAGCTTACGAATGATGTCAAGAAACACAAGGGAACCATTCTTGGAAAACTGAACGGAAAAGCCGTTTGTCTCCCGAAGGATACCCGCATGAACCGGAATATTGCCGTTTACGGTGCCAGCGGTTCCATGAAAAGCCGGGCCTTTGCACGCAACATGATCTTCCAGTGTGTTGCCCGCGGGGAAAGCCTCATCATCACCGATCCAAAATCGGAATTGTACGAAAGTACAGCCACTTACCTTGAGAATGCCGGATATATCGTGAAATCCTTTAATCTTGTAAACCCGGAAAACTCGGATAGTTGGAATTGTCTGGGTGAAATTGGCGGACAGGAAACCATGGCACAGGTATTTGCTGATGTCATCATCCAGAATACCGGTTCTGCCAAAGGCGATCACTTCTGGGACAATGCCGAGATGAACTTATTAAAAGCTCTGATTCTCTATGTGGATCAGGGATTCCCACCGGAGGCAAAGAATATCGGACAGGTATACAAACTCCTGACCATGAGTTCGGAAAAAGAACTGAACAGCCTCTTTGACCTGCTTCCGGTCTCCCATCCGGCAAAAGTCCCCTACTTCATCTATAAGCAGGCAAGTGACACGGTACGTTCCGGCGTCATCATCGGACTCGGTTCCAGACTTCAGGTATTCCAGAACAAGCTGATCCGCCAGATCACTTCCTATGATGAGATCAACCTGACGCTGCCGGGAAAAGAAAAATGTGCATACTTCTGCATCACTTCGGATCAAGACAGCACTTTTGATTTTCTTTCTTCCCTGTTTATGACCTTCGTATTTATCAAACTGGTCCGTTATGCAGACACCTATGGGGAAGATGGAAAACTGCCGGTTCCGGTACATATCCTGGCTGATGAGCTGGCGAATACGGGAGCAATCCTATCGCTCAACAAAAAGATTTCCGTGATCCGAAGTCGAAACCTCAGTATTTCCTGCATTTTCCAAAACCTGCCTCAGATGCAGAACCGGTATCCCTTAAACCAATGGCAGGAAATCATCGGGAACTGCGACACTCAGCTATTTTTAGGCTGTACGGATGAGGTAACTGCTACATTTATCTCTAACCGCTCCGGTGATGTGACCGTTGGTGTCAGCAGCGAAGCCAAACAATTAAATAGCTGGAGGGTATCCGATTATACACCGGAATACCGCCAGACCAGATCCATCGGGAAACGAAAGCTCTTAACTCCGGATGAGATCCTGCGGCTCCCGCTGGATACTGCACTGATTATCCTGCGTGGTCAGAAGGTACTGCAGGTAGAAAAATACGATTACACCCTGCACCCGGATGCCCAAAAACTCATTCCCCGGAAGGCTTCCGAACATATTCCGGAATGGAGAAAAGGAGCATGTAGTGAAGAATATACGTACACTCCAACTATTCCTGCTTCCCACCCGAAAAAAACCGCTTCTTATGGAAAGCAGAAAAAGAAAAAAGCTGAACCGCACTTTGACCAGCAAAGCGTTTATCAGGAACCTGGCTATCACGATTTCCCGGATGACTTCTCAGCAGATAACTATTCGGATCACACAGACATGGTTCCTTTAGATAAAGATTCTATCATGTCATAATTTGAAAGGAGACACTATGATGCCAAACGAAACAACCAACACACCTATTTTAACTCTGGATTCCGATGCGAAGCTGGAAACAGCCCAGTCCATTTCAGACCTTACCTGGCATGAGATCCAGAATGCCTACCGTACCCGCCGGATCTTAACCGGAATGCTTGGCGGTATCGAGAAAACAGAAAACGGCAGCCTCATTGCCGTGGTTTACTACAAGGATTTCCGTACTGTCATCCCAGTAACTGAGATGATGATCCATCTCATGCAGGATGAAGCACACGATTATGGGGAGCTTGCTCTGCGGCAGAACAAAATCCTCAACAATATGCTTGGATGTGAGATTGATTTTCTGATTAAGGGATTAGATCCGAAGACACGCAGCATTGTCGCCAGCCGGAAAGAAGCGATGCTGAAGAAACGCCAGATCTTCTATCTGGATAAAGATGCTTCCGGAATGCCGAAAGTTTATGAAGACCGTATCGTGCAGGCAAGAGTCATTGCTGTTGCGGAAAAGGTAGTCCGGGCAGAAATTTTCGGTGTGGAAACCTCCATTCTTGCCAGAGACCTGTCCTTCGACTGGATGGGTGATGCCAGAGAACGCTTCCAGGTAGGCGATCACATCCTGGTACGCATCCTGGATGTGCGGGCAGACTCACCGGAGCAGGTCATTGTCCACGCAGATGTCAAAAGTGTGGAAGGCAACACCAGCAAGGAAAACATGAAAAAATGTAAGATTCAGGGAAAATACGCCGGAACTGTGGAAGACATCCATAAAGGCACCGTCTTTGTCCGGCTCTCCATCGGTGTCAATGCCATTGCCCACTCCTGCTATGACAGCCGGACAGTCGGGAAAAAGGATCAGGTATCCTTTGTGGTGACGCATATTGATGAAGAGCGTAATGTTGCCCTCGGCATCATCACCCGCATCATCAAGCAGACCATATAAGGCTTCCACCTTATTTTTAAATAGCTTTTTTTCATATACAGCACCAATTAGTCCAGCAAATACTCACGATACAGCTACATAAGGTGACAGAATAAAGTATTTTTCAGACCATTACCTTATTGTACTGAAAACGGTAACGTGTTATACTGATTCGGTATTACTGAACCGGAAAGACGGATGCATTTCGATTTTGCCCTCTAGTATCCAAGGAGGGTGATGCCCATGAATACAATGGAAGTATTGACTTTACTATTGGTAATTTTTGCGGCTTTGACTTATATAGATCGACATAATAAGAAATAGCATCCACGACCCTAGGAAAGTTTTGGATGCTATGACTTATACATAGAATATAAAATTTAACTGAGGGCATCAGATTTTGCATCTGAATACCTTTCTTGAGTTCATTATACACTGGGGGATTTGAGAAATCAAGTCCCCCTTTTTATTATGACATTGATTAGTATCTGCATTAAACATCAGAAATTTATATTCTTACTCACTGAAACGAATTCTCTCTATCAATGAATCTTTCCTTACTGACTTTGCAATGAATATTGCCAATAACATCTGTATCACAAACAATGTTAAAATTATAATAATAGCTGCTGTTACCGGATAATGGTATGTGCTGATATCAAACATTCCTGTACGCTTTGCATATAAAAACAACGGATATCCTGCAAGACTTCCCACTCCGATACTGATAATAAGAGTGCCTACTGTATAGAATATACCTTCCAACTGGAGCATCTTCATCAACTGACGGTCCGACATTCCGATTGCCTGCATCATGCCAAGCTCCTTTTTTCGCACATGGACACTATTGATCATTGTGTTAATCAAGTTCATAATGCTGATTGCTGCCAGAATGATGATAAATGCATAACATGCACCTCTAGTCATCTGTATGGCATTTTCCCATGTATCGTACTCATTCTTCCAGGTACGCATCTGCAGTCTGCCTGATCCATCCACAATAGCCTGTAGAGATGCTTCCAGTGCCTCATCATAATCCTTATCTGCAATCACCTGAAAATAGCTGGAAGAATTATTTATGGTAAGTTTCTCTGCCCCTTCTTTTGCCATGATAAGACAGTTATAGTTTGTCAGACCTGTTCCATATTCACCAATTGCTGCCACTTCAATCTCTTTTTGAAAGGTATTATCTCCATCATGAATATTGAGTTTCAGCTTATCTCCCACTTTAATATCTGGATACCAGTGAAGTAGCGCGCGGTCCAGAATCACTTTATCCCCGGATTTCAATTCCTCGTATGTGACATTGCCTTCAGTGATTCCTTTTTTCAGCTCTTCTGCGTATTCTTCCGGCACTCCATTGATAAATTCGGTTCCAATTTTTTCTTCAAAAGGTCCTCCTGATACCTTCAACGCGGTAAACACATCTACCCGCTCAACACCGTCAAGCTCCTCTATCTGCTGCTTTAGTCCTTCATTTAATGGATTATTCTTTTGAACCTCCGCCCATTCATATTCAGGATGCTCTTTATTCCCGGATTCCACAATTGGAGAAATCTCATATTGCCCCACAATCGAACTCTTTGCACTTTCCATCGGATTTGCACAAGACAGCACCGTTGCTACCATCATGACAAATATTCCGGTAACGGCCATAGATACAATCGTGATAGTACTCTTCTTTTTATTCTCTGCAAGATTTCTCTTGGTCAGTCGTCCGATATTCAGAAATTGATATCCCTTCCTGCTGCTTTTCTGTCGCTTACTGCCTCCCTGGTAACGCATAGCTTCTATTTCTGATACCTTCGCCGCCATACGCATAGGCTTCATCAGTGACAGATACACTGTACACAGAGTCACTGCAATTGCCAACAGATAAATCCACCAATAATAAAGTTGGACTTCTCCTTTAGCTACAACCTTGTATGCCTCTGTTATAAGTACGTTTGAATCCTTTGCATGTTCTACAAACTGGAGAAGTACAACTTTCACAGCAACTGTTCCGATCAAAAGTCCTATCGGAATGGCAAACAACGCCACTCCCATTCCCTCTCTTAGTACGATTTGTCTAAGCTGCCGTTTCGTAGCCCCGATTGCCTTTAACTTTCCAAATTCCCGAACCCTCTGGTTCATAGATACATAATAAACACTATAAATTGTGATAATGCCCGCCAATACAACAATAAGCATGATTCCTACAATCACCGGAATTGTAGCCGGATCCACATAATTTGCTGCAAGATACTCTTTATTAATATTCATGTCATCCTCGGAAATCCCGAACTGTCTGGCAATATTCTGTATCGTCTCTGTATAATCTGCAGTCGTATTTCCTTTCTGTCCATTCACCTGAAGTAAAAACCGATATTTCACCTGTTCTACCGGTATCTCCGCTTTCAGAAAGGCCTCTGAAACCAATGATGTATATTGTTTTTGTTCTTTGCTGCTCTCATTATCTGCTAAAAAACCACAGATTCGAAAGTCTTTCTCCTTCGTATAATCCAGTCCGTCATCTTTCAGAATCTGATAAGGTACTGTGATAGTGTCACCGATTTTCCCATTCTGTCCTAATGCTTCCAGTATTCCTTTTGAAACCACAATATCATTTTCTTTCTGCGGAAGTTGCCCCTCTTTCAGCTTCACTTTATAAAGTTCCATCCCTGTTCTGTCCATATACATCATGGAAACCGTCGCATCTTCCAGATTCATGTACCCCGCATCGCTGCGGAGTCCGTAAGTTTTCACATCATGATGTGCCGCCAGTTTCATAACTGTACTCTCGTCCACGTTCCGATAAAGGGCATGCCATGTTGGATAAATCTTATTGATTACCGCAAAGTTCACTTCCACCATATCTTTTCCGATTGATGGGATTACGAACAGCAGTAATGTTGTCAGGATAATGGCAATTCCAATCAGTATGTTTTTGCTCTTATAATGCCGCATATTGCAATATGCAACTCTGGTCGTCATCTTCATTATCTTCTCACCGCCTTGCCATCTTCAATGATAATCATTTCATCCGCCATCTGGGCAATCGTTTCATCATGGGTAATCATGATAAGCGTCTGCCCGAAATCCGACACGCAGCTTTTCAATAGGCTCATAACCTCTAGCTCAGTCTGGGAATCAAGGTTTCCCGTCGGCTCATCCGCCAAAATTATCGCCGGTCTTGTCACCAATGCCCTGGCTATCGCAGTTCTCTGTTTCTGTCCACCAGACAAAGCAGACGGCATCGCATCTTTCTTATCCTGCAGTCCGATTTTTTTGAGAATATCTTCCACTTCCCGCGGCTTTACCTTGCGATTATCAAGTCCCAGCGGAAGAACGATATTCTCCCACACATTCAGCGATGGAATCAGATTAAAATCCTGAAAGATAAATCCTATCTTCTTTCTTCGAAACTGTGCCAGTTTATCATCTTTTCGAGAATAGATATCGGTTCCATCAATCCATACTTTGCCGGAATCCGGTCTGTCAAGCCCTCCAATCAGATGCAGAAGTGTAGATTTTCCGGAGCCGGAACGTCCTACGATAGCTGTAAACTTGCCTCTCTCTATCTGTAAACTTGTATGATCCACGGCTCTCACCTGATTCTCGCCTTCTCCATAATACTTTACTAGATCTTCTACTTTTAAAATACTACTCATATCTTCAAGTCCCCTTTCCATTTCATACCCCTACTATAACATTCCTGCATTACAAAACCCTTACAACAACCATAACAGTTTTGTAAGGGTTCCGACTATTCTCCTATTATGAGCGGCAGTGTCACTTTAAATATCATACCTTTCTCAGCCTTTCTTTTGGCTGCTATTGTCCCCCCCTGTTCTTCTATGATCTTTCTGGCAAGATACAGACCGACACCCGCTCCGTCTTTTACCTGTTCCTTTGCTTTCCTTCCCCGGTAAAATCTCTGATAGATCTTATGCAGTTCCTCCGCAGGAATGCCCATTCCTTCATCTTCTACTTCAATAAGCACATTGCTTGCTAGCTCCTGCGTCCTCACTGTAATCGTTGTATGTTCCGGTGAATATTTGACTGCATTCTCAAGGATATTCGTTAATGCTTCTACCGTCCATTTTGAATCATGGTTCACAACTATATCATCATCCATCTCCACCTGAATGGAAATATCTTTTCCTCTTGCCTTCATATAAATCTGACTGACAGCCTCTGTTAGCGTTTTCTTCAGGCTTTCATGAAGCGAATGTATCTGGATCATATGTGTTTCCAGCCTTGAAAGATTTACCAGTTCATTCAAGAGCTGTTCCAGTTTGGTAAGTTCCTGTGATTCCTGCTCCAGAAACTCCCTCTGTTCTTCTCCTGTAACCCGATTTTCTGCCACCAGCTCATGACTCATCCGGAGTGATGCAAGCGGAGTCTTCAACTGATGGGAAATATCTGTAATCAGACTCTTCGTACCATTTTCTTCCTGCTCCAGACGTTCCTTCAAATCTTCGAAATATTGCCCCAGCTCCTTTACAGATTCCCACACCTTTAACCATTGTTCCGATTCTGATGTTTCTTCAGGATATGTTTGGAATTTTCCTTTTCTGAATTCCTGCAGACATTCATATAATTGCTGTAATTGTTCCTCATCACCGTATCTGCTCCAGTTTTTTCTTCGGTCCAGGTACAAGAACAGGCTACATACTATGACTCCCACTAGTAATCCAATTCCCCAGATAATCCTTATAACCACATCTGAAGATCCACTCCCTGAGTGATAACCATAAGTTTCTTCCAGCATCTGTACGACTCTTTCTATCTTCTGATCGTCCCGGTCTCTTATAAAATCTACTGTTCCTGACTTTTCCCAGATTGCAACTATTTCCCCTTCCAGTTCAGGATGTTCTGCAAGGAGCAGTGCTATCTGCGTTGCTTTCGCATTTTCCTCATACTTTGTTATCAGATACATTCCTACTGTAAAAAATACTGCAAAGATTACATATACGATAAAATACCGTTTTAATTTTTGTTTACCTTTCCGGTCCATATATATCCCAGTCCTCTCACATTCGCTATCTCTTCTGTTCCAAGTTTATTCTTCAGTCTGCTTATATTGACAGTAACCGTATTATCATCGACAAATTGACCGTCTATATCCCATACATGCTCCAGGATACTTTCTTTTGAAACAATCTGTCCTGCATTCTCCCAGAGATACAGCAACAGAGAGAATTCTTTCTTACTTAAAGTAACTGGTTCATCCCCTTTATACACCTGCATCGTTTTCATATGCACCGTAATCTCTCCGGAAGACATAATCTGTGCCTGTACCTTAGAAAGCCGTCTCATCAATGCGTTCACCTTCGACACCAAAGCCATCAGTGAAAATGGTTTGGTAATATAATCATCTGCCCCTGTATCATAACCATTTACAATATCTATTTCCTGATCCAAAGCCGTAAGATAGATAAGATATGTATCTCCACCTGCACGTACCATCCTTCCAAAATCCAGTCCTGTACCATCCGGCAATGTAATATCGCTGATAACAAGAGCATAATCTCCTTTTTGAAATGCTTCTTTTGCTTCCTTTATTGTATAAACCTGACGAACCTCATACCCTTCCCGTGAAAGTAACAGGGCAATTCCCCGATTTAGATTCAAGTCATCCTCCAGTAATAATATTTTCTGCATCAAATACTCCACCTCTATTTGTAATAACCTGTTCTTTTATCATATCAGTCCTATCTTTTGTCTACAATAAAAATAAAATTAACATACATACTTTTCCTTCATATGTTCAAGGATTTCACCGGATACTGCTTCAGAAATCGATCAATCCATTTCTGATTGCTTCTCTGTAACATCCGAAGTCTGGATAAAAGCTGTAGACAACTGCAGCTCTATGTTACTAAAGTCCTATCCATCAATACAGGAGTTATAGAATGCCGTGAAGATACCGTCAAATTCCATTTCAATAATATGTAGGCTGTCCATTGTGTGCTCCAGATAAGTCAGTGTTCCTCTATCCAAATCTATACTCGGCTTTCCTAGTGAGTTTGCTATTACATCTGGATTTGTAATTCCAAACATCTCCTTTATATCCGGCATAAGATAATCCACGATATCCGGCAGCCTTTTCTCATACGCCTGTGCCAGTTCAACTGCATGCTTCTCATAATCGGAATGTATACTGTCACAGACAAATTCAATCCCGTTTATTTCCATCTTATAGTAATCATTATTCTCATCATAGACAAACGCTGTACCCTTACTTTTTTTATTTTTTTCCAAAATCCCCATGATATATCTACACTTTCCCGGTTCTTCCGCCATACACAGTCTAAAAAACTGTAACTTAATGCTTACGTTTGTAAAAAATAACTCCTGCCAAAATCAATAAAATAATTCCAACTACAATCATAAAAATAAAATTATCACCATTTAACTTCCCTGCTATGAAAATAGAAGTCGGGCCATCCGCACCACCAATAACAGAAACGGCTGTGTTTTCTTTCTGCTTCAGTACAATGCCAATGACTGCCAATACAATTCCTAAAATTCCGGCTATGATTCCCAGTCGCTTTTTCATTGCTACCACCTCAAATCATTTTTATCTGCTCAATCAAATGTAAATTGTTATGCAAGTATTTCTATGCAAATGAAGCATAGATAACCCATATTTCTGCAAACATTACCAATAAAAGTACACCATCTATCATCCAATTAAACTGAATGTCCGTTAAGAAAGTTTTTGAATGTGTCAGGCAATATTTTACTTTTTCTCGTCCAGTCAAAAAAGTGATAAGCACTTGTAATATAGGAAATAAAAATATTTGTATTTTTCTTCCATAATCATCCGCAATCCCATTTGCAAAATGTACTGGAATAATACTCGGTAAGAAAAATATACTTACAAGAGCAAGCAAAAATCCTATTATACAAATTATCCATGTGAATTTTCTAGTATTGATAAATTTCATAACAATCCTTCTTTCTGCTAAATTCAAGTTTTTCCAATACATAACACGTACTTACATTATACTCCTCACCAATGCAAACCTCAATTTATTCTCCATCCTTTTTCCCGTTATTAAGCTTCGGGCAGTAAAATGCCTTTACTTCCACCCCATCTTCCTCCGACTCAATTTCCACATAATAATCCCGGATAAAGTATCCCGCATTATGCTCCTGAATGGCGTACAGCTCCAATGTCTGAAAATCCACCAGTACCAGATCACGGGGCTTGGGTTTTTGCGTTTCCTCACAGAATACCTCCATGCTTTCCACCAGCTTATCCAGGCATTCCTGACACAGATGGTTCTGTACTTTTTTCACATCGAAGATACTATCTTCCCCGTAATCCACCGATACTTCGGAAATCCCGTAATCCGACATCTGCTCCGTATGGAAAAAGCAGCCGCCTTCTCCTGTCCCGGTATAACCCATATGCCCGTTTCCCTGCGGGCCGGTAAGATTCCCGTCCTCATCATGATTCCGGATATGCATATCCATCACATACCAGTGATTGGTACAGATCACTCCCAGATCGTCAAACTTCCGGAAATAATCCATCATACTCCGTTCATCGCTTCCACACAGCCAGCACTGTTTTGGATCTTTCAGCTTGCTTTCTACTGATTCAGGCACCTTTCTTTCTACCGGGTGATATTCCTGCTCCTGTGTTTTTTCAAGATAACCTGTCAGATCCAGCCGGCTGATTCCCAGTCCGATCAGAATTCCTGACGCACATGCCAATAATCCCACATATCCCTTTTTCATATTATAGTCATCCTTTAAGAATTAGTTTTATAATGCTTTTAGGATTACTATATCAAATCTTGCAATCACTTTCATCATAAATCGCATATTTTTATGTGTTTTATTGCATATACAGCTTTCAAAAAAACTGCCTGCGGCAATTTCGCAGACAGCTTCTATTTCATCATCTCTTCAATTATCACATCCAGCATCCGAAGCACGCTTTCCTGCTTCTTCGGTGTGAGCCTTTCCAGCTTTCCTTCCACTACAGAAGTATGTTCCATTCTGGTAAGAGGAATCACTTCCTTCAGCACTTCATTCGGTTCCGCACCTAATACATTCAACAGCTTTACAAATGTTTCCATCGTAGGTGTTTTCACTTCCCGCTCAATCGCACCCAGATGGTTGGTACTGATATCCACCAGTTCAGCCAGTCTCTCCTGCGTAATTCCTGCCTCTTCCCTGTACCTGCGGATTGCCTTTCCCATTCCTTTCACACGCACACCTCCTCCTTCCAGTATTCACTAACGCTTAAAGCATTAGTCATGTAAATCCAGTATAATTGGTTGCAAATCACGCTTACAGTATCCATAAGGATTGCATTTATAACGCTTTTAGCGTTGGTCACATTTTTGGCACTCCATCGTCTGTAACTGGCACAGTCCTGCGATTGTAGCGGTAATTTACCCATGTTAAAATTGATATTGTCAAAATTATATGCAGAACGAAACGCAGCACTGCCGTATGGGAAGCCTCTCCTGCGGCAAATAAGCTGCGTTTTTTCTGTAAGATAGGAGGATCTTTACAATTTCATACTTTGATTTAGGACGCAGCCTGCATTGACCGGGCTGCGTCCTTTCTTGAGGCAGGAAAACCATAAGCAAAGGCAGGGGAGGTAATTCTCCTGCCGCTCTTATAAAAAGGAGGTACTTTTACGTGAAACACAAACTGAAAAACGCTCCGCCGGACACAAAACGGCATGTCAATTATGGCAGATGCCTGTATGCTGCATTTCTGGCTGTCACAGTCCTCTGCGGATACACACAGCCGGTTTTTGCCGCTACCATCTGGACCAAAGCCAATGAGATCATGAAGGATGTCTATAACCAGATTATCCTCATTTCCACCATTGCTGCAGTCGTAACGGCATCGGTTGCCCTTCTGATGATGAATTTTTCCAAAAGCGGAAAAACCGTGGACGAATCACGTGCATGGCTCAAGCGTATCGTCATTACCTGGGCGATCTTAAACGGGCTTGGCTTTATCATGGCTTACATCACCCCGTTCTTTGCAGGCGGAAAATGGAACGGATAGACGAAAGGAGATGCCACTATGGGAATACTTGACGGAATCGTGGAATGGATTGCCGAACAGGTCATGAACATTCTGGATCTGATCACCACTTCAGTCCTCGGTGCTCTGGGCTGTTCCATGGATACGTTTCTTCGCTACTTTCCTGCTGCCGAGACCATGTATCAGGTCTTTCTGGCACTGGGCATCGGGCTGATCCTCTTAAACTGGGTATGGCAGCTCTTTAAAAATTACTTTATGGGAGCCGGTATCGAAGCGGAAGATCCCATTAAGCTGTCCATCCGTTCCTTCCTCTTTATCTTTCTCACCTTCTATGCGAAAGATATTGTGGATCTGCTCCTGAAGATTTCAGGAACACCGTACAACTGGATTCTGACGGAAGACCTGCCGCCTTTAAAATTTGCGGATTTTAACTCCGTAGTCACAGTCATCCTGGGAGTCTGTGCAAATGGGGCGGTAGCCATCATTGCACTGATTCTGGTACTGATTCTGGCGTGGAACTACATCAAACTGCTCTTTGAAGCGGCAGAACGCTATATTCTTCTGGGGGTACTGGTCTACACAGCCCCGGCAGCTTTTTCCATGGGTGCCAGCCAGTCAACCGGAAATATCTTCAAAAGCTGGTGCCGGATGCTTGGCGGCCAGTTCTTTTTGCTTCTGATGAATGCGTGGTGCCTGCGGCTGTTTACTTCTATGGTCGGCACCTTCCTTGCCAATCCGTTATCCCTATAAGAAAGGAGGACCAAAATGAAACTTAGAAAGAAACTCATACCATTCCTGGTACTAACTGCCTGTCTGGTACTGTTTTGCTCCATGCCGGTCTTTGCAGCGGAGCTTACGGAAGCAGACGTGGAAGCGGCAGTTGCCAGTCAGGGAAAGGAAGCGGTAACCGGAAATGTCTTCGTCTGGTTCCTGTGTGCCATTGCCTTTTTAAAGGTATCCCAGAAAATTGATTCTTTTCTGGCATCGCTTGGCATCAATGTCGGCAATACCGGAGGAAACATGATGGCTGAACTTCTGATTGCAGGACGGAGCCTGACCGGTTCCATGCGTTCCCATGGTGGTGGCGGCTACCACAAAGCCTCTTCTCCCGGAAGTGCGGCTGTCGCAGGAAGCTTCCTATCCGGCGGGCTTGCCGGGGCAGTGGGAAGACAGGTACAAAGAGAAGCGGTCAATTCCGCAACCGGTTATACCGAACACAGCAGTATCGGAAACATGCTCTACCAGTCATCCCTGAACAAAGGCGGAGACTTTGCCAATCAGGTCATCAGCAACATTGCACAGGGAAATTACGGTCAGGTAGGTTCCATCAAGGGAGCAGACGCACAGAAAGCCTTTACTTCCTATATGGGCATCAATCCGGGCGGCGGTTCTTCCTATGATAATGTAGAAATCGGTGGCGGAAGGATCACCGGTACCGAAACCGGAAGCTCCGGAAACCGGGATTTTGCCCTGTACCATGCCGACCAGTATGCAGCTCCTACTCAGGGCTCCTACTCTACGGTACAGTCCGTGGATGGTTCCACCTGGTACAAGCAGTATGCACAGGATACGGTCGAAAAAACACCATATACTTCCGGCAGCGGCAAAGTAGCCTACAATGAATCCATTGTCCAGAAACTGCCGCCAGCCCCACAGCGAAAGGAGCGTATGTAACATGCCAAAAACAGCCTTGATGGGCAGTCCTCTTGCTGTCATCGGTACAGTATTCCGGCACAGGCGCACCCTTGCGAAAACTGGAGCAGCCGTCGGCGGTGTACTGATGCTTCCCATTCTGTTCCTTGTCATGCTTCCGGGACTCGTCTTCGGAGACCTCTCTGAAAATACCGGAGCACTGACCAGCAACACGGTAATCAGTGAAAATATCCGGGCTTCCAATCAGGCAATCGTGGAGGTGCTTCAGGAAAGCCATGATGCACTGCTTGCTAAGATCAATGCGGAAATTGCCAGACTCCCGGAAGGAGATACTGCCTCTATCAGCGATCCTTACGCTTCCAGTATCATCGTAAATGCGAACCAGCTCATCGCACAGTTTTGTGCCAGCCAGGATGACTATAAAAATATAAATATCAGCAAACTCAAAAGCCTGATCCGGGAAAACGAGGACGGGCTTTTTTCTTATGACGTTACTTCAGAAACGGCCACGGTGGAAGTTCCGGCGGAAGAGGAAAATGCACCACCCAGAAAGGTTACTTTTACCCGCCATACCTACACGGTCAGCTATGCCGGAGATGCCTACTTTGCAGATCACGTCTTTCATCTGACCGATAAGCAGAAAAAAACGGCAGACAGTTATGTGGAAAACCTGACCATGTTCTTTGGCGGCTCCGCTTCCGGTCTTGCCATGGCGGTAGGTGTCAGCGATGAGGTGCTGGCTTACCGGGCTACCATCCAGCAGGTCGCACAGAAATACGGCATGGAAGCTTATGTGGAACTCCTCATGGCAGTCATGATGCAGGAAAGCGGCGGGCGTGGAAGCGATCCCATGCAGGCGGCAGAAGGCGGCTTTAATAAGAAATACCCCCATGTCCCCAACGGCATCACCGATCCTGCTTATTCCATCGAATGTGGGATTCAGGAATTAAAGTATGCACTGGATAAAGCAGGATGTACCGGACCTACCGACCTGGACCGCATCAAGCTGGCGCTTCAGGGTTACAATTACGGCTCCGGCTATATCGACTGGGCAATGGAACGTGACGGCGGTTATACCAAAGAAAACGCCATTGCTTATTCGGATATGATGTGTGCCCGTCCGAACTGGCATTATGACCGGTATGGGGACAAGGAATATGTGGAGCATGTTCTCCGGTATTATCAGATTACCAATACCGGCGGAAGCTATCCGGCAAACGGAATGCAGATTCCGCACTATCTCCAGACCGATTACGGGAACATTCCTTATGGCGGCGGCTCCATCGCATCTTCCGGCTGCGGGCCTACCAGCTTTGCCATGATCGCCAGCTACCTGACCGGGAATACCATTACCCCTCCGGATGCGGTGGCATGGTGCGGGAATTCCTATTACAAGCCGGGAGTTGGAACCTACTGGAGCTACTTTCAGGCTGCAGCCAGTCATTTCGGCTGTGGCAGCGTCACACAGACCAGCAATGCCAATACGGTACTTCAGGCACTCTCCGAAGGCTGTCCGGTCATCTCCTCTCAGCGGGCAGGACTTTTCACCAGCGGCGGACACTTCATCGTACTCCGAGGTGTTACGGCAAACGGCAAGGTACTGGTCAATGATCCCAATGACAGTGACGCAAAGAACTATATTAACCGTGAATTTGATATGATGTCGGAAATCCATGCTACGGCAAATGCCTACTGGATCTTCGACAAAAAATAAAGGAGCCATTATGAACAGAACAAAAGTGATTCTTTCCATTTTTCTGATGCTGTTTCTGCTGCTTGCCGGACTGGTTCTCCCCAGTTTCTGGAAAAGCCAGAAAAAAGAAGCTTCCGGAAACAAAGGCAGGGAACCGGCAAAGGAAACAACAGAAACAAATTCTGATACCCCCATGCCGGAATATCTGGATTTTGATGCTTTAAAAGCATTTTTCTCCGACAGCCAGATTGCTTCTCTCAAAGGGCAGTTTCCTGTCTACCTAAAAGAGTATGTCAAAAAAGAACAGACAAGCATCACCTTCCTGCCGGAAAAAACCAGCTACCCTACCGAAACAACCGTCTGCCTGATGTTTTCACTTTCCGATCAGGATACGCTTCCGGTTACCTATCACACCCCGACGGGTGTGTTTTTATTTGGAGAAGACGGGGTACAGGTCTCTGCAGATACGACTGTTTACGAAAAGCAAACCGATGATTCCCTGCCGTCCCTGACTTCGCAGGACATTGAACACCTGCAGGAAGGCGGGTATCCGGATACTTCTGACAGCCCGGAAGCTCCGGACACAGAATCCGGCAGTGCCTCTGTGCCTTCCGAAGATGCGAAAGATACGAAAAAGGAGGTGCAGCCATGACACAGCCAGAAGAAACACCGGTTTCCTTTATCCCTTCCAACTTCATTGAGAAAGGCAAGATCCTAAACGGAACTTTTGACATCCGCAATGCCATAGAAAGCATTGTTCTTTCCCTGGCAATCGGTATCCCTGTTTTCCACCTGCCGCTGTCCCTGACTGCCCGCATCATCATTCTCTGCATGACCGCACTTCCAGCGGCAATGGTAGCCCTGATTGGAATCGGCGGGGAGAGCATCACTGCCTTTTTGATGAATGCCCTGCGTTTTGTAGTGAACCGCAGGGTAATCTGGAGGTCCGACAGTCTTCCGGAAGGAAAGCCACGCAGGAAACCACGTTTCAAAGAGCCAAAGACAAAGAAACACCGGAAAGCAGAAAAAATGGCAGAGCCTTCCAAAGTAATGGCATCGGCTCCCCCACAGTCTGAACCGGACGCACCAGCTCCGCCAAAAAGTAAAAAAAAAGAACACCGGCAGTTTGATACCTCCACCAAGCGGGGCATCAAAAAACAGGCAAAGGAAGATATCCGTTATCTGAAGTGGGAGCAGAAAGAAGCCAGCCGACAGAAAAAAGAGGCGGCGAAACAGATAAAAATACAGAAAAAAACGGAAGCCCGGAGACGAAAGGAGGAAGAAAAACGGGCAGTTTCCGAAAAGCGGGCTGCAAAAAAAGAGCAGAAAAAAAAGGTGGTTTCCAAGGAGGACACCTCATCTGCCACGTCAAAACCCGTTTCCCGGAAAAAGCGAAAGAAAGACCAGACCTTGGAGGATTATCTTCCGGTGGAAAAAATCGCAAACGGAATCGTCTATACCACAGACGGACGGTACGTGAAGATCCTGGAGATTGAACCAATCAACTTTCTGCTTCGAAGTGCCAGGGAACAGCAGGGCATTATCTACAGCTTTATCAGTTACTTAAAGATCAGCCCTGTCAAACTCCAGATCAAGATGATCTCCAAAAAAGCAGACATCAATAAGCATCTGGAGCAGTCCCAGCTGGAGCTGGAGCGGGAAACCGATCCCCACTGTCAGGAACTGCAGCGTGACTACATCCAGTTTGTCCAGAACTTAAGTTCCAGAGAAGCAGTATCCAGACGGTTCTTTCTGATCTTTGAATATGAACCATTCAACGCAAACCGAAAGGAAGAGGAACGGGAAATCCTTGCTGCTCTTGAGACAGCCTCCCAGACCGCCAAAACCTTTCTATACCAGTGCGGGAATGAAGTGGTCTCCCATGACAATGAGGATGAATTTACTACGGATGTTCTCTACACCCTTTTAAACCGTACCCTTTGTACGGAGGTTCCGCTTTCGAACCGGATCAGCACTGTACTGTCCGCCTATACAAAGGAAAATCGCATGGAGGAACTGGATCACATCCGGATCAACGAGTTTCTCGCACCGGAAAGTGTGGATTTCAAGCACTCCCATTATGTGCAGATCAATGGGCTTTACCATTCCTACCTGCTTGTGCCGTCTGACGGCTACAAAAACCGGGTAACTCCCGGATGGCTGTCACTCCTTGTCAATGCCGGGGAAGGGATTGATATTGATTTCTTTCTCCAGAAACAGCCAAAGGACAAGATTCAGCAGCGTCTCGGTCAGCAGATCCGTATCAACCGTTCCAAATTAAAGGATGCGTCCGATACCAACACTGATTATGACGATCTGGATTCTGCCATCCGCTCCGGATATTTTCTGAAGCAGGGACTTGCCAACAACGAAGATTTCTATTACATGAATCTTCTCATCACCATTACTGCTTCCACGTTGGAAGAACTGCAGTGGCGGATTCAGGAAATGAAAAAGCTCCTGATCTCGCAGGATATGAACTTACACTCCTGCTACTTTTTACAGGAGCAGGGATTTTTATCCTCTCTGCCGCTGGCAAATCTGGACAAGAAGCTTTTTAAGCTGTCCAAGCGGAACGTACTGACTTCCGGGGCGGCAAGCTGCTATCCCTTCGTCAGCTACAGTATCTGCGATGATAACGGAATCCTCTTTGGGGTAAACAAGCATAACAATTCCCTGGTCATTGCGGATATCTTTGATTCCAGGCAGTACAAGAACAGCAACATCTGTATCTTAGGCTGTTCGGGAGCAGGAAAGACCTTCACCATGCAGACCATGGCACTAAGGATGCGAAGAAAAGGCATCCAGGTGTTCATCATCGCTCCGCTAAAGGGACACGAATTTTACCGGGCTGCAAGGAATGTCGGCGGAGAATTTATCCAGATCTCTCCTGCCAGTAAGAACTGTATCAACATCATGGAAATCCGGAAGGTAGACAATTCTGTAAATGAACTGCTGGACGGACCGACACTGGATGCCTCCGCACTGGCAGGCAAGATCCAAAGGCTTCACATCTTCTTCAGTCTGCTGATCCCGGATATGTCCCATGAGGAGAAGCAGCTTCTGGATGAAGCCCTAATCAAAACCTATGCCAGAAAAGGGATTACACATAAAAATGAATCCCTGACAGATCCGCAGCATCCGGAGCAGTACAAAAAGATGCCCATTCTGGAGGATGTCTACAATGTCCTGCTGGAAAGCGAGGATACCAAACGTCTGGCTCATATCCTGAACCGCCTGGTTCACGGTTCTGCTTCTTCCTTTAACCAGCAGACCAATGTGGACCTGACCAATAAATATACGGTACTGGATATCTCCGAACTGACCGGTTCCAGCGATCTTTTAACGGTCGGCATGTTCGTTGCCCTGGATTATGTCTGGGATAAAGCGAAGGAAAACCGTACCGAAGAGAAAGCCATCTTTGTCGATGAGGTCTGGCAGCTCATCGGTGCATCCAGCAACCGGCTTGCAGCGGAATTCGTACTGGAGATTGCCAAGATCATCCGTGCTTACTCCGGAGCCGGCATCTTTGCCACACAGGATTTAAACGACTTCTTTGCTCTGGATGACGGGAAGTACGGCAAGGGTATCATCAATAACTGCAAGACCAAGATTATCCTGAACATGGAGGATGAAGAGGCACAGCGGGTGAAGACTATCCTGCATCTATCGGAAACAGAAGTAATGAACATCACCCATTTCCAGCGGGGCAACGGTCTGATCTCAACCAACAACAATAACATCACTGTGGAATTTAAGGCTTCCAATCTGGAAAAGGAGCTGATTACCACAGAGCGGCAGGAGCTTCTGGAAATCCTTGCGAAACAGAAGAAACAGGCTGTGTAACTTTTGGCAGCACTGACGCTGCCCTTTTCATTTGAACTTCAAGAAGGAGGAGACTTATGTTACAGACATACAAATCCTATACCAGACGGACGCTGGCTATGCTGCTGGCAGTCCTTGTCGCAGTCGGCGCATTGTTTTCCGGCAGTTTTCCGGTTCATGCAGCCGACGGCACCATCAGCTATAAGGCAGGTGCCAATATCCCTTACGGCAGCTATTTTACCTCCCGCATGAGCTTTGACGGGAGCAATACTGCCTACTGCGTGGAACCACTGAAGAAAACACCTTCCTCTGGTTCCTATTCCTATGACCTTTTAAGCCAGAACTCCCCGCTCAGAAAAGCGCTCTACTACTTAAACGGCGGTTACGGCTACGATAAAGTCGTCAAGGATAAATATTTCAGTGGCTGGAGTGATGATAACAGCTATGTCATCGGACATCTGGTTGTCGCTTACATCTATGCCGGTAATTCCGCTGACACCGGAGCTTTCCATGGCGCCCCGCAGTCCTATATTGATAAAGCACTGGAAGTAGCCAGTGCCATTCAGGGACTTCCGAACCCGCCGGAAGGCTTCCGGGCATTCATCGTTCCGGGACAGGGCAGCCAGACCATTGCCGGAAGCTGGTATCAGGTTCCAAACGGCTGGATCGAACTGAAAAAATCTTCTGCCAACGGAAGCGTATCGGACGGGAATCCGAATTACAGCTTAAAGGGTGCTGTGTATGGGATCTATCAGGGTGAGAAGCTCATCCAGAAACTGACCACTGATGAAAACGGGTATGCCAGATCCGGCGAACTGGAGGAAGGCGATTATACCATAAAAGAGCTCTCTGCTTCCAAAGGCTACATTGTAGACACCAAAGCTCACAAAGTCACCGTAAAAGCAGAACAGACTTCTGCTGCAAACGTAACAGATATTCCGCAGAATAATCCCATGAATCTGGTGCTTGAAAAGCTGGATGCCGAAACAAAGAAAGCCTCCCCACAGGGAGCAGCTTCCCTTGCAAACGCAGAATTTACAGTCAAGTTCTATACCGAGCAGTCTGACAGTGATCCTGCGGAAGCTGGAAAGAAACCGGCACGTACCTGGGTATTAAAAACAGATGTTTCCGGAAAGATGCATTTTACCAAAGATTCCTTTGTAAGCGGCGATGCCTTTTACTATACCAGTGATGGCAAGACCGTCTGTCTTCCGCTCGGTACCATAACGGTACAGGAAAGCAAAGCCCCTGCCGGATACCAGCTCAATCCAACTGTCTTCGTACAGAAAATTACAGGTGACGGTAAGCAGGAAATGGTTTCGGTATACCAGTCTTCTACCATAGAAGAATCTGTCATCCGTGGCGGAGTGAAGATCCAGAAACGTGACAGCGAGACCGGAGAAGCAAAACCGCAGGGTTCTGCCACTTTGGAAGGTACTGTCTTTGCGATCACTACGTTAAATGAAAATCCGGTATTAGTAGACGGAACATCCTACACGAAAGATCAGGTTGTCCTTACACTTACTGCCGATAAATCCGGTTCTGCTGCAACTGCAAAAGATGCTCTCCCATTCGGACATTACCGTGTGGATGAAACAACTGCACCTTCCGGTTATCTGAACAGCGGAAAGATCTCTGTAGAATTTGACATCACAGAACAGGGAAAAATCGTGGAACTGACTGCAAAAGACAATTCCATCTCCAATCAGGTCATCCGCGGGGATCTGGAATTTGTCAAGATTGCTGACGGCAGCCAGAACCGTCTGGCAAATGTGCCATTTAAGATCACTTCCAAAACAACAGGCGAAAGCCATGTGATTGTGACAGATGCCAACGGTTATGCCAGCACTTCCTCCAAATGGAACAAACATACCGCAAATACCAACCGGGGTGAGTCTTCGGAAGACGGCATCTGGTTCGGCACCTCCAAACCGGATGATTCCAAAGGCGCTCTCATTTACGATACTTACACTCTGGCGGAACAGCGTTGTGATTCCAACAAAGGCATGGATCTTTTAACCTTTGAAGTCAAGGTTTATAAGGATTCTGTTCTGATACAGGTTGGAACTCTGACCGATGATGCCATTGAGATCGGCACGACTGCTCTGGATGCCGAGACCGGTACACACATGAGCCAGCCGGCAAAAGAAGTGACCATTGAAGACGTTGTGGAATACGAAGGACTGAAAAAGGGCCAGAAATACAAACTGACTGGAACCTTAATGGATAAAAAAACCGGGGAACCAATCCTTGTGGATGAAAAACCGGTGATTTCTGAAACTGAATTTACTGCAAAGAAATCCTCCGGCTCCGTCAAAGTAACCTTTACCTTTGATGCAACTTCCTTAAAGGGAAAAACAACCGTTGTCTTCGAGGAATTATATCAGGATGAGATGCAGCTTGCAGTCCATACCGACATCAACGATGAAGACCAGACCATCTATTTCCCGGAAATCAAGACTACTGCGAAAGATGCGGACACGAACTCCAATATTTCCTGTGCAAAGGAAGAAATCACGCTGGTGGATACGGTTTCCTTTAAGGGGCTGGTTCCTAACCAGAAATATGAAGTGACTGGAACTCTGATAGATAAAGAAACAAAGAAACCAGTCGAAGCAGACGGAAAACCGGTGACAGCAAAAGCATCCTTCAAGCCAAAAGAATCCGCTGGTACGGTAGATGTTACCTTTACCTTTGATGCCAGCTCCTTAAAAGGGAAAACAGTAGTTGTCTTTGAATCCCTGGCTTACAAAGACAAGGAAGTTGCCGTACACACAGACATTGCGGATGAAGGACAGACTATTTACTTCCCGGAAATCAAAACCACTGCAACAGATGCTGCTTCCGGCACACACTATGCAAAACCGGAAAAAGAACTGACGCTTACAGACCTTGTGGAATACAAAAACCTGATCCCAGGCAAAGAGTACAAGCTGACAGGAACACTCATGGATGCGGAAACCGAAAAACCTTTCGATGTGGATGGCAAAGCTGTGACTGCAGAAACAAGTTTCACTCCGGAAGAAGCTAACGGCAGCGTAGAGCTTTCCTTTACCTTTGATGCCTCTGCACTTTCCGGAAAAACGCTCGTGGCATTTGAAACAATGACTTTTGAAGATCACGAAGTAGCGGTACATGCGGACATCAAAGATGCCAACCAGACCATCTACTTCCCGGAAATCAAAACCACAGCCAAAGACGGCAGTGACGGGGATCAGGATGTCTCTGCTTCCAAGGAAGCGACTATCGTAGATACGGTCACTTATCATGGTCTGATGCCTGGATCTGAGTACAAAGTCATCGGAACCCTGATGAATAAGGAAACCGGAGAGGCTTTGTTAAAAGACGGAAAACCAGTTACCGCTCAGGCAGAATTTAAAGCAGAAAAAGCTGGCGGCTCTGTGGAAGTTACCTTTACCTTCGACGCTTCTGCTCTTGCCGGACAGGATGTGGTTGTCTTTGAAAAGCTCTACTATACAGACGGAAAAACCGAGCATGAGATTGCTTCCCATGAGGATCTGAAGGATGAAGGTCAGACCGTACACATGACGGAGCTTCCGAAAGAACCGGAGACGCCTCCGGTAGCTCCGCCTGTAAAGACCGGCGATGAGACGCCGCTTCTCCTGTATGCCGGAATCGCCATAGCTGCACTTGCAGGTGCAAGTGTCCTGGGCATCGTTTACTTCAAACGCAAAAAGAAACATCAGTAACTCATAACGAAGACTCCTGCAGGCAGCTCCCACATGGAACTGCCTGCTTCTTTAGTAGGTGATGAATATGAAACACCCCCACTGCAAGACAGATGCCAAGCACATCCGTCATTTTCTGAACCTCTGTGAAGGGAACTGGCACTCCTGTATCTACGTCTGGTGCCGCACTTGTAACGCACAGGAAAGCTGTGAGAACTCTGGCTTTTTATTCCATCCGGATGAAACGGGAAGCCCCTGCATCCTCCCTCTTTCAGATGCAGCGCTTTTGTTTCCCCGGATACCGGAGCCAACCGAATGTACCGGAAGCATGAGCATTGCTGCTTTTACAGAGCTTTATCTGCCCTATCTGGCCGCTCAGAAGCTGCCTTTAAAGCCATGTCCCATTCCGGCACTGCTCCGGCTTCAGGAGAACCAGCAATATGACTGGTAACAAAAAGTTGCACTTTCAGGCTCTTATACGTACAGGATATGTAAAGAAAGGAGGCACTGCCTATGTTAAACGTAATTTCAATCATCCAATGTATCGATCAGGTCTTTACGAACCTGATATTTATTCCCATGATTTTTGTCCTGTATGTGAAATTCCGTCCGAAAAAGCCATGGACCAGAAGGCGCAGGAACACTTACCTGCTCTGTCTGGTACTGATCAGCTTATTCCTGCTACGGATTTTCTGTGAGAAGTTCATCTTTACACCGGTTAATTATCCACGTTTCACAGACAGCGGCTTATTCCCGCTCATCCGAGCAATTTTCTATCCCGGCATCTGAAAAATGGGGATTCGTGCCATTTAGTCCGAATCTGGGATCAGTATCCGCTTGCGTCCTATGGGAATTCATCACCTGCTTACTTACAATATAAGTATACAGTACGTACTGGTTATTCACGTACACGTTACGTATCGTGTATGTACAAGCGAGGTGAAAACAGATGAAGAAACCAAAAATCATCCGCTGCCCTTACTGCGGCGGAACAGCAATATTAAGAGATGCATCCTTTGTATATGGAACGCATTCTCATGGCGGACAGGTTTATGTCTGCTCCCACTATCCATCCTGCAATTCCTATGTCGGGGTACATCCGGGAACCAAGATACCAAAAGGAACGCTCGCCAACCGGGAGCTTCGTCAAAAGCGGATTCAGGCACATCGAATTTTCGATCAGATCTGGCAACAGGGCATCCTTTCCAAACCGGAAGCATATCGCTGGGTGGCAGATAAGTTCTGTCTGACAGATAAGCAGGCTCACATCGGACAGTTCAGCAACTATATGTGCGACCAGCTCATTCGGGAATCCGCAGATGTTTTAAAGAACAACCATATTCCCTTCCGCCTCCGGGCAGCCAGCTGAAAGGCGGTGATTGATGATGACCTTACCACTAAATAAAAAGCAAAAACAACTGGTGGAAAAATCCATGGATCTGGTTCCGATCATGATTCGTTCCATGACCCGCACCGCTGCCTATGTAACTGAGGAAGAACAACAGGAATTATGTCAGATTGGATATCTGGCTTTGTGCCGGTCGGCTGTCGGATTTGAGGAAGGAAGATCATTCCAGCCTTATGCCAAAACTATCATCCGTCATGCCATCTTTGACTACTGGCGGAAAATTGCCCGTGACCGCTCCATGCTCTGTTCTCTGGACGAAGCATCATCTGAAGATGAACATCTCCATTATCGTGATTTGTTTTCCTACGAGGATACACAAACAACTCACCCGGAAAAGGACACAAACCAGACCTTGCTTCTTGAGCATTTAACCCAGCTTGGCACCGGACAGTCCTCAACTATTCAGAAGGGAATTGTAGCCCTCTATCTGCAACAGCAGGGATATACCAGCTTTGACTTGGCAAAACACTACCAAGTACCAGCCAATCGTGTACGGGCATGGCAGAGCAAAGCACGGAAACTATTACAGCAGGATGATGCACTCTATGCACTTCTGACTTAACCTTGAAGGAGGGAACTTTTATGCTGACACTTTATACTGCTGTCGGAACCTTAAAATTTCAAAAAACGACAGGCGGAAAATCCATTCCTCTTGTAATCAACGATGGACAAGAATATGGACTATCGGATGACGAGCTGCTGCTCTGGAGCTGTCTTGCCTTCCAGATTCTGACGCTCCATGAACTCCAGGATGCCTATACCCTGCGCCAGATACAGAAAGAAGGTCCGAAAGGCTTATCCTTCCAACACTATCTGAACCGACTTTCCTTACGCGGTCTGGTTGTAAGCGGAATTGGACTGACAGGGGTGGATGCCTTATATCGCCTTCTCGGCAGTCTGACCATTATTCCCTTGAAGGATACCTTTCCCATCCGGCTCTTTGGCTGCGTTCAGCTTTATCTGGAAGGAACTATTGGTGCAAAAGAGTTTGGCAGATATTTAAAGAAGAAACCCTCTTCACCGATGGAAGATACCATTCTGAAGCTGGCTGATAAGGTATCCCTCACGACCGCTGAGCTTGTCACAAGTATGGAGCAGGAAAAAGTAATCCACAACGAATCGGATATTATGGATGAGTTATACACAGAACCGGAGACAACTTACCAAACACTTGTGGATGATGTCCAGATTCACCATACCCAGTATCCAGTGCTGCAGGCTATTGCTAATTTGTACCTGAATAAACAAATCACATTTCATACATGTTAAAGGAAGGAACCTTATGCCAAAACCATTTTTCACAAAGCTGGTTGCCATCAGTGCAATCGGCTTTTTCTGTGTACTTTTTGGGTGCATCTTCGGGATCGCCACCCATGACCGGCTCTTTATCCTCATGAGCCTCCTCATCGGAATCTGCAGCATCTTGCGTGCACTCAGTTTCTACCACCTGATCCATACACATGCTTATCTGTCACTGGACGTAAGCTGCACGAAACGGGAACAGACACTCTTCGGGAAAAACCAGCAATATTGGTTTGCCAGTGATAACGGAAAGGAATACGCCTTCTCACTGGAAAAGAATATCAAACTCCTAGAGGGACATCGGTATCGGCTGTACTTCCGGAAACCACAGCAGGGAACAGGGCAATCGATGCCATGTGCCGGAGATATTCTCGGATATGAAGAACTCACCGATCAACTGCCGGAACTTCCGGATACATCCGTTTAGATAGAAAATGAGCCGCCCGTACTGCATCACCCCTACAGTTCTGGCGGCTCATTTTATTATAAATAACCTCTCTTATTTCTATCAAACAATAGTGTTTGTATCCGCTTCAATGCCATGAGCATTTGCTCCGGGAATGTCTTAGTTAAACTTGAAAGAATTAGATTTTCATTCTCATTACACAAATATTATTAGATAACCAATTCAGAAATATCAATGCTCGTTTTATAGTTTTGTTTTACTCCGCCAGGAGAAGTAATAAAAATCGTAGCATATTCCCCATTTTCATAAAGGGTAATTTCTTTTATATCTTTTTCTTCATCTTGGTTCGTAGTATCGCAATAAAATTTTATGGTATATTTAGGGTTCATACCTATGCTTTTTTCTGTCTCTTTCCATGATTTTATATTTAAAGCAGAAATAACCTTGTCTATATTATGCTTATCATCATACTTTACCAGCAATTCCTTATTTGCGGCATCATATATCTCTATAACTTTTACACCTTTTACATAATTGTCCATTCTCTGCCTTTTTCCGCCCCGCCAGATACCTGTGCCGGTATTTCAGCTCTGCATACTCTGTGATCCGTTTCATGTAGACTGCATCATAAGCTCCGCCTACAGCACCAACCACCGGAATTCCCTGTAAGAACTTCATATACAGAAGCTCTTTTGACAAAGCTCCCGCCGTTTGTTCGATCTGCTCCTTATCCTGATACTCTTCCGGCAGTATTCCGTTTCTGATAAATTCATTTACTTTCCCGTCAATCTCACAAAGTGTATCCCCATAGGATACTGCTCCCCGGATCAATAATAAGATAAAATATTTTTCTTCCCTGCTTTCATAGCTGTATCCATACTGCAGAGCAGTCTCATAAATATTCTTTAAAATCATCCCTGTAAATACCGGAATATCCGGCAGACCGATTCCCAATACGCCCATCCCGATTCCAGACACACCGGATAGCAGTAAATTCTTTGTTCCCGTATCTCTTGCCTTTTTAGAAAAAGAGCGGAGGGATTTGGAATTCTGCTTTACATCCGCCATATACTGCCGCACCTGATAATCCTGCTCCAGTTTTGTCCGCTGATACGTCTTTTCAATAACCCCGGTTCCTTTCTCGAAAATCAGAGCAAATGCCTTCGCAAAAGCGGTATCCAATGTTTTCTGAAGTTTCGGCGGTATCTTTTCCTCCAGTTTCTGATTCAGAATGCTCTCCCTTTTCTCTGAACGCTTCTGAAGGAATCTCTGCTCCTGTACTTCCAGCTTTTCCCACTCCTTCTGAAGCGGTGTCCTTTTATCAAATAATCGCATCTTAATACACCTCCGCACCAAACGGCATCAATGCCAGTTTCGCCAGTTTAAACTGCTGTAAACCAAACGGGATTCCGATAATCGTCACACATAAAGCTGTACCCAACGCCAGATGCTCCAGTGCAAGAGGCAGACCGGATACAATCAGCCAGATGATATTCAAAAGGAACGAACCAGCTCCGCCACCATACTGCACCTCTTTTCCAAAGGGGAAAAAACTAAGCGCCGCAAATTTAAAACACTGCATCCCCACCGGAATCCCCACAACGGTAATACACCAGAGACAACCTGCCAGACACCAGCTCAGCCCACTGACTGCGCCGCCAAACACAAACCACAACACATTTCCCAGGCATCCCATATGCTACACCTCCCCATTCATCCGATTTTTCACATCAGCAAGTATCTTTTCTATCCGGTTGATGGCATCATCCACCTGTTCTCTTGCATCTGCAATCTTGCTCTGCACCATATAATCTGCCACCAGCCCGTCCAGAAAGAAATCCGCAAAGGAAAGGAAGCTGCCGATTTCCATGCGCAGATCCAAGGAAACCTGCACATCTCTTAATTCTCTCTGAAAACGCTGAATATCGCTTTTCGCCTGTTCCATCAACGCAGCTGCGTCATTCATTTTAGAATGCTTCACAAAGTCACTGATAAAGCCTCCTCCAAGCATATCAAAAATGCCCCAGTTTCTCGCACTTCCCAACTTATCCCTTGCTGCGTAAAGGCTCTGAAGCGCCCGCTCCCCTGCCTGTACTGCTTCCTGCATTTCCCGTTTCATCATTTCGTTACTCATCGTTTATCCTCTCTTTCTTTTTAGCAGACTATTGCGGCAGATTTTCTATATTTCATAATAAAAAAAGACTCCTATCATGACCTCTGCCACAATAAAAGTCTTGCTATCTCATTTGCTACGGGTATCTCTCGATACCGGTTGTCGGTTACAAAACCACCTCTTTCAAGGCGTTCAGCTACTCCCTTTTTTGCTTGAGATGAATATAACATATTGGAAATAATTTGTCAAATCATGCATTTTTCTTTTCCAACCGTTCCGCTTCTCTGGCAAATACATGCGAGATATCAAACAGTTCCGGTACATCTGATATGGTACACACATTCACACAATAATTGAGCCATGGAAATTCTTTTGTCATCTGATAAATAACTGCCATGGCTTTTGCTTCTGACATTGCTTCCACCGAATGATATCCCGATCCCTGAATATGCTCAAATCCGTTTGCTTCAAAAAAGTCCCTTACATCCGCATATGCATTATGCCAGTCACCTTTCGGATAATATTCCTTTAGTGCTTGTGTATTCAGGTCAAAATTGATGCCTTTCCTCTGTAAGCTGTCCATCTGTTAGTTCCTTATAAAGTCTGTAATCAGGTTCTCCTTTTCTGTTCCGTTATACCAGAAACACTCTAACAAATTCTCTGCAATTCCTACGGAGTTTTTCAACTGAAAGATTGCTGCCCAGAATCTTCCATAGTCCTGCTTGCGTCCCCGGTCAAGATAAATCCTGCTTCCAAGGGCTTTGACTGCACAGCTTAAATCCTCCTGCTCAAAAATCTGATCTGCCTGTTCACACATCTGATTTACCGTTTCCGGAGCGAGCTTGCTTGTATCAAATTTAAGTTCTACTTTATACATTATACTCATCCTTTCATACAACAAATGACTGAGTGACTCTTCTCTTTCTACTGTAATTCTACCATGAAACCTATATAAAGTCATTCCCCATTTTCACTTGCTTTAATATAAATTTTTCCTTTTATTTTGGAAACACAATCTCCACACAGAACTCATTCCCTTCTATCCGGGCGCTGATTTTCCCATCCATACGAAGTACCAGCTCTTTCGCAATTGATAAGCCGAGACCGCTGGAAGTCTTACTGCGTGCTTCATCCGCTTTATAAAACCGTTCAAACACCTGATCTACATTTATTTTTTCCACATGACATACTTGATTTTTTATCTGTATCCGGATGTTGTTTTCAACTTCTTCCAGTGAAATACTGATTTTCTTCTCCCCGTGATCCAGTCCGTTTTTTATGATATTCTGAAAAATTCTCTGGATTCCCTGTTCATTTCCGTTCATAAACAGCAGTTTATCTGTAATCTGTATCTCCGGTTCAATTCCTCTGCCCGTCCATTCATCGTAGTAGGAAAATATGGTATCTTTCAAAATCTTGTTGATACAGCAGGATGACATTTCCAGATGAAAAGAATCGTTTTTAAGTTTTGTAAAAGTAAATAATTCTTCCAGCATTTCTTTCAGGCTGCCGATTCTCTCCTGTATGATCTTCATATACCGTCTCTGCTCTTCCTGGTCTTCACAGGTTTCCATTAACTGAAAATATCCGTCAAGGGATGTCAAAGGAGTACGGATATCATGTGAGAGATTTGTATATGTATCCGAAATCATCTCCTCTTTCTTCAAGTATTCCTTCTTTTCCCTTCGCTTCAGTTCCAGCCATTCGTTTAAAACATCTGCCAACTCACCAATGCCTCCAAAATCCATTTCTCTGGTAATCAGCATGTTGCTGTCGTGCTTCATCAGAAACGACAACTGGCGGCAGATGTCTTTCACCTGCCGCTGGTATTTCCAAAATAACATTCCTTGTACCAGTATCACTGCTATCAATAGCACGAACCCTAGTTTTATCATTTAGATATCTCTCTTTCTGAATACCCATGCTGTCAGTAATGTAACCACGATTCCGAACGCCGCCGCAATCACAACTGCCGTCAGGCATTCCTTATTGGTCGGTGACATGGATAAAAGTGCAATCTTTCCTGTCACTGTATATTTCAAAATCTGGAAATTCTCCACACCTGCCTTCTGGATCAAATGATTGATCACTCCGTATAAGACAATCATGGTATTCATGCACAGGCAGATAACAATCGTCATGCTGAACACGTTGCTGTTCAAAACCACCGCAATCGCCATACTGATTAGTACCAGTGCATAATGAAGCAAAATCTGAATACCAAAGTATCTCAGCAACTCGCTTCCATTCCCCCACTCCAGATATCCGAAGTACATCTGCTGTGCAATAATCTGAATGATGAAATAAAGCAGCATGGTAACAGTCGTATACACAAACAACACGGAAGCTTTGGAAAAGATCAGGTTTCTCCGGCTCCTTACCTGCCCGCCGATATTTTTAATATAACCGCTTCCTATATCTGCACTGGAAAACAGCACTGTAAAAATCACCAGAAACAACGCCACAAACTTCGCCTGCAGGTTTGCATATACCTGATCAAAGACCGTTACTTTTTCTCCCGGCTGTGTCGGCAGGAATACGGACATTCCCATATTGATGGTTTCTGGTTTCACTGTTTCTGCAATGTTTTCTGTCTGCTGTTGTTCCGCTTCCTTGTTCATCGTATCAATATCCAGTTTCGACATGGATGTGGAGAAGAATATAGCTGCCGCCATCACAATCCATACCACATACATACTTTTTGTCCGGACCATCCGGTACAGATCCATTTTTATCATATTAAGCATTTTGATTCCCTCCTGTCAGATTCAAGAAATAGGTTTCCAGTTCTTCACTGGTAATGGAAATTCCATTGACCAAAATTCCTGCTTTTGCCAGTTCCATATTGACATTGGCGCTTTCATTCAATCGTTCAAATATATGGATATGGCTCTTATCTGTAACCTGATAGTTGGTAAATCCCATTCTGTCCAGAATCGGGACTGCCTGCTCCGGATGGATTAACTCTATTTCAATCCGTTCACTGCAGCGTTTCATCAGTTCTTCGCTTGTCAGCTCCTGCAGAAGACTTCCATTATGGATAATTCCATAATCCGTTGCAATCTTAGATAATTCCTCTAAAATATGACTGGATGTCAAAATCGTCATATTCCGTTCATCTCGCAGTCTCTGTATGGTATCACGCACCTCTGCAATTCCCTGGGGATCAAGCCCATTGATCGGTTCATCAAGGACCAGGAGATCCGGCTCCCCGACCAGTGCCAGCCCGATTCCGAGACGCTGCTTCATTCCAAGGGAAAAATGTTTCGTTTTTTTCTTTCCGACACCTTCCAGTCCGACCGTCTCTAAGATATCTTCGATGTATCCCTTTTTCCGAATACCAAACAATTCACATTTTATTTTCAGGTTTGTATATGCATTCATGTTGCCATACAGCCCCGGTGCTTCAATCAGACACCCCACACGAGAACGAATCCTCTCCAGTTCTTTTCCTTTACACCCGAACATCTCAATCTCTCCGGCTGTCGGTCTTGCAAGTCCACTGATCATCTTCAGGCAAGTCGTCTTTCCCGCACCGTTCCGTCCGATAAATCCATAGATAGCACCCTTTTTTATGTGAAGGTTTACTTTATCCACTGCCTTATGATGACCATACTGCTTCGTCAATCCATTTGTACTTAATAACAATTCACTCAATGCTTTCATCTCCTTTTCTTATCTGCTGTTATCATATCGGATAAATCCTAATCAAACGCAAATAAATAGTAAAAAAAGAGTAAAGATTAAGAATGCAGACGGTAGCCGATTCCCCATACGGTATCAATATATTCCTCCTGCGTTACTGCTTTTATCTTTTTCCGGATATTGCTGATATGTACATCCAGTGTCTTTGTCTCTCCCATATAGTGTTCATCCCACGCATATTCAAAAATCTCTTCTTTGCTGAAGACCTGTTTCGGATGCTCCAGTAAAAGCTCCAGAATTGCAAATTCCTGCTTTGTAATTTTGGGAAGCAGCACTCCGGCAATCCGGACTTCAAAGCGCTCACGGTCCAGTTCCAGGTTTTTATATGACACGCTTTTATGTTCCGGCTCCTGCTGCATATGGCGGAGCTGAACCTGAATCCGGGCAAGCACCTCCTGTATCTCAAACGGTTTTGTAATGTAATCATCTGCCCCACTGGTAAGAAGCCCGATTTTTTCATCCAATCCGTCTTTGGCTGTCAGGACAATAACCGGCGTATTGCCCTGTTTCCGAATCTGGGCAAGCACCTCTTCTCCTGAAATTCCCGGAAGCATCAGATCCAATAGAATCAAAGAAAAGCCCGCCTTATCCATCTGGAACAGCATCCTCGCTTCCGTCCCGGAAAAAGCCTGTACCGTCTCATACCCTGCTTTCTGTAATGCCGTATATAAAAGATTATTGATATCCGTATCGTCTTCTACAATCAGAATTCTGTTTTTCTGCTCCATTTTTCTCATCCTTCCATTTTCCGATTTAAACAATATTATATTGCACTTTTATAACTATGTCCAAAATTCTTTTGATATTATCCTTCCACCTCGTCTACATATGCTATATATAGTTCTAATTCTTTTGACATATGCTATATCTTGTGTTAATATAATCTTGTATTTAAGTTTTTGTGCTGTCCCGTCATGGGAGTCTGGACCATTCATCCAGAAGCATATGCAGTTTAAGTTTGGAAAATCGTGTCATTATACTGCCGTTTTATACGGTGCTATAATGGCACTTTTTTTATTTTAATCTATTTTAACGCCCAAAGAGGCAGAAAGGAGAATTTTTATGTCAGCAATTTTAACAATTTTAGGGAGGGCCACAAGAGATCCTGAGATGCAGCAAGGAAAAAATTCCGGTACGGAATATGTTTCTCTGGACATTGCAGTTTCACAGCGAGGCCAGGATGGAAAGGAAGAAACCATTTACTATCAGTGCTATTTTAACAAGTTCCTTGCAGAACGCTTAGCAAAAGCAGGCGTAAAGAAAGGAACCGGGCTGATGATCTATGGTGATCTGGAGCTTCATCCGTTCATTTATCAGAAAGGAAAGAATGCGGGGCAGGCAAATGCCGGTCCGAGGATCAATGTCAAGGACTGGCACTTTGTACCATCCAACCGTTCTGACAGCAATACCGGACATCCGGGTGCAAACCAGAACAGCCAGCCGAATGGTGGTGCGGCAACGCCCGGTGCAGCCGGCAATGGCAGCTACCCAATGCAGGGAAATCCCAATGGCAGCTACCAGAATCAGGCAATGCCTGGCGGCTATCCACAGCAGGGAATGGCTCCTGCTAACGGTGCCTACACGCCTCCTGCAAATGGCGGACAGTATCAGGCTCCGCCAAACGGAACCGGTCAGCCACAGAGCAGCTACCCGCCGCAGGGCAGTTATACCGGAATGCCAAATTACGGAGGTATGCCGGGCAGTCAGCCAACTGACGGCTTTCAAAATGTGCCGGAACAGATGGCATCCCAGTTGCCCTATTAACTCTCAAGGAACCCTATGTTGAGGAATTGCATTTATCATCTTTGTGATGATGCAGTTCCTCTTTTTCATGTCCGGAAGCGGCGATTTCCCATCCAGCTTCCGGGCTTGTCTAAGAATCATGAATCAGAAAGGAATCAGCTCATGAAAAAATCAAATCGAAAAAAATTCTTACAGTTTGTCGTGCTTGTACTGTTTCTTGCAGCACTTTTCGTACCACAGGATGCCAACCGGCTTCTGATTGCAGGCATTGCCCTGATCGGTATCGGAGTCACGCTGTTCAGTTATCTTCTCCCGCTTTTCACGGAACGCCTGAAAAACAGGGAGCATAAGCTACGAAAACGCCCAGAAAGAACTCGTCATCTGGAAGGAACACCTGATCTGGAAACCATTCTCTGGAGACAGATCAAATTCCAGATTACCGGAAAGCTCAAGGAAGCCTTCCCGGATGCCACATGGGATTTTGTGAAAGAACCACCGCTCTCCCAGATACTGGATGGGGAACCATTACGGATTCGCACACGGAATACCGGAAGTTATAATTTTGCGGAAATTCTCATGGATGCCCGTGGCAGTCTGACGCTTCAGATGATGACCATTGAATCCTTACATAAAAAGGAACCGTCAGAAGGAAATCCGGATTCCAGACCAGCCGTTAATCCCAAATCATGGTATTCCCTGATTGGGAAACCGCTACTGATGGAATTGGTCGGTGACTTACAGGCAAGGGGCTATGAAAAGCTGTTTATCAACGAGCAGGGAGATGTCTATATTCTGAACGGCACTGAACCGGAAGTCCGGGGAAAGCTGGAACATTTCCCGCCCAAAGATTACTGGGGCGAATTGACGGAGATTTTTACTGAAGATGAATTGACCACAGAAGAGACCGAGCAGGCACTGGAACTGTCCTGGATCTCATAAGAAGGAGGAACGAATCATGGCAAATAACATCGTAGCAACCTGGGGGTTCAAACGCAAACTCCCGGAACCATTTGAGGATTATACGGACCATGCAATCTTTGATGACATTGCATCCAAATACTGTACTCAGCCACGGAAAAAATCCACGCTTCATGCAGCTACCCTGCGGGCAGTCCTTGCTTATCTGGAGCTGGAAAACCCGGTTGGCAGTACCCCGCCGGAAAAGCTTGGGGCGGTCGGTACCCAATCCAACAATTTTGTTGTGGCGGAATATCCGAGCAAAACCGGTGATCTTCAGGTGGTTGTCTACAACCAGCTAAACGGAAAGTTTTACGGAGGCTGCTATACTCCTCCGCCGGATGTGGAAAGCACACCGGAAAAATACGAATTTAAAGACTCCAAACAGTCCGGTGCGGCTCTGCTGTTCGCACTGATGCCGGTTTTTCTGGCAGATGAAGAGTGTAATGAAAAGTATCAGGAATTAAAAGCGCACCGGGACAACGGTTATCCCGATCTGGACGCCGCTGCGGAAACAGCAGCCGTTCTCTGCGACAACATTTACCGGAGAACCCGCTATGCATCAGGTCTCCCGACCGGTGGTGTTAAGATTGACCTTCCGGCAAACGGCGTATTGTCGCTGATCAAACCGTTAAATATCCAGAAGGGGGTCTATGCACCAACCGAAGTGCTCCATGGAGACTTTCAGGTGTTACGTCCAGGAAGTGGATTTAAGAAAGCACAGGCAGCCATTTCCAGAGATGATTTTGTTGGGAAATTTATCCTGACCGCATCCCGAAGGCTGTCTCCGGAAGAGGAGGTATCTGTTCCGACATTGGCAGAGTGGTACATCATCCCTCCGGAAATCAAACGGATCTGCGAACACGCAAAACTGACAACGGATACCACACAGCCGATGCGGAATTTTCTTTTACGGGGACCGGCAGGTACCGGAAAGACCGAAGGAGCCAAAGCCATTGCTTCCGCACTTCACCTTCCTTACCGCTGCATTACCTGTTCCGCAAATACAGAGGTATTCGACCTTTTAGGTCAGATTCTTCCGGATGTGGACGGAAAACGCACCCGGCTTCAGCGGCAGTACCCGTCTTTTCAGGAAATCCAGTTAGATCCCTCCGGTGCCTATCAGAAGCTGACCGGAAACTATGATGAAGAAATTTCTGCCGAGGACACCTACCAGAAGCTGATCGATACGATTTTTGATGAAATGCACAGCTATTATAAGGAACACACCTCCGGACAGAACTTCCAGTATGTGGATACGCCTCTAGTCGAAGCCATCCGCTATGGGTATATTCTTGAGATACAGGAGCCTACGGTCATTGCTAATCCCGGTGTACTGGTTGGACTTAACTCCCTTTTAGACCGCTGTAACAGCGTATATCTTCCAAACGGAGAAACCATCCACCGTCATCCGGATACGACCATCGTAATCACCACAAACAATGACTATGCAGGCTGTAAACAGATGAACCAGTCTGTCATTTCCCGAATGAACCTTGTGATTGATCTGGATGAACCGGATGAGGATACACAGGTAGAACGTGCCATGGCTGTTACCGGATGCAAGGATGCAAAAACGGTACGTCTGATGACACGCATTGTCAAATCCATGGCTGTCTACTGCCGGGAAAATCTCATTACAGATGGCTGCTGTGGCATGAGGGAGCTGATTTCCTGGGTGCAGTCCTACATGGTCTGCGGGGATATCCGGGAAGCGGCCCGTTACACGGTGCTTGCCTCTGCCTCTGCCGATGCTGAGAACCGTACGGAAGTGGAAGAAAGCTGTCTGGATACTGTGCTTGCTGCGTAGGACACGCCTATGAGAAAAGCAGCACTCACAGAAGCCCAGATCCGAAAGCATCTGGCAGATAATCTGTCTTATCTCCGGCAAGCCAAAACACCGAAGTTATCACAAAAGGCAGTTGCCAGAATCTTAAATCTTCCCCCGAAAACCATTATGAATTATGAAAATGCAAACTCCTCCCCGATGGCTTATGCCGTCCTTCGCCTTGCTGTGTATTACGGCTGCACGATGGAGGAACTGCTGACAAAAAATCTAAGAAAAGAAAGGAAGAATATCACGTGAATCACAGCCAAAGAAATTTAAAGAAACTAATCCGGGCAAAAGAGGATTCCATTGCGGATGAGGAGTTATTCCTCTCCGCTGCCTATCAGAAGTACCAGACCTCCCTTGCCAGAGCCGTTACCGGACGTTACCGGTATGGACTGCAGGTACTGCTGGACTGGGACATTTCCGAACAGGCAGGCGTTGCATATACCGACAATTATAAGGTACATCTCAACGCAGCGAACCCGATCACCCAGTCTTTCCCCACCCGTTTCTTACGTTCCCAGAGCCTGACAGGGCTCACCGGGCATGAAGTGGGGCACTTACTCTATTCTGATTTCACAGCCCACGCTGTTCATCTGAGGAGTCTGGAAAACGGTTCCTTCTATCCGAAGGAGCCGGAGCTATCCCTTCCAGCTTATCAGACAGCACTGGAGGAGATCAAAGAAGTGTTAGAAGAAAAGGACAAAGCCGGATGCCTGACACTGGCACGATGCGCCGCAACTTTTCAAAACATTCTGGAAGACATCCATATTGAAGACCGTATGTGTGAGGAATTCCACGGCACCTTCCGACAGGGGATTGAACTCAATAACCTGCGTATGTCCGAACAGATTCCTTCCATACAGGAACAAATTGACAAAGAATACCAGCCATTTTCCATCATTGCCAACCTGATCCTTTCCTATTGCCGGACCGGAAACATCAACAATCCCACCGGCTATCAGGGGGATTATCTGGATACCATTTCCGATTGTACCGATCTTCTGGATACGGCAATGGAATCGGAAAAAGGCACTGACCGGATGCTGGTTTCCAATGCGCTCTTAGCCCTGACCTGGAACTATATCCAGCCGCTCATCGAAAAAACACGGGAGGAATTGGAAATGCATGGCGAGGATTCCGCTGCCGATGCTCTGGAAGATCTTCTAGGGGATGAAGTCAGCAGCGGCGCTCCTCTTCCGACCGGAAAAAGCGGTGCCATTCCAAAGAATATCAAACCAGCTTCCCCAAAAGGAAGCGGGAATGATGAGGGCAATGCTCCTTCCGGTCCACGTACCAAAGAGGATGCTATAGAGGAAGCCAAACAGGTGCTTTCGGAAGAAGGCGGGCGCATCGCTCTTACAAAGACCAATACCATTCTGGATGAAAACAACCCCGGCGTCACTTATGTCAGTCAGTATCAGGGCAGCGGCTATGAGCATGCTGCAGAGGATCTGTTCCGGATCTTGAACGATGTGGCTGCAGAAAAGGTGCAGGAAGACTGTCAGACGGAACTGACCGAGGAACTGCAGAAAACAGCCAATGATATTCATTACGGCAATGCCCATGCAGGCATCCATGTTACCATCCATCGCCTGACCAGTGTTTCCGATTACCTGAAGAATGAATACCAGACAGTTGCTCCCCCGCTCCTGCGGGCTTCCAAAAAGCTGCAAAGCACCATCCTGCCGCTTTTGAAAGAAGAACAGCAAGGCGGAAAGCAGAAGAATCTCCTGTTTGGAAAACGTCTGGACTCCCATGCTCTCTATAAGACAGACGGAACCATCTTTACCAGAACCAGACTTCCAGGAGAGGAAAAACGTCTGGCTGTTGCCCTCCTGATTGACGAGAGTGGTTCGATGGGTTGGGGTGACCGGATGACACATGCAAGAAAGACTGCCATTGTCCTTTATGATTTCTGTAAAAGCCTCGGTATCCCTATCACCATTTACGGGCATTCCACGGATGCAGGCGGCGTTGCTCTTTACTCCTATGCAGAATTTGATTCTGTGGACAATGAGGACTGTTACCGGCTGATGGATATGTGCGACCGCAACGGGAACCGGGACGGCGCAGCTCTCCGCTTCGTAGCAGAGCATTTGTGCACACGCCCGGAGCTTCAGAAGCTGCTGATCCTGATTTCTGACGGTCAGCCAGCCGATTACGGCTACAGCGGAACGGAAGCAGAGGCAGATCTGCGGGGCATCAAGAAAGAATACGAAAAACGGGATGTCATCCTGTTTGCGGCTGCCATTGGTGACGATAAGGAAAATATCCGCAGGATTTACAAGGACGGATTCCTGGATATCACGAAACTGGAAGAGCTTCCAAAGAATATGGCACAGCTTGTCAAACAGCATCTCAAATAAAGGAAGGTGAATACTCATGAATGAAACTTATCAAAACCGGATTACCGACCAGATCTGCAAGATCCAGAATGACCGGGCACTCATTGCCTTTTATGACCGGCTCCGCTACGCACCACTCGGCAACTATGCACAGCTACATGCCAAAGGGGAATATCAGGAAAACGGGCATAAAGTACATTCTTTAATCTGCATCACCATTCAGGATTATTCCAACGGTACCGGAGACCGGAATATCATCACCCGTTTCAACCTGGCACCGGAACAGATCCAGTTCCTCTTAACCCGGATCACTTCCGGTTTTCAGGAATTTGAATGGAGCCAGAGCAAGATCTACGGCAATCCCGATCAGAACGGTTATTCCACAGCCCAGATGTTTTATATCTCCAGACATCCCTATGATTCCAAAGGGCAGCCTATGAAAAGCCCATGGAAAATCCAGATTGTAAATGGGAAAGGCATCAAAGCACAGAATAAGAACGGTGGTTCCTACATGCAGCCACGCAGCTTCCAGTCCGAAAAGACGACAGCCATCCAGCTTACCGACATGGATCTGTTCACGCTTCTGAAGCGGACGGATTCCTATATTTCCAACTGGGAAACGGTGATTGCTGCATCACTGATCAATAACGGAAAACGGATGCTGGCAGACCAGCAGAACAGTCAAATGCAACAGACAGCACAGGCTCCGCCTTACGCTGCCTAAATTTTCAGAAGAGAAGCGGTACTTTACTGCTTCTCCTCTTTTTAAGAAAGGAGACTTTAGTTATGAATATTGCACTCATCCGGACCATGGACTCTCAGGGGCGTATCGTCATCCCTGCAGAAATCCGGAAACAAATGAAGCTCTCAGACGGAGATGCACTGGAACTGGAAAATGTGGGAATGGAGCTGCTTTTACGCAAATGCCCTACCCACTTAAACGGAAAAGAGGAAATGGCTTCCTATCTTTCCGTCCTCTACAGTGTCATCCACTGTGGTATCGCAATTTGCAGTGAGGCTCACATACTCGTATCTGCGGGCATCTATCTTCCGGAAGGCACTCCCGTTACAGAAGAACTCGCCGAATTGGTTGCGGACGGCCAGGAACTGATCTCTGCTGAGAACTGCCCTGTCTACCCGGTATCCAACACCCGTCAACCGGTTTGTGCTTTTTTCCCGATTTTAAGGGAAGACAGAGAGCCGCTGGCACTTCTTCTCTGTTCCAGAACCGGACAGCATTTATCCGAGATGGAATTGGGATGCGCTAAACTGGTCGCTGCCGTAATTGCAAACAAAATTAAGTAAGGAAAGGAGCGTGAAATCAATGAAGAATACAAATATAACCTTACACACCACCCAAAAGAAAGAATATGTCCTCACCGGAATCCTGTCCCTGCCCCTCCATCTGGGAGAACGGGCGTGGATCTATAGTTATAACCAGACCTTTGCTACCAGTCCGGTGCAGAGTATTCTGGAAGTATCCGAAAACGGTGTGGTATTTGAGACCTGCAACAGTATTTACCGTCTCAGCTACACCCGTGTTCCGATGGAGCTGGAGGCGATGTGTGCTTGACAAGAATGGAAGAACTGGAGAGCTGCCTTTCGGGGCTCCTCTCCACCTTAAAGAAGAACCGGGAACATGTGCCTCTGGAAGTGCTGAAGACACAGTATAAGCAGCCGTATGAAGAACTGGTCAGAAACATCAACCTGACCGCTTCTGCCTATGCAAAATCTGTGCTGCTCCACCGGCTGGTCCTGAATCCGGATGCAGATGTGGAGGAACAATGTACCGTCATCAACCAGATGATACAAACTTCCGGGATGCTGAAGAAAATCAGCTCCTGCATGTCCAAAACCTATGATGTAGGACAGATATATCCTCTGATACTGGAACTACGCCATATGGTCGAACAGGCACTCTGGCCCTATGTGAATCAGGCAACTTGTCTGGTCGCAGATCTGGATGATATAGAAAAAGAACCGACAATTTACAATTTTTTGACACATGAAGTTTATGAAAATGATACCTGGATTCACCGAGAAATCGACCTGCGCTGGAAACTACTGGTACATCTTACTCCCGAACAAAGAGAATCCGTACCACCAGCCAATCATAGTATGAATGGAGGAATTTACCATGAAAGAACAACCATCTAATCCTTGCGAGAAAGTCTCATTTATTTTGACCTATGACCAGCTTGAAGCTGCTTATAACATCTACCGGGAACAATTTATTTCCTGCGACTTCATCCGCCGCTCCATGGAACGTCTGGAGGAAAGAATCGGACTCTGCAACCTTCCATATGAAACGCTGCGTGATGATCCAAGCCTTCTTCATGAAGCATACCTGCAGTTTCTCCGACTGGAAGACTGCAATGTGGCTTATAACGACACGCTGGAGCAGGTAATTGATGCAATCGAACAATGGCTTGCCTCTGGCACCTTATCCCCTGTAAACCTTACGGTTTCCAACCAGAATATGGGTGAAACTTTTGGAACGGAGGTGGATGTGTAATGGCAAATATCTGCTGTGATGATGTGATCTTTTATACAGAAGGAAATCCGGAAGGACTATATGACTTGTGGGAGGACCTGGAAACCTACATCATTCTGAACCAGAATCCTGATTTATGCTGGATTGGCAATTTATTTTCCCACAAGAAAATAGATTCCACCGGAATATCTCTTCGTGGAAATGTCAGCTACATGGAATGGAATGATACGTATATTCTACTTTCTTTAGAGACAGCATGGACTCCACTTTATGAAGCATATCAGGCGATAGCCGCTGCATATCATGTTCCCTTTGTGATGCAAAGCATAGAACCTGGAGAACGAATTTATTATAACACGGATGAAGCACACCTATTTTTCCCTGACCGATATTGTGTCCGCTTATATGAAGAAAGCCTATTGACTCCATGTGGCTTAATAATCGGAGAAAAGCTGGAAGACGGTGAACCATTTGAAACGGAAACAGACGTATTAGAACGATTCAGAGATTGCGGATATCCAGCAGCTACACTAAAAGAGTTGGAGCTCATGTTCGATGCGGATGAACTTATTATTTTTGAATTTACAAATCCATATTTGGATCTGGAGCAGAAAAATGCTTGTGCATGAAACTTCTCCCCTCCACACCAAAGACGATTATCATCAGATTTAAAGGAGGAACACCATGACTGATTTGGAACTGGATGTCTGGGATGCATGGCTCAGGGAACGTCAGGAACATCTGGAAGAAACCCTGTCCAATATCTCACCATCGGAAGAACCCTGCAGATATTACCTGCTAACCGGATATATTCAGGGAATGCTAGAAGCTCTTACCATGCTTACGACTGTTGAGGATGGGAAACGCTTCAAGATCAAACTGGAGCAATTTCGCCAGAATCTGCTCCTCTCTGGAGATTACGATGCTACCGGTAACTATAAACAGGCAGTGAAGAAAACTGCTGTTTAAATACTTCGAGCCGCCCAATCGGACGGCTCTTTTTATGCCCGAAAACGGTAGCCTACACCACGTATCGTTTCTATGTAGTGCGGTTCTTCCGGATTTTCTTCTATTTTCTTTCTCAGATTCTTGACTAACCCATAGACACGGTTATCCACTTCTGACTCCACATCCTCATAAATATGCTGGTAAATCTGTTCTTTTGTAAATACCCGATTGGGGGATAAGGCCAGATAAAAAAGCAGGTCATATTCATGTCTGGTAAGTTCCACAACCTTACCATCTTTGATTACGCTCCGCTGAAGCTGGTCTATTTCCAAACCTTGGAATGTCAACTTTTCAGAATTTGTAATCTCCATAACTTCTAACGTACTTTCGCAGGCTAGAACTGATTTAATTTTATTCAGGATTCCCTCTTCGGAATCAGAAATGGTAAGAATCATCACTTTCCCATAACATCACCTGCTTTTCTTAGCATTTAGCTTTCACTCCTCATTAACAATGTTTATCGATTGGTTACATAGATATATGCATCTTCCAAAGTTACGTCACAAGCTATACATCCACTTTCTGACGGCATATTCTCCCCTAACAGTCTTAATCTAATTCCTTCCTCCGTATACTGCTTACTGGAAATATGATATTTTCTTTCTAATTCTCTTGCAAGGCTTTCGTCCTCTGTACAGCATTCCCATACATGCCCTCTTGCCTTATTCAATAATTCCCTCATTGTTCCTGTATAAAGGAATCTACCTTTTTTCATAACCGCAAGCTGATTACAGGTTGCCATCAGATCCTCCACCACATGCGTTGAAAATAATACGGTGCGTTCTTCTGCAAAATCTACCAGTAAATTACGGATACGGATGCGTTCCTCCGGATCGAGCCCTGTTGTTGGTTCATCCACAATTAAAAAATCCGGCTCATGGAGTAATGCCTGCACTAATCCAACTCTTCGCTTCATTCCACCTGAAAGCTGCCGCATTTTCTTTTTCTGATGGTCTGCAAGACTGGTCTTCTCCAGATAGTAATCAATCCTTTTCTTGCTTTCTCTTTTCTCAATTCCAGCCAGATCTCCCATATACTCCAGACATTCTCGAACAGTCAAAGACGGATACAGATCAATTTCCTGTGGCAGATACCCAATCTTTTTCTGTATCTTTTCGTAATTTGCTTCGCAATATAGCGTACCATCTAACAGAACTTTTCCACTTGTGGGTGCAAGCACCGTTGTAAGCACCCGCATCAACGTTGTTTTTCCTGCACCATTTTCACCTAACAGACCAAATATCCCATGTGGGATTTCCAGATCCACATGATCTACCGCTGTCACTCCATTTTTAAATGTTACTGTTAAATCGTCTATTCTTATACTCATAATCTTACCCTCTCTTCTTTAATATCTTAGGAACAAATGCAAGCATCATCCCCGCAAATACCACGCACAGCACCTTCCCGCCAAGCCATCTCCACTCTGTCAGCTTACCGAAATCACAAGTTCCGTAGGAAAATGGTCCCCAGTTTTTCAAAAACTGAGTTGCCTTTCCGGAAATAGAGAAAAACCAGAAAAGCAGCACGACACCCATACCAATCCATCTGTTTCGAACCAGATTGCTGACAGTTACGGAAAGCACACTCCAAAACAAAACAGTTCCGGGAATCGCAATACAATAAATTCCAAACAAGGCACCGCCATCTAATTCTTCTGTCAGATTCACCGGTTTCTGCCAATAAAAGAGTCCATATGCCAACAAACTGATTCCAATCAGATAAGCTACCTGCACAAATAGTCTTTTATAAACTACCCCTGCCTGCTTTTTTAGATTATAAAGGCAGAATACTTCCGAGCGTTTGCTCTGCACTTCCACCAGATAAGTATCTGCACAGAAAACGACTGCCAGAAGCGAAACAGCTCTTTCTACTGCCTGCCCGATTTCATTCGCATATACAACAGGCTGGATTGCACTCAATATCACAACAAAAGCGATTGAATATGCAATTTTATAATATGGCATACATATTTTTACTTCTTTCTTCAATATACTCTCCTCCTTTTCCACATCCACACCGCTATAAACATGAGCAGTATGGATGCTGCCACAAGAAGCAGTTGATTGAGATATACCTGATGTGGCAATTCCGTTTCAAAAAAATTCCCCGGAAATCGAACCATAATAGAGAATGGTCTTGCATGACACTGTCCTTTGCTATCCCATGTCAGCATATTAGAATAAATGATATAAAGAACCAGCGCCGGAACCGCTGGAAGCGGATTCTTAAACAGCAGCGCTGTAACCGCATACACACAGCAGATCATCAGGATGTTCGGCAGGACATACAGGATCGAATTCTGAACAAAATCCAGTATGTTCATAGCAAATCCTGATTTTACTGCCGTGGCGTAACACAAAATGATAAATACGATATTCATAATGACCAGTGCCGCCGTCATAATGAGAAATCCACTGCTTATTTTCCCGGCAATATATTGAAAAGCCGTCATCGGTTTGGTGTGCAGCAATTCATAAGTATTTTTCCTCATATCCTGGAAAAATAAAAACGCCAGCAGAACCGTTGCAAAGAATGCCATATGCAGGCTTGCAAAATCTGTAAATTTTCTTCCGAAATAATAGGAGAATGGATGTTTCTCAAGATTTTCTCTGATATACCGGTTGACTTCCTCCGGGCTTCCCTGATACCATGAAACGTCCTCATACACATAATTGGCACCATTAAAGTGGTATTCCGTTTTCAGATACTGACACGCCTCCGTAATCTTCATCTGTTTCATCTCAGATATCACTGCCTCCGCCTCTACTTCCGACATGCCAAACCCATTCTCTGTGTCCTGAAGTATCTTTACAATCTCTTTCTCCCACAGTTCTCTCTCCTTATCCGGTGTTGCCGGAATACATCCCTCCATAACATCCCCATCGGAGGCCATTTTTACCTTCCTGAAGGTTTCATCCGACTTCACGTAATGAATGGACAGATAGGGTGCAAGTGTCTGGTACATACTGATTAAAACAACAATCAAACCGATCCAGAATATCGGATTTTTAAGATAATTTTTCAGATTCCTTTTTATGATTGCTTTCATAAGTCATCCCGCCTTTCTTTTTTCTACAAACAGCATAGCCTACAAATCACAACAAAAAAACAACAGCCATTTATTTCTGCTGTTGTTCTTCTAATACATAATTTTTAAACACTGCCTCAACTTCCGCACCGCCATCTGCTACATTTTTTATCAGCAGTTTCCCACCATGCCGTTCGCAGTAGATACGGCTGATATACATACCCATTCCAAAATGCTTTAAGTCATCCTGTGGATTCTCATGATAAAACGCCTGTGTCACCCTGTCGATATTTTCCTGAAATCCAATTCCGTCATCCCTGATACTCATTTTCAGATATTGGGGTGTCACTGTCAGCTTCAGCCTAACTTCCTGATTGGCATAGCGGAATGCGTTAGCCAACAGATTATCCGCTACTTCCATGATGATTTCCTCATCCGCAGTCAGTATTTCAGATTCTCTCACTGTCGTCACTGTAAAATTCTTTTCTGATTTTTCCACCACGACTTCTGCCAGAGCTTCTATCTGGTTTATCAACTGCCGGATATCTACCACGGAACAGTTTAATTCCCGTTCTTCCAATTTCGTCATCTTCCTCATACTATCAATAAAATGGTTCATCCGTTCAATCTGAAGCATACCGCCCCTTAACATCTCCATCATTTTCTCTTGATCAAGCATATCTTCCGGAACAAATTCCAAAAGCATTTCCTGATATCCCCGCATGATTGCAAGCGGCGAGCGGATATCATGGGCAATCGCTGCACGCAGTACCCGCTCATCTTCGATCATCTGCCAAAGTCTACGGTTATTTTCTTCCAACTGCCCACGCATCCTTTCAAATTCCCTGCACAGCATCCCCATCTCGTCCTCGTTCTCATAAGCCATATGAAAATCCAGATCTTCCTCCGCAATCATCTGTGATGCCATCTTCAGTTCCTGAATCGGTCTCTTTAATTTATTTTTGTAAAACAGGCTGACCGCAATTCCACATCCGGCAAAAGAAAAAAGCAATACTCCGTACGTCCGAAGGAAATCACAGGTTTCTGAAATATGCCAGTCCATTCTGCTCATTTTACTCTGATTCGGTCTCGGTACCACTACCTCAAAATTTTCATTGCGGTCATTCATTGCCTGATAATACTCGTCCTGATCCACGTACTTCCACCAGACCTCCTCCTGTATCTGCCCGGCAATCTCAATAATTGACACAGAAAGAAAAAAAGTGACAATCAAGCTGAGTATCGTATATAAAACCATTGTCTTTTTCAAGGATAAATTTCTTATCTTTTCCATCGATACCCCATCCCCCATACTGTCTCAATGTATTCTGTCTGCGTATATTCCGCCAGTTTCTTTCTCACTCTCCGGATCAGTTCCGTAACAACACGGCTGTCACCTTCCGCATCATAACCACACACCTTTTCGTATATCCGCTCCCTGTCAAAAACCTGTCCTGGATTCATGGACAAAAACTCAATGATTGCATATTCCAGCTTCGTAAGCTCCAAATCATTTTCACCGATCTGAACCCTCTTTGCTCCATAATCAATACTGAGGTCTCCGTGGAATCTGTATTCAGACTTCCCTTTATGACGCTCCTCACGCTTCAAATGTGCAATAATACGAGCATCCAGTTCTTTCAGACTAAACGGCTTCAGTATATAGTCATCCCCACCGGATAAAAGCCCGTTTACCCTGTCCTGCTCCTCCACTTTTGCCGTCAGGAAGATAATGGGACAAGTTACTTTGCCCCGGATACGTCTGCATACTTCTAATCCGTCTATTTTAGGCATATTGATGTCCAGCAAGATAATATCCGGTTTCTTATGGATTTTTTCCAAAGCATCTGTGCCATCTTCTGCCATCATTACATCATATCGTTTGATTTCAAAATAGTTCTTTAACATCTTTAATAATTCGATGTCATCATCCACGATCAAAATTCTATATGCCACTTTTATCACCTCGTTTTATCAGTATACAACGAAAAAAACAATAAATAAACAACAAGAGAAACACTTCGAGCCGCCCATTGCCGGACGGCTCCTTTTATGCCCGAAAGCGATAACCAACACCACGTATCGTTTCTATGTAGTGCGGTGTTTCCGGATTTTCTTCTATTTTCTTTCTCAAGTTCTTAATCAGACCGTAAATTCGGTTATTCACTTCTGACTCCGCTTCCTCATAGATATGCTGATAGATCTGTTCTTTCGTGAATACCCGATTAGGAGATAAAGCAACCACAGCGATTTGCTTCAAAAGTCTCTTTCGCCTGGTATACCGTTTATAACTTCTCATGTTTATCACCTTCAATCTGCTTTCAAATTTAATAATCTATATTTTATGACAATTCAGCATATAGAAAAGTTAGTTATTCGTGAAAATTATTTTTAAATTTAGAACTTGCATAACCACTACGATGTAAAAACAGTTTAGAGGCATTTATGACAGAGATTGATTTTATCTGGTTTTCGACTTTCTCCACGAAAGTGGCAAAAAATACCTGGCTACGAATTCCTTCGCTTAGGGCAAATCTGAAATCCTGAACGCTTTTATTCCTGTAGCCGACAAATTTGTCATCAACATAAGGCAAAAGCTTCATTGAGGAATCTATTTCATTTGACATATACTACATCTAGTGTTATACTGTTCTTATATCAATTATTTGTGTCAATCCGGAAAGGATTTATCACACGCAGTTTAGGTTTGAAACGTAGTCAGGAGTTTTCCTATGCCCAACAAGCAGCAGGGACTTCTGGCTTTTTTTATTTTGCAGGAAACTGCATCTATTTTGAGAATGAACATAAGCGTCATTCTCTTTTTTTATGCCTGAACGCAGGGAAAGGAGGATTACGGAAACAAATGATTCCGGAACTGGCACGCCACAAAAGAAAGGAGACTCTATGTCAGTCAAAAGAATTAAGAATCTTGTAAAACAACTCAATGAATACCGTCATGCCTACTACAATCAGGATGCCCCTCTGGTATCTGATGCCGAGTATGACCGACTCTTTGACGAACTGAAGGAACTGGAGGAACAGACTGGTTTCATCCTGTCAAATTCTCCGACACAGACGGTTGGATATTATCCGGTCAGTGAACTTGCCAAAGTCACCCATCCGATTCCACTGCTCTCGCTTGAGAAAACAAAACTGATTTCAGAGCTTTTAGATTTCATGAAAGGACAGGAAGTTCTCTTTATGCTGAAACTGGACGGTTTGACTACCAAACTCATTTACGAAGATGGCAGACTGATTCAGGCTTCTACCCGTGGAGATGGTGAAGTGGGGGAAGATATTACACACAATATCCCGGCATTTTTAAATGTACCGCTTACCATTCCACACAAAGAACGTCTGGTCATTACCGGTGAGTCTTTTATACCAACCAATGATTTTGAACGTCTGAAAGATACTCTGCGTGATGGAAATGGAAAACCTTATAAAAACGGACGTAATTTTGCTTCCGGATCAGTACGAAGTCTTGATCCGAAGAACTGTATCGGACGTTGTGTTCGCTTTCTTCCGTTCAATGTATTAGAAGGAATGGAGGATGTTCCCTTCCCGGACAGCAGAGCCTGCAAATTAGAAGGTTTAACACACCTGGGCTTTGGTTACTGCCCGTTTTTCTCAATTTCAGGAACCGGACTTTCAAAAGAATATGCGGAGAAATTCATTCAGGAATTGGTATCCACAGCAGCAAATTTACATCTTCCTATCGATGGCATTGTCATGATTTTTGACAGTCTCAGCTACTCCAAAAGCTGCGGAAAAACCGGACACCACTATAAGGACGGCCTCGCCTATAAGTTTGAGGATGATACCTACGAAACTTTCTTGCGTGAAATTGAATGGACACCGACCAGATTCGGAGAGATTGCTCCGGTCGGCATCTTCGATACCGTGGAGATTGACGGCTGTGATGTTTCCAGAGCTTCCCTTCATAATCTGACCTTTATCAAAAATCTGGAGCTTGTACCCGGATGCCGGATTCTTGTTTCCAAACGAAACATGATCATCCCACATATAGAGGATAATCTGGATCGTGGAAGGTATACCGACATCACGCCTCCGGTCTGCCCTTGCTGTGGTTCCAAAACCAGAACCTACAGCCGTAAGACCAGCGACGGTCGCACCGTAGAAACTCTGCATTGTGATAATCCGCAGTGCGACAGCCAGATCACAAGAAGGTTTGTCCATTTTGCCAGCAAGAAGGCAATGAACATCGAAGGACTGTCAGAAGCCACTTTAGAAAAATTCCTGAATCTGGGCTATCTGCACTCTTTTCAGGACATCTATCATCTGGAGGAACACCGGGAAGATATTGTGGCACTGGACGGATATGGTGAGAAATCTTTCGACCGCTTGTGGGAATCCATCAACGCCAGCCGGAGGACCAGCTTTGTCCGCTATCTGGTTTCCATGGATATTCCTATGATCGGCAGAACCAAAAGCCGGATTCTGGACACCGTATTTTCCGGAAATTTAACTGCATTTGAACAGGCGGCTGTCGGAGATTACGACTTCACTCAGTTAGAGGATTTTGGCGAAATCTTAAATCACAACATCCATTCCTGGTTTGCAGATGAAGCAAATCTTGATTTATGGAAAAACTTACAGAACGAATTCACATTTGAACAAAGAAAGGAAGAGACCATTATGACAAAAGAAAACAAATTTACAGGATGTACCATCGTAGCAACAGGGAAACTGGAGCATTTTACCAGAGACGGTATCAACGATAAGATTCTGGAGCTTGGTGCCAAACCTGGCAGCTCTGTAACAAAGAAAACCGATTACCTGATCTGCGGGGAAAAAGCCGGCAGCAAACTGGCAAAAGCCCAGAGCCTTGGTATTCCAATTCTTACAGAAGCTGAATTTTTGGAGATGATTGCATAACCATCTCTGCAATAGATGAGAATTATTTTGAGGTGTGGCTGAAAGGCCGCACCTCTTTTACAAAGGAGGAATTTATAATGAATCAAACAAATACAAGCAAGCGCATACCTACACAGATCAATGAATTTCGGGGAGATTATGCTTTTCTAAGCAATTTCTATCCGGCACCGGTCTCTTACATGGGACAAACCTATGCAAATAATGAAGCTGCTTTTCAAGCGCAGAAAACACTCTCTGCGAGAGAGCAACGCAAATTCTGTATTTTTCGGATGCATAATCCTTCTGATGCAAAGAAACTCGGCAGAGATCTTACATTACGCCCGGACTGGGAAAAAGTGAAAGTCCGGCTCATGTATGAAATCTGCATGTGCAAATTCATGCAGAACCCGGAACTCCGGGATAAACTTCTTGCAACCGGAGAGTCCACACTTATTGAAGGAAACAACTGGGGTGACTATTTCTGGGGCAAAGTCAATAACTGCGGAGAAAACCAGTTAGGAATCATCCTGATGGATGTACGTGCGAAGCTGCAGTGGAATGCAGAAACAGCGCCCAATAATATACCTCAATGTCTGCAATAAAGGAAAGGATGGTCTAATAGAATGAATGAAAATGCAAAAACAAAATTAGTGCTTGAGTATACTGGCATGGATGATTTTTCCTGTCCGGTATATAAGGACCAATTCGGAAAGTTGTGGAAGGATATTGACCTTGGCAAAGAGCCTGAACCGAATCTTTATTCTTTATCTTTTAACCATATTGATGGAGAACCTTCCCATCCCATACAGCAGGAGTACACATTTCATCCGGCTCCGTATCAAAGAAGTTCCTATGAATTCGAGTACCGGATGTTAAGTAAATTACAGTCTGACTGTGAATACTATCTGGGCTACGGAAATCGCAGTCCGTCTATCCTATGCAATCATAGCGTTCAAAACCATATTGCCCGTATGAAAGAATTATGGAATGGTTTTCCCACAGATCAGAAACCGGAATGGCTGACCTGGGAACAGCTTCTTCAGTACGAAAAAGTAATGACAGAAACCGGAATACCCGTGAAGAACTGCTCAGACTAGACAATTCATCATTTATCAGAAATTACCCTCTATATTATCCATTCATATTTTGATATAATAGGAACAGTTGAAAGAAAGGAGCATTTCCCATGTATCTGAAAAGAAAAGTTTACGATCAGCTTCTGGATTGGAAAAACGATACCGTCCACAGCACCTTGGAAGTGAATGGTGCCAGACAGGTCGGAAAAACATATATTATCAATAAATTTGCGGATGAGAACTTCAGGCACAAGATCTACATTAACCTGTTTGATTTGTCCGGCAAACAATTTATGGAATGTTACAAAAAAGCCACAGACTGGACTCCCGGTACAAAACGACCGGAGCAGCCGCTTCACGATGCTTTTAAACTCTTCGATCCGGATTTTGAAGATACCAACGATACAGTCATCATTATTGATGAAATTCAGGAATCCTCAGAGATATTCAACCGTATCCGAGAATTTACCCGCTATTTTCAAGCGCATTTCATTGTAACTGGAAGTTATCTGGGACGTGTACTGGAACCGGAATTCAAATTCTCCAGTGGAGATATTACCAGTATCCGTATTTATACCCTTTCCTTTAAAGAGTTTTTGGAAGCATTGGATGACCAGCTTTTTCAGAAGTATCTATCACTTCCACTGGATCATGCAGATGACACCGTACCGGAACTATATGACGAATTAAAGAATGTTTACGACATCTATAGACAGATTGGCGGCTATCCAAAGGTTGTGGAAACATACCTTAACACAAAAGACGTGGAAGCAGCTCAAAAAGAGCTTGTTAGAATCATCCGCATTTTCTTAAACGAATCTATGCGGTACTTTGATGACATCACAGATATTAGTGTTTTTACCAACATCTTTTTAAGCATCTGCCGTATTCTGCTTCGTGAAAAGAAAGGATTAGATGAGGACAGTATAAGTGAAGAACTGCAAAAGCTCGTTACAAAGAATTACTCCAGTAATCTTTCTAAAGCAACCTGCTATCGTGCTATCAACTGGCTTTACCATTCTGGAATCATCGGTTTCTGTGGCAAAATCACAGAACTGGACATCTTGAATTTCAAACCGGGAAGCCGCTGCTTCTTCATGGATCTTGGAGTTGCATATTATTATCTCTCCAGAACTGGTGCTACTGTATCAACTATGGATGGCTCATTGAACGAAAACTATGTTTACATTAACTTGTCCAAACGCCAGGAATTCCCGGAAGAAATTATCTTTGAGACACCGGCTTTTGCTACTTATAAAGGTGGTGAAATTGATTTTGTAGCTCAGACATTGAAAACTCACATCCGCTATCTGATTGAAGTTAAAGCCGGTAAGGGAACTGCATCTACTGCCTTGAAGGCATTGGAACAGGGGAAGGCCAATAAACTACTATATCTGAAAGGTGATACCAAAGGCGGAACCGTTGGAAACGTACAAACACTTCCTATCTATCTGCTAGAACAATATCATTTTTAATCAAAGAAAGAATACTTCGAGCCGCCCATCCGGACGGCTCTTTTCATCTATATTCTTGTATATTTATTTTACTAACAGCGCATCATTCTTTGAAAGAAGATATATACAGTATTGATTCATACTGATGCCTTCTTTTTTTGAGTGTTCCGCCAGATCCCGGTGTAAGCTGCGTGGCATCCTTATTTTAAACTGTCCCGAATACTCTTCCAGGCTTCCCGGTTCGTGAATCTCAATCCCTTCTTCCAGTGCAGCTTCTAACCATGCTTTTTTTGCATCCGCTGCATTTTCAACTGCCCTTTCTATCGTCTCTCCACAGGTGATGCATCCCGGCAGTTCCGGATAAGAAACCACAAATCCACCTTCATCCTTATCTTCCACAATTTCCATGCGATAGGACATTGCCAAATAATCATTCAGTGTCTTCATCGTTTTTCGCCTCACTTTCTACAATCTGCTTTACCATTTCAACATAAATTTTCTTGATTGGTTCGTGTTTCGGTATTGTTATCGGCTGGCATCCCGCTTTACGGAATGTATAATGGCTGCTCCCACTTCTCGGAGCATTTATCTCATATCCATAACTTTCTAATACTTTTCTTAGTTCATCAAAACGAAGGTCTTTCGATAATGAGCAAATTCTTGTCAATAGTTTATCCCATTTCGACATCTTTAATGCCTCCTATCTATAGTATATGTGGTGTCATATGTGGTGTCAATCTGTTTTTCATCTTTCTTGGTCAAATAAGGCTGCAGCTCTTTCTTAGCAGCCGTCACAAATTCTTCTTTTCTCGAACTTACCATATAAATCTTCCAGAGCATCAGATTCAGCTTTTCCGCATCCACTGCTTTGCATTTCTTTTTAATCATGCGGATAAACGGATAGATTACCGTATCCGATAACTTGTTCCCAGCAATCAACATCGTTCCATCCGTTCCATATACCTCATACAGACATTCCAAAATACTCCCCAAATCTGTCACCAATCGGAATGCCGGCTTTTCATATTTCTTTTTAGCTTCCATCATATGCTCCTCCTACATTCGAACCGTCAGTCCACTGAGACTCGTCTTAGGAAGCCCTACCAGATACCAGTCTTCATCCATTTCAATCCGAACCGGAATCCATGCATCCTTTACCTTCACATCAAAACATTCTCCGCAATGAAGACCTCCATAATAAGATTCAATCCCAAACCGGATATCAAATCTTCCCATTGATGGATCATAAATTAAAGTACCTATTCTCTTTTCACTCATATTTCTTTCCTCCTGAAATTCTTTGGTCTATATAAGTAATAGGACTTTAATTTGCAGAATTTGAAAGTTCCGGGTATTTTTCATAAAAAGTTTTTCGATAGCGATAAAAAGTTGAGTGCGTCATTCCCAAATTTTTACGAAGCTGTGTAGGTGTCGTTTCTCCAGAAACTACGCTTTGAAAGTTCTCATCAAAAGTTTCCTGCTTCATCACACTTGGTCTTCCATAATCATCCCATTCGCCCCGCAATTTCTTCGCTTCTATCCCTTCCCGCTGTCGCTTCTCCTTTTTCTCCAGCTCTGCCTGCGCCATAGAAGCATAAAGCTCCAGCATCATGTTATTGATTGTTTCCAGCATCATCCTTGCCATCGCATTATCCATCACAGATAAATCCATAAGCGTAGTCGGCAGTTCCAGAACCATAAGCCGCACTCCCATGTTCTTAATCCGCTGGATCTGTTGCATGGTGTCATACTTGTTTCTTCCCAGTCTGTCCAATTCTGTAACAATCAAAATATCTCCCGGCCGCAGGACATCCTCCACTAAAACGGTATATCTCGGACGATTAAAATTCTTCCCTGTCTCCTGATCCGTAAAAATATTCGTAAGTGCCATCTCATGCTCGTTACAGTACCGCTCAATTTCCTGTATGCCACGGTCAAGATGCTGCTCCTTTGTACTGGTACGGTGATATCCATATATCTGCATCCACATTTCTCCTTTCCATGTCCCAAAATATCCACACTTTTATTGGTATATTTCAAAACTGTGTGTGTAACCTTTTTGAAATATAATCCCTCTTTCCGGAACGTACTTCTAAAATGTATACATTTTGGGATATGTTTCTTTTCTATTTCTGTACGTACCAGAGCCGAAAAGTGCAACAAATATGACAAAAAACTCCCAGAGGATGTTACTCCCCTGAGAGTGGTTGAAACTTATAGCCCACACCTCGGACGGTGCGGATGTAATTCCAGTTCCGTGAATCTACTTTTAACTTTTTACGAAGCTGGCTAATGCAGCACATAACCGCATTAGCACAGTCAATCGGTTCTTCCTTCCAGACATTACGATAAATCTCCTCGTGAGAGAATACCCAGCCAGGATGTTCTGTTAGATATTTTAGTACCGTAAATTCTTTCAGACTCAATTCAATCTTTTGATCATTCATAAAAACAGTATGACAGCGAATATCTATCTGTAGGTTTTTGTCTTTGTAATGCAATTTACTTTCCTCCTAATCTGTTTCACCTTATCACAGCTAATCTAAAATGCTATTATTAGACTGCCAAAACTCAAATTCAAAACCAGAGCAATGCTTTACCTGCAAATAGTCTGGTAATAGACCAGTAGAATCGCAATAGCTGCAAGAGCCAGAAACGGCAAACACATAATTACCGGGGCAGAGTGAAGTGATAAATAAGAACCACTGATTTTTTAGCATTTCAGCCGGATATACAAGCCATCCCCATAGATTGGTGACCGTTACTGTTAAAATTACAGCACTGCCTATATATGTGGCAGCTCCTTTCCGGGTAAAGTTAAAGTCGCAGACCTTTACGACCTACGGCTTAATAGTACGAAAAGACATTAACTTTTCTGTAAAAGAATTTGATGTACTTTATATGCTATATTCTAATCCAGGGATGGCTTTTACTAAACAACAGATTTATGAAGCAGTTTGGCATGAAAAAGCAAATGGTTATTTCCACGCCGTGGAAAACACTATTTTTCAAATACGCAAGAAGATAAAAAAGTATTCCAGCGACAAGAATTACATAAAAACAGTAGTTGGATATGGGTATAAATTTGAAGTTTAATCTGCAGGATATAAGGAGCACCGGGTTTGAGGGAGATTCCCCACTAAGAAAATTTCTATGTTCTGGCTACAAAGCCGGAACATAGGTCGGCATCCATCCCTGTTTCTTCCCAATCCTGCAGACCTAATAAGAAATCAGCTAGTGACTTCTTCATCAAAAGTCTTTTTTTAGAGAAATAATCCATTTTTCAATAGCATCCGCCAAAACTATCTGCTGTTGCAATACTGCCATACCAGTCTTAGGGATTTCCGGATCATTCTCTTTCTCTCGAAGATTTTCCTCCAGATAAGTTTTTAATATTTCAATATTTTCCTCAATACTGGCAATACATGATTGTTGACTTTCAGGCGGTAACTTATCCAAATTTACAATTACTGCATTAAAATCTAAAAAAAAGTGAATGGGTTTAGAGGCTGTTTCCATCATAAGCTTTACAAATTCTTTTTCGCCTTCATCTGTTAATGAATAAACTGCTTTTTCAGGCATCTTACCTTCTTTCACAATTTCTCCTTTAATGAAGCCTTTTTCCTCCAACTGAATTGCTTTTTTGTAAATGGATGGTGTACTGATTTTTACCCATTTTGATATATTACGATATTCCACTAATTTTTGAATATCATAGGCTCCCATCGGTTCCTTTTTCAATATTCCTAACACAATTAAATCTATTGTAGCCATAGTTCACCCACTTTCTATATCCACGAAAGCTATAAAATACTTACGGTTATATATACTGTAATTTATAGTATTTGATTTTATACCTCTTGTCAAGGAAATTGCAGGATACACGCTTGACAACTACTATAAATTATAGTAGTATTCTCTCACGTAGTATACTATAATTTATACTACTATAATTTATATTCTTAATTGAAAGGAGTATTTGAAATGAACAAGAATAACAACAAAATGGATTTATTAGGAAATGCACCTGTTCCCCAAGCACTAATGGCTCTTGGTATACCGATAATGATTGGTATGCTTATTAACGCTCTCTACAATTTGGTGGATGCTTATTTCATAGGAGGACTTGGCGAGAGTCAAATGGGTGCAATTTCCATTGCGTTTCCTTTAGGACAAGTAGTTGTTGGTTTAGGTCTGATGTTTGGCAATGGTGCCGCCTCCTACTTATCAAGACTTTTAGGGCGAGGAGATAGGGAAGCTGCAAGTAAAGTCGCCAGTACTGCATTATACAGCAGTGTTTGTATTGGCGCAGTTATTATTATCGGAACTGCAATTTTTTTGAAACCTATTTTAACCATGTTAGGTGCAACAGACACGATTATGCCATACGCCCTTTCTTATGGAAGAATCTATGTTATTTCATGTATTTTCAATGTATTTAATGTAACGATGAACAATATCGTTGCAAGTGAAGGCGCCGCAAAAACAACTATGTGTGCATTATTATTAGGAGCTGTATTGAATATTGGTTTAGATCCTATTTTCATCTATACTCTCGACATGGGGGTTGCTGGTGCGGCAATCGCTACAGCAATTTCTCAAATGGCTTCTACTCTTGTATATTTAATTTATGCATTACAGAAAAAAAGCGCTTTTACATTTTCCATTAAGGAATTTTGTCCTTCTAAGCAGATCATAACTGAAATTCTGAAAATCGGTATACCCACATTGACTTTCCAGCTTCTTACAAGCCTTTCTATCGCATTCATAAACCGGGAAGCTAATATCTATGGAGATGCTGTTATCGCCGGAATGGGCGCTGTTACAAGAATCACTTCAATGGGAACTCTGGTTGTGTTCGGCTTCTTAAAAGGTTTCCAACCAATTGCCGGCTTTAGCTATGGTGCCAAAAAGTTTGATCGGCTCAGGGAAGCAATTAAAACTTCTATCTTATGGTCAACAATATTTTGTGTAGTTGTGGGATTGACAATAGCCCTATTTTCCACACAGATTATTTCGCAATTTACAGAAGGCAATACAGAGATGATTTCTGTAGGTCAAAAATCGCTAATGGCAAATGGATTTTCCTTCTTCGTATTTGGATTTTACACAGTGTATTCTTCTCTGTTTCTTGCACTTGGAAAAGGCACCGCCGGATTCGTTCTTGGGGCTTGCCGACAAGGTATTTGCTTTGTTCCGATCATTCTGTTGCTCCCATCATTCTGGGGCATAAATGGAATACTATATGCACAACCGATTGCCGATGTAATTTCTGCTATTGTTACTGTGTTTATGGCTCTACATCTTCATAAAGAACTGGCAACAACAAAAGAGCATTAAAGCATCAGGCAACATAATAGATCAACACCGTCTGCCGCTTCGAACTGAGGCAATATCACCCTTCAAAAAACAATCACTCCCAGAGGATGTTACTCCCCTGAGAGTGATTGCAGCCTTTGTTTAAGATAACTTACTCAATTATCTGGAATCTCTGGATACACTGAAGCAATGTACTTACCAGTTCCTGATACAGATCTTCATCAAATCTGCCATTCACAATCGCATTCTTAATTAAAAGCGGCTTATATATCTCTAAAATCTTCAGTACCGCATCTGCATTTCCTTCTTTTGCCTTTAAAAGTAATCGTTCAAAATTCATTAGTTTTCACCTCCCATCACCTTGCGGATCTTCCGGATTGCATAATAATAAATACCCTTGCATCGCTCCTCTGATAACCCGTTTAGCCTGCTCATTTCCTCAAAAGTACGTTCTTCAAACACATGCTGGTAAATCAGCTTCCGTTCTTCATCCCGCAGCGTATGAAGCGCTTTCATCAGTCTTTCATCTGACATCTTATTCCATTCTGGATATTTCCCCTGTGCCTCCTGCAATAAAAGCTGCTCCCTCGTTTGGTTCTCCAGCAATTCTTCGATTACAATTCTTGCCTCCATCTGTCCAATATCCTCCAACAGTTCTTCTGCATCAGCCATCTGGATTTTCTTCTCCAGATAATCATGTCGTTTTCCACGGACAAACTGTATCAGATATGCTGTAAAGTGATTTTGTATCTTTGATCCTGTATATGTTTTTTTGTTCATTTGTTTTATCCTCCGAAATTTTTTATCACGTTCCAAAAAATTCCGAGGATGGCGGTGAGCGGCAACAAAACGTGACACTGCCTTCATTTTTTCGAAAAAAAGAAAGGCTGGACCACTCTATTCGTAGTCCAGCCGATACTTCTCTTTCTATGTAATTGTGTAGGATATGCGATGATAGTATCTCATATACTGCATATTCTAACTTCTCTCCGACACATTGTATGGATAAGATTTTTTTAACAGATTCAGTTCCTCTTTGGCTTTTATCTTATGCTGTCCATTCATGTCTGTCGTACTTACTTCCATGTTTCTCTATTTGTGCATGTGTTATCCTGCTTATCATAACGCACTTTAACGCATTTCGTATAGTGTTAATCTACGATAAAATATATGCATTAAGTGAGGTGATATAGATGGTGAAAAAATTATTGGGAGATGCAGTCAGGGAAGAACGTCTCCGCCGCAATCTTTCGCAAAACAGCCTTGCGGAACAGGCAAAGATTTCTTTACGGACTGTCTCTGATATTGAAAACTATATTGGCAATCCACAGTTGGAAACACTTTATGCCTTGGCAACTTACTTACATATTTCCATAGATGCTATATTTTCTAACCAGAAAACGAACCCGGATTCTACCATGCAGCAAATCATGGCAGAACTAAATTCCTGCCCGGAGGAGCAGAAACAGCTTGCCCTTTCTACACTGCGTGGACTTCTGGATGGATTCAAGAACCTAAGTTAAGGCTCTCCCGTATCCTTCATCATCTACACATTATACAAAGACAATCTGTGAGTAATCTGTGAATAGTCTGTGAGTTTTCTGTCTATTCCCATTCTGATACAAAGAACAGGAGAGTACACTGCCATAAGCATGTGTATCTCTCCTGCTTTTTTATGCCCTGCGAAATGCACTGATAGCATCCACTACATTCTGTCTCATAGTCTGATCCATCCGCAGCGGTTCTTCTTCCATCAAATCAACTTCTGTGGGCATTTCTCTATTTATCTTAGAAACGTCCTGCCCTTCCAATACCTTTCTTACTTCTTCCCGGATGATTTGCTGCATCATTGGCCGGAGCATATCCGGTTCCATGCTTATACTGCCATTACCTGTCTCATCCGTTCTTCCCGTATATGCCAGAATTGCCGCAACGATCAGTTTTGCTTTTTTCTCTGTCGTATTCAGAAGTTCTGTCACATACACGTGATCTGGATCCGACTTATCAAAACCAATAGTGAATACAAACGGATTTTTCTTTCCCATAAAATCACACTCCAGCCTGTGTCATGCGATACAAAAGATCATATCCATCGGCATTTGCTTTCATATCCCGGATAAAGGTATGTTTTCCCAACCGGTCTGCCTGCTCCAGAAATCGTTCCAGAAGCACTGCTCCGCCGCCGATAAACACCGTATAAGTAGATTTTGTATCAATGCCCCGCTCTCGGATGCTGTTCAGAAGATCGGTAACAAAATTCTGAACCATGGTTTCTACTGCCTGTACAACAGCTTCCTCATAATACTGCGTTTTTCCCTTGATGATACTGTCGATATCTGCCTCCTCCAGAAGCATGTCATATTCACTGTTAATACTGGAAATGATATCGTTATACATGGTAATCACACCTTTTTCCAGAGAATCACAATAATCCATATCCGGTCTGCCACTTCTCATCAGAAGATAATCAGAAGTAAATCCGCCAATATCAATCCCTACGACTTTCGGAATCTCACGGATTTCCATCATCCTCGTCATCATGGCTGCATAATCCTGCGGAAACGCCATTACATTCTGTATACAGAGGTGATAGACTTTATCGTTGAAGCACAGTTCCTGCACCTTCCCGTCCCCTTTGAAATAGCGTTCATATCTCTCACAAAGCTCTGCAAAATGCTTCGGCGGAAGCCCAATCGGAAGTTCCACCTGAATGACATCCTCCGGCTGGATCTGGCTTTTCTGCTCCAGCTCCATTGCAATGGCAAATAAAGTCAGAATCCAGAATCGGTTCCGGCTGTCCTGCGTCTTGTCCCTCTGGTACGGAATCCGCTTCTCACTAAGGGTATAATACTTTCCCTGATATTTCAGATACTTCTCTCCCCTGGCAGGCTTTTTATCCTGTTCCGTCAGTCCTGTGGTAAAGATAAAATGACAGGTTTTCATGTTCCGGTTCCCGTGATCCACGGCTACTCTTAATTTTTTAATCATAATGATTTCACTCCTTTGTATTTGATACTTATTCTGTACGTAGGAGGTACCTAGAGTGCAACTCTTTATAATCCATTTTCTTATTTTACCAATCAAAAAATTCAAAAAACAAAAATTAAAAATTATCTTTTTTAATTTTTTAAATAAATGCAACCGTTACAATATTTACTGTGTATCTTATTACAAAGGGAACCTTGGAAAGGAGTCGTGTACATATATGAAGGCTTATAAAAAAATAATCAGTTTTATCCTAACACTCGTTATGATGCTGTCGCTAAGTGTTAATGTTTTTGCAGCAGAGCCGCTTACAGATGACCCTAATATGATTGAATGGAAGTACACTGTGTTTGCTAACGAAAGCCTGCAGAAAGTTGTTGAAGAAGGTGTTATTCCAAATGCATATGCCCGATATACTTGGCGCGGAATCACATTGAAAAATGGCGAAGTCGCCATATTAACACCATCAAATAACAGTATGGGACTTTATTGTAATAGCGGCAGATACATAACTATAAATTACACTTTGAGCCGTTCTGCTTTTCATCGTTCAAGAGTACGCGCATACGTAGCTGGACCTTCATCAGAATTTGTGCGTGAGATTACAGCAAGTGGTTTGCGTTCAGGATTTACGACACAGGCAACAGATTACTATTACGGCATGGTAACTAATCTGTCCTCTGATGCCTTTACAATCAAATCATTTTCTATTACATTTTAATAGTGGAAAATATTTCAAGTGCTGGTGAGTACTTATCCTGATTTTAATTGAAGCTTTTTAACTTGGTTTCTCGGTTCCCTTTTTTGAAAATACACATTCCCATTATTAAACCACTGCTATAGTATTCACTGAATTTATGAGGTAGAAGCATGTTATTTAACATAGATGAGAAACAACTGATGCTCGAACTAAAAAATAAAGATGAGCGCGCTTTAAAAATATGTATGAACAAATACTACAGATATGTTGTATACATAGTCGAGAATATTATTGGAAGTGCTTTGCCATATGAAGACAAGGAGGCGGTCGTGTCTAATGTTTTTGTAGCTCTATGGAATTACAGTGCAGATTTAGATACAGATAACTACAGCACATTCAAACCCTATTTAGGAACAATCGCAAGAAACATGGCAAAAAACGCATTACGAAAAACCTCTAAGATGCATTTTGAAAATTACGAAGATGCGTTTCAGGTTGGAACGAACGAACATATTGAATACGGGCCGTTAAAAGAAGAAGTAATCAAATGCTTAAAAGAAAGCATATATGAACTATCAGTTGACGAAAGAAAATGTTTTATCTCGTACTACTATTACACTAAGACAATCGCTGTAATAGCAGAAGAAACCGGATTAAAAGAATCTACAGTAAAATCCAAACTGTTACGCGGACGTAAAAAATTAAAACTAAAAATGGAAAAGAAGGGATTTAGATATGAAGACTGTAAAATTTTCTTTGAATGAGTTAATGAGTGAAATTGATGAATCTTTTATTGAGGAAGTGTATTTTCATGATTGCAATAAAATACTGAAAAAATATTCCAAACAAAAGATACGTCAAAATGTATTTTGTAAAACAGCTTCAAAACATAAGCCTTTAAAGTTCACTTATAGAACTGCAATTATTGTAACTGTGGTTTCAGTGTTTTTGTGTATGCCTGTATATGCTGCAATCAGTCATCTGTTAACATCGGCTTTAATTGATGACAGCAATCGACATTTAATCGGGACAGAAACCAATGATAGAAGCTACATCATATTAAAAGACGGTGTATATACCAATGAAAAGGGGAAAGTTGTTGATATTGAGGAATTAGCCAAATCTTCATCAGAATTTCCTGAAAGCAGAATTGTTAAAAGCAGTCTGATGCCTAATTTCATACCATCATCAATAGTAGAGATTCCTACTGATAAATCAGATGAAATGTATATCATTCCAGAAATAATTCTAATCAACAATTCACTTTGTGTACTTACACAAGACAATGGAAAGGGATGGGAACTAACTGATAAAGATAATATAGTCATTTCGTTTGATAAATATAAATCAGACATTACAGTATCCCAAGATTTGATTATCGGTTATGTAAAAGACGGGATAATGTATGAAGGAGAAGTGTTCGATGAACTGAGTGGAAAATATAGTTTCTCACCAGATGAAAAAGGGGAATATTTTTTCTATCTGCTTAGCGGAAGTTCCGATTATCTATCTCTTAAAAGCGGTAATCTGGAGGTAAATTAAATGTTGCTTTTGCGGGACTTCAGCATACCAATTAACTTTAGTATAAGGACAGGAAGACCTCTTCCGTACAGGAATAGGTCTTCTTGCTGTCTCCGTGCATGCTTTAAAGTATAAATAGGCTTTAATCTGGATACAATTTCAACTGCATCGTTGATACACGCTGTGTTTATCTCGTTTACTGTATCATTCATAAGAATTTAATTGGTTATGTTTATTGTGATGATAGAGTAGCCTTTGTTTTGAACATCTTCCTTGAAAGATTTGTAAACGATACTGTAGATTATCATATTCATTATGTCGGCGTAGATTCTTTAGATGAAGAATGTATTGAATGCAGAAAATACTCTGATTATTGTGAACATATTTTACCTGCTTTCTGGATAGATGACGATTTTTGTGAATAATGAAACACTGGTGTTTGGTTATTCAAAATTTAAGCTGATAGATACTGGTGTTAAGTATATTAATCCGAAGCATTTTTCCGTAAAAAACTTTGTAAAGTATTGCAGATTCAATAAAGAGTGAAATTACAGTAAAATAAAAGATAGTTTTTTCGTTCCTTTGTTATGCCATTGTTCTACGCCGGAATCTTTTCTGCCATCTCCGGCAGGCACTTCTCAAATAATTCCCGATATCTTCGATACCCTTCATCCCGGAGTGGACCTTGCAGTGATGTCAGAGACCAAAGGAGAAGCTCTTCCTCTTCCACAGCATACGGAGAGGTATAGACAAATTTTTTCCCGTCAAAATGCGGTTTTGATAACTTCAGTATTTCCGTAATCTCTCCTTTTGTTTCCGCCTGCATAATCATTTCCACTTTCTTCCGATGGAACTCGCAGACGATGCTCTCCAGAAATCCCTGCTTCAGATAAAATTCCGCCCTTCTATAAAGTTTTACAAGAGCCTCCACTCTTTCATCAAATAACTTGTCCTTTTCACTGACTATCATCTGTGCCAGTGCGTTTGCATGTTCCATAACCAATGCTGTTCCCATTACATTTCCTCCCATAATAAAAGCTGGCATAAGAAATTTCTTCTCACACCAGCACGATTCTTTTATTCCTCTGTGATGATCTCACTGCTTAATTTTCCATGTACCAGATAGCGATAATTCCGTCTGGAATTGACACAGGTAGACAGCGTAACTATCCGATCCGTTGCCGACAGCTCGGTGCCGGTATCATAATCCCTATAAGAAGACACCGTATCCAGAAACGTCTGAAAATCTTCCGCTTCCGGGAAATGATACCTATATCCCTCACTTCCGGTTCTTCCCGCATAGCAGGAAAAGATACGATACTTGAGGATCTTGTCCGGCAAATAGAGATAAAACTCCGGATGTTGTTCAAATAGCTCTTTGTCTTGGTACTTATCCAGAGTTCCGAACATGCTCCCGTTTTTCATATTATGCCCGTACACGATCGTATTCTGATCCGTAAAGTCCGGCTGATTATGGCAGTCCACAAAGATGCTCCCGTTGATATTGGATTCTCCCGAAAAAAGGTGATGAAGATAATATGCATTATCTTTCCCCTGTACCACCGGATAACTAATATCCAGTGCCGGAATCTGAATCCACGCTATGACATCCGGATTAACCGCTTTTAAACCTGCAAAATCAATTTCTAGATACCTATTCTTAGGTTCCTCCTTTTCTTTCTCAGACTCCGGTGATTCTTCTTCCTCTGGTTCCTGAACATATTCCTGCAGTTTCTCGTAACTTACGTCCCCTTTCTGATACTTCAGATAAGCACCAAAGAGTTTTCCTGCCGCTGCGAGAAAAACAAGCAACAGGCAGATAATGAGTCCTGCAAGAACCGTATTTCCTTTTTTTCTCATGATTGTTCTCCTTTCGGAAGAGCCGAAGTCTGTGCCCCGGTTCCTTCCTTCTGTTTGATGGCGGCTAAATAGTCATCAATCCCCTTGTGTTTCCCGTTCCACTCCCCGCTCTCGTCCATATCCCAGACCATCCGGTTCATCGGCAGGGAAAGCTCCCGGCAGATTTCATAGACCTTATTGCAGCCGTTCTGGATAATCCTCCGTTTCTCCGCCTTATGCTGGCAGATAACAGGGGAACGCTCAAAACAGACCGCACACTTACTGTCATGCTTATTGCAGGCTACTTTCATCTTCTTATCCATGTCATACGCCTCCAAAAGCTGTTTCATCCCATATCCTTTCATCCGCTCCAGCACCGGTTTCAGATTCCGGTACTGGTTCACTCCGGCAACGCACACAAAGGTAGCGCCGGACAGATAATGGGCTATGGTCCCTTTTAAGGCTCCTTCGGTCAGATAGACACGTTCTGCGGCAAGATCACCGATCACATGTACCGGACTTCCGGAGGAAACTCCCTGGTCATAATTGACACTGGACAGCCAGATATATTTTTTCGTGTCAGTCACATGATCTACCCGGATCTGAAAACCCTGGATGAACCCGTCCAAAGAAACTATGGGAATCAGGATTCCTGAGTTTTCTGCTTTGAAGTTAATCGTCCAGTTTCCGTCTGTATCCCGGTAGAATCCCGGCACGCCTTTCACCATATATCCTTCTTCTGCCAGCCTTTTGACCAGCTTCTTCATTCCAAACAGCGGGACACTCCGGTAACGCTGTGCTTCGATCTGTTCCGGTTTTAATCCTCGTCTTTGCAGATCCTCCTGATGCTTCCTGTTAAGCGTGAGCATGGACAGCATTCTCTGATACGTCCGGTGGATTTCCTCTATGGGTGCAAGCTCTGCCGTTGCCTTTTCTTCCTGTACCGGCGTTGCTTTGATATAATCCGTCCGGTATTCTCCTTTTCCTAATGCTTCCCGGATCTGCTGATTTGCTTCGGAGAGTGTAACATTGTGCAAATCCGCATAAAGCTTCAGCATCCCCCCGGACGCATCACAGCGGTTGCACCGGAATACATTCTTTTCCACATTGATATTCAGTTTTCCATGCGTCTCTCCACAAAACGGGCAGTCATAATAGTTTCCCCGCCGCTTTCTGAGATGCAGCACCTGCACCACATCCAGTATTCCATAATCAAACCCAGACATATCATAATACATCCCGGTCTCTTCCTCCTTTCCCCCGCAGAAAAAAGCTCTCTGCGGGGTTCTTCCTTAACCAGCCATCGGCATTGCTTTTTGTAAAATTACCTTTGCTGCCGCCGGAACCAGATTGTTCGGTCCGGAATATTGCTCGGCAAACCACTGGATCGTTGACGGGCTTTCAACTGCCACCTGTCCCATGGTCTTTCCGCCGTATTTTCCCTTTCCCGGAATCACAGTCCCGACTGCCATTTCATAGTTCATGTGTTTCATCAGTTCTTCTACCGGAAGGGACGTATCCAGATTCTGTAATGCTCCCTGCAGCATCTGTCCGGTCTTTGGCGGCGTAGAGGCAGCCGGAGCGGAACCGTAGCCAGGCATTTGTCCACTGCCATGGTAAATGGTGCTTCCCGCCGCCTGTGCCTGCTGATAGAACTGATTCATCATCTGCTGGCCTGCATATTCCGGCTGACCTGGCATCTCTCCATAAGTTGGCATAGGGGCATTTGGCATGACACCCGAATCCGGCATGGCTGCATTTTCCATGGCACCTGAATCCGGCATCTGTGGATTCTGATATGGAATTCCGGCATCTACCTGTGCAGGATCATTTTCCTCTCCCACATCCGCAAACTGCACACCATATCCGGCATCCGATAATGCCCTTCCTACGGCTGCTGTTTCTGCCATTTCCAGAAATTTGTCTCCAAACTTCGGGTCATCGCTCCGGAATTTCTGCGAAAAGGAATTGGCTACATAATTGTCTTCCTGATCACATTTATCCAGATAGATACGTGCTTCCACAACTGCCATGTTCTCTGTGAAAGTGATAATCCGGCTGATGATCTTTCCTGCCGGATTGACCAGACGAAACCATAGCTTCCGGTATTTCACATCCAGATAAAGCTGCTCCTCCTGCCCTTCTTCTCCAATCTTTCTTGCCAGTTCCATCGGATGGAAGCCATCCACACGGTTCAAAGCGGCAACTGCCTCTGATTTCTTATACAATAATTCTTTCATTCTCTGCTCCTTTCATTTAGAAAAGCAGACGTTCCCCTATATAAGAGTAATAGTCCGCTTATTTCAAAAATTGAAAAATATTTTTAAACAACAAGTTTTAACTGCTCCATTTCCGGTTTCTGTTCACTCTGATACTGATCGTAATACTGTACGATCCGCTCACTCAGAATGGTGTTCCTTGTCCCGCTGTCATCCGTATGGATTGCCTGACAGACTGCAGCCCATTCCCCTACCAGATAAACCTTGCTTTTCGCTCTGGTCACTCCGGTATAGAGAATATTGCGCTTCAGCATCATATAAAAGGCTTTTACCCAAGGGATGATGACAACCGGACATTCGGAACCCTGTGCCTTATGGATGGTTGTTGCGTTAGCATGTTCGATCATTTCCATCTGGTCAGCTTCATATTGCACCTGCCGCCCATCCGGGAATCCGATCACTGCCCTGGCATTTCCATCCTCATCCGTGATACAGTCCAGTATCCTGCCCAGATCGCCGTTACTCGCCATCTCGGTATTTTTATTCTGTAAAATCTTATCGCCAACCCGGAACACCTGACTGCCGATATGCAGTTCCTTCTTCCCTGCGATTGGCGGATTTACAAAATCCTCCAGAGATTTGTTCAATTCATCCACTCCGGCAGCACTGCGTTTCCGATACGGAGTCAGGATCTGTACCTGATCCATGCCGTTTTTTGCAATCTCGTCCAGATAAATCCTCCGGACAATCTCTGCCGCTTCATCTGCTCCTTTACAGGCAATGAACTGAAAATCCTCCCCAAAGCTCAGATTAGTCTTATTCTCCTGCATCAGTTTTGCATTATAAGGTATGCTGCTCAAAGCGCCCTGCCGGTAAACCAGATCCAGTACCGTGACCGGAATCAGCCCGCAGGCAATCAGTTGCCGGAACACATCCCCGGCTCCTACGGATGGAAGCTGGTTCTTATCCCCGACTAAAAGGACTCTGGCATGTCTGCTAACCCGCCGGAAAAATTCATAGGCAAGATGCATGTCCACCATGGACACCTCATCTACATTTAGAAATCCGGCAGACAGGTACTCAAAATCCGGTTCAAAATCCGTATCATCTCCCAAAAGCCCCAGGGCCAGATGCATCGTGGATGCATTTTCACAGCCGGTACTCTCCACCATACGTCTTGCCGCACGTCCGGTCGGAGCCATAAGCTGTACCTCTGACCTGCATAACGCCTGATGGATATAGAGAATCACCTTGAGAACCGTTGTCTTTCCGGTTCCGGGACCTCCGGTAATAATACTGATGGGATGTGCAAACACCATCCGCACTGCCTGTTTCTGTGTTTCTGACAGCGTGATCCCCAGTGTCTTCTGTGCCTTTTCCAGCTCCGGTTCAATGGACAGCAAAACCGGCTTCTCCAAAAGCCGTCTGGCTATCATGGAAGCGGTCTGTGTTTCTTCTTCATACTGCCGGATAGAATAGATCCGTTCTTCCTCCACAACAATGCTTTTTTGCAGCACCAGCCGGTAAAGCACCTGACTGACATCCTGCTCCGATACTGCCATGACCTGCAGATCCCGGTTCAGCATTTCCAGTGCTTCCCTGATAACCTCCTGACGCTGCTTAAACAGATGTCCTTCTTTCATTGCCTGATTCATGATATGTCCGATGCACCCGGATATCCGCATGGGATCATTGAGTGCACAGCAGCACTGTCTTCCGATCGCATCCACAGTCAGAAACCCGAAGCCTTTGACTGCACTCAGCATGTAAGGGCGGTGCCGGATAATATCCACCGATTCATTTCCGAATTTCTTCAGAATCATATTCACTTTTTTGGGTGTTACCTTAAAAGGCGCCAGAAACGTCATCAGTTCCCGGAACACCTGGTTTTTTCCATAGGACTCCACAATAGCAGCCAGCTTCTTCTCGGAAATTCCACGGATCTTCAAGAGTTCCTGCGGGTTGTTTTCCATGATTTCCAGTGTCTGAAGCCCAAACTTCCGGAAAATAGTATCTGCCATCTTGGGACCGATACCTTTGATTGCACCGGAAGAAAGGTATCCTAAGATACCCTCCTTTGTCCGTGGTACAACCTCCATGAAATTTTCCACCTGATACTGAGTTCCATGCTCTCCGCTCTCCCATCTGCCTTCCATCTCAAGCTCAATCTCGTCTGTAAGCGGAAGACCGAATCCAATCGCTGAGAAGCCGATGATATTCCGGGATGCCAGATATTTGTCTCTGGCTGACAGGGGGACAGACGTATCCTGTGTGGTGAATATGGCAATCGTATACCCATTCTCCTCATTCTGGAAAATCTTATGTTTAAATCTGCACCTCATTGTTTATATCCCTCCAGCTTTTTATCCGCATCCGTTCATTTGGTTTTCTCATTACGCCGCCTCCTTCTTAATTCGGAAAGTACGGCTCTCCGTTGTTTTTGTATATTCCTCATAGATATCCGGATGCTGGTTTTTCAGCTTCTCCATCTGGTCTTTCCCAACCGAAGTACGTCTGGTCGGATTATAGGTAATACGGTAACGGTTCGTACCGTCCTCCAGCACTGCCTTGCAGCCCTGCCCCAGCTGTTCCACAAAAGGAACACTGATTGCCCGCTGTTCTGCTTCGATTTCCTTTTTCCGTTTTTCCAACTGTGACTTTTCCTCCGAAAGGGTAAGATACTTCTCAAGATTTTTTGATTCCAGACCGGAAAGCACAATTTCCGGAATAGATTTGTCTGCAAAACCACCATAATTACGGATATTTGCCAGAACCAGATCGGAATTCCCGTTATGCGGCGGTACTACATTTTTCAATACATGTTCCTGCCAGAAATACGTTTCCTGATCAATGATGTCTTCTTCCTCAATCAGATCACGCTCAATGGTGCGATACACAAACTCATTCTCGTTATTTCCATACAGGCATGCGATAAAGGCTTTCTGCATATTCATCACAGACAGATAATGCCTTACCTGCAGCACATAATGAGCTGGAATACCCTCATCAGCCCACTTATCTTTCGCATTATAATTGCAGGTTTTACATTCCAGAATCGCAAATGTCCCATCCGGCATACGAACAAAAAAATCCACATCTGCAAGCATGAACGGATATAATGGATGCCGGAACATGACACGTACCGGAAATACTTCCAGTCCGGTCTTTTTGGAAAAGATTTCTGCCACCAGATCTTCCAGCCGGTGTCCGACTTCCTTGGCAACCCAGTTGCTTTCCTCTTCCTCCTGAATGACCGGCTGCACACCTGTTTTGTTGTAAAACAGATCCCGGATAGTGGCAAATGGAGAGATCCCCATGATTGCCGCTACATCACTGCCGCCGATTCCTTTTTTGCGGTATTCCAACCAGTCTTCTCTTGACAGGTTACTGATATCCACAACCTTTTCCGGTGTATACTCTGCTTTGTTATTCATTCCAATTCCTCCTAACATTTGACTGCTCCATAAACGTCATATTTTTTCCAGTCTTTTATAAGCGCCTTCGTAATATCCTCCTCCAGCTTCAGGATGCCCTGTCCGGACATTCCTTCACAGGCTGCAAAAAAGGAGGCTTCATTCATGGCATAATAAAGATCATGTGCCGTACAGGCACCTTCCCCGTTCTGGGATACAAATAGCTCCACCACCTCATTCCGGATCTTCTGTTTAATGCCAAGTTCCTTCATCAGCAGCTTCAGGCAGTTCACCGGATTACGGATCTCAATGTCCATAAGCTGAGTAAGATTCTTCATCGCATCCACATAGCGGGCGCATACCTGCTCCAGATTTTTCCGGAAGTCCAGAATCGTTGCCCCTTTATCGTGAGCCAGCTTGATTGGACTTCCCAGACTGATAACGCCGTTTGGTCCGTCTGTCAAAAGCATCGGATACAGATTTGCACCGCTCGCTGCCACGTCAGATGTGGTAAAACGAAGTGCCGGTGACAGGATCTTCTCATCCATTCCGTGTGCATCCAGTGCTTTTCGGTAAGTATCCAGAAGTTCCTGACTTCCTCCGAGCTTCCACATGGCAGATACAATGGAATGGTCATAGATACCAGAGCCCTCCATGTAAACACTGCCTTTGAAATTCAGATTCAGATATTCGCAGGTTGTCTCAAACATGGCTTTCATATCAAGGATGCAATAATCATGTTTATCCCCGCCATGTACTGCGGAAACCTTTCCGTCCGCAATCTTAATCAGGGCATCCCCTTTTGCAACCCGCAGGCAGTAATTGACTACCTTCGCATATGTTGCCTTATCCAGCTTGCGAAGCCCGTCTCCATTGACACCTGCGCGGCTTAAAATGGTGCGGATGGCACAGTCACGTACCGGATAGGATTCTCCTCTCATTTTCAGTACAAGCTGCGTATTCTTCTCTGTATCCTCCAAAATTTCTTCCATGGATGCATCTGCCGCATCCAGATTTTGAGCCTCCTTTTCCAGTGGTGCCAGCCGTAACGTATTCGTTGGCTTTCTGATCCATTTGGCATTTCTTCCTCTCTCTGCCAGAAACTCCAGCAGATCTTTTACTTCTGCAAAGGATCTCTCAAATCCATCTGCATACACTCTTGCTTCATTCATGTTCTTATTCCACCTTTCTTAAAATAATATTTATCCATCAACAGCCGAAGCTGGTTGTGGCATGCAACTATGCCGAAACCTAAATGTAAGCACAAAAAAAGAATGAAAAGAGAGTCTTTTCTCTGTTCATTCTTAAAAGTCTGGTTTCTTCCTGAAAAAACAAAAGTGCCACGCAGCCAAAAAAGGCATACCGTGACACTCACTACAAACATAAACTACTTATGCCAGGAATCAGCTCCTGCTGTTTCCTGTAAGTTTGGAGATTCTTATGAATCCCGAAACTCCCCAAAAAGGGTGTGCATAAAATAAACTATATCAGTATACTAGCACAAGATATTCCTCATGTCAATTCAGGCTTATACTATATATGGTGTTTATATTTGTTCAAAATACTACATCTATTTTTCTACTACGAATTCAATCTTCTCTTTCAGATACTCCCGGCAGCCAAACCGAACCGTTCCACACTGCTTTGACTCCTCTTTCGCCTTTTCATTACAGCAGTCCAAGTAGGGACAATCGTTACATTGATTCCGCAGTGCTTCCTTCGCCCATTCAATTTCCTGCTCATTTCCTATAATCCGCACAGACATCCACTTCCTTTGCTATCATCATACCCCAAAATCCATTTTCTATCATCCATAATTTCTTTTTTTGTATCATTTTAGTAAATTACGGTTATATTACGGAATAATCACTATATTTCAAATATATCTCTATTTTATTCCGTAATTTGCTGTAAGTAAATAGTTTAAAATGTGGAAGAGAGGTGTAAATGTATGGATAAAAACTTTATTGGAGAACGCATCAGCGAACTGCGTTTAAAGAAAAATGTATCTGAATATCAGATGAGTCTGGATCTTGGCAAAAATAAAAGCTACATCCAGTCCCTCACTTCCGGACGTTCTCTGCCTACCATGCAGAGCTTTCTGGATATCTGTGACTATCTGGAAGTCACTCCTCAACAGTTCTTCGATTCAGAGCTGCACAATCTTCCTCTGATTGACAAAGCAACTGATCTGATGAAACAACTCGATGACGAGGATATGCTTGCGCTCATTTCCATGCTGAATCGTCTGGCTCTAAAACGCAAATAGATTTCCGTGGCTGCCAAATCAAGGCAGCTTTTATTTTTATCATTTTTTCTTAAAATTTTTCAATCTTAAAGAAAAGCCCCCTATTCCTTAATTGAATGGGTAATATATCCATTCGCCGTACCTTGAAAACAAAAGAAATCTTTCGGGAGATTGATATAGGTGACTGCAGATAGTTTGCATCTTCGCACGCCTGCAGCTTAATAGTTACAAAGTAACACCGTTTTACGTGGCCGGAACGGGCATAGGAACTGGCTTCTGAAAGAATAACATAGACTTTTGGGATTTTAGCTTATAGCGCTTTTATTAGAGAACTTTTACTCAAAATTTGATATAATAATAGACAGGTATCAAGTTGATTCCCTGTCTGTGGAAAGGAGATTCATGATAACTGTAACAAAAAGGGATTTGATTGAATTAGGCTACGGTCCTTCCTTTGCTGCTGATATTATCAAAAAAGCAAAGGAACTTATGGTAGAAAAGGGGCATACCTATTATCAATCCAGAAAATTAGACAGGGTTCCAAAAGAAGCCGTTGAAGAATTATTAGGGATTACTTTGCCCGATAAGCAAGAATGATCGTGCTTTTTGCATTTTAGTAAGGAGTGAAATCATGGCAAAAGATCCAATTAAAAAAGCAGAAAACGGCACTTATTATTTTCGAGCCAACCTCGGATATCATCCTGTAACCGGAAAACAGATTCAAAAATACCGCAGCGGATTCTCAACAAAAAAAGAAGCCCGTGCCGAGTATTCCAAATTGATTCTTGCATCAACGGAAGAATTAGCTGATAAGAAGGAAGACATTACCTTCAAAAAGTTTATTGAAGAAATCTATCTTCCGTGGTACAAAACTCAGGTGAAAGAAAGTACCTACAAGAATCGTTACTCGACCATTCAAAAACACTTTGCCTATTTCTACAAGAAGAAAGTGTCCGAAATAGAAGCGATAAATGTACAGACCTGGCAGCTCAAGTTGGCAAAACAATTCAGTCCAAACTATGTACGCATTGTTCAGGGAATGTTATGTTTAGCTTTTGACCGGGCGATTATCCTCGGACTTGCAAAGAAGAATCCTGCCCGCATGATCGGCAATATCAAATCTAAAAAAGTAAAGATCGACTTCTGGACTTTGGAGGAGTTTCAGAAGGTAATATCCCTGCTGTACAAAGGTGACTACTACGAGCACTATCTCTTCATCTCGTTCTGGCTTTTATTTATGACTGGAATGCGTATTGGAGAGGCTGCCGCCTTACAGTGGGATGATATTGATTTTGAAACAGGTATGCTGATTATTAGTAAAACACTGTACTATAAAACAATGAATGACTACAAATTCGTTGAACCTAAGACGCAGGCAAGCAACCGTACCATTTATATTGATGCTGATACCATCAAGGAATTACAAGAATGGAAGGCGGTCCAGGCAAAGGTTTTACCAAATTGTGGATTCGTACTGAGTTATAACAGTACACCCACCAGCAAAACAACGCTTCCAAGAGCATTAGAGAAATTGGCAAATTTAGCTGGTGTCCACAGAATCAAAATTCATGCCCTGAGACATTCGCATGCTTCCCTGCTTATCAGCATGGGCGAAAATCCACTGCTGATTAAAGAGCGTCTTGGACATGAAAAAATACAGACGACACTAGGAACTTATGGTCATCTGTATCCAAACACCAATATTGAGATTGCAAAGAAGCTGACCGGGGTTCTCAGCTACCAGTCAGCTTCTCAAAGTATTGCTAATTATACCAGTAATCAGCATACTGCAATGTATCACAAAGAAATATAAAAATGCAATGATAATGCAATTTCAAACACCCAAAGCCGCAAAGCCCCGTGGTTACGGGCTTTGTAGCCCAGCGTCAACTATTCAAACTCGATCGTTCCAGGTGGCTTACTCGTCAGATCATAGAATACTCTGTTGACTCCTTTCACCTCGTTTATAATTCGGTTCATGACTTTATTCAATACTTCGTATGGAATTTCTGCTGCCTCGGCTGTCATGAAATCGATTGTCTTTACAGCTCTAAGCGCTACTGCATAATCATATGTTCTGAAATCTCCCATAACTCCTACACTTCGCATATTTGTAAGTGCTGCAAAGTACTGGTTAATATCACGATCAAGTCCAGCTTTTGCAATCTCTTCTCTGTAGATTGCATCAGCGTCCTGAACAATTCTTACTTTCTCAGCTGTTACTTCTCCGATAATTCGGATTCCAAGTCCCGGTCCTGGGAATGGCTGACGAAATACCAGGTTTTCTGGAATTCCAAGTTCAAGCCCAGCTTTTCTTACCTCGTCCTTAAACAAGTCGCGGAGCGGCTCGATGATTTCTTTGAAATCAACGTAGTCCGGAAGCCCTCCTACGTTATGATGAGATTTGATAACTGCGGATTCTCCGCCAAGTCCACTCTCTACAACGTCCGGATATATCGTTCCCTGTGCCAGAAAATCTACTGCACCGATTTTCTTTGCTTCTTCCTCAAAGATACGGATAAATTCTTCACCGATAATCTTACGTTTTGCTTCAGGCTCTGTAACTCCTGCCAGTTTATCATAATATCTCTGCTGTGCATTGACACGGATAAAGTTCAGATCAAACTGACCATTCGGTCCGAATACTCCTTCAACTTCATCTCCTTCATCTTTACGCAGAAGACCATGATCTACAAATACGCATGTCAACTGCTTTCCGATTGCTCTGGATAACAGACCTGCTGCAACAGAAGAATCGACTCCTCCTGATAATGCCAAAAGCACTTTTCCATCTCCGACTTTCTCACGGATTTCTTTGATCGTATTCTCTACAAATGCATCCATCTTCCAGTCTCCGGCGCATCCACAGACACCAAGAACGAAGTTGGAAAGCATCTTTGTTCCTTCTGCTGTATGAAGTACCTCCGGGTGGAACTGAATCGCATACAGATTCTTATCTGCATTCTCTGCTGTTGCTACCGGGCAGTCTGCTGTGTGTGCAGAAATTTCAAATCCCGGTGCTATCTGAGAAATATAATCTGTATGGCTCATCCAGCAGATAGTCTTCTCAGATACATCTTTGAACAACTTAGATTCGGTCTTGTCAACCAGAACCTCTGTTTTACCATATTCACTGACCTCAGCCTTCTCGACTTTTCCGCCAAGCACGTGCATCATAAGCTGTGCACCATAGCAAAGTCCAAGTACCGGAATTCCCATCTCGAATAATTCTTTTGAACAGGTCGGTGCTCCTTCTTCATAGCAACTGTTCGGTCCGCCAGTTAAAATGATTCCCTTAGGATTCATTTCTTTTATCTTCTCAAGATCTGTCTTATAAGAATAGATTTCGCAGTACACATTGCATTCTCTGACACGTCTTGCAACTAACTGATTGTACTGTCCGCCAAAATCAATGACAATTACTAATTCTCTCTTCACAAGATTTTCCTCCTAAATTAAATACGCTAATAAAATACGCTAGTTTTATTATAATGTACGTCTGTCACCTTGACAAGCAACTTTCTAGCATTCTCTATGTATTTCCACATTTTTCTGAAATTCTCTTTTAAATTCTCTAAAATTTTTTCACATTTTATAAATAATGACTCTGCTTCTACCAAATTTTTTCTTACCTGAATGGCATATAGCAATATCTAACTTACAAGTGCATGCTTTTTCCACTTTCCGCTAAAATAACGGATTCCAAATAATAGTGAACGAAATGCCCAATCGATAATCATAGCTACCCAGACTCCAAAAACTCCAAGCCCAAGATTTTTCCCGAGAATATAACTGGCTCCTACTCGAAAAATCCACATAGATACTGTAGAAATAATCATACATGCCTTTGCATCACCGCAAGCTCTGAATGTTGCCGGCAATGTAAATGATTCGGCCCAAATCAATATTGCACAGCAGCCATGGAACCAGATAATGTGTCTCGTAGCCTCAGATGCAGCTTCTGAAAGATTGTACACTTTTAAAATAAATGGCAATGTTATAAATACAATAAAAATTGTGATTGCCATTCCTATGTGCGTAAGCAGAATTAGTTTTTTATTGTAATATTTTGCCTGTTCATAATCTCCTGCCCCAACACACCTCGCAATTACTGTAGTTACTGCCAGACAGATTGCCTGTCCCGGCAAAATAGAAAATAATGTAATGACATTGCTGACTGCATTTGCTGCAATCGCATAAGTTCCGAATGTGGATACCAGACTCAGCACCAGAACTTTTCCAAGCTGGAACATACTATTTTCCAATCCATTTGGAATTCCCACGCTTAATATTTTCCTGATCATGCTCCAATCCGGATTGAAACGAAATGTTCGTTCCAGATGTAGCGTCCATTTATCCTTTAATAATAGTTTTATTATGATAAATGCTGCCACAAATCTGGACACTAACGTTGGAATCGCAACACCTTCTGTTCCACAATGAAACCCGTAAATTAAGATTGCATTTCCACTTACATTGATTGCATTCATAAGCAATGACACCTTCATGGACACTTCTGAATTTCCCATTGCGCGAAATATTGCTGCCCCACCATTGTACAATGCGATAAATGGAATAGATGCTGTCACGATCAGAAGATAAACATCTGCATGATGCATAACATCTGCCTCAATCTGTCCGAATACACCATGCAAGATCCAGTATTTGCACGCATATACAAACGCTGTAATAACAAGGGAAATAAATCCCATAGACCACATGAGCTGTGTCGTAGACTTACATGCCTGTTCTTTATTTTTCTGTCCAAGGTACTGTCCTGCAACAACAGCACCTCCTGTTGCCAGTGCTGCAAATATATTAATCAGAAGGACCATAATCTGGTCTACCAACGAAACACCAGACACCGCTGCTTCACCAACATTTGCAACCATAATGGAATCTGCCATTCCAACCAGCACTGTTAAAAGCTGCTCAATAATTAATGGTACAATTAAAGATACCAGAGCCTGATTATCAAACAGATAATGACTCCGGTCAACATTACATTTTTTCATAATTCAAAAAACTCCTCACCGCACCTATTATACGACGAGAAGTTTTTCCCCACAAGATTAATTTTCTTTTGATCTTCTATCATTAGATCTTCATTCATAAATATCCTGATGACTGCTTATGCTGCAAAGTACTCTGAAATTTCATCAAACAGATCCTGGCAGTTTTCATCGTAAACTTTTAACTCAATTTCTTTGTTGAGTCCCAGATTCATCAGACCTAAAAGTGACTTTGCATCTACAACGGCGCGTCCGCTTTCCAGATCCATGTCGTAAGGGTACTTTTCAACTGTTCTGACAAAATTCAGAACGTCTTCAGGGCTCGAAAATATGATTGTTCTCTGACTCATAATGTCATACCTCCTTTGCTGTGCTAAATGTTAGCACAATCGGAGACGAAAAAAAAGAGACAATTACGCCAAAATGTTAGCTTTCAAAATCCCCTTGTATGCACAAATTCGACATTTTTAACAGTATCTTAACACTGCTTAATGCTGTCTTAGCATGTGTTGATGAAGATACTTCTCTTTCGTAGCAAGTCCACCGCGGATATGCCTTTCTGACTTGTTCTGATCCAATACCTTTCTGGCCTCCCCCGCCAGTGCTGGATTGATCTGAAGTAGACGCTCTGTGACGTCCTTATGTATCGTGCTCTTGCTCATTCCAAATTTTTTCGCAGTCTGCCGGACAGTTGCTTTATTTTCGATAATATAATATGCGATTTCCACCGCCCGCTCTTCAATATAATCCTTCATAGAAAAACCCCTGCATAGTTTGTTTTTTTACAATCTATGCAGGGATGAGGAGATGTATGTCTGATGTTCTTATGAGTTATTTATAGCAATTAATTAATTCTTGCATATTTAATATATTCTTTTTTATTCCAACTTCTTGTGCAATTTGCGTGCTCAGTGGCGGTTTTACATATGCTTCTTGCAATTTATCTTTTTGATAAAAAATATCTTCTTTCTTTCCATCTGCAATCACATTTTTATGAGCCATTACAATAATTCTTTCAAAGTTTTCAGCTACATATTCCATATCATGTGAAATAGTGATAACTGCCTTTCCTTTACTTTGCAGATAATCCATAACTTTCCGAAGTTGTGCACATCCCCATAAATCCTGTCCGGCCGTTGGCTCATCTAAAATCACATAATCAGGACTAACTGCCACAACAACTGCAATTGTAAGGAATTTTCGTATAGGAAGCGGAATATCAAATGGATGCATTTCCAAATACGGTCTGATTCCCGTTACATCTATCGCTTCCTCTCTTCTACGTTTTATTTCTTCCTCTGACAATTTCCAATAGCGTAATACATACTCTATTTCTTTTATTACATCATCATTAAATATCTGATCATTGGGATTTTGAAATACATATCCTACATGTGGAGCTGTCTGAGCTGTTGTCTGATTTTTTGTATTAATCCCATCAATAATAATTTCGCCTGAAGTAGGCTTGTATATATTATTCATTAATTTTACGGTCGTAGATTTTCCTGCCCCGTTTTGACCAATAATAGCAACTCTTTCCCCTTTTTCAATTTTCATCGAAACATTTTCGACTGCTGTCACCGTACTTCCAGGATATGTATAGCTTATATTTTTCACTTCAATTGCCATATTCTCTATACCTCCCTTTCTTTCAAGAGTTCTATTGCTTCTTTTTTATTAATCGGAATATTTCGAAGTGGTATTCCCTCTTTTTCCATATTTATAGCTAAACTGACTGTCTGCGGTATTCGCACCCCTTTTTCTCTGAGTATTGGATTTGCAAGCACTTCTCTCGTATCACCCTGAGCAATAATTCGTCCTTCTGCCATTGCAATAATTTCATCACAATATTCAGCAAGTAAATCAATTTTGTGCTCTGCAATAATAACTGTTTTTCCCTGATTTTTTAATGCAGAGATAATCTCAAATACATCATTTGTACTGCTTGGATCGAGTTGGCTGGTCGGTTCATCAATAACAATAATATCAGAATTTAAAGCTAATACTGATGCAAATGCTACTCTTTGACATTGCCCACCTGATAACGCCAATGGATTTTTCTGAAGTAGTGATTCTACATTTACCATTTTTGAAATTTCAAGAATTCTTTGAATCATTTCTTCTGTTTCTACTCCCAGATTTTCCAATCCCATTCCAATTTCTTCAAAAACTGTCTCCTTTATTCCGCTTACCTGTGCAAATGGATCCTGGAACACATACCCAATCTGAATACTTAATTCTTCATCTTCCCATTCTCTTGTGCTCTTTCCATTTACAATCACATCACCTTTTAATATTCCGCCATAAAATTTCGGGCATAACCCTCTCATCAAATTGCAGAAGGTTGTTTTTCCTCCCGCATTAGGCCCTATGATTCCGTAACATTTTCCACTTTCCAATTTACAATTCAAGTGCTTTACAGCTGCTTTATTTGTTAATGGATATGCATATGAAACATCTTTAAATTCTATACATACACTCATGGTTTCTACCTCCTACAAGTACTTTTTGCATACAAATGTTCCTACAATACAAATTACAACTGCCAACACTGCTACCAGTTTCTCAACAAACTTTGCTGGAGTAATTCTTCGAAGTGCTGTGTGTTTTCCATTTGCTGCAAAGGCTCTCGCATCCATTGCCAATGTCTTATCTTCAATTCCTGTCATAGAACTTATAATAACCGGAAATAATACTGGTAAAATTGATTTCATCTTCACAATAAAACTTCCTTCTGTTTCGATTCCTCTTGCTCTCTGACTTTCTCTGACATTATTCAATTTATCTTTGATAGATGCGATTCCCGAAAATGTAGACAATACCATAAAGGTTGCAGAAGGAGACATTCCTTTCTGCTCAAGACAATAGCATAAATCTCTCATTTCCGTTGTCATAAAAAATACTAAAAAGATTCCAAGAAAACCTTCTATCATAAATATTAAATCCAGACAGCTAATCAAAGCCGCCATCGGAACTGCTTTTCCAAAAAGATAGAACGCAGCCGGCCCCGGATCTCCCAAATGCACATACAATCTGACAATAACTGTAAACAGACAACCTACCACAAACATAATCCCTATTGTCGCAAAATATTTTTTATATATTGGAGTTGTCATTGCAATGACGCTTGCAATCAAAAAAATTACCAGTCCTACCTGCCATTTAAAAACAAACAATGACATAAATCCTAATGCAAGGCAAAATATCATTTTTGTGATTGGATGAAATCTGTACCACCAGTTCTCCTGCTTTTGATCCTGTCGGAAACTATCTATAAATTCTTGATTTGTCATATTTTCTATTCCTCCCCAAAATCAATATCCTCTTCTCTGTATTGTTTTCGCGTCACATATTTCCCATAAGGAAGTTTTATTAAAAATCGGTCTGGTAATGATCGAATAATCAAATATACCAGAAGCAGGCAGACACCTTTGTCAATACAATCAAACAGCAGCTGGCCAATAGCCATAGCAAAATACTTTGGTACTCCTGCATTATAAAGCGGAATTCCTACAAAAACACTGGCAAGATTTCCCCAGAAATCTCCACCCATTGCCAGGAAAATAATACTTCCACTTAACCATCCACCGATAAATCCATAGATTGGTGTACACAGCAATGTTTTCGGAAGACTTGTAAAAATTCTTCTTTTCGTCAAATAGCCTGAAACAACTCCAAATCCAATATTCAGAGGCATCATCACTATCATTACAGGATTTTTGATTACATTTACCAGATTCGACAATAATCCTACGATAGCTCCCGGGCCCGGGCCACAAATGGCTCCCACCAAAATCGTTCCAATAGAATCTCCCAGAATCAACATTGTTGTTGAATATAGAACTGTATATGCCAGCATATTAATTGCCACTGCAAGTGGAATTAATAACTTTGTCATATTATCCATCCGTTTCTTATTTTTCTTTTTGGCTCTCATACATTCATCCCCTTGTTCTTCCTAATCAATTTTTTCATATTCATCCAAAGTTTCTTTCATAATTTCAATATATAATTTTTTATCTAAATCCATAGCGACTTTTGTATCTTTTGGATGCCCCAAAGGTGTATACATTGTCAAAGGTACAACCCTTCCTCTGCAAATATCACTTTTAGTTTCTATAAAAATATTGTGCCGTTCGTATGTAAAAATTTCTGGTGTTGCAAGTCCTAATGTTGCAATTGCCGGTCCATAATAAATGGGCTCTCCTGGTTTATGCGACATTCCACTCATAGCAAACGCTGTGGTATATGGACCGTTTGCCCCATGTACGATCTGACCAATTTCAGAATTTGCCAATGCTGATTTTAGCTCGACATTATATCCATACATTTCCATTCGAATACCACTTTGAAAAACTGCTCTTGCAGCCTCCGGATCTGTTGCCATATTTGCTTCAACAACTGCGGAGACATCTCCGAAATCATAACTTCCACCTACAAATACCACTTTTTTGATAAGTTCACATATATCAGGGTATTTAAAAATTGCCAATGCTAAATTAGTCATAGGTCCATAACATAAGACAACTAAATTCCCCTCGGCTTCTTTCGCTTCTTTATAAATACGATCCCATGCCGGCATTTCATCCATTGACTGACCTTCCGGAAATGGCAATCCACATTTTCCGTCTGGGAGATAATGCGTCTGTACCGGTTTTTTCTTTTTCAAAACACATCTTTCACTTCCCTTAGATACACTACATGATAATCCGGCCATCTTTACAAAACCCGGTACATTTTTAAATGCATCTTCAGGATTATTATTTTTTCCTCCACATACTGTAACAGCTTTTACATCTAAAAATCGTTTCGCCAGTACCAATCCCCAAAAACTGTCTAACTGGCCATCTGTATCTATTAATACTGGATCTTTAAACATTTTTTTCTTCCCCCTTCTCGTACTTTTTACATGCATCAAGCATCAATTCAATAAAACGATCTCTGTCCGAAGATATACCCACCGACACATTTGGCTCTTTTCCTTCTACTCCGTGACAGTCAGCAACGGTGCTTCCCATGGTAAATTCACCAGTCAAATCTATCTCAACATGCATTTCTTTTAATTCAAAAATAGTCGGATCAATCAAATATGCAATCGTGCATGCATCATGTACTGGCACTCCACACCAGCCTATCATTTCAAATCCTCTACCGAAAAAATCGGCAAAATCTGCAATTAAAGTTCCTACCTGTCCTGTTTCACGAAACTTTTCCTTTTCATCAAATCCAATCGTTGTATAATTGGTAACATCCAGTCCCATCATAACAATTGGAATTCCAGAAGTATAAACAATATCTGCTGCATAAGGATCAACCATAATATTAAATTCTGAAGCTCCACGGCCACTGCAGCCACTGACAATCGAGCCTCCCATAAGCACAATTTTATCTATTTTTTCAATTAAATGCGGATAACATAAAATCAACGTTGCGACATTTGTAAGTGGACCGGTCGGTACAATCACAATCGGAGTGTCACTTTTTTCTAATTGCTGTGCCATAAATTCAACTGCACTCATTTCCTGCATCGGTGCTACAGGTTCAGGCAATTCTGGTCCATCTATACCACTGTCTCCATGTGCAATTCCAGCTGTATAAATCGGAGTTAAAAGCGGTGCTTTCCTGCCTTGTGCAATTGGAATATCTCTTCTCCCCAAAAACTCACATACACTTCTTGCATTCTTTGTTGTCTTTTCTATAGTTTGATTTCCACACGCTGAAGTAATCCCTAATACATTCAATTTTTCAGATGACAAAGCCAAAATAATAGCCATCGCATCATCATGCCCTGGATCACAATCCATAAGTACTGGTATTTTTTTCACTTTTTTACCTCCTTGTTATTAATAGTTCTCTTTTGAAAATCCCTTAAAAAAGTATCTAAATCTTCCTTTACTATATTTACCGTAATCTATAGCTTCTACCGGGCAATAATTCAAACAAGCCATGCACAAATAACAGTCTTCCTTTATCCAAACCGGTTTACCATCCTGAATTTCTATTGCCTTTGCAGGACACTTCCGTTCACATAATCCGCAGCCAATACATTCATCTGAAACATGATATGCAGCTGTTTTTCTCCACTCTCGGTTAAATACCGGAGCCATTTCATAAGTGCGGGTCTTAGCATCTTCCCCCATCTTCACATCAAACTCTTCTTCTTTTTTGGCTATTTTTTCTTTTACCTGATCAAGTCTTTTCCTTGCTTCTTCTAATTTCACCATAGAACTTTCCTTTGTATCTATGATGTGATCCGTAATAGGGTAATTATCCGGCATTACAATCCCATAACCACTTTTTAATGGAATAATCTCCGAAAAATGCTGAAGTGCCATTCCTGCAACATTACTGAATGTACAGACCGCAAATGTAAAAGCTGTTTCTGATACTTTTATTTTCTCAGCAAATTGCAACATAACTTCAGGTGCTGCCCATGCATATACCGGAAATGTAAAGCCTACATATTCTTCATTTTCCAAATGAATCTGATTAATATCAGCTGCTATAATATCCACAGCCTCTGTACCGATATAATTCGCAATCTCTTCTGCAATTGCTTTAGAATTTCCCGTCCCCGAAAAGTAAAAAATCATTATATCCTCCTTATCTTTCTCGGCAAATACTTTATAATCTAAAGTATTTGTCTAAAAAATATTGCATAATTTCTAACAATCTTATAAAATAGAACCAGGAAAAAATTATGCAAATAGCAAAAATATATTTTAGTATCTAAAATAATTATAGCATATATGCACTGCTTGTCAATTATTTAAATGGATTTTATATTGTTTTTGCACAAAGAAGGGACAGTTACATGGAAAACAAACTCAATCTTACCAGACAAGTTATTTTAGCAACACGCAATGCAACCTTGGCCTATCACAATTATATGTATACAGATCGTGAATATGTAAAGGGTCACAAACTTTATCTTCGCGAAATGCATTTTTTACTTTTTGTAGGGATATCTAAAGAATTAACTATGAGTGAAATCGCTGAAAAAATGAATATAACCCAAGGTGCCGCTACTCAAATTGCCGGACGCCTTTTGAAGAAAAAACTTATTGAAAAAAAGAAGAATCTTGAAGATAAACGCTATTTTATCATCTCACTTTCTCCTGACGGCGAAAATGTATATCAGCAATACTTAGAATATGACAAAATTCGAAACAAAGAAATTGCTGATTGCTTAGAACGACATTTCACCGACAAAGATATCGAATTAATCCTGCGCTACGAAAATCTAATTCAGGATATATGCGCCGGAAAACTTGATTAACATCAGTATGTAAATATATTCTAAATTCTAAGAGAGTGTAATCAGTAATTCCCATGTCCTTGCTGATTACACTCTTTTAAGAGTCTTTTATTTCGTCATTACCTTCGTTAAATATCGCTATTTTTGAAAAACTTCAATAATCCGGTTCACGGCTTTTTCCAACACACTTCGGCTGACTCCTGCACAAATCCGATAACTATAGTTTCCCTTTCCCGGAGCCGCCTTAATTCCTCTTGACAGCATCACGTTTGCTTTATCTATGATCCGACTTCGTACCTCTTCTTCCGACATTCCACATTTTTCAAAATCAACCCAGATAATATAGCTTCCTTCCGGCATAGTACATTTTACTCCTGGTATATTTCTTCTCAATCTCTCAACCGCCCATTTAAGATTATCATCCAGATACTCTCTCAATTGTATCAGCCAGTTTTCACATCTTGTATATGCAGTCTCCACAAGCACAATATCAAATGGTGATGCAGATGCTCCTAGACATTTCTGAACATATTTTTCTTTCATTTCTATATCTTCAAAAATAATATTGGTAATATAAAGACCTGCAAGATTGAATGTTTTACTGAGTGAAGTCAGTGTCACAATCTTTTTATAATCACATATAGAAGCAACTGGTATATATTTCTGATTTGTTCGCATCAAATCACAATGTACATCATCGGACCATATAAAGAGATTATGTTTTCTGCAGATATGTACGACCCGATTCAATTCTTCTTTCTTCCAAGCTCGTCCTATTGGATTATGTGGATTACATAATAAAACTGCCTTATTTTTGCTGTCTGACGCAAGTTTTTCCAGTTGTTCAAAGTCAATTGTATAATACGGCTCGTCATTACATTTCAACCAACAATACTGTGCTGTTCTGCCCGTAAAATCAATTGCATCTCTAAAACCCGAATAGACGGGAGGCATAATAATAATCCCATCTTCTTTTTCAGTAAATGTCTGAATCAAGTTTACAATTCCTGTAATAGTTCCACGTTCCAATATAATCTGTTCTTTTTCCATTTTCCAGCTGTTATATTGAAAAAACCAACTTTGAATCGCCTTATAATAATCATCATCCACTATGCTTGTGTAACCATAAATCCCACGTGCAACCACCCGCTCCATTGCTTTTATGATTTCCGGTGCACACTTGAAATCCATATCTGCATTAAAAAGCGGAATCGTCTCTTTATCATATCTTGTCGTGTATCCCCTTTTTAAAAGTTTTGCTCCGCAATCCCATTTACTTGAGTCAGTACCATGTCTGTCTATTACTTGATCAAAATCATATTTCATTTATTTTCCCCTTTTACATAGCATCATAATATATTCTCAGAAAATGAATCAGAGAATTTTCATCTTCCATTCCCATCGTCTCCAATGATGAATGCATGGATAAAATCGGAACCCCTATATCTGCTGTTTTCACACCAAGAACACACGATATAATCGAGCCAAGTGTTCCTCCTCCACGTATATCTGCATGATTCATATATTTCTGAAATGGTATATTTTCTTTTCTACATAATTGTTGAATCATTCCACTCATTGTACTGTCCGTAGCATAAGCCTGTGATGATGCCTGTTTTATACAAAATCCTCTGTTCAGAATGCACATGTGTTCTTTATCATAATGCGTTGCAAAAACCGGATGAAATCCATGGGCAGCATCTACAGATATAATATTGCTTTTTAATAACTCTTTATCATATTGTAATTCATTACATCCAAGTCCCTCATATATTAATTTTAATATTGTAGATGTCACACGTGAAAATGCCCCGTTTTTTGAAATATTTCCTACTTCTTCATTATCAAATATAACTGCTGCACTAATTCCCGTCTCATTTTCAGTCCCAGCAATTGCCTGTATAATCCCATATGTACCGGTCTGATTGTCCAATCTTGGTGATGCCAAAAGTTCCTCTTTCATTCCAATTATTTCACTCTTTGCGTAATGGTAAACATACAATTCATAGTCCAGAATATCTTCCGGTTCAACTTCTAATTCATCTGCAACCATTTTTTCAAACATTTTATCAGACATTTCAGTATTCTCTGTAATTGCAAACAGTGGAATTCTTTTTGAATTCTTCTCCTGATATTCATAATCCTCTTTTGTAAAATGAACCGCCAGTCCAGGAATAATTGCAATCGCGCGTTCCATATCAAGTATTCTCACATCTACCTTTTTATCATACTTTGATTTCAAGCAAACCCTTCCGGCAACTGACAGTGGTCTATCTATCCATGATGTAAAATTAGCCCCTCCATATCCTTCCGTGTTCAGGAAAACATACTGCCCCATCCGCTTATCTTTTCCCGACCTGATACGAAAACATGGAGAATCTCCATGAGCAGCTGCAAGCTTGAAGCCCTGTCCTTCGCTCCACATTGTTCCAACAGAAAATGCAAATAGATAACTATCATTGAATTTCCAATAATATTTTCCACCTTTTTTTAACTTCCACTTCGACTCTGTATTCAATTCACAGAAGCCATTCTGATTCAATATTTTTTCACTGTTCAATACACAGTGAAACGGTGTGACAGATTTTTCTAGATATTCACAAAACTTTTGATTTTCCTGCAAGCTACCCAATGCTCTTCCTCTGCTTTTCTCCATTCCGGCCGTTTCCTTTCACATTCTTCTGTTCTATGCTGACAACGTTTTCTATACGGACATCCCGTATCCATTGTCGTTCTTTCTATATTATTCTTAATATCATCTTGTTCCTTACATTCTTCTTTTCTTCCCTTGCTTTCAGATGACTCCTCTATATTTGTTTTTCTTATATTTGGAATTGCACGTAATAATTCACGGGTATATGGATGAAGCGGCTGTTCAAATAATTTGTCACTTCTTGCATACTCGACCATTCTTCCATTATACAAAACCAGAATCCAATCTGATATATAGCGAACAACATGAAAATCATGAGATATGAACACATATGAGATCCCCTTTGTTTCCTTAATCTCCAAAAATAGTTTCATAATCTGACTTTGTATAGAAACATCCAACGCTGAAACAACCTCATCACAAATAACCAGTCCTGCATCTGCCATAAGCGCTCTGGCAATTCCGACTCTTTGCCGCAATCCGCCTGATAATTCTTTTGGATAACAGTATCTATAGGCAGGATCCAATCTTGCCTGACTCATACACATTTCTATTTTCTTCTGCCGTTCTTTTGTATTTTTCTTTTTGTATCTGTGCTTTGCATCATAAGGTTCCGCAATCAAATCTTCTACTTTCATTTTGGGATTCAATGAAGAATATGGATCCTGAAAAATAATCTGTGCTTTTTCTGCATATTGAATATTTCCATCACTCTTCGTTTGAATTCCGCATATCAACTGTCCAAGAGTCGTTTTCCCACATCCTGACTCCCCTACAATTCCAATCGTTTCTCCCTTTCTTAATTCAAACGAAATATCTTCCAATGCCACAAATTTTCTGCTTTTTTCCAGCAATTTTTCTCCGGGCATCTTATAATATTTTTTTAAATCAGAAACTTTCAATATTATTTGTTCATTAATTTTATCAGATAAAATATCCGATTCTTCATTTTTTTCTTTCTGCATAGCCATCGCATCGCAAATAAGACGCTTTGTATATTCATTTTTCGGGCAAAACAGAATCTTTTTTTCTCATCGCTTTCTACAATCTTCCCATGATGCATCACTGCAATCTGATCAGCAATCTGAGCCACAACACTCATGTCATGTGTAATAAAAAGAACTGCCATCTCTTCTTGTACACATAAACTTTTTATCAATTTTATAATCTGATCCTGCACAATTACATCTAACGCCGAAGTAGGTTCATCACAGATTAAAAGTGATGGTTTATTAATCATAGCCATGGCAATCATAATTCTCTGACGCATTCCCCCAGATACTTCATGTGGATATGCATACAATGTTTTTTCAGCATGTTTTATTCCAACCTTTTCTAGAAGCTGAATGCTTTTCTCTCTGACTTTCTGTTTTTCAAGCTTTTGATGTAATCGCATAGCGCGTGCCATTTGTACTCCAATTGTAATCACTGGATTCAAACTGGTCATGGGTTCTTGAAAGACCATTGCTATTTCATTTCCTCTTCTTTTTTGCATTTCCTTTTCTGAAAGTTCTGCCAAATTTGTCCCATTTACCAATATTTTTCCACCAAGAATCATCCCTGTCGTTCCGTGAAACAGCTGCATAATCGAAAATGCAGTCACACTTTTTCCTGAACCACTTTCTCCCACAAGGCAGAGGACCTCACCTTTCTTTATCTGGAAGGAAATATTTCTTACAACCTCACGTTTTTCTTCTTCTCCAAACCCAACCCGTAAATTTTCAACTTTCAGCACTGCTTCATCATTCAAATACATCTCTCAGACCATCTCCAATCAAAGTAATCCCTACTGTCGTTACTGCAATAAAAAGTCCCGATAAAATTACAATATGAGGCCCACTGTTCATATATTCCAGACCGGAAGATAGTATGGATCCCCATTCTGGAATTGGTGGTTGTACCCCGATTCCCAAAAAGCTCAGACCAGAAGATGCAAGCAGTGTATCTGCCAAATAAAATGCACCATTTGTAATCAAAACTCCAGCTGCATTCGGTATAATATATTTTAAAATGATATTTCCGGTCGACACCCCGCTGACTTTCGCAGCTTTCACATAATCTCTTTCCGTTACGGAAATCACGGCTCCTCTTGTAACTTTTGCATATCCCGGGATGTTCCCCACTGTTACAGCAAAAATCAAATTAGGAATAGAAGATCCAAGAATAGCCACAATTAACATTGCCTGCAAAACAAATGGTACACAATAAAGAACATCTAAAATACGCATGACTGCATTATCAAATATTCCTCCGATATATGCACACGCAGCTCCTAAAATACAACCGATCATCATTCCGGCAAATGTGGCAGCTACTCCTATTCCAAGAGATACTCTTGCTCCATAAATCAACCTTGCGAACAAATCTCTTCCAAGATTATCTGTCCCACAAATATGACTCAGAGAAGGGGATTGCAATTTATTCTTTACATCTTGAGCCAATACCTTATCGTAACCAATATACAAATCTGCAAATATAACCAAAATTAACAGCAACACAATAATTACAAATCCTAGCACCGACATTTTATTTTTTGAATATTTCTTCCACATTTTTTTCATAGCAACCCTCTATTTTTCTATTTTTACTGCAAGACGCGGATCAAAAATAATATATAAAATATCTACCAACAGCTGCACTAAACAAAAAATTACAGATATAACTACAGTAATTCCACAAACAAGGGGAACATCTCTCGTCTGAATCGCTGTCAGCATCAAGGTCCCGATTCCCATTAAGGAAAATACCTGCTCAATAATCAATGTTCCACCCATCAGCCCGGTAAATCCATAACCAATAATTGTAATAATCGGAAGAAGTGCATTCTTCATCGCATACTTCCAGATGATACTCCATTCCCCTTCTCCTAAAGCCCTAGCTGTTCGTATATAATCTTGATTCATAACATCAAGCAAAACAGCTCTTGTCTTTTTCACAAGCGGACCAAATGTGATGATAACCACCGTTGCAACCGGAAGTACATAACCCGCTACTGAATTTCCCATATCATATACGGAGAAAAAACGGAGTTTAAAACAAAAAATCAGAAGGAGAACTACACCTAGCCAGTAGGATGGAATTGCTGAAGTAAAACCTGCTACAGTTGAAATAACAGCATCTATTTTACTGTCTTTATTTTTTACACAAACAATTCCCAAAAATACAGACAATATGGAATCTATAACAACCGTAGTCAGCGCTACTATAAATGTGGTTGGTATTCGAGAGCATATTTTTTCCCATACACTTACCCCATATTTGTATGAAGTCCCCAAATCTAACCTTGTAAACACTCCTATTATATATTCGAAAAATCTCTTCAGAAATGGTTGATCATATCCAAGTGAATGATTCAAAATCTGCACTTGCTCCGGGGAAGCATTCATGCCCAAAATCAAGCGCCCCGGATCTCCTGGAGCAAGTTCTATAAATAAATTTATTAAAAATATAATTCCTATAATTGTAGCAATTGAAGCTAAAATTCTTTTTATAATATACTTTAGCATTTTTTCACTCACCAATATTGTTTTATCACAAACAGTTTTTCTTGATAGTTAATTTTCTGGAATATAGTCTAATATGCCGCCCCTGTACAGAGACGGCATATTTCCAAAATTCATACCCGTTATTTATTTCCAGCCCCATTCATCAAAACGATAGAAGCAATTGTACATAATTGTACAGTCGAGGTCTTTATTATATGCATGGAATTTTACATCATTACTCAGCTTGATTACAGGCACTTCATCCTGCAGCAATGTCACAATATTTCTTGTTACATCTAATCGCTTTGCCGCATCTGTTTCAGCAAGTGCCTCTTCTGTCATATTATCTAAATCCGCATTTCCATAATTTGCATAGTTATAATTTCCAATCAGTTTCGTATTTAATACTTTTGTCAATCCCGTAATCTGATCTCCAAAATTAGCATAACTTGTTACAATAGAATAATCCCCATTGTTAATGTCTTTAAACGCTGCACTCTGTTCTTCGATTGCAATTTCAACATTTACTCCAACCGCTTTTAAATCTTCCTGAATGCTCTGAGCAATCTCTGAGTCAATTCCATCATACATGATAATGTATTTTCCCAAATCAAGCGTATCTGTATATCCAGCTTCTGCCAAAAGTTCTTTTGCTTTATCTGGATCATATTTATAATCTGTAATTCCTTCTACTGCTTTATCATAGTCTTCCATTCCATTTGGAACCGGATAAGAATCAAGGTAAGTCATAGTTTCGCTTAAATCTGCTATCTTTTCGCGATTGATCGCATAGCTGATTGCCTGACGTACACGCTTATCTTTTAATACTTCATTCTGACAATTAAAGAAGAAATATTCACATCCAGCTGCAATATCCTTATCTTCACGAATTGTAATATTGTCTTTATCTGCTTCTTTAATTTTCTCATATGCCTCACCTGTAAGACCAGAAAAATCAATATCGCCATTTAAAATAGAATCTGCCAGCACAGAATCATTTACAACCTGTACTTTTACATTTTTAATTGCGGGTTTTTCTTTCCAATAATTATCGTTAACAGTTAAGAGCATATATTTTCCTTCTTTATACTCTTTCAAAACATATGGTCCACATCCAATTGGATTCTCGTTATATCCATCTGGATCTTTTTCATATGCACTTTTTTCTACAACACGAATTTTTGCCAAAATCCATGGCGCATTCGTAACAACTGAATTACCATACACTGTGACTGTCGAATCATCTGTAGCCTCTACTTTTTCAACAAAAGTGTAATCTTTTGAACGATATTCTGAGTCTACATATTGCTGGATTGAGAAAACAACATCTTCTGCTGTCACATCATTTCCATCTGAAAATGTTACTCCTTTTTGAAGATGGAACGTTACATTTTTCCCATCCTCAGATACATCATAGCTTTCTGCTACCAGGGGTTTCATCTCATCAAATGTCTTATCCGATTTCATAATCGGCTGAAGAACATTTAACCATACGCAATCATCTATAACTCCTATACTGTTCCATGGAACAAATCCTTCGTGATCGTCGGAATCTACAGCCACTACAACGGTATCTTTCTTTCCATTTTGTTCTTCACTTTTTTCGCTGATGTTATCAGCTTTTTTTCCACAGCCCGTAATGACACCAATTGCCATCACCACTGCGAGTATCAGCGCAACTCTCTTTTTCATTCTTACTTTCCTCCTCGGTATTTTTCTTTAGAATAAATCTCATAACATCTTTCGTCAACAGACTTTCCATCTCTTTCAAAATCCGTTGTTTTCCGTAGTTAATTATGTTTTTCTTAATTTTCTTCAATAGTTATTTATTAATATAATAATTATATCTCTTTATTGATTTTATCTATTCGCTTTTTGTTCTAAAAAAATGTACACTAAAATTATATAATCTAACAAAGGAGAACCGCTATGACTTTCAAACAGCTACAAATATTTCTTACAATCGTTGATACCGGGAATTTTAAAACAGCTGCAAAGAAATTATTTATGAGTGCACCTTCTGTTTCCACTCACGTCACTGCTCTAGAAGATGAAATTGGTTGTAAATTATTTGAACGTAAGCACTCTGGCACAAAGCTCACTACCGAAGGAATGAAGATGTGCAACTACGCCCAGACACTTCTAAAAACACAATCAACTATGTTGACAGATATAAAAGGAATTTCTTCTGATGCTCCGATTAATATTCAGGCCGGAATAACAGAAGCCGCCATGGCATATTTTATCACAGATATTCTTCCTCATTATTTCCCAAATAATATTAATCTTTATTTTTCAATCCATCAAATGACCCATGAACAGATTGAGAAAGCATTACTTGCCGGTGAAATTGACACCGGAATTTCCTGTGCCCCTTGCAAATCCACCCATTGTGTAAATTCTATTGATAATGTTGATTCACTTATTATGCTGATTCAGACAGATTACTACCAATCACTTATTAAGGAAGATTCTTCATTTGATCTGCGACAATTACTGTTAAACACTCCGATTATACTTCCTTCTTTCCAATCAGAATTACGCCAGTATGTAGAGCATTTAATCTATGACTGCAATTTGTCTTTATCAGATATTTCAATTGCTGCTGAATTGGACCGCGGCGAAATCATCCTGATGATGGTTGCACAAAAAACCGGGGTTAGTTTTATCAAAAAGAGTTCCTTAAAACTTTATGATATCAATCTTTTTAAAAATCAGGTGTCCGCCGTCGAACTTCCAGTTTCAACAGAAGTAGCGACTTACATCATCAAAAAAGAAGGTTATCATTTCCCTAGAAAAATGCAGATTTTCTGTATGAACAAATCAAAAGAAATGAACTGACTACACTACAATCCTTCATAGAAAAACCCCTGCATAGTTTGTTTTTTTACAATCTATGCAGGGATGTGGTGATGTATGTCTGCTTCACTCTTTCCTAGAAAAATACACCTTTCACGAATATCTCGATTCCGATGCCAATCAGAATCACTCCACCTAAGACATCTGCTTTTCCGGCCAGCTTCGTTCCTAATGTCTTTCCAAGATATAAGCCTGTCTCACATATCGCAAATGTCACAACTGCAATAATAATGGAACAGACTAGCGCCATAACAAATCCATAATCTGCAATAGTAAATCCTACAGATAATGCATCAATGGATGTTGCAATTCCCTGCAGCATCAATACTGCGAAACTTAATTTTTTTACTTCTTCAATTTCTTCTTCGCCTTTAACTGATTCCCATATCATGCTTCCGCCAATATAAAGCAATAGTATTAATGCGATCCAAGGGATACATTTCTGAAACTGACCAAATAGCTGCACAATTGTATGTACGCAAATCCAACCCACCATAGGCATCAGAAACTGAAAAAATGCATACACTCCTGCAATATAGGCCATACGAGATTTCTTCATCTTTTTTTCATTCATTCCATTCGCAAGTGACACAGAAAATGCATCCATTGCCAACCCCACTCCCAAAAGAGCGCTGTTCATAAAAAACAAAAAATTCCAATCCATCGTTCATTTCCTCCTAAAACAAAGAATGTGCCTTGGTACATTCTGGTGCCTGCGGCGGTCGCTTGCGACATCATCATTGTACGCCGCAGTGCGCATCCTGCCGGAGGCTTTTTTATATAATAGGAAATGCAATTTCCTATTATATAAAAACCAGGTACAGCTGTCTGCCATACCTGGTCAATACTTCCATATAAAGAGAGTCCACGTATAAGCTTTACAGCCATACGTGAGTCTCACAAATTAAAACAAGCCAGATCTAAAAGATCAGTATGTTGACTTGTTGCGTTCAGAATCCGTTTTCATCTGATATACGCCTGCTACTCCCTCACAAATCATAATCTTTTACAAGGAGACACGATAACATAATTGATAAATTTTGTCAATAAGCGTGTCGTTTATTGACAGAATTTATTTTCTGCAATTTATTTTCTAATGCTTTATTTTCTGAACTTATTTTCTGAAGACATTTATGAAGCTATCCCTTTTTTCCATATACGAACTTCAAAGCCAGTGATTCTTTCGGGCATGATGCCACACATTTTCCACATCGGATGCACTCTGCAGAATTGGGATTCTTCACTGGATCTACATCCATCGGACATATGTTATGACATTTTCCACAGGAGGCGCAAGTTTTTTTATTGCATTCCATATGGTAAATGCTGACTTTATTCAGTAGTCCGTAGATTGCTCCAAGTGGGCACATGACTTTACAGAAAAACCGGCAGACAGACAGGCAGCCGATTAAGGTTATGATCAAAATACATGCTTTCACAGAAAACAGCGCTCCCAGTGTTGCGCGTAACTCCGGGTGCGTACTTAAAAGTGGAATTCCACCTTCCAGCGTTCCTGCCGGGCAAATGTATTCGCAAAACGCCGGGCTGCTCATTCCCAGCTCATTGACCATCGTAACCGGCATGATAACGACAAACACTGCCAGCAGCACATATTTTACATAAGTAAGCCATTTCCATAATTTTTTCTTTGGAAATGGAATCTTGTAGATCAGTTCCTGAATCAGACCAAACGGGCAGAAAAAACCACAAATTGCTCTTCCAAACACTACTCCAAGTGCCAATACAAAACCTATCACATAAAAACTAAGCTTGAAATTCATAGAACCACTGACTGCCTGCATAGCTCCAATCGGACAGGCAAGTCTTGCAGCCGGACAGGAATAACAGTTCATTCCGGGATTGCAGAACTGTTTCCAGCTTCCTTTGTAAATCTGACCTGATACGAAATTTCCAATATATGTATTCGAGTAGCCAAATGCCGCTACTTGAACAATTTTTCGTTTCATTTCCTGATTAATCTTCATATCACTTATCCTAACCCAATACATTCCAGGCAGATATTCACCGTCTTATTAAATATGATAGCTGTTTCTCCCCGGCTAACACCATATATAATCATAACTGCCGCCACACAGAGGCCTAATACCTGCACTGCAATCTTGTTATTTCTGCTCATTCAAATAATCCTCTACATGCTGTTTGTATTCTTCTACCTTCGCACCTACAACAGCTTCTCCTACAACTTTTCCGTTTTTATCAATAAATACTGTTGTCGGAACGCCTGCCAATTTATTAATGAACTGGTCAAATGCTCCCGGTGCAATAACATTTTCATAAGTTACACCCGTTTTTTCCACAATCTGCTGTGCCAGTGCATATTCGTCAGAATCTACAGTTTCTACATCTACGATTGCTCCAAGCATCTGTACGTTGTCAGGCATTTCCTCATTCCACTTTGCAAGTTCCGGCATCTCATTGATACAAGGATTGCAGAATGTTCCCCAGAAATTCACGACTGTTAAATCTGCCTGTGAAAGGATATCATTGGTGACTGTATTGCCTTCCAGATCTGTCGTAGAAAATACATTTACAGCAGACGGAAATGAAGCATTATTTCCCATAGTTGTAACAATCGAATTCACTTGTCTCTTCTCCTTATTCTTGGAACCACATGCGACCAGACTAACACAGAGCGCAGTGATCAGCAGTATGGAACATAATTTTTTCATTTTACAAATTCCCTTCTTTAATCAATCGGCTCTATCTCTGAAGATTCCGAGAATAATAACAAAAAAGAAAATTAGTCTGTTAAGAAATCTTTTCATCTCCGCAAAGATTTCTTGCAAAGCGTACTATAAAAACGCTCACATCTCATATTGAGGTCTGAGCGTTTTTACTATATCATCTACTATACCTTTTACTGCGCTTTAAATTTCGTACCTACCGGAACTCCTTCGATAATATTATAGAGTGCTGCCGGGTTCTTTCCATTCGTAATAATGGTGTCGATTCCCTGCGAAGTTGCAAGTGCTGCTGCCTGGAGTTTTGTACGCATTCCTCCTGTTCCGCGTCTGGATCCCGCACCTCCGGCAAGCTTGTACACTTCGTCGTCAATCTTATCAATCTCTTCAATCAGCTTTGCATCTGGATGAAGTCTTGGATCACAATTGTAGAATCCATCAATATCTGAAAAAATCACTAATTTGCTTGCGCGGCACAGAACCGCTACTACAGAAGAGAGCATATCGTTGTCTCCAAAAAGTCGGTCATTAGATTCAATCTCCGTATAGCTTACAGAGTCATTTTCATTTACAATTGGAATGACTCCCATCTCTAAAAGTGCGTCAAATGTATTAATCAGATTGTCTTTTTTCTCTTCCTGTTCAATATCTTCAGCATTCAGAAGAATCTGACCGATCGTCTTATCATAATCTCCGAAGAACTTATCATACAGGAACATGATACTGCACTGTCCAACTGCTGCGGCTGCCTGTTTGTGGCGCATACTTGTCGGCTGAGTCTTCATTTTTAATTTATTTCTTCCAACTGCAATTGCACCGGAAGATACAAGGATCACTTCATATCCCATATTCTGGATATCTGACAGCACACATGCCAGTCTGTCAAAACAACGAAGGTCACTCTTTCCAAGCTCATTTGTAAGTGTTGATGTACCAACTTTAACAACAATTCTGTTCTGATAAGGTTTCATAATAAAAGTCCTCGCTCTCTCTTGCATTTCATCTTCGTTTAGTTTACCATAGAGCTATAGATTACAAAAGCGTATCTTTCTCATATGTATCATGAGTTTTTCTCATATATTGATATTTATACATAATTAATCAAAACACTGTACAATGCGTGTCCATAAAACCGGTTCTCGAAGGCACGCTCGCGCTACAGCAAATCTATACTTCGCGACGCATCATTATGATAAAGATACCGTCCTGACTTTTTCAAATTGAAAGGAGGATTTTTAAGTAATCGATAACATTGATATTAGTGATTAAATGTGTTAAAATGTGCTCATGGAGGTATTGCTATGAACACATCGAATATCACTAATTATAAACCAAAAGATTTTGCTGAATTATTAGGTGTCTCTGTGAAAACATTACAGCGTTGGGACAGGGAAGGAACGCTAAAAGCGAATCGAACTCCAACTGACAGGCGTTATTATACCTACAACCAATATCTTCAATTCAAAGGCATAGATACAGAGAATGATACTCGACAAGTTGTTATTTATGCAAGAGTTTCTACAAGAAATCAAAAGGATGATTTACAGAATCAAGTATCGTTTTTACGTCAATTCTGTAATGCCAGAGGAATGATTGTAGACCAATGTATTGAAGATTATGGCAGTGGTTTAAACTATAACCGTAAAAAGTGGAATCAGCTGTTAGATGAAGTAATGGAACAAAAAATTAAAACCATCATAGTTACACATAAAGACAGATTTATCAGATTTGGATATGACTGGTTTGAAAAATTCTGTATGAAGTTCAATACAACTATAGTAATAGTGAACAATGAAGAACTATCACCGAAAGAAGAACTTGTACAGGATATTGTATCTATACTTCATGTTTTTTCCTGTAGATTGTACGGACTTCGTAAGTATAAAAAACAAATAGAAAGGGATAAAGAGATTGCTAAAGAGCTTCAAGACGGAAATCAACCCAACTGAAGAACAGAAAGCCCGAATCCGCAAGACGATAGGCACTTGCCGATATGTTTATAACTTCTACCTTGGTCACAACAAAGCCCTGCATGATGATGGTGAAAAGTTTATGACTGGTAAGAGCTTTAGCCTATGGCTTAACAACGAATACATTCCAGATAATCCTGACAAAACATGGATCAGGGAAGTGTATTCAAAAGCCGTAAAAAAGTCTATCGAAGATGGATGTGCTGCTTTTACAAGATTTTTTAAACATCAGAGTGATTTTCCTAAATTTAAAAAGAAAGGTAAATCTGATGTGAAAATGTATTTCGTCAGAAATAACCCAAAGGATTGTCAATGCGAAAGGCACAGACTTAAGATTCCAACTCTGGGCTGGATCCGTATCAAAGAAAAAGGATATATCCCAACAACAAAGGATGGATATATGATTAGAAGTGGTACAGTGTCTGTTAAGACTGACAGATTTTATGTTTCTGTTCTTGTAGAGATTCCCGATGTCAATATTAACAATAACTTAAACGAGGGAATCGGTATAGACCTTGGGCTAAAAGATTTTGCTATTATTTCAAATGGAAAGACATACAGGAACATCAACAAATCGGCAGGATTAAAGAAACTTGAAAAACAACTGATCCGGGAACAGAGAAGTCTTTCCCGAAAGTATGAAAATTTAAAGAAAGGAGAGTCCACTCAAAGAGCAAATATACAGAAACAAAAGCTTAAGGTACAAAAACTTCATCATAAAATGGATAATATCCGTACTGATTACATTAACAAGACAATCGCTGAGATAGTGAAAACCAAACCGTCTTACATAACGATTGAAGATTTAAATGTAAAAGGAATGATGAAAAACAGGTGTCTTTCAAAAGCTGTTGCATCTCAGAAGTTTTATGAATTTAGAAAAAGGCTTAAAGCCAAGTGCGATGAAAAAGGCATTGAATTAAGGGTAGCAGATAGATTTTATCCATCTTCAAAGACATGTCACCATTGTGGTTCTATCAGGAAAAATTTAAAGCTTTCAGATAGAATTTACAGATGTGAATGTGGCTATGTTGCAGACAGGGATCTCAATGCGGCACTTAATTTAAAAGATGCTAAAACTTACAAGATTGCATGATTAAAAGCAAATGTAAGTATGTACCGAAGGCTATTTCGGGAATTAACGACTGTGGAGTGTACAAGAACCTGTGAGTAGCGTATTGCCTGCAATCGTCAAAACATACACAATGAAGCAGTAAGAAGTATTCGTGAGGACTTCAATTTCTCGATGTGTTTGAGTATATTTAAACATATTTTGAGTGGCAGCCCATATGGACGTCAACATACAAAAATACCAGGCCTTTCTTAAGGCTGTTGAATATGGCAGTTTCACAAAAGCTGCCGAAGCACTCTCCTACTCCCAGTCCGGGATCAGCCGGATGATTGGAGATCTGGAACAGGAATGGAATATTATTCTTCTGGAACGCGGCAGGGGTGGTGTCCGTCTGACTTCTGATGGACTGAGACTTCTTCCTTACGCACAGAATGTCTGTGCCGAATATAAAAAGCTGCAGATGCAGGTGGATGAGCTCCATGGCCTGCAGTCTGGTCTGATTCGAATTGGTACATTTTCCAGTGTTGCCACACATTGGCTGCCGAATATAATCCAACAGTTTCAGAAAGATTTTCCGAATATTGATTTTGAACTTCTACTCGGTGATTACGCCGAAATTGAAAATTGGATTGTTTCCGGCCGGGTGGACTGTGGATTTTTACGCCTCCCGACAATAAATCCTGAACTGGAAACTATTTTTTTAGAAGCGGACCCGCTGATGGCTGTTATACCTGAACATCATCCACTGGCAGACTGTAAAAAATTCCCCGTTCAAGAACTGGTATCTGCTCCATTTCTCCTTCTTTCCAGAGGAGCTAATTCTGATGCCACAGACATCTTTAGTAATTGTGGGTTGAATCCGAAGGTACATATTATGACATGGGATGATTACGCAATTATGTCCATGGTCGAAAAGGGGCTTGGCATCAGTGTGCTTCCACAACTGATTCTGCAACGAATCCCTTATCACATTCTTACAAAAGAATTAGATGTTCCGGCTTACCGCCGTGTAGGGCTGGCTCTTAGAAGCAAGAAAACCGCTTCCCTTGCGGTAAAGCGGTTTCTCGAATATCTGCAGTACAGATAATTATTTTTCCATATTTTTAAAACTGATAAAATGATAACTCTCTAAAATCTGAAAATATTTCACAATTCTTGGATACAGCGGCTCTGCTGCTTCTCCAAAATGTTCTTTCTGAAGGGCGGCCAGTTCCATCACTGTCCGCTCCCCGTCGATCAACGGCCACAGATAACTTCCCTGCACATCCAGATGAACTTTCGTCGTCTGTGGTCTTCGGAAATATGTCTGTGCGATCCGATTGAAAAAGCCTTCATTCTTCACTTCTAATACAACCCGTTCCCGGCGGTCTATATGCCAGCCAAGTTTTTCCGGTCTCACCGGAATCAGGTCAAGATAATTAATCTGCTGCTTATTTTTCTTATTCTTTTTCATTATTTCTCTTTACTCTTTTTCCAAAGAGAGAATTTCAGAAGGCATAAGATCATGATAACCATCAGTACAACTCCACCGATGTTACCAAAGTTTACACTTTCTCCGATACTTACGTTAATTCCAAATACTGCGAAGATTGCAAGCAGGATTCCTACAAGTCCTTCTCCTGCGATCATACCTGCACAATACAGTGTTCCGTCTGTTGTCTGCTTTGTCTTTGTCTCCTCGTCAACATTTTTACGACGATCCATGAACATACGAACAACACCACCGATCATGATGGATGCATTCAGGTAAATTGGAAGATACAGACCGATAGCAAATGGCATAACCGGTACTCTTAAGATCTCAAGTGCAATTGCTAAGAATACTCCGATAAATACCAGGTTCCATGGAAGGTTTCCACCCATGATTCCCTCTACGATCATCTTCATCAGTGTTGCCTGTGGTGCCGGTACTTCTGCTCCGCCGTATCCCCATGCTGCATTCAGAAGATAAAGAACTCCTCCGATTGCAAGACCAGATACAACAACTCCGATAATTTCACCCATCTGCTGTTTCTTAGGTGTTGCACCAAGCAGGTATCCTGTCTTCAGATCCTGTGATGTATCACCGGCGATAGCTGCTACGATACAGATAACTGATCCGATTGCAATAGCTGCTGTCATACCGTCGATTCCTGTCTTACCGCTTGCTTTGATTGACATTGTAGCAATCAGAAGTGTAGCGATAGCCATACCGGAAACCGGGTTGTTAGAACTTCCTACAAGACCTACCATACGGGAGGATACAGTTGCAAAGAAGAAACCAAATACTACGATAATTGCTGCTCCAAGTAATGTTACCGGAATTGCAGGCACTACCCAGATGATAAGAATCATAGCTACGATTCCGAACAGGATCATCTGCATTGGAAGATCCTGAGCTGTACGAGCTGTATTGGTATTCTTTCCACCTTTCATGCTCTTAATAGAGTCACGGAATGTTGTAATGATCAGTGGCAGAGATTTGATCAGGGAGATAATTCCTCCTGTAGCGATTGCTCCTGCACCGATATATTTTACATATGTACTCCAGATTTTTGCTGCCCCGCCAGCTGCATAAAGATCAGCAATTGTTGTTCCTACATCCGCCGGATAAAGCCATGTATCTGGTCCGAACAGACAAATCAGAGGAATGATCACCATCCAGCCAATTACAGATCCTACAAACATGTAGGAAGCGATCTGTGGTCCTACGATATAACCAACACCGAGAAGTGCCGGATATACTTCCATACCAATCTCACCTTTGAATGACTTAAATGCAAATGCTACGTCAGACGGAAGTACTTTCAGTCCGTCTACAACGAATTTAAATGCTGCTGCGAGTCCCATACCGGAGAATACTGTTGAAGCATTGGCTCCTCCTTCTTCTCCTGCCAGAAGTACGTCTGCACAAGCAGTTCCCTCTGGGTAAAGCAGTGTCTCATGCTCTTTTACGATCAGCGCATTACGAAGTGGTACCATGAAGAGTACTCCAAGGACTCCACCACAAAGTGCGATCAGTGTAATCTCTACAAGACTTGGCATATCACACAGGCCCTCTTCTGCCCAAAGGAACAGAGCCGGCATTGTAAAGATGGCTCCTGCTGCCAGAGACTCTCCGGCGGAACCGATTGTCTGAACCATGTTGCTTTCCAGAATGGAATTACGCTTCATGATCACGCGGATCACTCCCATAGAGATAACTGCTGCCGGAATAGACGCAGATACAGTCATACCTACACGAAGTCCTAAATATGCGTTTGCTGCACCAAAAATTACAGCCAGAAGCATTCCCATTACAATGGAAGTTACTGTAAGCTCTGGCATAACCCTATCGGCCGGGATATACGGTTTAAACTCATTCTTTTCGTTCATTTCCCTCTCACCTTTCTTCTTGAGTTTACACGCCCTTCCATGAGCGTGCTTTCTTTATTATACCTAAATAATGCATATAACTCAAGCTTATATTACATTTCTACTTGTGCAATTTTATACATATATTAGTATAATTTTCCAATTATTCTATTAAAAGTACAAAAAAGGCACCGATGAATCATATATTATCTGATTAATCAGTGCTTTCTTGTCAATTGTCTAATGGCATTAATCCTTGATTGATGTATTTTATTCTTTCGTTATATTTATTTTCAATCTCCGATTGATTCATTTTATTCTTAATTATCTGTTTTCTGGATACAGTTATCTACCAGCCAGTCTTTTACCAGATCTGTGAGCATTGCCTCTTTTAAAGTATCTTTTGAATATGCCTTTTCCATGGCGTCACCATCTTCGAATCCATATGTCTTAGCATACTCTTTTAACATCTTCTTGTATGTCTTGTCATCTAATTTAATCTTCTCTTTGTCTGCAATAGCCTCAGCAATCATGGTCTGCTTCTCAGACTCCTGAGCTGCCTCTTCCACTTTCTGCTCAAAACTCTCTACTGTATACTGGCCAGAAGATGTAATGTAAGTCTCATAATCAGTTCCCTGACTCTCTGCGTAAGATTTGTAAGAATCAATCAGAGAATTCTTCATCTCGTCAATCTTCTCCTGTTGTTTCTTAGAGTACTTCTGAACAGTTGTGTTATCTACGACTGCCTGCCATGCCTCTGATTTCAAAGTACTGTCATAGTCTTCCTGCTTCTGATCTTCCAGTGTCTTTTTAATCTCTTTCTTATATTCTTTTACAGTCTTAGAACTTTTAGAATTATTCGCAACCCACTCGTCTGTCAGTTCCGGTACATTCTGCTCTGAGATAGAATTTACAGTAATCGTAAACTGACATGCTTTTCCTGCAAGATCTGTTGACTGATAATCATCTGGGAATTTCCCGTCCCATACAAACGTCTCTCCCACATTATGTCCGATGATGCTGTCTTCAAATCCATCGATCATCGTTCCAGAACCCAGTTCCAGTGAATAGCTATCAGAAGAGCCTCCGTCAAATGCTTCTCCGTCAATGGTTCCTACAAATGCGATATCTACAGTATCTCCCTTCTGTGCTGCGCGGTCTGTCACTTCTGTTGTCGTTGCAGAGCTTGTAAGCTGAGACTGAATATACTGTTCTACATCGTCATCTGTCACTTTTTCCGGTTTATCTGCTGCGCTTACTTCTACGCCTTTATACTGTGTGATCTTCAGATTGTCTGTCTCTAATCCTTTACTTGCCTGACATCCTACAAGAATCATGGAAGCTGCAAGTGTTGCACAGAAAAGTGCTGCTAATCTCTTCTTCATCTTCTTACCCCTTTAAAACTTCGTTTTATAATTTAAAATTACTTTTCACGCTCGGAAAAACGCTACTTCTAGTTATAACACATTTCCCAAATGTTGCAAATACTTTTCACATATATTTCATAATTGCACGCGCAGTAACTGACGTTTTTTCTTGCACTTCCAGTTAAAGAATGATACAATGTGATTTGTGTAAATGACATTAGATAAATATAGGAGGGTTACTCGTGAGTACATTATCGATTGTTTTACTGGTAATTTTAGTCGTACTGATAATCGCTTGTGTTGTGCTGTATTTCCTGGGTAAGAAAGCTGAAAAAAAACAGGCTGAACAGCAGGAGCAGTTAGATGCTGTTGCACAGACAGTATCTATGCTGATCATCGATAAGGGCAAGATGAAGTTAAAAGATTCTGGTCTTCCACAGATTGTCATCGACAATACTCCAAAGTATCTCCGCCGTTCTAAAGTTCCGGTTGTCAAGGCGAAAGTCGGACCGAGAATTATGACACTGATGTGTGATGCTCAGATTTATCCGCTCATTCCTGTTAAAAAAGAAGTAAAAGCAACAGTAAGCGGTATCTACATTACCGGCGTTAAGGGCGTGCGTGGTGCACTGGAGACACCAGAGAAGAAAAAAGGATTTTTTGCCAGATTTAAAAAAGATAAAAAATAAAGCATAAAAAATAAAATCCAAAAAAAGAGGCTGTTTTTCACAGCCCCTTTTTTATACTCATTTTTTTATCCTTCTTATTCATTCGCTTCTATCAGAATGCGGATATCGCAGTCTGCGGCCTTGTCTCCATTAATATCCAGAGAATATCTGACCTGAAGTTCGATGCGCTCCTCTTCAATCTGTATATCCATACCTTTCGTATATGTGCCAAGAAGCAGATCTCCGTATGGAGTCTGATATGGAGTCACATTAATCTTATCGGTCTCAAATACCATATGCGAATTAGTAATTCCGCTTTTTGTAATATCTAAAAGCTTTCCTTCATCAATTTTGATCCGATTCTTGATCGTCCCCGGAATTCCCTCTACGACCTCATCATAAACTATGTAATGTTTCCCATTTTTCAGATAATAGGTGGCAGGAGTTGTCACCTCTATGGAGTTGGCCTCATTACTGTTCTCCTCCTGCACCATCATCACGCTGTCATCATAATGAAGTCCGGATATTGTAACTAATACATTTTTCGTCATAAATCTTTACCTTTCCTCATTCTCGAAGTCCGGCGGACATCATCACTTCTATTCCTGCCGGCTTTACAGAGAAAGCTTCTTGGAAATCTCGTACTGATATGCAGGGATTCCTTTCTGCATTCCAAGTGCTTCCTCAATATCAAAATCTACATATTCACCGTGTCTGTAACCTACGATACGGTTTGTCTTTCCTTCTAATAGAAGATCTACTGCCATGGATCCCATGATAGATGCATATACACGGTCTTTACATGTCGGGCTTCCACCACGCTGCATATGTCCAAGGATAGTTGCTCTTGTCTCCATGCCTGTTCTTTCTTCGATTGTCTTTGCAAGATTCACAGAATCACCAACACCTTCTGCATTGATGATAATGTAGTTCTTCTTACCTCTTTTTTTAGACTCTTTTATATCATCGATAATATCATCAATATCATATCCTTCTTCCTCAGGAAGGAGAATACGTTCAGCTCCATTTGCAATACCGCACCACAGAGCCAGGTATCCGGCATCACGTCCCATAACTTCAATAATAGAACATCTGCTGTGTGAAGTAGAAGTATCACGGACTTTATCAATTGCCTCCATAGCTGTATTTACCGCTGTGTCAAATCCGATCGTATACTCTGTACAATCGATATCAAGGTCGATGGTTCCCGGAACTCCGATCGTATTCACTCCAAGATATGCAAGCTTCTGTGCTCCACGGAAAGATCCGTCTCCTCCAATTACTACCAGACCATCAATTCCATACTTTTTACAGATAGCTGCTGCTTTCTGCTGACCTTCTTCTGTAATCATCTCTTTACAACGGGCCGTCTGAAGAATTGTACCTCCACGCTGAATAATGTCTGATACATCTCCTGCGTCCAGATCGATGATTTCCTCATTGAGAAGTCCCTTATAACCTTTTCTGATGCCTCGTACTTTCACACCTTTTCCAAGTGCAGTTCTGACAACAGCACGAATTGCCGCGTTCATTCCCGGAGCATCTCCTCCACTTGTCAATACACCTATTGTACGAATGATTCTTTCTGCCATGATTCTTCTCCTCCATCGTAGAGTTGCTTTTCACTTCTTTGATCAGCAACATATTTATTTCGTTATTTATTTAACCCTTCACGCTACATTGTATATGAATTGCCTTAGCTTTTCAATGGTTTTTCCACCACTTTTACGCAAGATTCACCAAAATAATTCATAAGCCTGCTTAGCAATCCAGGTTCTATATTCACATTTCGGTTAGATGGAAGGCGTTTTACCGCCCGCTCTGCCTTACAATATACTATAACTTCATCATTTCCATCAGAAGATGCAAGCATATCATATAGCATCTTCTCTCCCTGAAGAAATGTTTCTTTATCCGGATACTGGATCCAGAGTTCCTGTTTCTTCTGTCCAAATGGAATAACTTTCTCACAGATCAGTTTGCTGGAGGCTTCATCCTCTTCTGACACCCGTCCCTTAACAAAGACAACATTTTCCTCTTCCAGATATTGATGATAGCGCTCATAATCTCTTGGGAATACAACGACTTCTACTGATCCCATAATATCTTCGATCGTCAGGAAACACATGGTCTTATTATTCTTCGTGTATTTGATTGTCTTGCTCGCAATGATTCCACCAATGATCTCTGCTGCGCCATCACTGACTCTTGAAAATCCCAATTCCTCATCAAACTGGAAATCCTGTGTCGTTTTGGAAATGCCTTTTCTCCACTGCTCCTCGTACTCTTCCATCGGATGTCCGCTTAAGTAGATTCCAAGCACTTCTTTTTCGAAAGCAAGTTTCGTAGACTTCTCGTATTCACCTACATTTGGCAGCGGAATATCGAACTCGGATTTCTGTTCTTCTCCTACAATATCAAAAAGAGTCATCTGACCTGTCATGGAATTTTTCTTCTCCCGGTTCACCTGGTCGAGAATCTGTACATAGATGACCATGAATTGCTTTCTTGTTCCTCCAAGTTCGTCAAATGCACCGGATTTGATAAAGTTCTCAATCGTTCTCTTATTGATATCTTTTCCTGACATCCGCTCAATGAAATCTTTCAGATTCTTAAACTCTCCGTTTGCTTTCCGCTCTGCAACAATTTCTTTGATGACTGGTCTGCCGATGCTCTTGATCGCTGCCAGTCCGTACCGGATACTTCCATTATCTACAGAAAAGCTGCTGTAACCATGGTTAATGTCCGGCGGCAGAATCTTGATTCCCATCTGGCGGCAACTGTAAATGTACTCGGCTACCTTTCCTGGATTATCAATGACTGAGGTCATAAGAGCTGCCATATACTCTACTGGATAATAATATTTGAGCCATGCTGTCTGGTAAGAAACGACCGCATATGCTGCCGCATGGGATTTGTTAAACGCATACTTGGCAAAATCTGTCATTTCATCATAAATCTTATTGGCAGTCTTCTCGTCAATACCATTTGCAATACAGCCTGGTACACCTTCCTCTGGATTTCCGTACACAAAATTCTGGCGTTCCTTTGCCATGACATCGGCTTTCTTCTTAGACATAGCGCGGCGCACAAGGTCGCTTCGTCCAAGTGTATATCCTGCCAGATCACGCACAATCTGCATAACCTGCTCCTGATAGACGATACAGCCATAAGTTGGCGACAGGATCGGCTCTAGCTGTGGGCAGTCATAGGTGATCAGCTCCGGATGTTCTTTTCCTTTAATATACTGAGGGATAAAATCCATCGGCCCCGGACGATACAGAGAAATTCCGGCGATAATATCTTCCAGACTCTGCGGTTTCAGCTCTTTCATAAAGTTCTTCATTCCTGCGCTCTCTAACTGGAACACACCGTCTGTCTTTCCCGTTCCAATAGAATCCAGTACTGCTTTATCGTCAAAATTAATCTTGTTAATGTTGATCTCTTTTCCGGAACTGTAGCTTGCAAACTTCTCTGCATCCCGGATCACCGTCAAGGTGCGAAGCCCCAGAAAGTCCATTTTCAAAAGTCCCAGCTCTTCCAGCGTGGTCGCTACGAACTGAGTCGTTACAGATCCATCTGATCCAAGTGACAGCGGCACATATTCTTCTACCGGCTTCTGGCTGATAACAACTCCGGCTGCATGCATGGAAGTATGTCTTGGAAGTCCTTCCAGACGCATGGACATGTCAATCAGTTCTTTTACCTGTGGGTCTTCCTCATAGGACTTTCGAAGTTCTGAACTGGTCTTGAGTGCCTTATCCAAAGTAATATTCAGCTCCTTCGGAATAAGCTTCGCTATATTATCTACAAATGCATACGGCAGATCCATCACACGTCCTACATCCCGAATCACACCTCTGGCAGCCAGTGTACCAAATGTGACGATCTGAACGACTCGGTCTGCGCCGTACTTTCTTCCTACATAGTCGATCACTTCCTGACGCCTCTCGTAACAGAAATCCACGTCAATATCGGGCATGGACACACGCTCCGGATTCAGGAAACGTTCGAACAGAAGCTGGTATTTAATCGGATCAATACTTGTAATCTCCAGACAATACGCCACAATACTTCCGGCACCGGAACCACGTCCCGGTCCGACCATAATCTTCTGTGACCTTGCATAGTGAATAAAATCCCACACAATCAGGAAATAATCGACATAGCCCATCTTGTGAATAACTGACAGTTCATAGTCCAGTCTGTCTTTCAAATCCTGTGAAGGATTCGGGTAACGTCTTTCCAGCCCTTCGTAACACAATTTGTTCAAATATTCCCAGGAGGAAAGTCCATCCGGAACATCGTATTTTGGAAGTTTGGTCACACCAAATTCGATTTCCACGTCACAACGGTCTGCAATCTTCTGTGTGTTCTCAAGAGCCTGCAATGCATATGGGAACAGCTTCTTCATTTCCTCTTCTGACTTGATATAATACTGTCCGCCCTCATAGCGCATACGATCCTCGTCTGCCAACTTCTTACCTGTCTGGATACAGAGCAGAATATCGTGTGCCCGCGCATCTTCTGCATAAGTATAATGTATATCGTTCGTTGCTACCAGTTCAATTCCCGTCTCCTGTGACATGCGCATCAATGCCTGATTGACCGTCTGCTGCTCCGGAATTCCATGATCCTGCAGCTCCAGGAAAAAATTCCCTTTTCCAAATATTTCCTCATACCTAAGAGCTGCTGCTCTTCCTTCACTGTACATGCCTCTTGTGATATTTTTCTGAACCTCACCTGCCAGGCACGCGCTAAGCGCAATGATTCCTTCGTGAAATTCCCTCAAAAGCTCCAGATCCACACGTGGTTTATAATAATATCCTTCTGTGTAACCACGAGATACAATTTTCATCAAATTGTGGTATCCTTCATCATTTTCTGCCAGAAGAACCAGATGATAATATCTGTCATCTCCGCTTCCTACAGCCTCTTTGTCAAACCTGGATCCTGGTGCCACATAAACTTCACAGCCAAGGATCGGCTTGATTCCCTGAGCACGGGCAGCACGGTAAAAGTCGATCACGCCGAACATACAGCCATGATCAGTAATTGCCACGCTGTTCATTCCAAGCTCTTTGACCCGCGCCACACACTCTTTAATTTTATTGGAGCCGTCCAGCAGACTGTACTCTGTATGAACATGTAAATGTGCAAAGCTCATATATTTTTCTCCCTTATTTTCCTTATCTTAGCATTCGAAAAATGCCCTTGCATTCTTGCTGCTCTGATACAGATAGAAAAGAAAGCGCTGACAGACTTTTTCGCCCGCCAACGCTAATACTCTCATCAATACTTCATTCTCTCTTCTGATCCTAGCCGTTAATCATATAGGAAATCAGCCTGTCGATGTCTTCTTTTTCATGTGCGACGATTTCCATTTCCGGAATCTCTCCATTTGAAAAGATGGTCGCGAGTGATACATACTGGGATAATTTTGATTTTAAATTCAGTCTGTCTCCCTCACCAGTAACAAGCTCAACTTTTCCTTTACAACCGTCGATTGCTTTAAAAAATCCTTCGATATCTGTAATATTCTGTACTTTCATGCGCTCGCGCTCCTTTCAAAGTTTATCACGCCCCCATTATACCTTATTTGTGCAGAAATTCAATAGATTTTTCGGTAATAATGACTTTGTTTTCCTTTAAAAGACGTCCTACTGCACGTTTAAATGCATTTTTGCTCAGTCCCAGTTCATTTTTAATTTTTTCCGGATCTGCCTTGTCTGTAAATGGCAGTTTTCCCCCGTGCTCTTCCATCCGTTTTACGATCAGCTCTGCATCTGCATCCATCTGGATAAATGCTTTCTCACGCACACTTAAGTCCAGCTTTCCATCTTCACGTACCTTTATAACTCTTGCATGGACTTTATCCCCAACCTGAAGATGTCCGCCGTACGCTTCACGCTTCGGGATCAGTGCAGAATACTTATTGTCTACTGCTACAAAAACTCCAAAGTTATCGCTTCTCTCATAGACGATTCCTTCTACATGATCGTCTTTCTTATACGGAGAGTCTGTCTCTAATTTTTCATAAACCTTCATAGTCGCACATAATCTCTCGGACTTGTCCACATAAAGCGTAACCAGCACCTGATCTCCTTTTTTCACCTTAGCAGTCTGCTCTTTGAATGGAAGTAGCAGGTCTTTCGGCAGTCCCCAGTCGAGAAATGCTCCAATCTTTCCGGTATCTTTCACTGTCAGAACAGCCAGTTCACCCAATGTGATCTTTGGTTCTGCTGTTGTTGCAATCAATCTGTCGCTGGAATCCTTGTAAAGAAATACTTCCACCGGATCTCCAATCTCAATTTCTTTTGGTACTTCTTTCTTTGGAAGCAGTACACGTTCCTCACTTGTTCCAAGATATATTCCAAAATCAACTGTCTTTACAACTGTCAGCATTCTTCGTTTTCCGAGTTCTTCGATTAACTTCATCTGTCTTATCCTTTCTCTCTACAATCATCTATCATCAGCCTATTTTATGTAAATGCCCTTACACCCATGCAAATTCTACTGCTGCATACAATTCTCCTTCTGTCGTACACAGTTCCACAACTGTCCGGCCATCTCTGTCACCTGTCCTGGGAACAATCATATCCCCCAGCACTGCTGATTTCTTATATTCCACCCGCACCTGACGGATTACTCTCTCTTGATCCAACATTTCCATAGCCATCTGTACATACTGGCAATTATTTACATGTTCATTCGTATCAATATGGTATCTGCGCACCGGAAACGGCTCCAGACTCATACATTCTTCCGGCAGTGCAATTTTTCTGGATTCATAGTCCATCTCCAGCGGTTCACACTGTCCATAGGCATCCAGTTCTTCCTGATCTGGTCTTACCGGACGCCCCTTTTCTACATCCATATATACCCAGACTGACTGTGCGTACGCAGCCTTTTCTCCATTCTCATCTGTCATACAGAAGTTGCGCTCTGCAAGCATTCCCTTGAACTTTGAAGCCCATGTGCTGACCTGGATCTTATCATTCATTTTCGGATAATGATCGATTACGATCTGCCAGTAAGTCAGAATCCACGCTTTTTTCTTTTTTGAAAGTACGTCCAGACCGACTCCGATATCTTCTGACTGAAATGTACTGCAATCTTGAAAATAATTGATGATCGATGGAACTGTAATCTTTCTTGTGTGGTCGATCTCGCTGAAGCGGACGCGGCCGTCAATCATGTATTTATACTCCTTCTTTGGCACTTGCAACGTAACTCCTTTCCACTGTAATGACACACTGATATCTTGGATCTACAATCTGTAAAACTCCCATAATCGCAGACCGGATATGATCCTGTTTTTTCTGATCATATTCAAATGGTACGACCAGATCAAAAATCAGATTGATCTGATCCGTTCCGGGAACCATTCGAAAGTCATGGATACTAAGCTTAGGATCCATCGCCCGCAGCACCTTCTCGACTTTCTCCTTTGCCTCCAGCACATGCTCGTCTTTTGTCTCTACAGGATCCATATGTATTACGAGCATAATCCCAAGCTGTTCTAATGCTTCTCGCTCCACCCGGTCGATAACCTCATGGGATGTCTCAATATTCACATCATTCGGGACCTCCGCATGAATGGATGCCATGCTCCTTCCTGGTCCGTAATTATGTACGATCAAATCATGGCTTCCAAGAATCCCGTCATATTTCTCCACAAAGTCACTGATCTGCTTATAGACCTGTGGGTCCACCGGTGCCCCGATCAATGGCTCCAGCGTATCTTTTGCGATTCCGATACCGGCCCACATAACGACTAACGATACACCAAGTCCTACATATCCGTCAATATTAATTCCTGTAAAATAAAAAAATAATACTGAAGCGATAGTCGCCCCCGTTGTAATCACATCTCCCATGGAATCTGCTGCAGTCGCCATCATAACCTGGGAATTGATACGTTTTCCAAGATTTTTATTAAACACTCCCATCCACAGCTTCACTGCCACTGACAGAAATAATATGAGCATAGATACCGCCTGGAAATGTAACTCTTCCGGTTCCCTGATCTTCGCAATAGCGCTTTTAAAAAATGTGAATCCAACTTCCATTACAAGAAAGGCCACGATCAGCGCCGCAATATATTCAATTCTTCCATGTCCGAACGGGTGCTCCTTATCTGCCGGTTTTCCTGCCATCTTCACCCCGATCAGACTGATGATCGAAGAACCTGCATCAGACAGGTTGTTAAATGCATCTGCCATAACAGAAATACTGTGAAGCAGATAGCCAATCAGCCATTTTGCCGCAAATAGCAATATATTACAAAAGATGCCTGTCACGCTTGCCAGCACTCCATATGCTGTACGCACAGACACCTTACTCGTATTCTCATAATCTTTTACAAAATGTCGTACAAGAAACTCTGTCATCTCATACTCTCCTAATCTCCGAAGAAAAACCATTTCACCTTAAGTTCTTTATTATCCGTAAGCAGTTGATATTCCTCATCAGTAAGCACCCCTTTAAGGTCTTCTTTCCCTTCATCACTCACCACCGCACAAGTCTTGTCCAGAAAACAGAGATTTGGATATAACACACACCACCAGTTATGTCCGGCCGCCTCACCCAATGTGATCCTCAGCGCCTCATACTCGCCTTGTGGAAATGTCATATCTCCGTATTTTTTTTCTGGGAAGCAGCACTTCGTCACGTGCGCATCTGCCTGATAATCCATGCCTTCCCGTTCAAGCACCTCGTCAGCCACCAGGATCAGATCATTTAAGTGAGACTCTGCCCATTTCTTCGTTGCCTGTGCAGAATTTTTATGAATGCCTGGATTCATCTGCTCCGCCTGATCCATTGTCACTGCGTGATCCATCTGGTTTGTGGTACCTGGCATCTCAGATGTCATATAGGCAATCACTGCGTCCCGGACTTTTAGCTTCACCCGCTGGTCTTTTTCACTGTCACTGTTGGCCAGCACATGAAAACGAAAGACTTCATCTGCAATCCCCCGCTGCGTCTCGCAGATTTTCTTATCCACCAAAGCCACGCGCCATGCAGTAAAACTCCACATCCATCCAACTGCTATACAAATACCAAGTATACCACAAATCAGATGCTTTGTCCCGATTTTATTTCTCAACAGATCCCATAACTTTCGCATATCTATGTACCTCCTGCAATCACTCAAACATTTAAATTGAATTTATACAGAAAGTATGGACAGATATCCGTAGATTATACAGGTATCTGCTAATTATTCTTCGTTCTGATCTTGTCCGTCACCGCAGATACCTGATTATCAATATGCTGACATGTAACTGCTGTTGCTTCTACTTTTTCTCTTCTCTTGATATGGTACACGATCTCTTCGTGTTCCTGGGTCAATTGCTCGTGCACATCTGGGTTCTTCAAATATTCTACACGATAGCGGTACATCTGTTCTCTTAATTTATTCAGCAGATGAATCAGTTTCTGATTATCCGTTGCCATATAGATCACATCATGGAATCGCACATCTGCCTCTGCTACTTCTGTGATGTCTTTACTTCTTTTCAGGACTTTTTTAAAATTCTCTCCGGCCTTTTCCAATTCTTCCAACTCTTCCTGAGTGATCTTCTCACATGCGAGCTGCACTGCCAGTTCTTCCAGTGCTTTTCTGACTTCCAGCACATCTCGCAGGCTTTTCTCCGTAATGTCCGCCACTTCCGCACCTTTTCTCGGAATCATAATGACCAGACCTTCCAACTCCAGCTTACGGATTGCCTCACGGATCGGGGTACGGCTCACACCCAGTTTATTTGCAAGCTGGATTTCCATCAATCTTTCACCCGGTTTAAACTCTCCTCGAAGGATTGCCTGTCTGAGTGTATTGAATACCACATCCCTGAGCGGAAGGTATTCATTTTCATTGACTTTCAAATTTTGCTCCATGCTTTCTACTTCCTCCTTGCCTGGTGTATACTCGTTACATATACCTGTTTTGCCAGTTTCTGTTCCTTTATCTTCTGTGCCGCACGTCTCGCTGACTGTCTGTCTTCAAATAAGCCAAATACGGTCGGACCACTTCCGCTCATCATAGCGTTCATGGCTCCGCCTTCTTTCATGACATTTTTGATCTGTTCAATGACCGGATAGACAGGAATCGTCACCTGCTCCAGTACATTTCCCATACACTCTGCCACCTTATGGATATTCTTTCTCGCAAGTCCGTTTAAAATACCATCGATATCCGGGTGTTCTGTAATTTCCAATGCATCCAGTTTTTCATAGACCATCTTCGTCGATACACTGATCGGTGGTTTTGCCAGCAGCACAAAACACTTTGGACAGGCCAAAAGAGGTGTCAGCTTCTCGCCGATTCCCTCTGCCAGAACTGTCCCACGCATCAGACAGTATGGTACATCTGCGCCAAGCTTTACCCCCCGTTCTTCAAGCTCAGTCATGCTAAGTCCCAGTCCGAACATCTTATTGATTCCAAAAAGAACTGCTGCCGCATCTGCGCTTCCGCCGGCCATACCTGCTGATACCGGAATTTTCTTGTCCATGGAAATGTGCACTCCTTCGGTAATGTTAAACTCATCGATCAGCATCTTTGCTGCCCGGCATGCAAGATTATTCTCATCTACCGGAAGATAAAAAAGATTCGTCTCTGCCTTTACTCCCGGCTGCTTTGTCTTCGTTATCACGATCTGATCATACAGATATACTGTCTGCATAACCATACGAACATCGTGATATCCGTTCTCCCTGCGACCAAGCACATCCAATCCAAGATTGATCTTTCCAAGTGCCTTTAATTCCATTTTATCCATAACTTTTTCTCCTCGTATCCAGCCCCGTCTTGTATACAATATACCTACAGTATACTGGCATTTTCCTTAAAAATCAATAGTTTGTCGCCACATTTCAACTGTTCCGACTCCATATGATTGATGTCCATGATCCCTTCCTTTGTCGTGCCGTAGTATTTCGCCAGATTCCACAGTTCATCGCCTTCTTTTACGATATATCCAATGATTCCCGGTCTTTGTTCCAACACTTTATAATCTATCTCTTTCTCTTCTACTGAATCTATGTTACGAAATGTCACTTTCCCACGAAGGAAACTCCGAAATGCCAGCACCGCCTTTACTTCTATCTCTCCATTTCCAAGGAGACTGATGCCAAGCTGTTCCAGAGACGGCATCATATCCAATGTCATATCCGCTTGGACTTCATTGCTTTCCAACAGCCAGGAAAATGGTATCATCCCCTGCCACAGAGCAAATGGTATCTGATCGTCCGGTCTGACATACATAAAACGGATATGGAGTACTCCTTCTATCTGAATACCTGTGTCTTGAACCGTCATCTGCTCGACTTGAATTCTCGCATCACTATAGCAGATCTGTAAAATGTCATCTTTAATCTCAGGCAGTGACAACCGCTCTGCGATTTTACATTTGGAATGATTCTGCATCAGAACATTTTCCACCTTGCACTGCGTATACGCTGGAACACAACATGTTTTCAGTGAATATAAATCGTCTAATATCTGTATCTTTTCCTCCGTGCACAAAAAGAACCGCATAGAAAGGGTTGCCTCAATGCCAAGCAGACGCATTTCTCCGTCCTCGTCCATAGCTGGCTCTAAAAGTGCATCTGTAAGAATCGGATAAATCTGATGGTACATACCTTCCTCTGCACCAAAGCACTCTACCTGTCCCTCATACGGAACATTTTCACAGATCCAGTCTGTCTTTCCATCCACTGATTCATAAAGACAAAACACAAGAAGTTCTCCCTGAAGTTTTAATGTATCTGCCTCCAGCCTTGTGTCCAGACGGCGGCTGAGTACTTCTTTCCACAAAATGTTTCCGATACTTTCTTTTGTTCCGGAGATTGTCAGCTGCTCTTTGATGCGGTATGTATCTTTTTTCACAGTGTGAAGAGTCAGGATCTGCTTCTCCTGGTATTTTGTATAAATCTGCTCCCCACTCTCAATCCCGGTCGTCACTTCTTCACTTACCTGACTGTCCGAACTCATGGTTACTTCCGCCATCGCTTTCACATTGATTTTCCGGGAATGGATCAGATTGACAGTCAGCTCTGTCTGCGCTGCTTTCAAAAATAACGTTTCTTCCAAAGTCTCGTCTACATAATACATTTCCTCAAAGGGAATTTTCCCTTCCAGAGAAGATAAGGTATTGTCACTGTTATCTGCAACATATAAAACTTGAAAAGCAAGCCGCCCGGTGATCCGGATATAATTCTCCACAAGCTTCAGGTCGATTTCCTCCATAACCGCATCGCTCTCTATAATCTCCCGGATATCAGCTTTCGTGTCTGGCACATTATAATCCTCATCTACATAGAACTGGTCCGTAAAAGTTTTCCCCTGTCGGTAAATATTCAGCATCTTTTTTTCACAATTCACACACATGTCCCCCTTATTGTTTGTTTTATTATAATGTTGTATCAAAAACCCCAACTATGGCTGGCACATTACTTTTACTCAAATATCACATCTTTCTCTCTATATTCTGTTTTCATCACCACATACGGATATGTCTTCTTTTCTTTTGTCTTCTCGCCCTTTGCCGGACCGAGAAGTGTTGTCTGGATTCTGATAGCATCTGATGTTTCGTAGCATGCGTTGACCTCTACACTGTACCCTGTTTTTTCTTTTTCTCCATACCCTCGCGCCATGTAAAGATACCCCTGATCTGCATAAGTCAGACGAAATGGGGTATCCCGCGCCTTTTCGATATCTTCTTTCAGTTCCTCTGGTACGTCTTCTGGTGCTACTACCGTAAATTCAATATCCTGTATCTTTTTTGTATCTTCCTTTTTAATACTGCACCCAGCCAGTGCCAGAATAAAAATCCCTGCAATTATGTAGAAATGTTTTCGATTCATGATGCTCTCTTTCTTCTTGAAAAACCTTTTATAACATCATACACACCAAGTCTAGGAAAAATTCCAAAATTGTTGTATACTTAATAAAATACCATGTCCAAGAATGCCTCGGCTTGACTTTGTATAAGCAGGCATTAAGTTTAAAAGTTCCTACTTTAACATGGTTTTAAAAGGAGATTACAAAAATATGATAAATAACGAACGCTTATCCGGCATTTTGCTTCACCCGACTTCTCTGCCTTCCCCTTACGGGATTGGGGATCTTGGAGATGAAGCATATGCCTTTATCGATTTTCTGGCACGGGCAGGTCAACATCTCTGGCAGGTACTGCCACTGACCCACACAGGTTTCGGAGACTCTCCGTACCAGAGTTTTTCTGCTTTTGCAGGTCAGCCTCTTCTCATTGATCCAAGACATTTGATCCGTCTTGGACTGATCGGTGGCTGGGAACTTACCGATTGCCCGATTGCAGACCCAAGTCACGTAGATTATGGACAGGTCATTCCGTGGAAGGAGAAAGTTCTGGCCCTTGCCTACAGCCGTTTTCCACAGAAACGCCATGAAATCCCAGGCATGGACCAGTCTTTCCAGGAATTTTATGAAAGCAACCGCTACTGGCTGGATGACTATGCTTTGTTTATGGCATGTAAGAAATTACACCATGGCGCTGACTGGCTCCACTGGCCGGATGAATACCGGTGTCCGACTTTGGAATTCAAAGCCGGCCTTTTTAAATCCATGCACGAAGATATAGAATACTATCGTTTCATTCAATTCTTATTCTTTGACGAGTGGAAACGAATCAAAAAATATGCAAATGACCACGGTATCCGCATCATCGGTGATATCCCGATTTTTGTATCTATGGACAGCGCCGATGTGTGGGCGAACCAGCATCTGTTCCAACTGGACTCCAAAGGGTATCCGACTCGCGTAGCCGGAGTACCGCCGGATTATTTTTCAGCCACCGGACAGTTATGGGGTAATCCATTGTACAACTGGGAAGCTCATGAGGCGGAACATTTTTCCTGGTGGATATCCCGTATCCGTGCACAGCTCCACAACCTGGATATTCTGCGTGTAGATCACTTCCGCGGATTTGAAGCTTTCTGGTCCATTCCTTACGGCGAACCGACCGCTGTGAATGGCGAATGGGTAAAGGCTCCGGGCCATGCATTATTTTCCGCAGTCCGTGATGCTTTTGAGGGAGACCTTCCAATTATTGCAGAAGATCTGGGCGTTATCACCCCGGAAGTGGAAGCTCTGCGAGATGAATTTGGATTCCCGGGCATGAAGGTTCTGCAGTTTGCATTTGACTCTCTGGATGAAGGAAGCTACCTGCCACACCGCTACACTTCTCCAGTATGCGTATGTTATACCGGAACTCATGATAACGACACGACTCGCAGCTGGTATCAGACACTGCGCCCGGAATGCCGCGACAAAGTACGCCGCTACACACACTGCAGCAATGATACACATTTCCCATTGGATCTTATTAGAACCGCACTTGCAAGTGTTGCTGCATATGCAATCTTTCCTCTTCAGGATGTTCTGTGTGTCGGTGCAGAAGGGCGCATGAACACACCAGGTATCGGCGCCGGGAACTGGAGCTGGCGATATCAGCAGTCCGCGCTCAAAGGCGAACTTGCCGATGAACTTCGTGGCATGACTATTTTATATGGAAGATATTAGTTGGAGGAACTTGACATATGTTACGATTTATACTCGTTGCAATATTTTTATTGTTATATTTTCTGCTCGGGATTCCTGTACTCGGAATTCTCTGGCTTATTGGCAAAGTGAATAAACGCTCAGCCGATCTCGCAGCACTACGTATCGTTCAATGGGGATTTAAAGTGATCCTGAAAATTTCCGGTGTCGAAGTGACCGTCATCGGAGAAGACCGTGTTCCTGATGAACCGGTTCTCTACGTGGGCAACCACAGAAGTTATTTTGACATTTTGCTGACTTATTCCCGCTGCAGGGATCTGACCGGATTCGTTGCCAAAAAGGAAATGTTAAATTACCCGTTCCTTCGCACCTGGATGAAACGGGTATACTGCCTGTTTTTGGATCGCGACAATATAAGAGAAGGTCTTAAAACCATCCTAACTGCGATCGATCAGGTGAAAAATGGAATTTCTGTTTTTATTTTCCCAGAAGGGACACGCAACAAAGGAGAAGAATTAAGTCTTCTTCCATTCCATGCCGGTTCCTTTAAAATTGCAGAAAAGAGCGGATGTCCGATCGTACCTGTTGCACTGAATAACACCATTAATATTTTTGAGGGACATTTGCCATATATCAGAAAAACACACGTTGTTTTGGAGTACTGCTCCCCTATATATATGAATGAAATGGAAAAAGAAGACCGCAAGAAAATCGATGTTCACTGCCAGAAGATCATAAAGGACACGATTGAGAAAAATCATACCCTTGTATAAAGGTACCATTATGATATATAATACACAAGATATCATGAAATGTACGATACGAAGCAATCCGTGGTATCATCAATTATGAAAACAAAGCTTACGATTCAGTCATGAAAGGAGCTCACTATGAACAAACAAGATTTAACACTGCTGACTGATTTATATGAACTGACAATGATGCAGGGTTATTATAAAAAAGGTCAACATGAGACGGTTGTATTCGATGTGTTTTACCGTCACAATCCCTGCGGCAATGGTTATTCCGTCTGCGCGGGACTTGACCAGGTCATTGACTATATTAAGAACCTGAATTTCACCTACGAAGATGTGGACTACTTACGAAGTCTTCACATTTTTGATGATGATTTTCTTCAGTATTTAAGTGGTTTTCACTTTACAGGAGATATCTATGCAATTCCGGAAGGAAGCGTAGTATTCCCAAAAGAACCACTGCTTAAGGTCATTGCTCCGATCATGGAAGCTCAGCTTGTCGAGACAACTATCCTGAATCTGATCAATCACCAGTCTCTCATCGCTACTAAGACTTCCCGTGTTGTCTATGCCGCCGACGGAGACGGAATCATGGAGTTCGGACTGCGCCGTGCACAGGGACCGGATGCCGGACTTTACGGAGCACGTGCCGCTATGATCGGCGGATGTGTCGGTACGTCAAATGTACTGGCAGGTCAGCTTTTTGATGTCCCTGTTATGGGAACTCACGCACATAGCTGGATCATGACATTCCCGGACGAATACACTGCATTTAAATATTATGCAGAGCTATATCCGGACAACTGTACACTTCTGGTAGACACTTATGACACATTAAAATCTGGCGTCCCAAATGCCATCCGTGTCTTCCAGGAATTTAAAGACGCAGGAAAACCATTAAAAAAATACGGAATCCGTCTGGACAGCGGAGACCTTGCATATCTTTCCAAAAAAGCACGTAAAATGTTAGATGAAGCCGGATTCCCGGACGCTTCCATCTGCGCTTCCAATGATCTTGACGAATATCTGCTCCATGATCTGAAGGCACAGGGTGCAGCAATCAACTCCTGGGGTGTTGGTACTCATCTGATCACGTCCAAAGACTGCCCGTCATTTGGCGGTGTATACAAATTGTCTGCAATCAAGAATGAAAACGGAGAATTTATCCCGAAGATCAAGATTTCTGAAAACACAGAAAAGATCACCAATCCAGGAAATAAGACAATCTACCGTATCTATGAAAAAGAGACCGGCAAGATCAAAGCTGATCTGATCTGCTTCGCTGATGAAACATTTGACGAAAGTCAGGATCTTCTTCTCTTTGACCCGCTGGAGACATGGAAGAAAACAAAGCTTACAGGCGGCACTTATGCCATGCGTGAAATGCTTGTTCCGATCTTCAAAAACGGAGAATGTATTTACACTTCCCCTTCTGTCACGGAGATTGCAGAATATTGTAAACAGGAAAAAGACTCCCTGTGGGACGAGACAAAACGTCTCTTCTATCCACACCGGGTTTATGTAGATTTATCCCAGAGATTATATGATGTAAAGAAAGCCTTACTCGATCAGGCACACAAACCAGAATAAAAGGAGAGCATTCATTATGAAAATTATAGTATTAGCAGGCGGCTTAAGTCCGGAGCGTGACGTCTCACTGACTTCCGGTGCCGGCATCTGCAAAACACTGTTGGAAAACGGACACCAGGCTTATCTTCTTGACCTGTACTTCGGTCTTGAAAATGCGCCTGCGAATCTGGAAGATGTATTTACTCTTCCGGGCGCAGGTCTTGAGATTGCAAAAAATATCAGCACAAAAGAACCTGACCTTGAAGCCCTTAAGAAATCTCGCCCGGATCAGTCCGACTGCATGTTTGGACCAAACGTCATTGAACTGTGCCGTATGGCAGACATTACATTTGTCGCTCTGCACGGCTCTGTCGGAGAAAACGGTAAACTTCAGGCTGCCTTTGATCTTCTTGGAATCAAATATACAGGCTGCAACTCTTTTGGCTGTGCCCTGTCTATGAACAAACTAGTAACAAAACAGATTTATAAAATGAGTGGTGTACCGACTCCTCGTGGAACACATCTGACAAAATACACAAAGGATCTTCCTTTATCTGAACTTGGATATTATCTCCCACTGGTCGTAAAACCATGTGAAAATGGTTCCAGTATCGGAGTTTACATCTGTCATACAGAAGAAGAATATAACAATGCAGTTCGTGAATCATTTGAAAAGAACCCGGATGAAGAACTGGTCATTGAGCCTTACATCAAAGGCCGTGAGTTTGCCAGTGCTGTCATTGCCGGAAAAGCACTCCCATTAGTTGAGATCATTCCGAAAGATGGTGTCTTCAACTATGAGAATAAATATCAGGCTGGCGGAGCACAGGAAATCTGTCCACCGGTATCTATTGATGAAGAAACTCAGCAGCGCATGATGCGTGCCGGAGAAGAAGCATTTGCCGCACTCCGTATGGATGTGTATGCACGTGCTGACTTTATCATTGATGACGAAGACGGCGAATTCTACAGTTTGGAAATGAATGCACTTCCAGGAATGACTGCCGCAAGTCTGCTTCCGAAGGCTGCAAAAGCCGCAGGCATCGAGTACAACGAATTATGCGAACGCATCATTGAAGAATCTATGAATGCGCGTTACAGATAAGAGGAAATCCATCATGAAAAACCTTACTTTAAGAAATATTACTAAGGCCTGCCACGGAGAGTACCGGGGGCCTGAAAATCTTTTGGACAAAGAAGTTGCCGGTGTTACAATTGACAGCCGGAAAGTTGAAAAAGACTATCTGTTCATTGCCATTGACGGTGAACGCGTCAACGCTCACAAATTCATTCCAGATACCATTAAAAAAGGCGCAATGTGCGTGATTTCCCATGAAGATCTTGGCGAGACAGATTTTCCATATATCCTGGTAGAGTCTACTGGCCAGGCACTTCTTGATACTGCAAAGCTTTATCGTGATTCTTTCGATATTAAGGTTGTCGGAATCACAGGAAGTGTCGGAAAGACAAGCACAAAGGAAATGATTGCTTCTGTACTGTCTCAGAAATACTGTGTACATAAAACACTTGGAAACTTCAACAATGAATGGGGGCTTCCAATTACAATTTTTGAAATGAATGAAAAGCATCAGGTCGCTGTTCTGGAAATGGGTGTCAACCACTTTGGTGAGATGCGTCGTCTTTCCAGCGTAGCAAGCCCGGATATCTGTGTGATCACGAATATCGGTATCGCACATTTGGAATTTTTCAAGACAAGAGAAGGGATTCTTCAGGAAAAATCTCAGATGATCCAGGATATGAAGACCGGTGGTTCTATTCTTCTGAACGGAGACGATGATCTGCTCCGTGATATGGGACCGGTCAAAGGCGTAGATCCTGAATTTTTCGGTCTTGGAAAGAACTGCCAGTTCTATGCAACTGACGTAGAATCACTTGGACTTCGCGGTTCTTCCTGTACGATTCATCTTCCGTCCGGCGAAAGCTTTGACTGCATCGTTCCACTTCCTGGTGCTCACATGGTACAAAACGCTCTTGCCGGAACTGCTGTCGGCTATCAACTTGGACTTACACCAGCAGAAATCAAAGCCGGAATTGAAGGACTGCCTTCAATCCCTGGAAGAAATAATATCATTCAAACAGATAAAATCATCATCTTAGATGACTGCTATAATGCAAATCCAATTTCCATGCAGGCTTCCTTAGATGTTCTGAATATGGCAATCGGACGAAAAGTCGCTGTTCTTGGCGACATGGGCGAACTGGGCGAGACCGGAAAAGAACTCCACTACGAAACCGGTGCACATGCAGGTGATATAGGCATCGACCTTGTATGCGGAATTGGCGAGCTTTCCAAAGAGCTTGTAGCCGGAGCTTCTGAACATGGCTGCGAGGCAAAATGGTTCCCTGCAAAAGCAGACTTTCTTGCAGAGATGAAACATCTGATTCAACCAGGTGACAATATCCTTGTGAAAGCTTCACATGGTATGCAGTTCCCTGAAATCGTAGATGAATTACAAAAATTTTAGGAGTATAAAACTATGAACTACCAGCTTCTGGCACTGGATCTGGATGGGACACTGACCAATTCCAGAAAAGAGATCACACCATCGACCAGAGATGCTCTGATCGACATTCAGAAAAACGGAAAAAAAGTTGTATTAGCCAGTGGACGTCCTTCTCAGGGCGTCCTTCCTCTGGCAGAGGAACTTCACCTTGGAGACTATGGAAGTTATATTCTCTCCTACAACGGTGGTCGTATCACAGACTGCCGATCCGGTGAGATCATTTACAGCAAATATCTTCCAAATGATGTTGCGGCTCCGCTTCTTGAAATCGTGAAAAAATATCCGGGGATTGACATTCTTGCCTACACCGATACCGAGCTGATTTCAGGTGGAGATACGAATGAATACAGCGAAAAAGAATCTTTCATCAATCATATGCCGATTACAAAAGTGGATGATTTCGTCTCTTACGTCACTAAAAATAATAACAATAAATTTCTGATTACCGGAGAACCGGAACTGATTCAGGAAGTAAAAGCTGAAGCTGAAAAACAATTTCACTCTTATCTGTCTATTTACTGCTCAGATCCGTTCTTTCTCGAAATTATGCCCCAGGGTATTGACAAAGCTCACTCCCTTACAAAGCTGCTCACCAGCATCGGACTTTCTACCGATGCCATGATCTGTTGTGGGGACGGATACAATGATATGACTATGATTGAGACTGCCGGACTTGGAGTTGCCATGGCAAATGCTCAGCCACTGGTGAAAGAATCTGCAGATTACATCACAAAATCCAACGATGAAGACGGTGTGTTACACGTAATCAATGAATTTATGAGATAGGAAAAGAGGTCACAAATGAGAGGTACTAATAAGTCTTGGTTTGCCAAGGGTATGCGGGACGCAATTCCCATTGCCCTTGGCTATCTTGCAGTTTCATTTACCCTTGGTATTGCTGCGAAAAATGCCGGGTTCACACCCTTTCAGGCATTTCTCGTAAGTTTTACTAATAATGCATCAGCCGGTGAATTTGCCGGATTTACGCTGATTGCCGCAGGTGGCGGCTATCTGGAGGTCGCGATTCTGATATTGATCACAAATGCCCGTTATCTTCTGATGTCTTGCGCATTAAGTCAGAAACTTCCACCAGACACACCGATGATCCAGCGTCTGCTTCTAAGTTATGATGTCACTGATGAGTTATTTGGAATCTCCGTGGCCGTACCGGGTAAATTGAATCCATACTATTCTTTTGGTGCATATACTGTAGCACTTCCCGGCTGGGCTTTCGGAACACTTTTTGGAACTTTGATGGGATCCATTCTACCGGCTAATATCGTCAGTGCATTAAGTGTCGGTCTTTACGGCATGTTCCTGGCAATCATTATCCCGCCTGCAAGAAAAAATAAGATTCTTGCGGGCGTTGTCTTGATTTCCATGGGAGCAAGCTTTGCATTTACAAAACTTCCAGTCGTCCACACACTTTCTACCGGAACAAGAACGATTCTGCTTACGATTCTCATTGCCGGAGGTGCTGCAATCCTGTTCCCAATCAATGAGGAGGAAGACGATACAAAAAGCACTGAATCTAGTGTATTAAATAACAATGAAAGGCAGGCAAGTCATGAGTCATAATATTTATATCTATATCCTGGTCATGGCCGGAGTATCTTATCTGATCCGTATGCTGCCTCTGACCTTGATTCGAAAAGAAATTAAAAATAAAACGATTCGGTCATTTCTATACTATGTACCATACGTCACACTGGCAGTGATGACCTTCCCGGCAATCCTGTCCGCGACCGGAAGTGTCTGGTCTGCATGGGCAGCTCTGATTGTTGCCACAGCACTTGCATGGTTTGGGAAAAGCCTGCTGCAAGTATCCGTATGCGCATGCATGGTGGTGTTCCTGTTAGAATTGTTTTTGTAAAATGGAAAAATTATATAAAATTAAAGCAGAAAAAATCCTGTCCTATGACACGGGTAAAATTCTATGTCTGCTGCGCCGCTTATCTATGTCTTTCTATGTAAACTCGCCTTACGGCTCAGACAGTACATAGAAAGACATGCTATGCTCGCAGACATGTCGAATTTTATCCTATCGTCATAGGACAAGACTTTTTCTGTTTTATTTTGCGATAAGTCTTTTATATTTTTCTCATATTTTTATTTTACATCTTGCACATACGTGTTTTGTTCGGAACGTTTTTCTGTATGTCTGTTGTCTATCTCTGGCTGGAATGCTTTGATGTCCTGTGCTACTTCTTTACTAAGTATGAGCATGCAGATCAGGTTCGGGATTGCCATGAGCGCATTTGCTATATCTGAAAAGCTCCATACAAGATTAAGTGTCTGTGTGAAGCCAAGTTCAAGAATGCTTTTTCTCCATGATATTCCCATCCGAGGATTGTAGAAAATGCAAATAATGTAATCCCGATTGTTACAAGCCAGCACTGTGATCACAATTCCAGTGATCCATGTCGGGATATGAAATGTTGCATGCAGTGCACCTGAAATAGAATTTCCCTGTGTCTTATTTCCAATACCAAATGAAGCAATCACTGCAAAGAGTGCAAACAACCATGCAAGAGCAGAACCTAATGTCTTATTCTTTATACAGCGTATATTGCATCATCTTGTGATTCTTCGCTCTTCCAATCATCGTCAATCCATATTCCTGTGCCAGTTTTACAGCTTCTGCCGTCGGAGTCTTTTTACTTGCCACAAGTGGAATTCCTGCCCGGATTACTTTTGTAATCATGTCAATCGGGAGCCGTCCGGTCGTAAATACTGCACATTCATGAAAATCATAATCCTGCATAAGTGCATAGCCAATCGCTTTGTCCAGTGCATTATGGCGTCCGATATCCTCACAGGAATACACAATCTTTCCCTTATATGCAAGAAAGCAACTGTGTGTTGACCATGTCGCCTCATGCAATGGCATATCCTGATGAAAGGCTTCGTCGAATGCATACATAAGTTCCAGACTAACTTCTACCGGCTCCAGATGCTGCAATTCTTTTTCCACTGCAAATCTACTATATATGGTCTTATTATCCGTACAACAAGTCGGCGTATCCATAACCTCTGCGCTCAGATTATCATTAACCAATCCACAATGTTCTGAACCAAGCTGTACTCTCGCCCTGGTTCCATGCTCACAGATATAAAGGTATTCCACTTCCTCTGATGAATGAATCATGCCTTCGCTGACCATTCGTCCCAGTACCAGCCCCGGCAAATCCTTCGGTGTACACACTAATTTCATCGTCAGCACATCATTAATATACACGTCCATACGATGCTCCGATAAAAGCATCTCTGACTTTTCTACAGCATTCCCGTCCGGATCAATATATAATCCTGTAACTGGATAAATCGCTTCTGCTTCCTCATATTGATTATTTATCTTCATACCACTTCGTCCTTTTCATACAACATATATTTGACACACACACATATCAGTGTTAATATACTTATATAAAAGGTACTGCCAATGGCGATTTACCTGATCATTGTAAATAAAAAATAACCGTATTAGTTTCTCAGGCTAACAGGCGGTTATTTTTTTGTGGTCTTATTGTTACATCCCATTGCATATCCAAGACCAAATGAGGTTAAGCAGAGACTAAGTACTGCAATCAAGTCAGCCATTGTTAGCATAAGTATGTTCTCCTTTCCATAATAGTTCATCGTCCGAATCATCTATGTAATCAGAGCTATAGACTCCCTGTAAAAAATAAACCGCCAGACACACCAGTGCTGACAGCACCTTACATTTATTGTATCAATTCTATGCTTTTCATGCAATACTTTTGTATATTTTTAAGATATATTATTTGTCTAAAAATAAACGAATCATTTTTTATATCTTTTCCAACGCCGCCATCGGTGTCTCTAGCTGTTCAAACTTCTCTTTTCGGATATCCAGTTCCGGCACCTCTTTGATGTACCACCGTGCCTGAAGCGCAGTCATTCCCATAATATCTGCCGCTTCCAGTTCATGGCTCCCGCCATCTCCGATGTACAAACATTCTCCGGCTCTCACTCCAAGCCCTTCCATACACTTTAGGAATATTTCCGGATCTGGCTTTTTCATTCCCAGTTCATAAGACAAACATGTCTCATCAAAATATGGAAATAACTGGCTTTCCCGGATCAATACCGCTTCCTCAGAATAACAGTTACTAATCAGTCCGATTTTAATCTTTTTTTCTTTTAATGCCTGAAGCATCGGAATAATTTCCGGGTGAAGATGACAAAAACAGTCTGCTTTTGCTACCTTTCTTCCAGAAATAATAGTCTGGAATGTCTCCTCGCTGTATTTTCCGGTCTGTCTCAATATCTGCTCAATTGTCTCTTCCAATGTCTGCTTTCCAATGGTCCGGTCATTCTCACTCGGAATCCAAAGTGCATCAAATAACACCGGATCTATACCGGCATCTGCTGCCATCTGCGCCCGGAAATATACCGGTCCGCCATACTGTGTAATCAAGGTCTCATACATATCAAAAATAACTGCTTTTATCATAAATATCTCCTTTTTAGTTAAATTACTCTCTCTTACCACCACCTTGCGAAGTAAGAAAATATAAAACCCGCCGGATACCAATTTTGTACTAATTGTAGCATTTTAGGATATTTTACAAGTCTAGCGACATAAAAATCCAACTGTTTGAGCTCTGCGAGTTTTTGGATTTTTATGTCAATAGGCGATGCAGTAAAATGTTCTAAAATCTACATAGTAAAAAATTGGTATCCAGCGGGTTCCATTATATTTCCTTACCCCGCAAGATGCAACATCTCAATAAGGAAAATCCAGCTCAGTCCATAGTAAGTCACAACTGCTACCAGGTCATTGATGGTCGTGATCAATGGTCCGGATGCTACAGCCGGATCAACATTAATTTTCTTAAAGAACAGCGGAATACATGTTCCGACTGCCCCGGAAATGACCATCGCAACTACAAGTGCTATTCCGATGCAGCCTGAAACTGCATAAGCGAACATAAAAGTCTTTCCTTTAAAGAGTGCAATATAAAGTCCGATTACAATAAATGACAATGTTCCCAGAATCAGACCGTTCGAAAATCCGATTGTCATTTCCTTCCATACTAATTCTGCCTTCTGTTTTCCGGTCAGGGACTCGTCCATCAGAACACGGATTGTTACGGCCAGTGACTGTGTTCCCACATTTCCTGCCATATCCAGGATCAGTGACTGGAAACACATAATAATCGTAAGCTGACTTACAACTGTCTCAAATACACCAACTACTGATGAAACAACCATGCCAAGTCCTAACAATACCAGCAGCCACGGAAGTCTCTTTTTCAGGCTCTCACGCAGAGGCTCTTTCAAATCTTCCTCCGCTGTCAGACCGGCAAACATTGCGTAGTCCTCTCCCATCTCGTCATCGACCAATTCTACGATGCTCTGAGATGTGATAACTCCAAGCAATTTGTTATCATTATCCAGTACCGGAATGGAATTCTCGGAATAATCTTTCAGCTTTTCAATACAATCATCTATCAGTTCATTTCCATATACATATGGGTATGATGTCACAATCAGATCTTCCAGACATGCATCCTGTCTTGCAATAATCAAATCTTTCAAATCTAATGCTCCGTAAAATGTGGAATCTTCTGTCACCATAAATATAGTAGAAATGTTATCGTTCTTTGCTGCCTGACCGATTAAGCTGCTCATTGCCTGCTTTACAGTCAGATTCTCACGGATCATGATGCAGTTAGTTGTCATCTTACTTCCGATTTCTTCCTCGTCAAATGAAGCAATGATTGCCATATCTTTTCTCGCCTCATCATCCATCAGCTCGATCAAAAGTACTTTTTTCTCCTTCGGTGTCATACGGAGAACATCTACAACGGCATCTGTCTCCATTCCTGAAAGAATACCCGCTGCCTTACGCACATCCATCTCATCCAGATACTCTGCTGCCTGTTTCTCATCAATATACTCGAAAATGTCTGAAAGCATATCCAGGTTCAGAATTCTGCAGACTTTCCGTCTCTCTGCTGCTGTCAGCTCGGAAAATACATCTGCCAGGTCATTTTCATGATAATCCTCCAGTTTGTTACGCATAACTCCCGGTGAAGTATTACCTCTGATGATAGCCAAGATTTCTGACTGATAATCCTGTGTTTTGTTTTCCATCTTGGGAAACCTCCTTATCCTGTTTTCTAATTTCCGCAAGAAGCACAAAAATTAAAACATCAAGAGACACTTTAGCTGTTGACATTAAAATCTTTATCCTTCTTGCATCTGTTTTTCACAGATCAGATAGCTGCATTTTTATGCATATGTTCGCTCATTGGAAAATAGGATAAGAAATGAATTGATAAATTCTATTTAGAAAAAACAGAACAGACTGTTACTCATATCTGATCCTATGTTCTTAGTTCGCCCATGACTATCGCAACTGTCCATTCTGTTCACCTGCCTTTTTTCTTAGAAATTTTGCTAATCATCCATTCCAGGCTCCATTTTGATTTCTGCCTGAAAATGAATCATTGTAGGAGTTCCTGATTACTCCTTCACACATTATAGTATTATCCCCCTGACATTTCAACCACCTTTTATTATTTTACAAGAATTTATCACTGCACAACGAAGTTATTTTCTCATACTGCTCTTCTGTAATTTTTTCTTAATTTTTGTCTGCAGTTTACTCTGCAATTTTTTCTTAATTATCCTCTTAGTTTTTCTCTTGACATTCTATTATATTGTCCATATAATGTTAAAAGTTAGGAAGCTAACAATTATTTTTTTGAGAATTGAGGTGAATTATGCAAGATACAAACAACAAAAATGCTCCTCTGGAACTGGGACGTCTGATCCACATTCTTTCCTGTAAGATGAAATGTCAAAATGACTGCTATACTATTTTAGAAGATAGTGATCTGACACCTGTCCAGCAACAGCTTTTAAAATTTATCTTATTAGAATCTGCTCACAAACCAATATTCCAGCGGGATATTGAGGAAGCATTCCAGATCCGGCGGTCTACTGTCACCGGTATTATTAAACTGATTGAGCAAAAGGGCTATATTACACGAACCAGTGTTGAAAGCGATGCAAGACTGAAGCAACTGGTTCCGACAGAAAAAGCTGAGGCTTTGCGTCCACATATTATAGAACATATCAAAAAGTGTGAGGCCGCTCTGTCCGCCGGTATTCCTGATGACAAGCTCCATGTTTGCCGGGAAGTTCTCTGTCAGATGCTTGATAATCTTGCAGCTTCAAAATGTAATTGTACTGACAATAAAAAGGAGGCATAATATGAATAAAACACTGTTAAGATCAGTACGGGAATATAAAAAGCAGTCTATTCTTGCTCCGCTTCTCGTTATTCTCGAAGTGCTGATGGAAGTTCTGATTCCACTCGAGATGGCAAAAATCATCGATGTAGGAATCGCAAATGGAGATATGTCCTACATTTTACAGCGCGGTCTGATTCTTGTAGTCATGGCTATGCTTGCCCTGTTCTTTGGTGTTCAGGCTGGTAACATGGCAGCAATCGCAGGTGCCGGATACGCCAGAAACCTGCGCCACGACATCTTTTATAAGGTACAGGATTTCTCTTTCAAAAACATTGACCATTTTTCTACTTCAGGACTAGTTACACGTATGACAACAGATATCACAAATATCCAGATGGCATACATGATGAGTATCCGTCTTCTTGCAAGAGCTCCATTTATGATTATCTTATCATGGATCATGACACTGCTCCTCAATAAGACAATTTCACTCTTATTCCTGATTGTAATCCCGCTTCTTGGAGGAACACTGATCTACATTGCCAAAAAAGCGCACCCACATTTTATCAAAGTATTCGACGAATACGATGTACTGAACAACTCTGTCCAGGAAAATGTGAATGCTTCCCGTGTAGTAAAAGCATTTGTCCGAGAGGATTATGAAATTGACAAGTTCCACGACATTTCCAAATATGTATACAACCTTTTCACAAAGGCTGAGAAAATTGTTGCCTGGAACTCACCGGTCATGCAGTTTACCATGTACTCAGTCGTTCTGATCATGGTTCTGATCGGAGGCAAGAGCATCATTGCCGGCACTATGGAGACAGGCGAACTTACAAGTGTCATCGTTTACGCACTACAGATTATCGGATCTCTGATGATGGTTACATTTGTATTCGTTATGATCATGATTGCAGAGGCATCTTCTGACCGTATCACTGAAGTCATGAATGAGATTCCGGAAATGCAAGATCAGCCTGATGCAGTGACAGAAGTTCCAAACGGAGACATTGTATTCGACCATGTAGACTTCAGCTACGCAGGCGAAGGCGGAAATTTATCTCTGAAAGACGTTAATCTTCATATTGAATCCGGACAGACTATCGGTATCATCGGTGGAACCGGAAGTGCAAAATCTTCCCTTGTCCAGCTCATCCCAAGACTTTACGATGTCACAAAAGGACATGTCAAAGTCGGCGGCATTGATGTTCGTGATTATAGCCTGGAATCCCTGCGCGACCAGGTATCCATGGTTCTTCAGAAAAATGTACTGTTCTCTGGAACCATTTATGAAAACATCCGCTGGGGTGATGAAACTGCAAGCGATGAAGAAGTCAAACGTGTATGTAAGCTTGCGCAGGCTGACGGATTCGTTCAGGAGTTCCCGAACGGTTACAATACAAAAATCGTCCAGGGAGGTAACAATGTATCCGGTGGGCAGAAGCAGCGTCTGTGTATCGCAAGGGCGCTCCTTAAGAAACCAAAGATCCTGATTCTGGATGACTCTACCAGTGCAGTAGATACAAAGACGGATGCCCTGATCCGGAAAGCATTCCGTGAGGAAATTCCGAACACCACCAAGATCATCATTGCGCAGCGCGTTTCTTCTATCGAAGATGCTGACCAGATCATCGTTCTGGATGGTGGACAGATCATGGGAATCGGAACATCTGAAGAATTATTAAAGACAAATGAAATTTACCGGGAAGTATATGAATCACAGGTAAAAGGAGGTGGCGACCATGAATAAGACAACAAAAAAACCAGGTAAAAGGCTAAGTGCTGAAAATATTGCTACTGGAAAACGTCTCCTCAAATATATTATGGACCTGTACAAGTACCGTTTTATCATGGTATTCATCTGCATCCTTTTAAGTGCTGTTGCATCCATTTCTGTATCTCTGTCCTTAAAATATTTGCTTGATGATTATATTATTCCACTAATTGGGCAAAAATCTCCGAATTATACAGAGCTTTATCGGGCACTGACCGTTTTGGGATGCATTTTCCTCGTAGGTGTGATTGCAACATTTACCTATACAAGAATGATGGTATACATTGGACAGGGCGTGTTAAAAAAAGTGCGCGACGATATGTTTGAGCACATGCAGACACTGCCAATCCGCTACTTTGACCAGAACACGAACGGATCTATCATGAGCCTTTACACGAACGATACTGATACATTAAGACAGATGATCAGCCAGGCTATCCCACAGGCACTGATGTCATTTTTCACTATCGTCGTAACATTTATCTCCATGCTCGTGCTAAGCCCGCTTCTTACCGTTCTTGCAGTGCTCATCATCGGGGTTCTGATCTCTGCAACAAAGGCTATCGGCGCAAACAGTGGAAAATATTTCATCCGTCAGCAGATGGCGCTGGCAGATGTGACTGGATTTATTGAAGAGCGTATGAACGGGCAGCGTGTCATCAAAGTCTTCAATCACGAAGAAATTTCAGAAAAAGAGTTCGACGAACTAAATGACGCATTGTTCGAGTGCGCTGCAAATGCAAACAAATATGCAAATATGATGGGACCGGTCATCGGAAACATCGGAAACCTCCAGTTCGTACTGACTGCAGTTCTCGGTGGACTTCTTTCAGTCACTGGTGTGGGCGGTATTACCATCGGTGTCATCGCTTCTTACCTGCAGTTTACAAAGAGCTTTACCCAGCCATTCATGCAGGTTGCACAGCAGTTCAATTCCATCGTCATGGCACTTGCAGGAGCAGAACGTATCTTTAAGCTCATTGACGAAGAACCGGAACAGGATACCGGTTCTGTCACACTGGTCAATGCAAAAAAAGATGAGAATGGAACGATTACTGAATGCACAGAACGTACCGGTATGTGGGCATGGAAAAAGCCTGCTGACGAAAATGGTACTGTGACTTATACTGAACTGACCGGAGATGTAAGATTCAAAGATGTGACATTTGGATACGATGAAGACAAAATTATTCTTCATGATATCAGCCTCTTTGCCAAACCTGGCCAGAAGCTGGCATTCGTAGGATCTACAGGCGCCGGCAAGACAACGATCACCAACCTGATCAATCGTTTCTACGACATTCAAAGCGGTGAGATCCTTTATGACGGCATCGACATTACAAAAATCAGAAAAGATGACTTGCGCCGTTCCCTCGGAATCGTTCTTCAGGATACACATTTGTTCACCGGAACGATCAAAGACAATATCCGTTACGGTAAACTGAATGCCACTGACGAAGAAATCTACAATGCTGCAAAACTTGCTCACGCGGACCAGTTCATCCAGATGCTGCCAAATGGTTACGATACATTACTAAGCGGTGACGGCGAGGAATTGTCCCAGGGACAAAGACAGCTTCTGTCTATTGCAAGAGCCGCTGTTGCCGATCCACCGGTACTGATTCTGGACGAGGCAACATCAAGTATTGATACCCGTACCGAGAGTATCGTACAGAAAGGTATGGACAATCTGATGAAGGGGCGTACCGTATTTGTTATCGCACACAGACTGTCCACAATTCGCAACAGTAACGCAATTATCGTCCTGGATCACGGTCGGATCATCGAACGCGGTGATCACGATGACCTGATTCAGCAAAAAGGAACCTATTATCAGCTTTATACCGGAAAATTGGAACTTTCCTAGGAAAAAATTGGTAATTTTGCACCGGAGGAATTTGTTAAAAATTTATTGATTTTGGAAATTAATAATGTATAATTAAATATGAATGGGGGAAATGTTCCAGCTATCGACCATTTCCCTTATTACATTTAAGAAAAGAGGTTTGGTTTAAGATGGCAGAAATCAATTTAAGCAAGTATGGTATTACTGGAACTACAGAAATCGTGTATAACCCTTCCTACGAGTTATTATTTGAGGAGGAGACAAAACCTGAACTTGAAGGTTACGAAAAAGGACAGGTCAGTGAGCTCGGTGCAGTAAATGTAATGACAGGCATCTATACAGGACGTTCTCCTAAAGACAAATTTATTGTTATGGACGAGAATTCAAAAGACACAGTATGGTGGACATCTGATGAGTACAAGAATGACAATCATCCAGCTTCTGAAGAGACATGGAACGCTGTAAAGGATCTTGCAATCAAAGAACTCTCCAACAAAAAGCTTTATGTTGTAGATGCATTCTGCGGTGCTAACAAAGATACCCGTATGGCAATTCGTTTTATCGTAGAAGTAGCTTGGCAGGCTCATTTCGTTACAAATATGTTCATTCAGCCAACTGAGGAGGAACTTAAAGATTTCGAGCCAGATTTCGTTGTATATAATGCTTCTAAAGCTAAAGTTGAAAACTACAAAGAGTTAGGCTTAAATTCAGAGACAGCTGTATTATTCAACATCACAAGCAAAGAGCAGGTTATCGTAAACACATGGTATGGCGGAGAGATGAAAAAAGGACTGTTCTCTATGATGAATTACTTCCTTCCACTGAAGGGCATCGCTGCTATGCACTGCTCAGCTAACACAGATAAGAATGGTGAGAACACAGCAATCTTCTTCGGACTTTCCGGAACAGGTAAGACAACACTTTCCACAGACCCGAAACGTCTTCTGATCGGTGACGATGAGCACGGTTGGGATGACAACGGAGTATTCAACTTCGAGGGTGGATGCTACGCTAAGGTTATCAACCTTGATAAAGAGTCTGAGCCAGATATCTACAATGCAATTAAGCGCAATGCTCTTCTTGAGAACGTAACACTTGACGCTGAAGGAAAGATTGATTTTGCTGATAAGAGCGTAACAGAGAACACTCGTGTTTCTTACCCGATTCAGCATATCGAGAACATTGTACGCCCGATTTCTTCTGCACCTGCAGCTAAGAACGTCATCTTCCTGTCAGCAGACGCATTCGGAGTACTTCCTCCAGTATCTGTACTGACACCAGAGCAGACACAGTACTACTTCCTGTCAGGATTTACAGCAAAACTTGCAGGAACAGAGCGTGGAATCACAGAGCCTACACCTACATTCTCAGCTTGCTTCGGACAGGCATTCTTAGAGCTGCATCCTACAAAATATGCAGAAGAGCTTGTTAAGAAGATGGAGAAGAGTGGAGCAAAGGCTTACCTTGTAAATACAGGATGGAATGGAACAGGAAAACGTATCTCCATCAAAGATACTCGTGGTATCATCGATGCAATCCTGAATGGAGATATCAAGAACGTTCCAACAAAGAAGATTCCTTACTTCAACTTTGAGGTTCCTACAGAGCTTACAGGTGTTGACACAGGAATCCTTGATCCTCGTGATACTTACGCTGACGCTTCCGAGTGGGAAGAGAAAGCAAAAGATCTTGCCGGAAGATTCATCAAGAACTTCGCAAAATACGAAGGAAACGAAGCTGGAAAAGCACTCGTATCCGCTGGACCACAGTTATAAAAATTATAAAGACAAACGTGCGCCACAAGGCGCACATACAAAGCTCCCGGGTTTTTACATCAACCCGGGAGCTTTTTCATTGTAAAATCTATTACTTAGTCTGTTTCAGTTTTGCAATTGACTTCTTCACGCACCACAGGCAGGTCGGAACACTGTAACAGCATGCTGCAATCCATGCTGCCTAATCCGCAAAACAGATTGCTGTGTAGCCAAATGTTCCTACAAATCCAAGGCTGACAACTGCTCTTGCGACCATCTCCGCAGCACCTGAAAAAAACGGTTCTTCCGGAATATCCAAGACCTTGTGCCACCATTCTTGTAACCGTCAGGATTCCAAGGCTCCAATAAAAAATTCCCATACAACTCAAATATTTTGCAGAAGCATCAAGCGCTCCAACAGCTTCAGCGGACTTTCCTTTACCATAGATGTCGTCATGGCCCTTTACCTCTGTCTGATATTTATTAGAGTATTATAGCACCATTTTTACACGTTTTCTATGTTCCATGTTTTATTCTCAATCATTATTCTCTTTCTTCTTTTCCTCTAACATATATTCGACCATCACTTCTCGAATATCGGAAGAACATCATGTCCCTTTTGGGCTTAATTCTTTGCATCTGTGCAAGGTGCAGGCTCCGGTCATTTTTCTGATATCATTTAACGTCTTTGCCCCTTGCTCCATTGCCTTTATAATCTGACCTTTTGTAACATTTGAACAGTAACAAATAATCTCTTCATTTTTCATATTCTATTCCTCTATGGCAAAATATTAATTTTTATTAATATTTTACCATAGAGAATTTTTAGTTTCAACTTATATCTGATGTTTTCCTACGTATTTTCTGGAATTCCAAAATCCTGCCCTGGCTTAGGAACTTAGTCCGTACAACTCTTATGCAAAAATCCTTGCAACATCTTCCACAATCTGCTCTTTTGTAAGATGGTTGTCTTTTAATACTTCTGTCACATCGTATCGATCCAGGAACTCTTTTTTCAGTCCGAAATTTAAAACTTTCATATGACTGTCACCATAGAATCTGGCAATCTTCTCACCAAAACCACCGTCCAGAATTCCGTCTTCCAATGTAATTACAACACTATGATCTTTCTTAAGATCTTCAAGCATTTCTTCATCCAGACCTGTAATGTAATACGGATTGATAACGGTTGCGTCTATTCCTGCTTTCTCTTTCATCAGATCCGCCACATCATTTCCTAATCCGTAAAATGTTCCAAGTCCGAGAATTGCAACCTTACTTCCTTTTCTCGTCATCTCATACTTGTTTAGAATACCGAAATCTTTTGTGACTTCTTTTCCGTCTGAAATCACCTCTCCACCGGGAAGCTTGATTGCAACCGGATGTTCTTTCTGCTCTATGCTCCAGTCCAGCATTGCCAGATATTCTTCTTTTGTTGTCGGCGCAAGATAGACAAGATTCGGAATATTTGCCATCATCGGGATATCCTGCAGTCCAAGATGTGTCACATCGCTCATTCCATAGACAGAACCACTGAACGTAACAATCGTTGCCGGGCTATTATCGATACATACATCCTGTGCAATCTGATCAAAGGTTCTCTGTACAAATGTGCTATACACACCATAGACCGGCTTTCCGCCATTTGCTGCGATTCCTGCTGCCAGTGCAACCGCTGTCTCCTCTGCAATTCCAACATCGACAAACTGCTGTCCTGCTTCTTTTCGCTTATCCTCTGTAAATCCCAGAACTGTCGGAGTTCCGGAAGTAATGGCAACAACTGCCGGATCTTCTTTCATCTTCTTCATGAGATAATTGCACGTCACATCTGAGTAGTCTTCTTCTTCCATCTCATACAGAGGCTTTCCAGTCTCGATATGAAATGGTCCGTTGAAATGCCACTGCTCTTTGTGTTGTTCTGCCGGCGCATAACCTTTTCCTTTTAATGTATTGATATGCACAACGACTGCTTTTTTACTGTCCTTCACACTCTCAAATGCCTGAATCAGCTCAGCCACATCATTTCCATGGTCCACATAGATATAATCTAAGCCCATGGCACAGAACAGATTACACTCGGCCTGTCCATTCGTCTCACGAAGCAGCTTCAGATTCTGATAGATACCTCCGTGGTTCTCAGCAATCGACATATCATTGTCATTGACTACAATAATCAGATTGCCGCCAAGCTCTGCCGCGTAATCCAGTCCTTCTAACGCCTCACCGCCGCTTAAAGAACCATCTCCGATTACCGCGATTACATTGCCATCTTCCCCATTGAGATCACGGGCTTTTGCAAGACCGCACGCCAGGCTCACAGATGTAGATGTATGTCCGACAGTAAAGAAATCATGCTCACTTTCATGCGGATTTGTATAACCGGACACATCGTCGTAATGCTCTTCATAGAGATATGCGTCTTTTCTTCCTGTCAGCATCTTATGTGGATAGCTCTGGTGTGACACATCAAATACAATTTTATCTTTCGGCGAATCAAACACATAATGAAGCGCGATTGTTGCCTCCACCATACCGAAATTCGGTCCGAAATGTCCGCCATGTTTACTTGCACGAATCAAAAGTGCATGGCGCATTTCCTCTGCAAGCTTTGGAAGTTCTGATACTTCTATCTTCTTCACATCCTCTGGTCCATTTATCTTTTCAATATACATCTTTACTTACACTCCTTTTCTTCCCAGGTTAAAACCCCTGTCTTCACAGCCTCTTCATACCTGGACACTTTATATTTCAAGCGTTCCATCGTTGCCTCAATCTGCTGTTTCTGTTCCTCTAAAATGTCATACTGTTCCTTTAGAAGCTGTCTTCTCGCCTCAAATGTAGAGTCTCCTATCTGGAATAATTTTACATATTCAATCAATGCTTCAATTGGAACTCCTGCACTTCGCATACAAACAGCATGCTCTACCCAGCCAAGATCCGATTCCTGATAGTTACGAATCCCACTTGCCGTTCTCGAAACTGGCGGGATTAAACCAATACGCTCATAATATCTAAGCGTATCTTGAGAAATCTTAAATTTCTCACTGACTTCTTTAATTGTCATACACAAAACACCTGCCTTCTACATGACATACTATAGCATCTGGAGTGAACTCCAAGTCAAGAAAAATATGCAAATTCAAGAATGCCTCGGTGTTCTAGATTTTTCTTAGAAAAAAGAATGTGCCAGGGCACATTCTTACGCTAAGTGCATTGCATAACGCCAATGACGCTGCGCAACGACTAAATTAAATAATATTCCAAAAACTCTTTTTCTTCTCTTCTATTGGCACAGGTTTCTTCTTACTGCGTACAATCTGCGCCCGCATACCTATGTTGGTAAACTCCTGGCAAAGTTTTACCGCCTGCTCTTTGTTAAGACCATCTTTTGCCGCAAATGGTGTCTGGGATAATTGGATTTTTCTACTAAAATCGTATTTTTTTGCAAGCTGCACAAAGTCACTGCGCTGTCCAAAATATTCCATCACTCGTCCCAGTACGATTATCTGTCTTGATGGGAACTTTGGAATGTCGCATTCTTCCGGCATCGACAGTATCTTATATTCTGCCTGATAATAATCCAGTGCTTCTTCAAAATATCCCGCACATTCCTCGTCCAGATTATCATAAAGTACCACCGGGACATTCGATACTATCCTGTCTGCATCCTCTTTTTCAATTCTTGTAAGAATCTGCAGATATCTTGATATTTCAATATTATGGTTATTGCAATTTATCAGTTGAAACTGATATGTTTTCATATGTGTCTCCTTAAAAAGCATAACTCATCTCATGCCATTCTTCATCGCCCCATACAGAAGCAGAGATACCTTCGTCTTTGTAGCCCATTTTTTTATACATTTCCACTTTCTGTTCAAGGCATGTCAGTTTCAGCATCTTACGTCCGTTTGCCTGCTCACGCTTTACGTACTGGTTCATGATTTCTCTCGCAAGACCCTGCCTGCGGTATTCTGGCCGGACATCCAGCCCCAGAAGGAAAATATTCTTTCCTTTCGGATTATGTACTGTTATATCTGTGAAAAACTCATCACGAAATGCTTCTTCATCCGTTGCCAGTCCATTTAAAAATCCTGCGATCGTCCCAGTCTCTTTGTCCACTGCAACAAGAAAAAGTTCCGGTGCATGTTCCACCCTTTCAAACATATCTTTTTTAGAACATACCTCATGTGGTGGAAAACAAATCTTCTCAATCTCTGCTACTTCCTCTGCTTCATTTGCCCTGACAGATCGAAATTCGAATCTGTCTAATACATTTGCCGCCATCTTTCTTTCCTCCCTATACTTTAATTACTGACACTATATGATGCGAAGGTAAAACCCCCAATTATAATAGCCGCTTCATCTTTCGTTAAAAATGCAGACCTTGTATCGTACCTGCTATGATCATCATACCTCCGGTCACAGCCAAAGCCAGGGCAAGTGCCAGCCAGATGAACTGTTGTTTGCGTTTTTCTTTTGGAAATAATTCTTTTGGATAACCTTCCCGCCCAAGATGTAACACATGATTGCCCAGATACAAAATTGCCAGTCCCACGCTGCCATCTATCATATAAATTCCCATAAACGCCGGTGAAAGCTGAGAAACCTGGCTGGTTGCTGTATCCATTACAAAGTTCCACATTCCACTTCCATTCATTCCAAGTGCTCTTGCCATCAGCTGCATCAAAAACTGCATCCCATAAAGCACCAGTACCGGAATGATATTATTGATTGCATGAAACATCACATTATAAAACATGTTGTTCGTCTCATAGACAAGATATCCGAGTACAATTCCAAGGAGAAATGTTGGGAAAAATCGTATGATACTTCCATGAAACAGACCAAACACTGCCGCTGTAACTAAAATTGGAATCCATTTTCCGTGTGTCTGATTCCAAATAGAATTAAAAAATACACCACGAAACACTGCTTCTTCACAGATTGCTGGTGCAATTCCAACAACTATAATTGCTACTATCATGGAGGAACTTGTGAACATACTGCTTAATCCGATTGATGTTTCAGTAACCATCTCCGGGGCAATATACATTTCAATCATGGTCACAACAGAAATTGCCTGACTCGCACCAAGGTAAATCAGTATCGTCCCCATGACCTCTGTAAGCTTTGGCTTATGAATCGGAAACACCGACCGGAATTTTCCACCAAACACTGCCACTGCTCCAACTGCTGTGCCCAGTAAAATCAATTCTCCGATCAAAGACCGTCCCATTCCTAACCATCGTGGCAGAAAGTCACTGAACACAAATACTTCCAGACCTGCCAGGATGATTACCAGTAATCCCTGCCAAAGTCTTAACTGCTTTTTCTCATTTTCCATATATTTCACCTTACCATCCAAGTCTGCTGTATTCTAGTCCTTCAACATGTCCGCATCAAATTTCTTTGGAAACGTTTGAATTTCTTCATGAATTCCAATGCTCTTCTCCATCCATATCATATTGTACCAGCGATGGAACTTGTATCCACATTTTTCAAATTCTCCTATCATACGATAGCCAAGATGTTCATGAAACTGTGCACTGTTCTTTGTCAGATACTCATCGTCTTCCTCGGGATATCCAATACATGCTTCCATATTTAAAATTCCCATTTCTTTCAGACAATGTTCCAATGCACTATGAAGTTTTTTTCCTATTCCCATACGTTTACAATTCTGATCTACATATATGGAGGTTTCCACCGCCCAGGCATAAGCTGCGCGCTCCTTAAATGGACTGACATATGCATACCCCACGATTTTTCCATCATGTTCTGCCACCAGATATGGATATTTTTCAAGTGTATGTGCAATTCTTTCACGAAATTCCTCTGGGGAGGGAACTTCATATTCAAATGTAATTGCAGTTTCCCTGACATATGGTGCATAAATCTCCAACAATTCTTCTGCATCCTCTAATGCCGCAACACGAATCACGATTTCTTTTTTTAATGTACTCATACTGTAATCTGACTCAATACCTCCCCGATCGGTGCGGCAATCGTAAGTTCTGCACGAACTGATTTTGCCGTATCGCTCTTATTGATCACGACAAGATGTTTTCCTCTAAAATAATCTACAAATCCAGCTGCCGGATAAACGACCAGAGATGTTCCCCCTATGATCAGTGTGTCTGCCTGGCTGATCGCACGGATACTCTTGTCAATCATATTTTCATCCAGACTTTCCTCATAAAGTACGACATCCGGCTTGATCACTCCTCCACACTCACAATGTGGAACTCCTTTGCTGTTCTTTACATATGCTGCATCGTAGAAATTTCCGCATTTTTGGCAGTAATTGCGATGAATGCTTCCATGGATCTCATATACATTCTTGCTTCCTGCTGCCTGATGAAGTCCGTCAATATTCTGTGTAATGATTGCTTTAAGTTTTCCTGCCTGCTCAAGTTCTGCCAGCTTTTTGTGCGCGGCATTCGGCTTCGCATCTAAAAACATCATCTTTTCTTTGTAAAATTCATAAAATCCTTCTGTATTGCGCATAAAGAAGGTATGACTGACGATCTGTTCCGGTGAATACTTATATTTCTGCTGATACAGGCCGTCCGCACTTCGAAAATCCGGAATATTGCTCTCTGTAGATACTCCTGCTCCTCCGAAAAAGACAATATTTTCACTGTCATCAATGATTTCCTGCAACTTTTCGATTTCTTTATTCACAAAATCATCTCCCTATTTTACATTTTCCATCCACTCAATGATCTGACCCAGATCCTCCAGACTGGCTGATGCATGTTCCAGTACCTCTTCCGGCACATCTACCATATCATGAATATAAATCGTTTCTCCACCGGCTGCGATTCCTGCCATGACTCCCGGTATACTATCTTCAACTACCAGACACTCCTTCGGATCACGTCCGATCTCTTTTGCTGCATTCCAGAAAATATCCGGTTTTGGTTTACTTGCTTTTTGCGTGTCTCCATAGATAAATGCTGCAAAATATTCCGCTATTCCTGACATTTGAAGAACTTTTTCTCCACGCGATTGTCTTGTAGAAGTTGCAACTGCTGCCGGAATCTTCTTTTCTTCCAAATAGGAAATGAGCTCCATAAGCCCCTTCTTTTTAGGAACTCCGTCCCGCGCAAGCATCTCCATAAAAATCTCATCTTTTCGCTGTCTTGCTTCTTCATAACGAAATTCTTTGCCAAATGTATCTTCAAATATTCCCCTGATAATCGCTGCCGTCTTTCCCCGGCATTGATTCAGAAGTTCTGTCGTAATGGAATACCCCATTTCTTCTCCGACTTGCTTCCACGCAATCGTATACAGCCTCTCTGTATCAAACAAAGTGCCATCCATGTCAAATATCACGCCTCGGATCATATTGTACGCCTCACTCTTCTATACGTTCTCTCATCGTCAGTCATTTTTTGTCTATTCTTTATCCATGCTGTCCGACGATTTTTCTTTGCTTTCTCTTGTATAATCGGTAAAGAATCCAGTCAGTGCGTCCAGCGTCTTTAACAGTACCGGGATCTCGCTCTCATCTAACTTGTCCACAATGGCCTGTGTCATCTGCTTATGATAATCTTCGTGATGATGATATGCATTTTCCCCTTTTTCCAGAAGACGCACATATACGACCCGTCGATCCTCTTTGCTGCGGAACCGGTCAACATACCCCTTTTTCACAAGACTATTCACAGCAGTTGTAAGTGATCCTACTGTAATATTCAGCTTCTTTGCAATGGTAGACATATTATTGCCCTCTCCAAGTCCGATTGCCTCTATGACGTGCATATCATTGTTGGTAATATCTTTAAATTCATCCGTAATAATTGCCTTACCTTCTACCTCCCAGATCTCATTAATCAGATTCACCAGGACATAGTTAATTGTTGCATATACATCACTCATTCGCACTGCTCCTTCATCCTTTACTTGCTTTTCATTATAGACGTTTTTTGTCAAAGAAGTCAACCTGCTCCTGCATTCCTTCTGAATTCTCTGACACTTGCATTTTACAGACAACTTTGCACTTATATATTTCAGATCCTGCTTACATCCGACGGAAGCGTTCATATCGGGAATCCACTAATTCTTGGATGTCTTTGTTTGTATATTCCTCCAGATACCCTTCGATATTTTTCTCCAGTTCATCTGCAATATTGCTCATCGTTTCTGCTGTAAAATGTTCTGGTTCTGCAAACACCTTCTCTACAATCCCCATTTCTTTTAAATCTGCTGCTGTCAGACGCATAACTTTTGCAGCCTGCGCAGCTTTCGTACTGTCCTTCCATAAAATGCTTGCAAAGCCTTCTGGTGAAAGAATGGAATAAATGGAATTCTCCAGCATCCATACCTGGTCTGAAACCGCCATTGCAAGTGCGCCGCCGCTTCCACCTTCTCCGATAACAATACTAAGTATCGGGGTCTTCAGCGCTGACATCTCATACAGATTTCTTGCAATCGCCTCTCCCTGGCCGCGCTCTTCTGCGGAAATTCCGCAAAATGCTCCCGGCGTATCTACGAAGCAAATGACCGGGCGGTGGAATTTTTCTGCCTGCTTCATAAGACGCAATGCCTTCCGGTAGCCTTCTGGTGACGGCATACCAAAATTGTGTCCGATATTCTCTTTTGTATTCTGTCCCTTCGCCTGGGCAATGACTGTCACTGCTCTTCCGTGAAAGGTTGCGATTCCTCCAACAATTGCCGGATCATCGGCAAAATACCGATCTCCATGCAGTTCTACAAAATCCTGGAACAAAGCTTGTATATAGTGACCTGCAACCGGGCGGTCATTTCTTCTGGAAATCTGTACACGATCCCAGGCTTCCAGAGTTTTTGATCTGGTTTTTCTATTTTGAAATTCTTTTGTTGCTTTTTCGACTTTTTCATTTCCAGTCTGATGCATTTTCAGGATTTTTCCCAGCGTCTGCCGCATCTTCTGGCGTTCTACAATCTGGTCTACAAATCCATGTTCTTTTAAGAACTCGGATCTTTGGAATCCTTTCGGAAGTTTCTGACCGATCGTCTGCTCAATGACACGAGGACCTGCAAATCCAATCAGTGCTCCCGGCTCTGCCAGTATGATATCTCCAAGCATAGCAAAACTTGCCGTCACGCCACCGGTTGTTGGATCTGTCAGCACCGTAATATAAAGAAGTCCAGCGTCGCTGTGACGTTTCAGTGCAGCGGATGTCTTTGCCATCTGCATCAAAGACACGATTCCTTCCTGCATTCTTGCTCCGCCAGAGCATGTAAAGATGATAACCGGAAGCTTTTCTTCTGTCGCACGTTCTACCATTCTTGTAATTTTCTCACCTACGACTTCTCCCATGCTCGCCATTAAAAAACGTCCGTCACAGACTCCAAGCGCTGTCTCAATTCCATGAATTGCAGCTTTTCCAGTCACCACTGCCTCATCTAATCCAGTTGTTTGTTTTAATGCTTCCACCTTTTCCGGATACCCTTTGTATCCAATCGGGTTCGTATTTTCAATTCCTCTGTCCCACTCTTCGAACGTATCCTCATCTGCAATTGACCGAATCCGCTCCGGTGCCGGCATGCGAAAATACCCATGACATTTCGGGCAAATATATCCGCCTGTTATAACGTCCTCTGTAATAATTGCTTTCTGACATTTGTTACATTTACACAGAAGTCCCTCCGGAACTTCCGGGCTTTGGTGTTTCCCACCGATATGCCCTTTTTTTCCGGAAGGACGTCTTGTTTTCTTAAACATATTATCTAACTTCATATGTCCACTCCTTATACTCTTTCACTCCACGGTTGTTGTATGCCTTAATGCTTTATAGTATCTATGAAATTCACATTAAATTCTCCGGATTGATATACCGGGTTATTTAATAATTCATAGAGATAATCCACATTCGTGTCGATGCCCTCAATAATAACCTCTCCAAGTGCGCTCTGCATTTTCTGGATTGCTTCATCCCGGTTCTTCGCCCAGACGATGAGCTTTGCAACCATGGAATCATAATATGGAGAAATGCTGCATCCACTGTAAATTGCGGAATCTACACGGATTCCTTTTCCTCCCGGCAAATGAAGATCTGTAATGGTTCCAGGTGACGGCCGGAATCCTTTTTCCGGATTTTCCGCATTGATCCGGCACTCAATGGCATGCCCATTGATTTCAATATCCTGTTGAGTAAATGACAGCTTCTGTCCATCTGCAATACGGATCTGTTCTTTGATCAAGTCAATTCCAGTCACCCACTCAGTCACCGGATGCTCCACCTGAATTCGGGTATTCATCTCCATAAAGTAAAAGGCATCATTGTTCTCTAAAAGAAATTCAATGGTTCCGGCATTGACATAGCCTGCGGCTTTCGCAGCTTTTACTGCTGCCTCTCCCATCTTCTTTCGAAGCTTTGAAGACAACGCCGCTGACGGAGCCTCCTCAATCATTTTCTGATGATTTCTCTGAATAGAGCAGTCACGTTCTCCGAGATGCACTACATTTCCATAGGAATCTGCCAGAATCTGAAATTCGATATGTCTCGGCTCCTCCATAAAATGTTCAATATACATGGTATCATCGCCAAACGCCATCTGGCTTTCCTTCTGTGCGGTCTGAAAGCTTTGCGTGAATTCTTCTTCGGAATATGCCACACGCATGCCTTTTCCACCTCCGCCGAGGGCAGCTTTTATAATAACCGGGTAACCGATTTCCCGTGCAAGCAAAAGTCCGGTATGCACCTCACAGACTGGCTCCTTACTTCCTGGAATGACCGGAACACCTGCTGCTTCCATCGTATTTCTTGCTTCCTGTTTATTGCCAAGCTTTGCAATGACATTTGCCGGCGGTCCGATAAAGGTAATTCCGCACTGCTCACACAGTTCTGCAAATTTACTGTTCTCTGACAAAAAGCCAAAACCCGGGTGAATGGCGTCTGCCCCACTCACCACCGTTGCACTGATAATATTCTCCATACTTAAATAACTCTGAGATGACGGTGCCGGTCCGATACAGACCGCTTCATCTGCAAGCTTTGTATGAAGGGCTTCTGCGTCTGCCTCTGAATATACTGCAACCGTCTCAATTCCCATTTCCCGGCACGCACGGATAATCCGAACTGCAATCTCACCACGGTTCGCAATCAAAATCTTCTTAATCACACAGATCACCTACCCTACTGCAAATGTCAGTACCGCGCTGACTACTTTTTTACCGTCCACTGTAGCGACAGCCTCTCCGACACCAATCGGTCCTTTTTTCCGGATAATTCTTGTTTCCAGACGAAGCTTGTCCCCCGGCACGACCTTTCCTTTGAATTTGCATTTATCAATTCCGCCAAAATATGCGACTTTTCCCTGATTCTCCGGCTCACTTAAAATCGCTACCGCACCTGCCTGTGCCAGCGCTTCCACGATCAGCACACCCGGCATGACCGGCTCCTGTGGAAAATGTCCGGCAAAGAACTCTTCCCGGTAGGAAACACATTTGTACGCCACTGCATACTCACCCGGCTCGTAATCTTCTACATAATCCAATAACAGAAACGGATGTCTGTGAGGTATGATTTCCTGAATCTGTTTAATATCCAAATGTTTCATGATAACCTCCTACGCAATTCTGAATAATGGCTGGCCGTACTCTACTGCCTGGCCATTCTTTACAAGAATCTCCGTGACTGTTCCATCAAAATCACTCTCGATTTCATTCATCAGCTTCATGGCCTCAATAATTGCAACCGACTGACCTTTTTTCACGGAATCGCCAACCTGAATAAATGGCTCTGCATCCTCTGCCGGAGCCGCGTAAAATGTTCCCACAAGCGGAGCTTTGACTACATTTCCAACAGGAGCCGCCTCAGATGTCCCAGTCTGTTTCTGTACGCCTTCTTCTAAATCTGTGGCTGCTTTAGAAGAAGCACCTGTAACTTTCACAGCTTCCGGTGTAACAGCCTGCACTGCCGCAGTCGTTCCCATCACCAGGTTCTCTTTCTTATTCAGCTGCAATTTTATACCATTTTCTTCATATTTAAATCCAGTCAGGTCTGACTCAGAGACTTTATCAATCAGTTTCATCAACTGTTCTACATCCATTTCCAGGTTCCCCCTTACGCTTCATACTTCTGAATTAAAATTGTTGCATTGTGTCCGCCAAATCCAAGTGAATTGCTCATGGCTGCCTTGATTTCTTTCTCTACCGGACTTCCAATTGCATAATTTAAGTCACATTCTTCATCGGCCTCTTTTGTTCCGACCGTCTGATGGATAAATCCATCTTCCATGCTTTTGACACAAGTAATAAATTCTACTCCGCCTGCTGCTCCAAGCAAGTGACCGATCATGGATTTCGTAGAGTTGATCACCACGTCTTTCGCTGCCTCGCCAAATGCTTTCTTAATGGCGCGTGTCTCGAACAGGTCATTGTGATGGGTACTTGTTCCATGGGCATTGATGTAATCTACCTGTGCCGGTGTAATCTGGGCCTCTTCCATGGCAAGCTCCATTGCCTTCGCTGCACCGCTTCCGTCTTCTGCCGGAGAAGTAATATGATAAGCATCCCCTGTACATCCGTAACCGGTCACTTCTGCGTAAATTTTTGCCCCACGCGCTTTTGCATGCTCCAGCTCTTCCAGCATTACAACTCCCGCACCTTCACCAAGTACGAATCCATCCCGGTCTTTATCAAATGGAATGGAGGCACGAAGTGGATCGGTAGAAGCAGAAAGTGCTGTCAGTGCTGTAAATCCGGCAATACCAAGTGGGCATACACAGCCTTCGGTTCCTCCTGCAAGCATCATATCTGCGTCACCATACTGGATTGTACGGAATGCATCACCAATACAGTTCGTTCCTGTGGCGCAGGCAGTTACGACATTGCTGCATTTTCCACGGAATCCTAACTGAATTGATACATTTCCCGCTGCCATATTGGAAATCATCAAAGGCACCATAAGCGGATTCACTCTTGCCGGTCCCTTGGTCAGAATTTTTTCATAGCTCTGCTCTGCTACCTGAAGACTTCCAATTCCGGAACCAATCATCACACCAGCGCGAAATGGGTCTTCTTTTTCAATCTCCAGTCCAGAATCTTCATAAGCTTCTCTGGCTGCTGCAACCGCATATTGAGAAAATGCTTCCATACGTCTGGCTGCTTTTTTATCCATATGATCTCCCGGCACAAAGTCTTTGACTTCTGCTGCCAGTTTTACTTTATAATCTGTAGTGTCGAACTTTGTGATCTCACCAATTCCAACCTTACCTTTGCGGATTCCGTCCCAAAATTCAGCTACACTATTTCCAATTGGAGTAATTGCACCAAGTCCGGTCACGACCACTCTTCTTTTTAAGACTTTATTATTTGCCATCTTTTTTGTACTCCTTCCCCTGCATCACTTTCTACATTACCATGCCGCCGTCTACATGCAGCACTTGTCCGGTAATATAAGAAGCATCTTCCGATGCGAGAAATGCAACTGCTTTTGCCACCTGCTCAGGCTCTCCAAATTTTCCAAGAGGAATCTGGGCAAGCGTAGCCTCTACAACCTTTTCCGGCAGGCTCTGCGTCATATCAGTATCAATAAATCCAGGAGCTACTGCATTCACAGTAATTCCTCTGGAGCCAAGCTCTTTTGCCACAGCTTTTGTAAGTCCGATGATTCCGGCCTTAGAAGCTGCATAATTGGCCTGTCCTGCATTCCCAGACACACCAACTACAGATGAAATATTCACGATGCGCCCGCTTCTTTGCTTTAACATCTGTCTGGATACTGCCTGGATCGTATGAAATGCACCTTTTAAATTCGTATCTAACACAGCGTCAAAATCTTCTTCTGACATCCGCATCAACAGACCATCTCTTGTAATACCTGCATTATTCACCAGCACATCCAGATGTCCGTATTCTGCGATCACATTTCCAATAAATTCTTTACATGCCACGTTGTCAGAAACATCACATTTATATATAGAAGCTTCTCCTCCATTTTGCTCAATTTCTGTCTTTAATTCCTGTGCTTTTTCCTCGCTGCCACAGTAATTGATCACAACATACATGCCCGCTACTGCCAGCTCTCTTGCGATTGCCGCACCAATTCCACGGGAAGCTCCTGTCACAACTGCTACCTTTTTTTCCATTTTATTTATAACTCCTGTCATTTTCGCCTTGTTTCTATATGATCTTTTCCAGATCTTCCCATGTTGTTACATTGCAGACCTTGACGCTTCGGTCGATCTTTTTCATAAATCCTGCCAAAGTCTTGCCCGGCCCGATTTCGATAAATGTATCAACTCCGTCTGCGATCATTTTCTCCATGCTCTGTTGCCAGCGAACGGACGATGTAAGCTGTGTCACAAGTAATCCCGGACTCTTACGAACATCCGTAACTGCTTCTGCCGTCACATTTGTAATATAAGGGATCATAAGCTCATGAAATTCTGTCTTATCTAGCTCCATTTCCAGTTCCTTTGCCGCCGAGAGTAAGAGCGTAGAATGAAACGGACCACTAACATTTAACATTACGGTACGTTTTGCACCCGCCTCTTTCAAATGTTCTGCCGCTTTTTCAACTGCTTTTGTTTTTCCTGTAATAACAATCTGACCCGGACAGTTATAGTTCGCTACAGACACACCTTCAATCTCTGCTGTCACTGCTTCGATTTTCTCTGCATCTAATCCAAGAATCGCGCACATAGCGCCTTCTCCTGCCGGAACTGTATGCTGCATCAAAATTCCACGTTTTCTCACAAGGCGGATCGCATCGATCGGCTCCAGCCCGCCGGCCACAGAGATGGCTGCGTATTCGCCAAGGCTCAGTCCCGCTGTAATATCTGGTTTTACTCCACGTTCCATCAGAACTTCTGTCATGGCAAGGCATGTTGTTACCATAGCCGCCTGTGTATATTCTGTCTGGTCTAAGAGATCATTTTCCTCAAAACACAATGCTTTCATATCCAGCCCCAGCTGTTCGCCTGCTTCATCAAAGAGCTTTCTGACACTGGCGCTGTTTTCGTAAAAATCTGCACCCATGCCACATTTCTGCGCCCCTTGTCCCGGATAGATAAATGCAATCTTACTCATATATTTCTTATCCTCCAATTACTACACTTCGGTTTCATACAGATTCAGAGTGCCTATCAAAGCGTCTGTTTCTCTGACCAGTTTTTGGATCAATGCCTGACAGCTCATCTGCTCATTTACCAGTCCCGCGATCTGGCCTGACATGACACTTCCAGTCTTCACATCACCGTCTACGACAGCTTTTCTAAGACCTCCAAGAGTCATAAGTTCCAGTTCTTCAAATGGAGCACCTTCCTGTTCCATCTTCAAGTATTTTTTTGTCATCTCATTGCGAAGTGCCCGTACCGGGTGTCCTGTTGTACGTCCTGTGACTCTTGTATCAATGTCACTTGCCTTTAAAATCTTATCCTTGTAATTCTGGTGCACCTGTGCCTCTTCTGTGACAACAAATGCAGTTCCCATCTGTACAGCCTTTGCTCCCAGCATAAATGCTGCTGCAATTCCTCTTCCGTCTCCGATTCCACCTGCGGCAATAACCGGAATATCGACTGCATCAACGACCTGTGGTACAAGTGTCATAGTCGTGCTCTCTCCGACATGTCCGCCAGACTCGCAGCCTTCTGCAACAATTGCATCTGCTCCTGCCCGCTCCATACGTTTCGCAAGAGCCACAGAAGCAACAACAGGAATTACTTTCACTCCTGCTTCCTTCCACATTTCCATATATTTTCCCGGACTTCCGGCTCCAGTCGTCACGACCTGGACATCTTCTTCCACAATTACTTTCGCAACATCAGCCGCATAAGGGCTCATAAGCATAATATTCACTCCAAATGGTTTGTCCGTCAGCTTGCGTGCTGCCCGTATCTGCTCGCGCACCCACTCTGCCGGAGCACTGGCGGCACCAATAAGTCCAAGACCACCTGCTTCTGAAACAGCAGCCGCCAGATGATGCTCAGCTACCCATGCCATACCACCTTGGATGATCGGGTATTTTATTCCGAGAAGTCTTGTTATTTCTGTCTGCATAATTTGTTTCCTTTCTTGCATTCACACTTCTAAAAGAGTCTGCAATTTGTCGAAGGCTATATCTTTATTCTTTATGTGCTTCCACGTATTTCACTACGTCGCCGACTGTTTTGAGTGTTGGAAGGTCTTCTTCCGGAATTTCGATCTCATATTCATCTTCTAATGCTGTTACCATCTCGAAGAGGTCTAAGGAATCTGCGTCTAAATCCTCTTTGAAATCTGCACTCTCTGTAACCTTCTCCACATCAATTGCTAAATTCTCTGCGATAATCTCTCTAATCTGCTCTAACATAATTTTTTTCTCCTTTTACCATTCAATAATTGTTGCGCCCCAGGTCAGGCCTGCCCCGAATCCTGCCAGCACGATTTTCTGTCCTCGTTTTAATCTTCCGTCTCTATTCATTTCATCTAACAGAATCGGAATACTTGCGGAAGATGTATTTCCATACTCTTCCATGTTCATTGGGAATTTTTCGACCGGTTCGCCCATTCGTTTTGCTACGGCTTCCAGAATTCTCCGGTTCGCCTGATGTAAAATGTACCAATCGATTTCTTCTGGTTTTACTTCATTTTTTTCCAGCACTTCCTGAATGACTTCCGGTACCTGCTTAATTGCAAACCGGAATACTCCCTGACCGTCCATCTGCATGAGATAGTCTTCACTGTTCAAATGTTTCCCGCCAATCTCATCATTTTTCTGAAAAGGAAGTCCATTCTCCTCTCGCTTACTGTAACACAAAAGCGCCTCTCCTCGAGTCCCGTCAGAATGTGCCGCCGGAATATAACTGGCTCTTTCATCTTTTTTTATTACTGCTGCACCGGCGCCGTCTCCGAAAAGAATACACGTCCCACGGTCCTTCCAGTTCGTCAGCCTGGACAGCGATTCACTTCCTACGATCAGAACTGTCTGATAAATCCCACTTTCTATGTATGCCAATGCTGTATTGTATGCCAGTACAAACCCGGTACATGCTCCATTTAAATCAAAACAGACTGCTTTGTCTGCACCAATGGCCTTTTGCACTTCGCATGCGCCACATGGAATAATGACATCCGAAGAAATCGTGGACATCAGAATCAGATCCAGTTCTTCTGGCAAAACTCCTGCATTATCAAGAGCTCGTTTTGCAGCTTCATTCGCCATGGACACGGTCGTCTCTTTCACTGCAATATGGCGTCTCGCAATTCCGGTCCGTTCTCTGATCCATGAATCACTTGTCTCTACAAGCTCTGCAACCCCATCATTATCCATAACATAATCCGGGACACAGGAGCCTGTTCCACAAAATCTTGCACTCATATCTTTCCTTTCTGAAGTTTTTCTTTGAGCTTCAATTTATTTGAGTTTCAATTATTTTGACCTTCAAAGTATACATAACAAAAAAAGCTTTGTCAAGAACATTTTTCTTAAATCAGACTTTTCTCCTCTTCCAAAACCCATTGATTTTCCCCCGAAAACTCTCTATACTATCTTTTATGGTAACTATATCGTAAGGGAGTGTATCTGATTTATGAATAAAAAAGAAGTTTTGGAGATCCGCAAGCAGTTTACCCCGGAAAACTGCACAATTACCCGTATCTGCGGCTGTTATGTGGATCATGAAAAAGAGAAAAAAATGGAGATGAAAAAAGCTTTTCTTTCCATGCCGGAGGAAGAAGCTTTCAAGTATTTTGACATTTTCAAGCATACATTATCCGGAACTGTTGGCAAGAACCTGATGACTATGGAATTCCCGCTGGACCAGGAGCTGGAAGGCGGCGCGCAGGAGCTCCTTTTAAGGCTGCGCGATACGAAACTTACTGATGATCTGCTTTTGGAAGAATTCTACGACAAGGTTATTGAGAACTACGAATTCGCGGAAAACTACTATATTATATTGATTCATGCTGCATACGATGTGCCGGGGAAATCTTCCGATAATATGGAAATGTTTGACGCTTCCGATACCGTATATGAACATATCATGTGCAGTATCTGCCCGGTAAAATTGACGAAAGCCGGACTTACATATAACGCCGAAAAGAACAATATTGAAGACCGTATCCGTGACTGGTTCGTGGAGATGCCTGCGACCGGTTTTCTCTTCCCGGCTTTCCAGGATCGTGCAAGTGACGTTCATCACGTCCTGTACTACTCCAAGAAACCAGAAGATCTCCAGCCTGACTTTATTGCAAATGTACTTGGCAATATTACACCGCTTACTGCAAAGGATCAAAAGACAACGTTCCAGTCTCTTGTCAGTGATACACTCGGTGAGGATTGTGACTATGACACCGTCCGCAATATCCACGACAATCTGAATGAACTTATGGAAGAAGCCAAGGAATCTCCTGACCCACTGGAGCTGTCCCGTCCAGACGTGAAACACCTGTTAGAGCGAAGTGGAGTCCCGGAAGAAAAAATGGAACATTTCGATAAGAATTTTGAGGAAGCTGTCGGTGAGAAAAATACTCTCCTTGCTTCCAACATTGCCAGTGTCAAAACTTTCCAGATTGAGACACCTGATATTGTAGTAAAAGTTAATCCGGAAAGATCCGACCTCGTAGAGACCCGTGAAATCGATGGAAGACGTTGTCTTGTCATCGCGATTGACGACCATCTTGAGGTAAATGGCATCGAAGTCCGTTAAAATGTAGTTAAAAACAGAAAGTTTTTCTAAACTTTCTGTTTTTTATTTGCGTATTCCCCCGAGTTTCTGTATAATTGTATACTATACAAAATGATTTATCGAAAGGAAGAGTAGTTATGGAGAAAAACACAAACAAAAAAAGTGCCAGTGCTCTCATTGGCGCAGCATTTCTTATGGCAACCTCTGCAATTGGTCCTGGATTCCTTACACAGACAGGACAGTTCACAGGAAACCTCAAAGGAAGCTTTGGCTTCGTAATCTTAGTATCAGTTATTTTAGCAGCAATCGTTCAGCTTAACGTATGGAGAGTCTTATGCGTATCCGGTATGCGTGGCCAGGATGTTGCTAACAAAGTTCTGCCAGGTCTTGGATATGTGATCGCCTTCCTCGTTGTAGCCGGCGGACTTGTATTCAACATTGGTAACGTTGGCGGCGGTGCCCTCGGATTCAACAGCTTGCTTGGCATCCCGACTACATATGGCTGCTTCCTCGCAGGAGCAATCGCAATCTGTGTATTCCTTTACAAAAATGCATTAGATGCAATGGACACACTGACAAAAATTCTTGGTGGTATCATGATCGTCGTTATTTTTGTTGTCATCCTGATTGTAAAACCACCAGTAGGAATGGCTGTAAAGGAAACATTTGTACCAACTGCTCCTATGGACAGTATCTTCCCTGCAATTCTGACACTTCTTGGCGGAACTGTTGGCGGATACATCACATTTGCCGGTGCACATCGTCTGATCGATGCCGGTATTACAAAAGAAGAGAATTTAAAAGAGATCAACAAGAGTTCTGTTATGGGAATCGGAATTGCAACGATTGTTCGTATCTTGCTGTTCCTTGCAATCTTAGGCGTTGTTGTTGAGACTGCAACTTCCCCGGCTACAACTCTTGATGCAAGCAACCCGGCTGCCGACGCATTTTTACAGGGTGCAGGTCAGATCGGATACCGTTTCTTCGGACTGGTACTTTTGTGTGCGGCTGTTACATCTATCATCGGATGCGCCTACACATCTGTATCTTTCCTGAAAACTTTCAGCAAGACAATTGCCAACAATGAAAAATGGTTCATCGTTGGATTTATCGCTCTTAGCACCGTTGTTATGGCTCTCATCGGACAGCCTGCAACTCTGCTCGTATTAGCAGGTGCCCTCAACGGACTGATCCTTCCTATTACATTGGGAGTATGTCTGATCGCATCTCAGAAGAAGTCTATCATGGGCGAGAACTACAAACACCCAATCGTGCTTCTGATCCTTGGAATTATTGTAGTTGTAATCTCTGCATACCTTGGAATCACTTCCCTTGGAAAGCTGAGCGCACTGTTCGGATAAGGAGATGTTTTTTATGGAAGAAATTAAAATCCACACAGCCGGTGACTCTTCTGTCCTGATTGAATTCGGACAGGAGATCTCCCCGGAGATCAATGCAAAAATTACGGCCTTCGTCCATCTGATGAAGGCCCAGCATGTTGAAGGAGTCAAAGATATGATTCCTGCATTTACAAGTCTTCTGATCAACTACGATCCAAGAGTTGTAAATTACGGCGCATTAAAAGAGCGTCTGGAAAAGCTGTTAAAACTTGAGGTCAGCCAGGAAACTGCTCCATCACGGATCTTTGATATTCCGGTCTGCTACGGTGGCGAATATGGACCTGACCTGGAAAATATCGCAATGCATGCCAATCTTTCTACTCAGGAAGTAATTGATATCCACAGCAGTGAAGACTATCTGATCTACATGCTCGGATTCCTTCCTGGATTTTCTTATCTTGGAGGACTGGACAAACGGATCCACACACCAAGACTTGCAAATCCGCGTATTAAGATTCCGGCAGGAAGCGTCGGCATCGGCGGTTCCCAGACGGGAATCTATCCGCTCGACTCCCCTGGAGGCTGGCAGCTTCTGGGGCTGACTCCGGTAAAGACTTATGATCCGAACCGCGAGATTCCAATCCTTTTCGAAGCCGGTGATTATATTCATTTTGTACCGGTCACAGAAAAAGATTTTCTTGAGATTAAAGAACAGGTGAATCAGGGAACTTACGAGTGTGTGATTCGCCAGAAAGGAGTGTAATATGGGAATTCGCATTTTAAAAGGCGGAATGCTTACAACTGTACAGGACAGTGGGCGCCCGGGCTATCAGAGCCAGGGGTTCGGCGTATCTGGTGTTATGGACCGCCGCTCCTTCAAAATTGCCAATCTTCTTCTGGATAATCCGGAAAATGAAGCAGTTCTCGAATTCACTCTTCTTGGACCAACACTGGAATTTACTTCCGAGACGATCATCGCTATCACGGGAGGTGATTTTCAGCCACAGGTCAACGGAAAGCCTGTGAAAATGTATACGGCGCTCTATATGCACCGTGGAGATATCCTCTCATTTCGTGGCTGCCGTACCGGAAGCCGCGGCTACATCGCATTTTCCAGTTATCTGGAAATCCCGGTCGTTATGGGAAGCCGCTCTACCAACATCAAATGTGGACTTGGAGGATTTAAGGGACGCCGCCTCTTAGACGGTGACTATATCAGCTTCCGTGCCAAAAGAAGATACTTGCCTTATTTCCTGTCTAGAAGCCTGGATCTCAACGAGTTTGATCAGGACAACATTACACTGCGCGTGATTATGGGACCACAGGACGATGCATTTACCGCGGCAGGAAAAGAGACATTTCTATCTTCCGAATATGTTGTAACGAGTGAGTTCGACCGCATGGGCTGCCGTCTGGAAGGACCATTTATTGCATCAAAGTCAACAACAGACATTATCTCTGATGGAATCGCATTCGGTTCTGTTCAGGTACCTAGCCATGGAAAACCAATCATTCTGCTGGCAGACAGACAGACTACCGGCGGATATGCGAAGATTGCTACGGTCATCTCTGTAGATATTCCAAAACTGGTTCAGAGAAAGACAGATCATAAAGTGAAGTTCCAGGCAGTTACTGTAGAAGAAGCTCAGGAACTCCTTGCACTGGAAGCAAAAGAAATGAACGAATTCAGACATCAGATCTACCAGCCTTGTAAAGAGGTTCTGGACTGCCGTCTGGTCGCAAAACGAATCAGCAAATTATTCCAGTAAAAAGAAAGGAAGGACATCATGAATTTAGATAAAATTGAAAAGCTTGTAAAGATTATCGAAGAGTCTTCCCTGCAGGAATTTTCCATTCAGGAAGGCGATATTAAAATAAAAATGAGTAAACGCGCAGGCGAAACCGTTGCCGTCCCATTTGCACCAGGTATGGGAATGCCGGTTGCAGGAACTGCTGCACCGGAAGCTGCTACTGCAGATGAGACTTCTGGAGAAGTGGAAGAAGAAACATACATTACTTCCCCGATTGTCGGAACATTTTACTCCGCACCTTCACCAGAAGCTAAAGCTTTCGTAAAAGTCGGTGACCGCGTAAAAGCCGGCGAGACTGTATGTATTCTGGAAGCTATGAAACTGATGAATGAGATTGAAAGTGATTTTGACTGCGAGATCGAGGCCGTTCTTGTCAGCAACGAACAGAGAGTTGAATATGGTCAGCCACTCTTTAAAGTAAAGAAGCTTGACGACTAAGGAGGAGTTCCATGTTTCATAAAATATTGATTGCAAACCGCGGAGAGATTGCTGTTCGTATTATCCGCGCCTGCCGTAATATGGGTATCCGCAGCGTAGCAGTCTATTCCAAAGAAGATAAAGACAGTCTTCACGTACAGCTCGCCGACCAGCGTATCTGTATCGGTGAAGGCCCTGCCAGAAACAATTACCTGAATATGCAGCAAATTGTCACAGCTGCCCTGAACATCGGAGCCGATGCGATCCACCCTGGATTTGGTTTCCTCTCTGAGAATTCAGACTTTGTACGTCTGTGCGAAGAACACGGTATTACATTTATCGGACCAAGTGCAGATGTTATCGACAGCATGGGAAATAAATCCCACGCCAGAAAGACAATGATGGAGGCCGGAGTTCCGGTCGTTCCAGGTACGAAAGATCCAGTCTACGACGTAGAGACCGGCGAAAAGCTTGCAGACGAAATCGGTTATCCGGTTATGATCAAAGCCTCCTCCGGCGGAGGTGGAAAAGGTATGCGTGTCTCCCGCTCTAAAGATGATTTTGAATTCAACTTCAACATGGCTCAAAGAGAGTCTGCCAACGCATTTGGCGATGACACCATGTACATTGAAAAATATATTGAAAACCCACGCCATGTAGAGATCCAGATCATGGCTGACACTCATGGAAATGTAGTGGCTCTCGGCGAACGTGACTGTTCTGTACAGCGCAACCACCAGAAGTTGATTGAAGAATCTCCTTCTCCGGCTATCACAGCCAATACCCGCGCTTCCATGAACCACGATGCCGTTCTTGCCGCAAAAGCTGTTGGTTACACAAATGCCGGAACGATCGAGTTCATTCTTGACCAAAGCGGAACTTACTATTTCATGGAAATGAATACCCGTATTCAAGTCGAGCACGGTGTCACAGAAATGGTTACAGGCACAGACCTGATCATTGAACAGATCCGTGTTGCCATGGGCGAGCCGCTTAGCTTCACTCAGGAAGAGGTCACACCACGCGGACATGCCATTGAGTGCCGTATCAACGCTGAAATTCCGGAGAAAAACTTTATGCCAAGTCCTGGTGTGGTAAAACATTTGCACCTTCCTTCTGGAAATGGTGTGCGTGTTGATACCGGTCTTTACACTGGCTACCGCATTCCTTCCGAGTACGACTCCATGATCGCGAAAGTTATCGTTCATGCACCGGACAGAGATGCTGCAATCCAGAAAATGCGGTCTGCGCTGGACGAGATGGTGATTCTGGGCGTTGAGACAAATCTGGACTTCCAGTACCGGATCATGAAAAATCCTGAATTCTGTGAAGGAAATGCAGATACTGGATTTATTGAGCGGTTGTTAAAAATTGATTAATTATCTTGCTGAAATAATTTTCAAACAATAACACTAAGAGCAGAAGCATTACCCCAGCCTCCGTTATGCAAAACATTCCGATGAGACTTATGCTTCTTGCTCTTTTTTTCGTGTTGAAAATCCATGTTTTACATATCTCATATGCAATTTTTATGTTATTATATATGTAATTAGTCAATGTTTTGAATATTTATAATTTGTGTAGAAGTCATGTATGTGGAAAGGTAGATATATATCTACAGAACCTTCTGATTTTCTATATAAATTATTGAATTTTATAAAAGAAGGGCAGGTTATGTTATTATGTACAAAGTTGATTTAAATAGTGATTTAGGTGAGAGTTTTGGCCGTTATACGATTGGAAATGATGACAAGATTATTCCACTGATTTCTTCTGCGAATATTGCATGTGGTTTTCATGCATCTGATCCGGTTGTGATGACGACCGCGATCGAGCAAACGAAGGAGGCCGGGATTCAGATTGGTGCGCACCCGGGATTTCCGGATCTGATGGGATTTGGACGTAGAAATCTGGCCGTTTCTCCGGCAGAAGCAAAAGCGTATACTCTGTATCAGATCAGCGCTCTTGGAGGTATGTGCAAAGCCCATAATATGCGCCTGCAGCACGTAAAACCACATGGAGCCCTCTATAATATGGCTGCAAAAGATTATGAGCTTTCTAAGGCTATCTGTGAGGCTATTAAGTCCTATGATCCGGAAATCATCGTAATGGGACTCTCTGGCAGTGAAATGATCCGTGCAGCAAAAGATCTGGGGCTTAAAGCAGCCAGCGAAGTATTTGCAGACCGCGCTTATGAAGAAGACGGAACACTTGTGAACCGCCGCAAAGAAGGTGCAGTCATCAAAGACGAGAACGAAGCAATTGCCCGCGTGATCCGCATGGTAAAAGAGCAGAAAGTTACAACAATCACCGGAAAAGATATTTCCATTCAGGCTGATTCCGTATGCGTTCACGGTGATGGCGAAAAAGCTCTTCTTTTCGTTGAGAAAATCCGAAAAGCTATGGCAGAAGAAGGTATTACGATCAGCCCATTAAAAGACATTTGTAATTAACTTTCCTTCCACCGAAAGAACAACAACAATTTTTCAAAAAAATTCAAAAAAGTGTTTGCATTTTCCGTCAACCTATGATATCATATCTTTTGTCGAGCGGAGATGGCGGAATGGCAGACGCGCTAGATTCAGGTTCTAGTGGGAGCAATCCTGTGAGGGTTCAAGTCCCTTTCTCCGCATTGGACATAAGATGCAAGACACCGTAAACTCGAGGGTTTATGGTGTTTTTCTTTGCTCAAAAATAGAAAAGGGGGCAAAAAAGGGACACCCCTAATCAACGATGAGGACGTAGCACTTTAACAAAGTACTACGTCCTCAGTTATTTTTTAACATTTTTTAGTTCAGGAAGTTTTCGATTATGACTCCTTCTGCTTCTTCTTCTGTCATTCCCAGTGTACGGAGTTTTACAAGTTGCTCGTCGTTGATCCTTCCGATAGCCGCCTCATGGATAATTGCTGCGTCTACATGTTTTGCGTTAATCTCCGGAATAGAGCTGACTTCTGCGTGATCCATGATAATAGAGTCGCATTGTACATGAGCATGGCAGAGATTTTTACCGACTGCTCTTGGGTGAAATATCTGCCTGGAGCTGCCTTTTGCAACGGATCTGGATACGATCTGTGCAGAACTTCCTTCACCATTCATTTCTACCATCATATTGGAAGTTGCTTCCTGGTTTCCATGTGTCATCAGCTTCTCTATAACGTACAGTTTTGAGTTTGCTTCCAGATATACATTATTCTCACGTACAGTGGAATCTACACCTTTTATCTGTGCGGTATCAAGTGTAAATACGGAATTCTCGCCAAGATAAACTTCTGTGACCGGGTTGAGGACTCTTGTTCCTGTTCCTTCGCCTTCTCCATAATGTTTCTCCACATAACGTACGTTGCAGTTTTTTTCTACGTGAAATGTGTGGATTCCATCATGGCGGCTTTCATTGCAACCGCTGTTGTGAATTCCACAGCCTGCAACAATCGTTACATTTGCTCCTTCTTCTATATAAAAATCATTATAAACCACATCGGTCATTCCTGTGGCATCTACAACGACCGGAATATGTACTTCTTCTCCATCTGTCTTACCATCGATATAAATGTCGATGCCCGGCTTATCCTGCTTTTTCTTAATTTTGATATGCTCGCTGTCACCGTGGCAGAGGGCAATTCCATTGTGTCGTAAATTAAATGCACCTGACTGTTTAAATCCACTTGCATCGATCTGTTCCAGTACTTTTTTTGTAATTTCATCTAACGTCATCATATTGCTTTCCTCCCTCCTTATCTGCATGTCAGACAGCTATAAGAATCTGCTGTCTTTCCTAATAGTTGTGGAAGGATCTCGTCAGTTGCTCCAATGGACGCGATCTTACCGTCTTCGATGACCATGATCCGGTCTGCCATCTGAATGATTCTCTCCTGATGTGAAATGAGAACCAGACTTTCCTTCTTTTCTTTGTGGATTTTCTCGAACTGTTCGATCAGCATGGAAAAACTCCAAAGGTCTATTCCTGCCTCCGGCTCATCAAAAATACATAATTTGTGCGATTTTGCAAGTACGGTTGCAATCTCCAGACGTTTCATTTCACCGCCTGATAGTGTGCCGTCCACTTCTCTTTCAATGTACTCATTTGCGCAAAGACCGACCGTACTTAAAAGCTTACAACACTCTTCTCTTTTTAATTCTTTACCTGCTGAGAGTGACAACAGCTTCATAACAGTCATTCCTTTAAATCTCGGTGGCTGCTGAAATGCATAACCGATTCCTGCATCTGCTCTGTGATTGATATCATAATTGCTGATATCCTCTCCATCTAAAATAATCTGCCCGGCGCTTGCTTTTTCAATTCCCATTAAAACTTTCGCAAGTGTGGACTTTCCTCCACCATTTGGTCCGGTAATGACAAGCATCTCGCCATCCGCAACATCGAAACTGATGTTTTCAACAATGCTTCTCTCTACTCCATTCTCCTGAACCTGGAATGTAAGATTCTTTACCTCCAGCATAACATAATCTCCCTTCTGACCCATATCAGATTTCAAAATGTCCTGGCAAAAGCCCCAGACACCTTTCTATTATAAATCATGTGAAAAATGTTGTCACCTTTTATTCCAAGTGATTTAGTATATTTTACATTTTTTTCTTCCTGATACTCCATGCCTCCAGCCGCGTCACCTCTATTTTATTTCCTGCCTCTAATCGCGTCACCTCTATTTATCAAATTCAGAATGTGGAAAATTTTTCCATAAGAATTTTCCCCTTTCTTTTTCCTCTCCATGTTGAACTCATATTTGACGAATGTTATAATAGTAATTGGCGTAAAATGAATTGATAATTTTGATAACAGGAGGACTTCTTTATGCCTAATTACCCGGACTCAATCCAGGATCTAGAACCGCTTAGCGGTCTATATATAAGAAAAAGATTTTTAAATGAAGTGCGTACTTTTTTGGACCAGAAGCATCCGCAAGGCTGGTGTATTGTAGCCATCGATATTGAGAATTTTAAATTATTCAATGACTGGTACGGGCAGGACAGCGGTGATTATCTGCTTCTGGAAATTGCTGCCTATCTTCGAAACCTTCACCAGGAAGATAACTACATCACCGGACACTTTAGTGCCGATGACTTTTTTATCTGCATGCCAGATGACGGTCACAAACTCCGCCACATTTATGCAACAATTTATCATTACATTGATAAACTGGAACAAGATGATAGTTTCCTTCCATCCATCGGCGTCTATCGGATTGAAGACGAATCTCTGAATGTCAGCACGATGTGCAACAATGCGCAGATTGCGGCTTCCAGTGTTGATGGAAAGATTGGAAACAGAATCTGCTATTTCGAATCCGGCATGGCTAAAAAAATAGAATTAAAGCAGCGTATTCTCCGGGATGCTCGTCATGGACTGGAAAATCACGAATTTATCTTCTATCTTCAGCCCAAATGTAACATGGCGACCGGTGAACTGGTCAGCATGGAGGCGCTTGCCAGATGGCAGAAATCTGACGGAACTTTTGTCTCACCTGAAGAATTTATCCCACTGTTCGAAAGCAGTGGATTTATTACCCGCTTTGACATGTACATCTGGAAATCTGTCTGCAAGACTTTAGCCGCCTGGCAGGATAAAGGCTGCAAACTTGTTCCGATTTCCATCAATGTCTCTATGATAGACATTACGAATATTGACGTGCCTCAATATTTGTCAATGCTTACAGAGCAGTACCACATTTCCCCAGAATATCTGCCTGTGGAAATTACAGAATCTGTCTTTGCAGAGAGCAACACCATTGTAAAAAATACTATTACCCGTTTCCACAAAAAGGGTTTTTACGTGCTCATGGACGATTTTGGCAGTGGATATTCTTCTTTAAATGTGTTAAAAGACGCGAATGTAGATTATCTGAAACTAGATATGAAGTTCATGCAGATTGATGCAAAGAATAAAGGAAAAGGAATTCAGATTCTGAAATCTATCGTAGATATGGCTTACCGGCTTGGTCTTGTAATCATCGCAGAAGGTGTTGAGACAAAGGAACAGTCCGAGATTCTGAAATCCATGAACTGTAACTATGGTCAAGGATTTTATTTTCACAGACCTATGTCGGTAGAAGCTGCTGAGGAACTCATTCAGACGATTCCAATCGAGAACTTCCGGGCCGCCCATGAACAGGTCAGCCGGATTCGTAATGTCTGCGAAGCGCTCCCTGATTCTCCGGAAATGTGGAAGTTAGGTGACAATATTTTCCGGATTCTTCTGGATCATATGCTTCTGCTCTCCAGATTTAATCTGATTACCGGAGGTATGGAAACGATCAAAAGAGATTCGTCTCTTGCAGGTTTTGGAATTGAATATGAAACCGATTATCAGACCTACATGTCCCGCCTACTGGACGAACAGTTAGTCCATCCGGACGATGCAGATGAATTTCGCTCTATCATGACTCTCGACCAGCTTCGTTTGCGTATGTTCCATGAAAAAGGATCTGTCATCTATCGCTTCCGCAGAAAATTCAAAGCCGGATATTTCTGGACATCACTGGAACTTTTCCCGGATACTGAATGTTCCAAAGAAAATCCTTGGGTCGTTATGGTTATTCATGAATCTCCGTCAGTGAATCCAGATCTTTAAGCTCTGACGCTGGCATTTCAAACATCTGGACATCGTCCAGGTGTTTTTTTAATACACATTTTCCCCCCACATCACCTTCAAGTTTTTTTAGTTCCTCGTAATATTTGTATGCAAAAATCACAGGATTCCCCATTCTTCCAGCATTTTCACTAACCAAGATACCTTTCTTTGAGACTTCCCATGTTTCCACCATGTTTTCAAGTGATTCTCTTGTCAGATATGGCTGGTCTGCCACTGCAAACATACAGCCTTCCCTCTTTCGGCTGCCTGTTTTTCCACATTTTTCTTCCAATTCTATGAGCTTTTCCACTCCAAGACGGATAGAGCCGGATATTCCGGCTTCCGGATGTGGATTATTCACGGTTTTCATGTACGGAAAATGTGCTTCTATGTCATAGATGATCTCTTCATACTGCGTCACAATCACTATGGTATCTAAAAGCCCTTTCTGCCACAATGCAGCTACAACTTCCAGTCCGTAGCGGTACATACATTTTCCATTCAACCTATATAACAACTTGTTCGAGCCAAACCGGGTGCTGTTGCCCGCTGCCAGAAAAATCAAATTCATTCGTTTTTCTCCATTCTTCTACTGTATAGCTTCCAGTGCCTGATTTGATCCAATCAAAATCAGAACATTCCCTTCCTTCAGCTGTTCTTTTGGATCTGGATTGACTTCTACTTTGTCTCCCATCTTGATTCCCACAACAATAACGTCATAACTTTTTCTTACATCTAACTCTAAAAGCGTCCTGCCAACCCATTTTTCCGGCACTTCTGTTTCGACCAAGCTATAATCCGGTGAGAGCGCGATCCAGTCCGTAAAGTTTGCAGACATCAGATTCCTTGCCACACGCATTCCCATCTCTTTTTCCGGAAAAATAACAGAATCTGCTTCGATTTTCTCAAGCACTGTTGCATGAAGTTCATTTTTTGCCTTTGCCATAACATATGGAACACCAATTTCCTTGCACACAAGTGTTGCCATGATACTCGCTTCCATATTGTCTGATGCCGCTACTACAACTCCATCCAGATTCCTCGTTCCAAGCGAACGGATAAAATCTGCATCTTCAATGTCTGCTTTCATAGCATAGGACACCTGATTCGCAATTGCCTCCACACGCTCCATATTTGCATCGATTGCAACCACTTCACAACCTAATTTTTGAAGCTCAATGGCAACACTTTCTCCAAAACTACCTAACCCAAATACCGCATACTGCTTCTTCACTGTATCTCCTCCATATCACATTTTCTTTCATTTTTCTTACTTTATCCTACCAGTATATTATTCGTCGGAAGTGTGCGCACCCTGTCTTTTTGATTCTTTTTTCCTGCAAACAAAAGTGCAATTGTCATAGGTCCGACTCTTCCAATATACATTAGTGCAATAATTACCGCCTGACTTTCCCTGCACAGATGGGAAGTCAGGTCTGCAGTCAGACCGACGGTTCCAAGCGCAGAAGCCGTCTCATACATAATGTTCAGAAAGGATAACCTGTCTGCTTCAAATACTGCAATCAATGTTGTTCCAGTTAAGTAACAGATCAGTGCAAGCACGACTGTCACAAATCCCATTCTGACATTTTGTGCGGATATTCTTCTTCCAAAACATTCCGTATCCTGTCCCCCACGGACAAATGCAATGCATGTAAGCATGAGCATTGCTATAGTAGTAGTCTTCACACCTCCTGCCGTTCCTCCAGGTGATCCTCCGATAAACATCAAAAGGATATTCAGAAATCTTGTCTCTTCATGCATACCTGCCTGTGAAAATGTAGAATATCCCGCTGTTCTGGTCGTCACTGACTGAAAGGCAGATGCCATCCATTTCTCTCCAAAACTTAAGTGTCCAATTGTATCCGGATTATGATATTCCAGTAAAAATGTCAGCAATGTTCCCACTGCCAGCAATATCAAGGTTGTTACGATTGCAAGCTTTGAATGCAACCGTAGCCTTGTAAACCACCATTTTCCAGGAATTTCTTTCTTTCGGATTTTTTTAATATTCCCCAGCACATCATACCAGACACTAAATCCAATACCACTTAAGATGATTAGAAGCATTGTCGTAATATTAATGAGTGGATTACAGATATATTTTGCCAGACTGTCTGAACCTAGTATATCAATTCCTGCATTGCAGAACGCAGATACCGAATGAAAGATGCTATACCCAATTCCACGCAGCAATCCATATTCCGGCACGAACTGCACTGCATAGAATAAAGCTCCCACGCCCTCAACCGTAAATGTTCCGATCAGAATTCTTCTGACCATTCCTACAATACCACCAATAGAATCTGCGTTATACGTCTCCTGGATAACCATACGCTCCCTGACAGTAATCTGTCTGCGTAAGAGAAAAAAGAATGCCGTTACACAGGCAATGATTCCAAGTCCGCCAATCTGTATCAATATCAACAAAATTACTTTTCCAAATAATGTGAATTGAGTTTGCGGAATGATTGTGACCAGCCCTGTCACACACACTGCAGATGCCGATGTAAATAACGCATCAAAGAATTCAATCGGCTTCTGGTTGCTGACCGGAAGCCATAAAAGAACTGCTCCGGTCACAATTACAAGCAAAAATCCGGTTACCAGAATCTTCATCGTATTCCAGCGGATATTTTTCTTTCTATTATATCTTTTCATATGTTTTCTTCCTTTGATTTTTCAATAACCACATTATGCTCTTTTTCTTTTCTTTTGTCTACTTTTTTATATATTCTATATAAGTCTATACTTTTTATTTCTTGCGAAACTTCTTTCCAGGTACTATACTAAATTTAGTTTCAGTTTTAGTTTTATATATTTGTTTTCTACGAGGAGATTGGATTATGATTACAACTACTGATTTCGGAACTTTATGTGACGGCAGAACAGTCAGATTATATACATTAAAAAATGACGCCATCGAACTTTCTGTCACAGATTACGGCAGCACTCTCGTACGCCTGCTCGTCCCGGATAAGAATGGCAAGCCAACGGATGTTGTCCTTGGCTATGATGATCTTGCAGGCTATGTGGCCGATGACACCTGCTTTGGAAATAATGTCGGCAGAAGTGCCAATCGTATCGGAGGTGCTTCATTTACACTGAATGGTACAGAATATAAACTGGCTGCCAACGATGGTGAAAATAATCTTCACAGCGGTCCGGACTCTTACTCGAAACGGATCTGGAACGTAGCCGCTAAAACAGACACCTCCATTACATTTTCTCTGGAAAGTCCTCATATGGATCAGGGATTCCCAGGAGCACTGACCATGTCTGTCACCTACGAGATTTCCGGCCAGAACGAAGAGCCTGCTTTCTCGATTACATACGAAGCAGTTCCGGATCAGGATACATTGATCAGCATGACGCACCACAGTTACTACAATCTGAACGGAGAAGGTTCCGGTGATATTCTGAATCATAAGGTTACGCTGGCAGCAGACTTCTATACTCCAACTGATGCTGCTTCTGTTCCAACCGGAGAAATTACTTCTGTCACCGGAACGGTTATGGATTTTCGTGACGGACGTTATCTTGGCACTGATATTGAAGATTCTACGTTACAGACTGCCCGCGGCTACGATCACAACTGGGTAATTGGAACCGGATATGGCGTTCCTCACAAAGTGTTGACCGCAACAGGTGACCAGAGCGGCATCTCCATGGACTTATCGACAGATTATCCTGGAATCCAGCTTTACACTGCCAACTATCTGGAGCATGTTGCCGGAAAGCAAGGGCATGTATACGAAGCAAGAGATGCTGTGTGCTTCGAGCCACAATATTTTCCAGATGCTATTCATCATCCGAATTTTCCAAGCCCCGTGGTAAAAGCCGGTGAAACTTATAAAAAACAAATTATTTATCATTTTTATACAGACTAACTGCAGTAAAATGATAAAAATCCCAAGATGGACAGCTCTTCTATAAGCTCTTCATCTTGGGATTTTTATGAAATTCTAACAACCTAATATCCTGTCTCCGTTGTATACTGCGATGCCATCGTATCCCAGCTCGTAAATTTCTCATCGCCTCTGTGATCCGGCAGCATATAATGCTCCTGCAAATACATGGTCATGTAATCTGTAACTTTATGTGCTCCTGACAGGTTCAAATGATCGCCTTTATCCAGGGTGTCATTTTTCCAGTCGATTCCCAGTTCCTTAAGCTTCTGATTAAAATCAATATAAGGAATTCCATACTTCCCGGCGTATTTTAGCACTGCATTGTATCTCTTGTAATTATGATTCACCGGAGAAGCCGATGTGTAAAGCAAGAGCTGAATTTTGTTTTTCTCACACAGTTTCCGGATTTTATCCAAATACCAGAGATTTATTTGGGGTATTTCTTTTTCCTTTTTCGTCTTCTTCATGTAACTGCCTTTGCTGTATGCTGCCACTCCCGACCGGATTGCAAAGCCTTTGTAAGACTGCCATCCTTCTGGTATCTGGTCATTCACAATATTTTTCCACAAATTATGATATTGTAACACCGGAAAATAATACATAGCTGTATCGCTGATAGAACTGCGCAGACTATCCGGTGTATTCGTATAGCGAAACAACATATTAGTTTCCAATAGTACGACCTGTGGTGACTGATAATCTAAAGCATGCTTTAACATATAATATGATTCCGAAATACGCTGACCAGATTGTCCACATATATAACTTGTAATTCCGGTACTTTTCCACAATTCCATCGGAGATATCGACGTCATGCTCTCGCTGTCCCCAAGTACAAGCATATCTATAGAATCTTTTTGTTCTTTCTGAATACCGACATAGCTGTTATATCTTCCCGGCAGCCCTGCAAGTCTGCCGATATAGATACGTTCTATCCAGTCAGATAACATCACCGTACTGCATATCACTATAAATATAAATATTCCTATCTTTTTCTTCATGCCTATATCCTCTAAAATCCTGCATAAATCAAATCAATCATCTGATAACCTTCTCCATATGCCCCAAAGATCAGAATTGCCATAACAAGACCATAACAAATGACCCATTTTCCAGGAACAAATGCTTTTTCAACCGTGCAGATCCACTGTTTTTGACACATTTTTGTTTCTTTCGGCCAATACTCCTTTATCAGATCTGCGAAAAATACTATCATACAGCCAATTATTATAATTCTGAAATCATTCTGATCCAAACCTAATGTAAGCAAGGTGCCATCCTTAAACGTCTCTGTCTTGAATCCCTGAAAGATACTTTTAAACATATGAAATCCCTGACGGAAGCCATCTCCTCGGAAAAACATTTCACCCGTGAATATGATGATCAGCATCTTCACTGTCTGAAATGCTTTATAGAACATACACTCTGGATTAATATGAAGTACTGCAAGAATTCTGTCTCTTACCGGTTCCAATGCAAGTCCCATAAAAATCAATCCAAAGTAATATAATCCGTAAAAAATGTAATTCCATTTCGGACCATGCCACAGACCATTACTGATCCATACCGGGAAAAGTGCCATTGCTGCAATTCCCATTCTCGCCACATATTTTCCAAAATCCCCTTTGAAATGTTTTCTCGTAAATTTATTCCACTTTCTGGCCGTCTTGGAAATGGATACTGGATAAAAGATATAGTTTTTGAACCAGACACCAAGCGTAATGTGCCATCGTTTCCAGAAATCTGTACATGTCTTTGCAAAAAACGGCTGACTGAAATTCTCCGGCAGGCGAATTCCAAAAAGTCCGGCACTTCCGATGACCATATCCATACAGCCCGAAAATTCCATATACAACTGTATCGTATAAGAAATCGCCGCTACCACGATCACGGCACCACTGTAGCTCTCGTATCCGACATACACCTTGTCGACCAGCACTGCAAGCCTGTCCGCAATAATCATCTTTTTAAACAATCCCCAGATGATCCGATAACAGCCCTTAAAAACATTCTCTGCTTTTACAGATTCATTTTTAAACAACGTATCTTCCACATCTTCCCATCTGCAGATCGGACCTTCTACGATTACCGGGAAGAATCCAAGAAACAATGCGGTTTTCACCAGACTGTACTCTGCCTTTACCTTTCCCCAGTACACATCTGCCATATATCCGATTGCAGATAGTGTATAAAAAGAAATTCCAATTGGCAAAAAGATCAGTTGATCTTGATAGCTCCAGTCTATATGAAGCACCATTGCCAGCTTCGAAACATTTCCAAAGAAAAAATTTCGATACTTCAGACACAAAATCGTTCCCAAAAGCAAAAGAATTCCTAACTGAAATACTCTCTTTTTTCTCTTGTCGCGCTTGTCCATCGTATCCATCCAGATACAGATATGGTGTGTCAGAAATGTTGTCCCGATCAGATAAATAATTAATTTTTCACTAAAGCTCCAGAAAAACAAATAACTAAATATGAGCAATGTATAACTTCTCCATTTTGCCGGAGTGATCTGATAGAAAAGAAGTGCTGCCGGCAAAAAAAGGAGTAAGTATGGTGTTGTGTGATAAGCCATAATAACCCTCTCTTTCACACTCCACTATACACTCCTTTTCTTAAGATTTTCTGTAGTTTTACTGAATTATTCCTATTTATTTTTTTCTTTTTCTGCTTCTGCAAAATTTCTGTGCAGAAGTTCATGTGTTTTACCTTTCAAAAGTCCTTCATACAAAGACTGTACCATCGGATTTTCATCTGATTTCTTAATCTGGGTATTGACATCTGCCTTATACAGTCCCTGCATACGTGCTTCTCTCGTATGTGCACCTGCATCCAGTGGCTGTCCGCCACCCATGACACATCCGCGTCTGCATGCCATAACTTCTACAAAATCATAATGAATCTCTCCGCTCTTAATCTTCTTCAGCAGCTGGTCTGCATTTGCAAGGCCGCTTACGATTGCAGCTTTGATCTCTTTGCCATTATAATCATAGACAATCTCTTTGATTCCATCATCACCGCGCACTCCGCTGGACTTCAATTCTTCCATATCTGCACGCTTGTGTCCCTGTGTAATCTTACGAAGAACAGCTTCTGTGACTCCTCCGGTCACTCCAAAGATCACTCCGGCTCCGGAACCAATTCCAAATGGTACATCTGCAGATTCGATTTCAACCTGGTCAAACATAATTCCTGCCCGCTTAATCATAGAAATCAATTCGGTTGTTGTCAGAACATAATCTATGTCCTGTCTGCCATTCGTTTTCGATTCTGGACGAAGAATTTCTTCTTTCTTTGCCGTACATGGCATAATTGATACAGATACTAATTTTTTACCGGCATTATTTTCCGGATTCTTATAGTATTCTCTTACGACTGCTCCAAACATCTGCTGTGGTGAACGGCAGCTAGACAGATGTGGAACAAATTCCGGATAACGGTTCTCGCAGAATTTCACCCACGCCGGACAGCATGAGGTAAATAACGGAAGATTTTCTCCTGCGTTGAATCTCTCCATAAATTCTTTCGACTCTTCCATAACTGTCAAATCAGCTCCATATGCTGTGTCATAGACCTCATCAAAGCCAAGTCTGTGAAGAACTCCGACCAGTTTCCCCATCACATTCTCACCCTTTGGAATTCCGAATTCCTCACCTGCTGCCACACGTACAGCCGGTGCAATCTGGGCAATTACAATGGTATCTTTATCAGCAAGCGCATCCCAGACAACATCAATATTCGTCTTGATACTGATTGCTCCGGTCGGACAGACAACACGGCACTGTCCACAGTTTACACAGTCTGTCTGGGCAATTGGCTTATTAAATGCAGGAGATACAATTGCTTCTGTTCCACGATAGGCAAAATCAATGGCATTTACTCCCTGTACATTGTCGCACATACGCACACAGTCACCACAGAGAATACATTTATTTGGATCACGTACAATTGCTGGTGAACTGTCATCAATCGGATGTGGCTCTTTTGTATTCTCAAATCGGACATCGTGCACTCCCAGCCTGTGTGCAAGATCCTGGAGATGACATTCCCCACTCTTGATACAGGTTGTACAATCTCTGCAGTGCGATGCTAAAAGCAATTCTATAATCTGCTTTCTGTATTTTATCAGTCTTGGTGTATTCGTATAAATGACCATTCCGTCCTTCGGTTTTTCTGAACAGGAAGCAAACGTCTTTCCCCATTCATTTTCTACAGTACAAAGACGGCATGCACCGTAAATGGATAATTCAGAATGGTAGCATAATGTTGGTATATCTATTCCGGCTTTGCGGATAACGGCCAGAACGTTTGGTTCATCCGTGAATTCCACACGCCGTCCATCAATCATCATTGATCCCATATTCTTTCCTCCTCGGTTATTCTGTATAGACTGCACCAAAGGAACAATTCTCTAAACATGCTCCACATTTGATACATTTTGCGCTGTCGATCACATACGGTGATTTAATCTTGCCTGTAATGGCACCAACCGGACAATTTCTTGCACACTTGGAGCATCCCTTACATTTTTCCGGATTGATCTTATAATTCCGGAGATTTGCACAGATACCGGCACGGCATTTCTTATCACGGATATGCTCTTCATATTCTTCCCGGAATGCCTGAATCGTGCTGATTACCGGTTTTGGCGCACTCTTTCCAAGACCGCAGAGAGCTGTGTTTTCAATCATATCAGCTAACTCTTCCAGCTCTTCGATGTCCCCTTCTCTTCCTTCTCCGGCAACGATACGCTCCAGAATCTCCAGCATACGCTTCGTTCCCTCACGGCATGGTACACATTTTCCACAACTTTCACGCTGCGTAAAATTCATAAAGAATCTTGCAACTTCAACCATACAGGTATTCTCATCCATAACAACCAGTCCGCCAGAACCGATCATGGCACCAATCTTCGTCAGTGAATCAAAGTCCATCTTACTGTCCAGCTGTGATTCTGTCAGACATCCTCCTGATGGTCCTCCGATCTGAACAGCTTTAAATTTCTTGCCATCACGGATTCCGCCGCCAATATCAAAGATGATCTCTCTTAACGTAATACCCATCGGCACCTCGATCAGACCAGTATTATTTACATTTCCCGTCAGGGCAAATGCTTTCGTTCCCGGACTTTCCGGTGTTCCGATTCCTGTATACCAGTCAGCTCCATGCTTCACGATCATCGGTACATTCGCATAAGTCTCAACATTATTCAGAACCGTCGGTTTTCCAAACAATCCCTTTTCAACGGTTCTAGGCGGTTTTACACGCGGCATTCCACGCTTACCTTCAATGGATGCTGTCAGGGCTGAGCCCTCACCACATACGAAAGCTCCTGCTCCACGGTTGATATGTAAATGGAAGCTAAATCCTGTTCCCAAAATATTGTCTCCCAGAATTCCAAGCTCTTCTGCCTGTCTGATTGCAATGCGAAGTCTGCTGACTGCCAGCGGATATTCCGCACGGACATAAATATATCCTTCCTGTGCCTGTACCGCATAGGCTGCAATCATCATACCTTCGATCATGCGGTGCGGATCTCCTTCCATGATGCTTCTGTCCATGAATGCTCCCGGATCTCCTTCATCACCATTGCAGACGACATAACGGATCTTTTCTTTCTGTCCGGCAACCTGGGACCATTTTCTTCCAGTCTGGAAACCAGCGCCTCCACGTCCACGCAGATTTGACTGGGTAATCGTCTTGATTACGGCCTCCGGCGTCATCTCAAATACAGCTTTTTCAAATGCTTCATATGCACCTACTGCCAGTGCATCCTCAATATGTTCTGCATCAATGTGGCCGCAGTTTTTCAGAACAAGTCTTGTCTGTTTTGCATAGAATGGAATTTCTTCCTGAGTCTGATAGACCTCATTATCCTGCTTGTACATCAGACGTGTGACTGGCTCTCCATGGAGGACTGACTTTTCAAAGATTTCTTCACAGTCTTCCAGCTTTACTTTTAAGTAGAGATAATTATAAGGTTCAATTCTGACAAGCGGACCCATCTCGCAAAAGCCATGACATCCACTTTTCTTTACGCCGACATGTTCTCCATGTGCAATCTCTGCTCCGATTCTGACCTCAACATGATCCATACCCGCTGTCAGTTCACTGAATCTGTCAAAGATTTTGTCAGAACCACCTGCAAGACATCCGGTCCCTCCACAGACCAGTATCTTACATGTTTCTTTATTTCTCTTCTCCTGGCATTGTTCACGCAGGAGTGTAAGTTGTGTTCTGTTTTCCAGTTTCATCTGTTATTCCTCCCGCAGTTTTTTGATTAATTCACTCATTTTTTCCGGTGTCATCTTACCATACACCTCGTCATTGATCATGACTGCCGGTGCAAGTCCGCATGCGCCAAGACAGGAAACGGTCTCTACTGTAAATAACTGATCATCTGTTGTGTGTTTATCTTTATTAAGCCCCAGCTCTTTATATAATCCTTCCAGTATCGGAATTGATTTACGCACATGACAGGCCGTACCATCACAGACTTTAATAACATATTTGCCCTTTGCTTCAAACGAGAAGTTCTCATAAAAACTTGCAACGCTGAAAGCCTTTGCTTCTGAAATGCCAATTTTTCCGGCCACATAACTTAATAATTCCGGTGGAAGATAGCGGTATTCCTCCTGAATATCCTGGATAATCGGAATCAGCGACCGCTCTTCACGCGTGTGACAGGCAATAATCTCATCTGTCTTCTCGTAATAAGATGCGTCTAACATAAAAAACCTCCTCATGAATCAAATTTATTCTATTTCTATTTTATCTCAATTTTTATTGCCATGAAAATATCAATAAAGCATGAGTGATATATACTTTTACATATATTTATTAGTTTCAAGTAACTTTAAAGGTCAAAAAAAGAAGCCTCGCTATTTTGAGACTTCTATTGCTTCTTTCTTCAGCTGCCGGATAAACTCCCGTTCATCTTCACCCAGAAACTTTCTGCCCGGATATACCATAACATCTTTCATCCGCCGCTGCTGCCATTCTATCTTACGCTGTGCCAGTCCATTTCTTCGGAGAAGTTCTTCCGGAATCGGTGACACCCACATATAGGTTCCCGGTATATCTTTCAGAAGCATAAACTGATTGCCTCGCTCATATACATGAATCCGTCTGTGTGCATTCTGATTCTCCGGCGTTTCCTTAATGTCCAGATACTCCCCGTTCGGCAGTCTGGAATCTCCGTGTATCAGCTCGATATAAGGTTCCAGATCTTCATATCCATTCAGTTTTTTCGTTGCCAGCGGATCATTCTCATTAACAACAAGACGATACTGGAAATCCATGATTTTTTCATATTCCAGACCTCTTAAATGAATAATGGAATAGTAATATTCTTCATATTTGTCTTCCATCCGGATCAGCGCAAGATTGTAATGCTTCTTTGTAAGATTGTCCAGCGCTTGGACAGAATTGCACTCCCGGATATGCAGTCTCAGCTCTTCTGCATCTCTCACCTGCTCTACATACTTTCCAAATGCATAAGATGCATAGCTGGCTCTTGGTATAGAAATTTTCATCTCTACATCAGTCCCTTTTTTATTTCCCGGGAATTTACGGTTCAACCCTTCAATTTCCTGAATGACCTGTCTCGCCTGCGCAATAAACTGCTGCCCTTCCCTGGTAGGAACCATTCCCCTCGCTGTCCGCACGAAGAGCTGGATCTGATATTCCTCTTCCAGATTCCGGATTGCCTTACTGATGTTCGGCTGTGCAACATACAAACGCTTGGATGCCGCGCTCACCGAACCACACTGTGCAATTTCAATGATATATCTTAACTCTGTTATATTCATTTTTATCACTCACTCTCAAACATTAATAAAAAGCTGAGTCCCAGAAGAATACAGGAAATCCAGATCATATGGATTCCAAAATGTTCTGTCAAGTTGCCGCCAAGTCCTGCTCCGATTGCAAATAAAAAGATAATTCCAAAATAATAAGCGGCCTGCTTTAACTGCTCTGTTTTTTTATCCTGCAGATAATGAGAAAATGCTGCTGTTCCACTTCTTAAGTTGCCGATACACATGGTACTTGCATAGGAATAACCACCCATCTTCCGGAATGTCTGCACCTGCATTGCACAGGCAAAGGACACAAAAATCGTCGCTGTCATATTCAGACTGTGCGGAATAAATCCTACGACAAATAATATGACGATCTCTGCAAGCAGAATCCCCTGCCTCCAGTGAAGCCGTCTGGCATATTTATACCGCATCTGAATCTGATCTGCCACGAAAACTCCAAGAACAAATGCTATAAGAGGCAGCAAATATCGTACTCCGGCTTTCCAGTCTCCGGTCATAAAATGCTGACTCATCAATACTACATTTCCTGTCTGCGCGTTAGAAAAAACTTCATTTCTCGTATTATATGTATAAGCGTCCTGAAAACCTCCTGATAACGCCAGAAATGCACTGTTTATAAATGCCTCTGACATCTGCTTTCCCGAAAAATTCTTACCGACCATGTGTAACACCTCTACTCATCCTTTGTATTTTCAGTTTCCTATTATATAGATGCACATGTCAAAAGTCAATTTCACCGTTTTGCCGGTATATAAATTTTATATCAAGAATGCCTCGGCATTCTTCCAGCTGATATATTTTCGCAGAGCCTGAATATAAAATTCACTCATCCGGCTCCCACGAATTCTGTGGTGCGTCAGAATTCCAATCTCCATATCTCCTTCTTCTTTTAAAGGTACTGCCACAATATTAGCTCCGTTCAGTTCCTCATCAATGACTCCACTACACACCGTATATCCATTCAGTCCAATCAGTAAATTAAAAAGTGTCGCGCGGTCACGTACACGGATATTCTTCGCACGCTCTGTAGTACTGAATATTTCCTCTGAAAAGTAAAAAGAGTTGTGTTCTCCCTGTTCAAAAGACAGATATGGGTATGTCTTTAAATCTTCCATCGTTACAGATTCTTTTCCTGCCAACGGATTTGAAGTACTGACGAAAATGTGTGGTTTGGCCGTAAATAAAATCTCAAATTCCAGATCATTTGCCTTGATGATCTTCTTTAATACGGTCCGGTTAAAATCGTTCAGATACAAAATTCCAATCTCACTTCTCATCTTCGCCACATCATCGATGATCTCATATGTCTGTGTCTCTCGAAGAGAAAAATCATAATTGTCCCCGCCAAATTCTTTGATTAGGTCAACAAATGCATTGACTGCGAAAGAATAATGTTGTGTAGAGACACTAAATTCTTTCTTGCCTCCTGCCTGAAGCTTATAGCGCTCTTCCAAAAGTGATGCCTGCTCCAGCACCTGCCTTGCATATCCTAAAAATATCGCTCCATCCTTTGACACTTCGATTCCCTTATTCGTCCTGTCAAAAATGATAATTCCCATCTCTTGTTCCAGTTCTCTAATTGCTTTTGTGAGTCCTGGCTGAGAAACAAAAAGACGACGGGCTGCTTCGCTCATAGTGCCTGTCTCCGCAACGGTCGTCACATACCTTAACTGCTGTAATGTCATCACATGCCCTCCTGTCGTTGGTTTCTCAAAAATTTACTTTAAAATTGCCTAACTATTGTAACATTTTACCTTATAAATATCAACGAAGTTCATTTTTTCATTGACTTTTAGTTCCGGATACCATAAGATATTACTAAGCATTCTGATGACTGACGGATAATTGTGGAGTACCACAGAGGAATCAGAAGTCGTATTAAGCCGACCGTCTGGGCAACATTTATCCTAACGATAGATGTTGTCCTTTTTTATTAATGCCAGGGGGATAAGCCATAGACCCTGCATGTGTTTACGCATGCAAGGTCATCTGCCTGGCATGTACTTATCTAGCGACGTGAGGCTTGCATTAAACCAGGGAGGGAAATGAAGATGAAAACTGATATCGAGATCGCACAGGAGTGTACAATGGAACCAATCACTGCCATTGCAGACAAAGCCGGAATCCCGGACGAATACTTAGAGCAATATGGCAAATACAAAGCAAAGATTGACTACAATTTCTTAAAGAAATCCCAGAACAAAGATGGCAAATTAATTCTTGTCACAGCAATCAACCCGACACCTGCCGGAGAAGGAAAGACAACCACAACTGTCGGACTTGCTGATGCAATGCAACGTCTGAATAAAAAGGTTATGGTCGCACTTCGCGAGCCTTCTCTTGGACCTGTATTCGGAATCAAAGGCGGTGCTGCCGGTGGCGGATATGCGCAGGTTGTACCAATGGAGGATATCAACCTTCACTTCACCGGTGACTTTCACGCAATTGGAGCTGCCAACAACTTATTAGCAGCCCTCATCGACAACCATATTTACCAGGGAAATGAATTAAATATCGACCCACGTAAAATTGTATGGAAACGCTGTGTTGACATGAATGACCGCCAGCTTCGTTTTGTAACAGACGGACTTGGTGGAAGAATCAATGGCGTACCAAGAGAGGACGGATATGACATCACTGTTGCTTCCGAAATCATGGCTGTTCTGTGTCTGTCTAAAGACATTACAGATTTGAAAGAAAGACTTGGCCGCATCATTGTTGGTTATACATATGGAAAGATTTCTGAGCAAAAACCAGTAACCGCTCACGACCTTCACGCAGAAGGAGCTATGTGCGCACTGTTAAAAGATGCTTTGAAGCCGAACCTTGTTCAGACACTGGAGCACACTCCGGCGATTATTCACGGTGGACCATTTGCAAATATCGCACACGGCTGTAACTCTGTAACAGCTACAAAGATGGCTCTGAACCTCGCTGATTACGCCATCACAGAAGCCGGATTTGGTGCCGACCTCGGTGCTGAGAAATTCCTGGATATCAAGTGCCGCATGGCTGGTTTGAAGCCAAACGCAGTTGTTATCGTAGCAACAGTACGCGCTCTGAAATACAACGGCGGTGTTGCAAAAGCGGATCTGAACCAAGAGAACTTAGAGGCTCTGGAAAAAGGTATCCCGAACCTGATGAAACATGTAAATAATATTAAAAATGTATACGGACTTCCTTGTGTTGTTGCAATCAATGCATTCCCAACAGACACAAAGGCTGAGCTTGATCTTGTAGAAGCAAAATGTAAAGAAGTTGGCGTCAACGTTGCTCTCTCTGAGGTATGGGCAAAAGGCGGCGAAGGTGGTCTTAAGCTGGCAGAAGAAGTGATCCGCTTATGTGATGAGCCAAATGACTTCCACTACTGCTATGAGGAAGATACAACGATCCAGGAGAAATTAGACCAAATCGTACAGAAAGTTTACGGTGGAAGAAAAGCTGTCCTGACACCTGCTGCCCAGAAACAGGCAAAACAGCTCTCTGACCTTGGATTTGAAAATGCTCCGATCTGTATGGCAAAGACTCAATACAGTTTAACAGATGATGCCACTAAACTCGGTGCACCGACAGATTTCGACGTTACTGTAAGAAACTTAAAGATTTCTGCAGGAGCCGGATTCATCGTAGCATTGACCGGAGATATCATGACTATGCCAGGACTTCCAAAAGTACCGGCTGCTGAAAGAATTGATGTCGACGCAGAAGGAAAGATTACAGGATTGTTCTAAAATTTCTGCATTCTTGCTACGCCATTAATTAAAGAGGACATATGCAAACTCACCTAAAAAACGGTTCAGACAGTGCATATGTCCTCTTAATTATGCTCGTAAAATTGCAAAAAATTGACTATCGTTCGATACAGCCAGCCATATCTCTTATAATTTACGGCGACTTCAAGACTTCTCACTATATTTATCAATACAAATTTTTATATTCTGTTCTTATATGTTATATCCGTTGAATCTAATATTTTCTTTAGAAGAATTTTGCGATTTCTTCTAATTCTTTTCTTTTTGGCATATTGGCTTCTTTTGCTTTGTAACCAACCGCGATGACTGCCACTACATTTTCTGTCTCAGGAATATTAAGCATCTCACGAATAGCTTCGCCGTCCCGGATTCCCATGACTAATGTGTCAAGCCCAAGCTCTGTTGCCTTGAGAAGCAGATTCTCATTCTGCAGTCCAAGATCATAGTATCCCCAGCCGTCTCCAGCTTCATTTACCGGATTTCCATCATTATCAAATCCAACGAGTCCTTTTACAAATGTTGTAACGATTAACGCGCCGGCACCTGCTGAATTTTTCTGATTGAATTCCGGCAGACATTTTTGACTGAATTCTGCAACCTTGTCCTCGGATAATACACAGTAATATCTGGAAGTCTGTGTATTTTTCCATGACGGTGCAAGACTTGCTGCCTTGATCAAAGTCTCCACCTGCTCTTTCGTTACTTTCTTCTCAGCATCATAATGCCTGATGCTCCGTCTCGTTTCAAATGCTGTCTGTAATTCCATAAAAAGTACCTCGCTTTCTAAATATCTGTTTCATAACAACATTGTCATATAAAGTGGAATATAAGTAATCCCATCTTGATATTTCAAGTCCTTAATCCAAAACTGTGTGCCCCTTCAGAAGATATTCCACTTCTGACTGACCACACAGTTCAAGTTTTTTGTTATCTTCGATCGTCTTGTCTAGTTAAAATAAATTGCGCGCTCCTCTACAGTCAGATCCTTAATGACCTCTCCGGCAATGATTAATCCAACGACTGATGGTACAAATGCCACACTTCCTGGAATGTCACGCCTCTCTGTGCATTTGTGTTTTGCACCCGGAGGGCAGATGCAGTGATTTCTGCAGCTGATAGCCATATCCTCCAGTGGTCTCGTTGGCTTCTCCTCGGAATATACCACTTTCAATTTCTTCACGCCACGCTGTTTTAACTCACGGCGCATAACCTTCGCAAGTGGACACATCTTTGTCTTGTAAATATCTGCCACACGAAATGCACTTGGATCAAGTTTATTACCAGCTCCCATACTACTGATAATCGGCACTTTCATCTCTTTTGCTTTCATAACAAGTTCAATTTTGGCAGTCACCGTATCTACCGCATCAACCACGTAATCATACTGAGCAAACGGAAACTCCTCTGCATTCTCCGGAAGGAAAAAACATTTGTGAACATTTACTTCAATATCTGGATTGATGTCCAACATTCTCTCCTTCATCACATCTGTTTTATACTGTCCAACAGTCTTTCTCGTAGCAATAATCTGACGGTTCAAATTCGTCAGGCACACCTTATCATCATCAATCAAATCAAAATGACCGACTCCGCTTCTTACAAGAGCCTCACACACATATCCACCGACTCCGCCAATACCAAACACTGCGACTCTGGAATTCTTTAATTTATCCATTGCTTCTTTTCCTAGCAATAACTGTGTTCTTGAAAACTGATTTAACATCTGTTGCAGTCCCCTTTTCTTACCATTTCAATAGGTTATCATTATATAAGAAATAAATGTCATTGTCAATTTTTCCAAAAGTTATTCGGCAAAATCAGTTTTTATCCACTTATGAAACTTTCTTCTGAGGAATTATAAAAATAAATATCAGCGAACTGACTAACAATAATCCCGGATAGAACAACTTCGGTATTACATCAAATGCTGAAAGTTCATGCCCCATCTCGTGAATTGCAGACAATGCCACCAACATCTGCGCACCATAAGGAATGACTCCCTGTGAAATACAGGAAAATGTATCCAACAGTGATGCTGCTTTGCTGTGTGTAATTCCATATTCTTCAGACATCTCCACTGCAATTGGATTTGCCATGACAATAGCCACCGTGTTATTCGCCGTTGCGATATCCATTGCAGCTACTAAAAGCCCCATGCCAAACTGACCGCCCTTTCGTCCACGAAATATCCTGCGTATCACAGACAGCAGCGCCTCAAAGCCGCCATACTCGCGAATCAACGCACACAATGCTGCTACCAGTACCGCTACCATACAAGTCTCAAACATTCCGGAAATTCCAGATCCCATGCTGCTGATCAAATCCACAAAACTTGTCTGTCCTGTCGCAAGCATAATTACAATTCCAGAGAAAATACCAATCAAAAGTACGAGAAATACATTGATTCCGATAATACCGCCAATCAGTACTAAAATATATGGAACCATCTGAATCAGATGATACTCATGGTTCACTGCCCCGCCAAGATCCGTGCGCAATGACAATACAAGTATCAGACCTAACGTTACCAATGCTGCAGGAAATGCAATCCAGAAATTCTCCCGGAATTTATCCTTCATCGGACAGCCCTGTCCGTTGCACGCCGCAATCGTCGTGTCTGATATAAAAGAAAGATTGTCCCCAAACATAGCACCACCCATGACCGAACCGATGCAGAGCGCCAGATCAAATCCTGAAGCATCAGAAACTGCCGCTGCGATCGGGGCAATCAATGTAATTGTTCCGACTGAAGTTCCCATAGCTGTTGATACAAAACACGCAACTACAAATAACACCGCCACGGAAAACTTGGCCGGAATCAGTGAAAGCATGAAATATGCCACACTCTCTGCACTGCTTCTTCCCACAACTCCAACAAAGCTCCCCGCCACAAGGAATATCAACAACATTGTAATAATATTCTTATCTGCCAGTCCCTGCGCCATGATGGACAATTTATCATCAAAACTGACTTCCCTGTTTTGAAAACAGGCCACTAAAATTGCCACCATAAATGCAAGTACAATTGGAATGTTGTAAAATCCCATCGGTATCTTCATCACGTATTCAAAAACAATTCCAAGCCCCAGATACAAAACCAAAAATACACCAATTGGCATAAGTGCCTTTGGATTACTCTTTTTCATAATTTCCCCAGTCCTCTCATCTTTTCTTTTTCATTATCATAGTCTATTCCATGCCTCCCAGTCAAGTTATTTTAATAGTTTTTAACCGTTTACGGTTATTTTTTAATTTTCGGATATTCATCATTGACTTTCACCCGTTTTATAGATATACTAATTTTAACAAAATATTTCAAGGAGGCGCTGTTATGAAGTCATTAGGGGAAGAATTCAAAGAAAGAAAAAACGAACTTGGTATTACAACAGAACAGCTTTCCAGACTGTCCGGCATACCGACAGGTACCATCAACAAGATTCTGAATGGCGAGACAAAATCTCCACGCTATGCAACATTGAAGGCACTGAATGATGTCCTTTTTAGAGATATCGATTCCGGTATCGATGGAATCAGAGAGACCGCTGCAGCCTATACTGTTTCTTCCGATAAGAAACAGGGCGAATACACTCTGGACGACTACTATGCCCTCCCGGACGACGTTCGAGCCGAACTCATCGACGGGCATCTGATTTTTCTGGAAGCGCCCCGCTCTGTACATCAGGAACTTATCAGCGAACTATTAATGGACATCGGTTTTTATATTCGCAAAAATAAAGGCCCATGTAAAGTCCTTCCAGCGCCACTTGATGTCCAGCTCGACTGCGATAACCGCACGATGATCCAGCCGGATATTTCCGTAATCTGCCAGCTCGACCGGCTCGTGGAGAAAGGAGTCTACGGCGCACCGGACTTCTGTATTGAGATTGTGTCTCCTTCCAGCCGCAGCCGTGATTACATAAAGAAAGTTTCCAAATACCAGAACGCCGGTGTCCGGGAATACTGGATTGTAGATCCGAAGCGTGAAACTGTACTGTGCTACTACTTTGAAGGCGACGATTATCCTCATATGTATACATTTGATGATATTATCCCTGTTATGATTTATGATGGAAAACTGGAGATTAATTTTGCTGATATAAAAGACAGATTGATCTAAGCATACAGCAGCGTACGCCACAGCGACAATTTAAAGTACCAAAAAATGTGTTTGAAATATCTCTGAAATGTGTTCAAAATATGAAATCATATAATTTTCTCATATAGTAATACCATAATCGGCATCGTCACAATCGCAAGTAACGTTGTCATAACATTAATTGCACTACTATATTTTGAATTCCCGCCGTATACCTGGCACATCTGTGTAATAGTTGATGCTGACGGCGTAATAACAGCAAGGAATATAACAAGCAGAATTTTCTCACCTTGTGGATGCCATGTAACCAGACCACTGATTTTCAGAATAATCAGTGCCAGCACCGGCACAAGCAACAATCTTAGAAATGTAACTGCGTATACTCTTCGATTTGTAAATATATCCCGAAGGTTCATACCAGCAATCAACATACCGGTTACAATCATACTTACCGGCCCAATCGTGCTTCCCACTGCACGAAGTGTATCATCTACAATCACCGGCAAATGAATCTTCAGCAAAAACAAAACCGCTCCTATGAAAATTGCAATCATATTGATGTTAAGCACAATCTTTTTCCAGTCAATCCTATCCCCTGAACTGATAATATATTTTCCATGTGTCCACATAAAAATCAACTGCACAGCCATGAATACACACCCGTATACGACCCACTCGTCCCCCAGTACATAAGCCACAATCGGTACAATCAGATTTCCGGAATTAGAGTAGTATATAGAAGCGACCTCCACTTCATCCAGATAAAATATTTTTCCCATAATCCATACTGCTATCAATAATAAGACTTGCAAAACTATCGAAGTAACCAGCGCAAGAAACATACCTTGTACTTTATCCGGCGTATAATCTATCTGAAATGCATTGATCATAACACACGGAATCACAATATATAAGACAATTTTCGACAAAATTTTGCTGTCATCGTCCGTTACAAGTCCCAGCTTCACTATCACATATCCCATGAGAATCATGAGAAATAATTCGGCAATCTGTTCTGCAAGCAATACACTAATCTGCATAATCGAATTCAAGTCCTTTCTTATCAAGTCTATGCTTTAACCAAAAATAATTCATACTTATTATAAACTCTTGTGTATGATTCCAAGTACCGTTCTTAATTCTTCCACATCAATCTGTCCCGGTGCAGATACTTTTCCCGCCGCACCAAATGTAAGTGCTGAGCCAAAGACTTCCCCACACATGCGGCTTACTACCCCAGTTCCTGCCATAGACATTGTAATAACCGGGCGGTCTGCATAGCATCGTCTCATTTCTTCCGTAGCAGACAAAAGTGTCAGAACATCTTCTGTGCTCTGCGGCATCACCGCAATCTTTGAAATATCAGCTCCAAGTTCCTGCATTTTTCGCATACGTGAAATTAATTCTGCTTTCGGAGGTGTCTTCCTAAAATCATGATTAGAAGCAATTACCTTTACTCCACATTCATGCGACGTTTTTACAACTTTTTCCACATATGTATCCCCGATAAATGCTTCTACATCCACAAGGTCCACATACCCGCTTTTCGCAATTTTTTCATTCAGCTCTACATATTCATCTGGTTCTATCGCGCGCTCGCCACCTTCCTTCGCGGTGCGAAATGTAAAAAGAATCGGTGTCTCTCCAAGAATATCTCTCAACTGCTTCGCAGCATTTTCCACACTTTCGTAATTATTCACTTCCTCGAACCAGTCCACACGCCACTCCACTACATCTGCTCCTATCTCACAGATATGCTTCGCCTGATTCAAAATCTCATCTATCATCTTACCAACAATCGGTACACAGATTTTCGGAATAGCCTCACCAATTGCAACATTTCTTACTACTACAGGTTTCATAATCTAGTCCTTCCAGCTAATATTTGCCTCCAGTATATCACAAATATAAAAAAAGGGACACCGTTAATCACTAATGGGGACGTAGTACTTTGACGTTTCAATGTCATTAAGTTAAGGATAAAATTGTAATTATTGAGGCTTTGACACTTCTTTTTATGGATTGTCAAGGCTTCTTGTTTTTCAAGGATACTACAAGTAAGCAGCGAAAAATCCCTGCTTTCTCATGGTTCCTATTTTCATTTTTACAATCTTATGCTATCCTACTGTTGAATGCTATTGCTGACTTTTTAACCGTATCTCGTGGAAAAGTCCGGTTATCCCTTATGGGGACAAGATAGTTCAGCAACATTTTTTCAACCTCTGGTGCTGCTAAAGTCTGGGAGCACCAGAATTCTCTACAAATACACATTGCCATTTTTATATTCAATTTATATTCATATTTCCAGTATTCCTGCTGTTTTACCGCAATTCCACCAACTATAGTTTTACAAAAATTGAACATAATTAGCTTTCCATACAATTCTTGTATGATTAATTCTGAGTTCTTAGAATGAACAGATGCAGCGCCAAGCGCATATTTTAACTGGTCAAATGCAGTTTCAATTCCCCAGCGCATATGATATAACCGTTTTAAATCATCTGCCGAAAATTTCTCTTTAGAAAGATTTGTAAACAGTACTTCAGTTGTGGTTTCAGAGAGTTTTATTTTTACAATTCTAAGATTTAATCGATATTCCTCACAATCGTCTGTGAAAAAATCAAATGTTGCATCACTGCGAATTCGTTTATATTTTCGTGGGTTTGTTTTTACTTTTTTGCTATGTTTTTTACAGATATAAAGTTCTTTTTCGATATCGTATTCTTCTGTATCAGGAAGATTCAGACCAGAACAGATACCTGTACCTGATTCTCTTCCCCGAACCACGTATTTATCCCCTTTTTGTTCTATATGGGCGAAAGTATTATAACTTTCGTATCCCCGATCAGCCATAAAAATAGCAGGAAACGCAGAAGACCGGCGGTCTACCATTTGAGCCAGGGCTTTATGCTCATTACATTCACAGATTGGCTGAAAAACGACATCTTCAAAAATACCACTCTGAAGATGGTACATAGCATTTAAATGTATCACATTTCTTCCCTTTGAGATATTGGGTATCTTACGCCAGCATAGTGGTTCTTTTAGATTTTCCGGGACAGAAAACTGGGAACCATCTATTGCCAGAAGTTGGTAACCCTGGAAAAGCGCACCTTTTTTACAAGTCTCTGTAAACGAATGGAACAAGGCCGGCATTGCAGAATCTGAAAGTTTTTGCCGAGCCTGAATCATAGCGGAACTATGCGGAATACCCGAATAGTCTGTTGAAAAGAAGAGTGGTTTCTTTGAAAAGTGACGGAATAATTCCTGATCCATACATTGTCCTTGCAGAGGGAGAAGGAATCGAATCACCTCTTCAAATGGAAGTTTACGATTCCTAGAAAAGTCTTTTCCCGGACGCTTTACGTGTGATGAAAAATCTCTGCATAATATTTTTATAGCAGACTCCAGTTTTTGCTTTACAATAAAAGAAATATTTGCCATTTGAACCTCCTAAAAAAGAATATATTCAAATGGCTTCGCCACACTTTTGTGAAGTTTTGTCAAGCTTTTAGGCAAAAAAAGTAGTGCAAAAAGTAAAAAACTACTTTTCACACTACTAAAATCCTTAACTTAATGACATTGCTTTGACGTTTTGCTACGTCCCCTGTTTATTTTTTAACACTTGCAATTTTTCATTTTTTTTGCTATACTCCATAACTGTACGAAATTTTATATAGAACTATGGTATAATTGGAAACGACACAAGTGTATGCTTGATAACGAACAACACAAGTGTCTTTTTTGTACTCTTTTTTAACTAATCACAAAATATTTCAAAGAAAAAGGAGCACCAATTATGCCAAAAAATTTATTTCAAAATATTATTTTTACACTGATGATGTCATTCCTTATGGTCTATGTAATGATTTGCTACAACATTTCCCTCAATATTGGTGGAATGAGTAACAAAGTCTTCCTTATGGCTTTTGGCGAAATGAAGATCATGTGGCCAGTCGCATTTTTACTGGAATTCTTTATCGTAGATAAGCTTGCCCATGCACTTGCATTTCGCATGGTCACACCAAATGACAGACCGATTGTTATTACACTTGCTATTTCAGCTATGATCATCTGCATTATGTGTCCAGTCATGAGTCTGATTGCAACTGTACTTTTCAAAAATGCTGGTTCAAACATTATTTCGACATGGTTCCAGACCACGTTTTTCAATTTTCCTGTTGCATTTTTCTGGCAGATGTTCTACTGCGGACCATGTATCCGTTTTATCTTTGGAAAAATGTTTTCAAATAAAGAGAATGCAGTAGAAAAAAATGTCATAACTGAATAATTTTTACTAAGTAATCTTTTATCGTATGCTCGGCAGCTAGAAAAGGTCAGTCTACTGAATCTTTTTATCATATGCCTGGCATCAAAAAAGCGGGTAGTTGGTTAATCATGTTATAATTAACCTCTACTCGCTTTTATTTTCTCTCACCGTTGCTTTTCTTTAACTGTTTTTATCAATTTCCTCTTTCACCAGCAATGTCGTATAGTACGTCGCCTTCTCCGGCATTTCATCTACACTGTGATAGATTTTTTCTTCTTCCATGCCACAATTTTCAATCATCCATGCCTTCTGCCCCTGTTCTTTCAGAACTTTCTTCACATCCGACAATTTTGAAGCTGCCTTCATAAGAATCTTATTTCCCGGAAGCTTCAACGCCTCTTTGATATCATAGTTAGATGGAATAATATGAAGCTGCTCGGATCGGTCTGCAAGGCTGTCTCCCAGTTTGGCTGCAACTGCACAAAATGATGGAACTCCATTAATAATCTCTGCATCATATCCACACTTTTTTACAATACGCTGGATATAAATATAAGTGGAATAAACCGTTGGATCTCCAAGTGTCAAGTATGCCACATTTTTACCTTCATCCAGTTTCTTTATGATTTCTTCTGATACTTTTTGATAATTCTTTTCTAAAATTTTCCGGTCTTTCGTCATCGGTGAAGACAGTCCCAGACATTCTTTCTGATCCATATCCTTCACAATTCCAGATGCAATTTTATAACTGATTGCATGTTCTTTTCCATCAGCAGGCACTGCGATTACCGGACAATTCTTAATCGTCTCCACTGCCAAATACGTCATTAACTTAGGATCTCCCGGACCAACACCGACACCATATAATTTCCCACTCATTTTTTATAATTCCTCATTCATATTTTTATTCCCACATAATTCTGTATCCAATCAGGGACACCCTGATTCACAAAAAGGGACGCTGCAAAATGCAATTTGGGACGTAGCATTTTAACATTTTACTACGTCCCCACCCCATTAATTTTTAACTTAATATTCCATCCATGAATGCGATAATTCCTGCTTCGACTTCATTTTTTATCTCTGCGTAATTATGGATTTCGTGACGATATCCGGAATATAGTTTTGTTGTTACTGTATGACCGGTCTGTATCAGCCAGTTACTTACCTGATAGACGCCGACTCCGTATTCGCCGACTGGGTCCTGATCTCCCGCAATGTTGTAAATTGGCAGGTCGATTGGAACTTTTTCCGCCCACTTGGTTCCTTCGATCTGTTCCATCATCTGTATGAAATCATAGATTGAGCGGTTACTTGTCGGTCTTGTAAATGCGTCAAATGGGTCTTCTGCATGGTCGCGTTGTACATAAGGGTCTGCGCAGATCCATTCATTTCCGATACTGATCTCGCCGCACCGCTCGCACATCCAGCCCATCAGTTCCCCTGCAAATTCTGGATTGAATTCCTCGCCATGTCCGGCATCAATTACTTCTTTCAGCTTTTCTCCCACTTCTTTTGCTCCGCGGAAGATTCCGGTTGTACCGCAAATAGTTGCCCCTGTTAGTTCTTCACCATATTTGGAGATGAAATCTCTTGTGATAAAAGAGCCCATGCTGTGACCAAATAAGAAATATGGCAAGTCTGGATATTTTTCACACACAATTCCTTTTAATGTGTGCTCATCTTCCATCATGGTATGCGGCCCTTTGTCTCCCCAATCGCCCCATACCTCATTGACCATCGCAGTTTTTCCATGTCCGACATGATCGTCTGCTGCCACAATATACCCTGCATCTAAAAATGCAGAAATCATATGTAGATAACGTCTGGAATGTTCGCCGAATCCATGAATCACCTGAACGATTCCCTTCGGCTTACAAGCCGGAACATAAATCCACCCTTGAACCTGATCGCGTCCGTTAAAAGACGCAAATGATACTTCATGCAACATAATGACATACCTCCTTTTATCTGATCCGCACATACATTTTTTATTTTCCGTGCAGTCATACCCCAAGATTTCAGGACTTGCTCATAAGTCCCGTGGAAGCAATCCGAGTCTGTCTGGCATGTCAAATCCATCTGACAGACTTAGATTTATTGTTGTTCCCATATAGCATATATCAGATGAAAGTTTCCTTCCACCTGATATACATTCTCATTCTAATGGTTTTTATTTCATAATTGGCTTTAACGCCTCAGATAATTTATCTTTTTCAGCCTGCGCCTCCGCAAGATCCTTACCAAGCGTTGTGTAATAAATCTTAATCTTCGGCTCCGTTCCGGAAGGACGAACGATAACTGTCTCGTTGTTCTCCAGCTTATAAATAAGTACATTTGCAGCCGGAAGACCTGTCTCTTCTGGTTTCTTGTAATCTGTAACTTTTACAACTTTGTAGCCTGCAATCTTCTCAAGCGGCTTGTCTCTTAATCCCTGCATGATCTCAGACATACGATCCATACCACTAAGTCCCGGGAATTCAAAGCTGTCGATCTTATTCAAATAACGTCCATACTCGGAATAGATTTCTTCCATTCTCTGCTTCAGAGAACTTCCGATGCTTCTATAATAAGCAGCCATCTCGCAAATCAACATAGATCCGATAATAGCATCTTTATCACGTACATATGGACCAGCCAGATATCCATAGCTCTCCTCAAATCCGAAAATGAAACGGTCAACTTCGCCTGCTGCCTCAAGACCTGCAATCTGATCTCCAATCCATTTAAATCCTGTCAGTACACTTCGAAGCTCTACTCCATAATGCTCTGCAACTGCATCTGCAAGTGGTGTTGATACGATAGATTTCACTGCTACCGGATTCTTTGGCATCGTACCTTTCTCTATACGTCCTGCACAAATGTAGTCAAGAAGCAGAACTCCGACTTCATTTCCACTGACGAGTTCGTAAGAACCATCCGGACACTTCATTGCAATACCAACACGGTCTGCATCCGGGTCAGTTGCAAGCATCAAGTCTGCGCCAGTCTCCTTTGCAAGGTTCAGTCCCTTCTCAAGTGCCTCGAAAATCTCCGGGTTCGGATAACTACATGTTGTGAAATATCCATTTGGATACTCCTGCTCAGGAACAATTGTGATGTCTGTAATTCCAATGTCTTTCAATACCTGTGTGACAGGAACAAGTCCTGAACCATTGAGCGGACTATATACAAGCTTCAATCCTGCTGTCTTGCAAAGTCCTGGGCGAACCTGTCTGTCCTCGATTGCATCATAAAGAGCTCTCTTACAATCATCGCCCACAAAACGAATCAGTCCCTCTTCAACGCCCTGTGCAAATGGCATGTATTTTGCACCAGTCAGAACATCCGTTTTCTGAATCTCTTCATAAACAATTGCTGCCGCATCATCTGTCATCTGACATCCATCCGGACCATATGCTTTATATCCATTATATTTCGCTGGATTATGAGATGCTGTTACCATAACACCTGCATTACAATTATAATAACGTGTTGCAAATGAAAGAGCCGGTACAGGCATCAATGCATCATAGATCCGAACCTTGATTCCATTCGCTGCCAATACACTTGCCGCATTTTTCGCAAATATATCACTTTTAATACGGCTGTCATAGCTGATTGCTACTGTCTGCGTTCCACCCTGTGTCTTTACCCAGTTCGCCAGCCCTTGCGTAGCCTGACGTACAACATAGATATTCATCCGGTTCGTACCTGCTCCAAGAACACCTCGAAGTCCTGCAGTTCCAAACTTAAGCGCAACTGCAAAACGCTCCTTGATCTCCTCGTCATTTTCTTCGATTCTCGCCAGTTCCGGCTTCAGATCCGCATCCTCCAGATCAGCCTCCATCCAACGTTTGTAATCATCCTGATACATATTCTACCACTCCTGACTCATATTCTTTTTTGCTTCTTTTCATATGTAAGATGCCTACGGCATCAGATAAGTTAAATATACCATATTTCCAGAAAGACATCAATTAAAGACGCTCATTTAGGGACATAGTTTTTAGCAAACTATCCGGGTAATTTTCACTTTTGATTAATGTCCGTAAAGACTTTGACCGTCCATTGGTTGCCTTTACCTCACTATTTTTCCATTCTTCAAATAATCATCTATTTTCCGTCTCAAATACATACAATTCACCCTCATATACTAAGATTACATATTTCGCTGTTTATTCAACGCATTAACAATTTCATAAGCGAATCACATGCATCACAACCCACGCCACATCCCCTCATAAAAAACAATAAATCAAGACAATAAAAATTGCACAGACCTATGGAATATTTTTCGTCATGGTTGCGAGCATAGCTTGATTTTCGCAGCTTTGTCTGAGCCTGTCCTTTAGGCGAGTTTGCGCAGAAAATCAATAATATGCGGCGCAGCAACCATAGAAAAATAATCCAGGTCTGTGCAGTTTTTATTGTTTTATATAGTATTTTTTATCCTAGATGTATCCCATCAATTTCGGCAGCCACAGGCTTAAGTTCGGAATATATGTTACGAGCATCAGTACTATAAAGATTGCCGCAAAGTATACGAGCAACTGTCTGAATACTGTCTCAATCTGTACTTTACCTACTTTAACACCAACAAACAGTGTTGTTCCAACCGGTGGTGTGATTGTTCCGATACACAGGTTGAAGATCATCATGATACCGAAATGGATTGTTGTCATTCCAAGTGCAGTACATACCGGCAGGAAGATCGGTGTGAAGATCAGGCAGGCCGGTGTCATATCCATAAATGTTCCGACGATCAGAAGAATAATATTGATCAGGAACAAGATAACAAACTTGTTGCTGCTTACGGAAAGCAGTGCTGTAGATACCAGTTCCGGAATATTGGTAAATGCCATAACCCATGACATGATGCTGGATACACCGATCAGGAAAATGATGATACCTGTCATTTCAGCACTGTCCAGAAGAATCTTTGGCAGTTCTTTGATCTTGATTGATTTGTATACAAATAATGACAGAAGCAGGCTGTATACTACGGCCACTACGGAACCTTCTGTTGCAGTGAAGATACCAAAGATGATTCCACCGATTACGATTACAATCAGAAGCAGACAAGGCAGAGCCTGAAGGATGATCTTTCCAGCTTCAGATGCTGTAAAACGTTTTTTTGCACGGTAGCCTTTTTTCTTGGCAATCACATATACTACTAGCATACAAGCAAGTCCCCAGAGGATTCCCGGAATGTAACCAGCCATGAAAAGTGCTGCTACGGAAGTTCCTCCGCTGACCAGTGAGTATGTGATCATTACGTTACTTGGCGGGATCAGAAGTCCTGTCGGTGCAGTTGCAATGTTAACTGCTGCTGAGAAGTTCGGGTCATATCCCTCTTCTTTCTCGATTGGTCCGATGATAGATCCCATAGCAGAAGCCGCTGCTGTACCAGATCCGGAAATAGAACCGAATAACATATTTGCAAGGATGTTTGTCTGAGCAAGTGCTCCAGGAGCGCGTCCTGTAATTAATTTTGCAAAGTTAATCAGTCTTACGGCGATACCACCTTTATTCATAATATTTCCTGCAAGAATAAAGAACGGGATAGCAAGCAGGCTGAATACAGAGATACCGGAGAAGATTCTCTGGCATCCGGTCAGTACGGCTACATTCAAATCCATGATTGGAAGAATTGCACATACGGAAGATACACCAAGTGCTACTGCGATCGGCACACCGGCAATCAGCATGATAATCAAGAGAACTAAAATAATCAGTCCGGATACAAGTGCAGTGTTCATAATTATTTCTCCCCCTCTTCTTTTCTTTCGTAACCTTTACACAGATCAACTACATTTAAAATTCCATAAATCGCAATCAGGATTCCGGAAATCGGAACGACTGCATATACCTGTCCCATCATAACTCCAAGGGAAGCTGTCTTCTGAGTCATAGTCAGTCCCATAATGTTAAATCCGCCATAGATCAGTACGATGGCTGCAAATGCAACGACAAGGACTTCCAGCACGATTTCCAACACTTTTCTCTGTGCAGGTGCCAGCTTGTCTACGACAAATGTCATTCTCATGTGGTCACGTTTTCCGAATACATAAGCTGTTGCAAACATGGCCATCCATGCAAATGAATATGTCAGAAGCTCTTCGGAAATGGTACTCGGGTTATTAAATATGAATCTTGTGATAATCTGATAGCTTCCTACAACTACCATTAATGCAAAGAGGAATATACAAATGGTTCCAACAATTTTATCTAACCATTTTCTGATTGTATGTAATGTTTCCATTTATTTTCCCTCCCCTTCGTATTGTTTGTTATATTTCTGAATATGCTCATACAGATCCTTGATATTCGGATTGTCTTCCAGCATTTCTTTCTGTACGTTCTTTACTTTATCTTTGAAAAGACTGATGTCCGGATAAAGAAATTGAACGCCCATATCTTCTTCTGCTGTCTTCTTAGCGGCCTCTACATCTGTCTCCCAATCTTTGAGCTCTGTCTCTGTAGAAAGTCTTGCAGCTTCCTCAAATACTTCTCTGTCTTCCTCGCTCATGTCATTGAGGAGCTTGTAGTTTGCAATCAGAACATCCGGAATCATCTGATGCATCGTGTAGCTGTAATATTTTGCAACCTCACCGTGCTTATTATCTGTCAGAGCAAGCTCATTGTTCTCTGCTCCGTCAATAACTCCCTGCTGAATTGCTGTATATACCTCTCCAAATGACATCGGAGATGCAGCTGCGCCAAATGCATTACACATCTTGATACTTGCCGGGCTCTGCTGTACACGCATCTTCAGACCTTTCAGGTCATCTGGTGTATTGATTGCTTTCTTTGCATAGAAGTTTCTTGTACCTACGTTGTACCATGTTACAACCTGAAGTCCTGTATCCTCTGTAGATGCATAAATTTTATTCATGTAATCTGTATCATTCATAGCTGCAAAATAAGCGTCCTCAGATGTAAACAGATACGGCATACTGAATACTTCATATACATCGGCAAATATTTCAAGGTTCGGTGTTCCGGCAATCGTAAAGTCAATCGCACCAGTCTGAGTCAGCTCAATTGCTTTTGTCTGTCCACCAAGAAGCTCATTTGGATAAAGCTGAACTTCATACTTGTCACCGAGTTTCTCCTCGACATACTTTTTAAATGTCTCCATACCCTTGTACTCAGGGTGTTCCTCAGACTGTGAAAGAGCCACACGGATAATACGCTTCTTTGAAGAGGAATCCGATTTGCTTCCACATCCCGTTATCAGCATTCCTGCCATGCATACACAGACAGCTGCACTGACAATTCGTTTCCATTTCATCATCTTTGGAGTCTCCTTTCGATACCATGCTTTTCTGGTTAACTGTTATATTTTTTCAGCCTCTCACCCCTTCATTGTGTAAGGGCTTACATTCTGTTATCAAGTATATGTCAAAATCTTGACGAAATCAAGGGCGTTTTTATTGACTTTTCCGACAAATTATTGTATCGATTTTTGTACAATATCCACAAGTTCTTGGCTGTTTTCATTTTCCTTTATAGTTTTAGAAGTTTTAATTTTTATTTGTGTAAGCGTTTACATCTTTTCGTAACATATAAACTGAATTTTCAAACTTTTAGTACAGATTTCAAACTAAAAAAGGTCCACCGGACCTTTTTGTCGTATGCTTGGCAACAAAAGGCAGTTTCGGTAAGTCTGCCCTATTTGGCTGACTTTTACGAAACTGCCTTTCATACTTAGAACTTTGTAAATATGTGAAATTATCAAAGTACTATATCATTCTCTATTTTTATGTCTTTTTATTCTTACAACTTACATACGTTGACCGGCTTGCCGTCAAGATAAGCAGTCACGTTATCGAATACAATCTTTGCTCTTCTTACCATAGACTCCTCGGAGATAAATGCCTGATGAGGTGTCAATAATGTATTCTTAGCCTGAAGCAATGGATAATCTGCCGGAATCGGCGGCTCCATATCAAATACGTCAACGCATGCATATCCAAGCTTGCCATCATTCAGCGCTTTCGCAAGTGCCTCGTTGTCTACGATCGGTCCTCTTGCACAGTTGATGAAGATTGTGTTCTCATTCATAAGTGCAATCTTATCTGCTGACAGGAATCCTCTCGTCTCTGCATTCAGTGGAAGGTTCAGTGATACGATATCACTTGTTGATAATACTTCCTCTAATGATTTATACTCGATTCCAAGTGCTTTTGCTTCCTCAGACTCACTTCTGTTGTAAGCGATAACTTTAGCGCCAAATGCCTGGAATAATTTTGCTGCCATGAGTCCGATCTGTCCAAGTCCGATAATTCCGACCGTTCTTCCGCAGATTTCTTTTCCGCCAAGGCCTGCACTTGTTCCACCATTTCTTACAAGTCCGTCAGCTTTTACTACATGTCTTAATGCGTCAATCGCCATACCAATGATAAGCTCGGCAACTGTCTGGTTTGAGTACCCTGCTGCATTACAGATCATAATATTTTTCTCTTTACACTTGTCTGTTCCGATGTGGTCAATTCCTGTAAATGCTACAGATAACATCTTCAGTGCGTCCGCTTTCTCTACAACCTCTGTCGGATACGGATTGTTAGCAATCATAACAATGTCGCAGCCTTCACTTCTCTTGGCAAGTTCTGCCGGATCTGTTGTTTTGGTATCATAATATACGAATTCATGTCCCTTTTCTGTAATCGGTGCTGATAACTCATCAATAACTTCTTTTGATACTCCAATTGGTTCTAATAATGCGATTTTCATTTTTTTCACGCTCCCTTTCTGTCTGTATTTTATAAATATTATAACCTCATGTCAATACATGGATATACTAAAACTTAAATACATTTTTATCTAATTTTTTCAGGCTTTCTGTAAATCCACTCATAACGAAGCATAATTTTTACTTTCCGGTTCTTGCCATCTCTCAACACTTCAGCTTCAATTTGAAATAATTATGTCCGATTGCCGTAAGCCAGTCTGCTATGTGGCTCATAAATCTCTCCTCTCACACCGGTATCTGTGCCGGTGTTATTCCTGTTCTTTTACATTAAAGCCCTGTTTTTTTATACTTGTAAAGTACCTGAAGTAATTTTTCACCATCTACAGGTTTTGTCAGATGTTCATTCATACCTGCTTCTTTTGTCTTTCTCATGTCTTCTACAAATGCATTTGCTGTCATGGCAATGATTGGGATACTTTTTGCATCAGCACGGTCAAGACTTCGAATCGTCTTTGTTGCCTCAATTCCATCCATATTCGGCATCATAATATCCATAAGGATTACTTCGAGTTCGCCCTCCCGGCTGTTTTTAAATGCTTCTACTGCCTGAAGTCCATCTCTTGCGACCTCTACGACTGCCTTATCTTCCTCCAGCATAAACTGGGCGATCTCCAGATTCAGGTCATTATCCTCTACGACCAGGATCTTCATTCCACTAATGTCTGGTTTCTGTTCCTCTATGGTCTTTGGCACATTTTCACTGCGATTAATCGCAAATGGCAATGTTACAGTAAATGTGGTTCCTTCTCCTTCTTTACTCTCGACATCAATAGAGCCTGTCATTTCCCGGACAATTCTCTGGACAATGGACATTCCAAGTCCGGTTCCCTGATACTTTGTTCTGGCTTCTCCCGTTCCTTGTACGAACGGCTGGAATAATTTATCTTCTATGAAAGATTCACTCATACCGATTCCATTGTCTGCGACCTTGAACTCAAACATAGCAGTCTTATCGTTCTGCATAATTTCGTTTACAGTCAGATGTATCTCTCCACCCTTTTTATTATATTTGACCGCATTACTGAGCAGGTTCAGAAGTATTCTTCTCATATGTAACGGGCTTCCGATCAGCTCATTATGGCATATTCCCGTCATATCCCAAAAAACCGTCAATCCTTTTTCTTCTGCCTGAGTCTCCATAATGGTCTGAAGTTCTTTCATCTCCTTTTCCAGTTCAAATGGAATCTGTTCTAACTGAATCTTACCACTCTCCAGTTTGCTCATATCCAGCACATCATTAAGGAGGTCCAACAGGTGTCCGGAGGCTTTTTGAATTTTATCCAGGCATTCATCTACCTTATTCTGGTCGGAACAATTCTTTTTGATAACCTCGGCCATTCCCATTATGCCATTGATCGGCGTCCGTATATCGTGGGTCATATGTGACAGAAAGTCGCTCTTCGCCTGATTTGCCCGCATGACTTCCTGGCTGGATTTTTCTAATTCTGACTGATATTCCAGAAGCGTCGCAATGTAATGCTGCTTCCTAGAATAGTCTGCTTTTAGTATGCTCAGAAGAAACATAACAAATAACCATGTGATCAGATATGCTACATAAAAGACTTTATTCTGCTCTATAACATAACTAAGGGAACGATTTCTTGAATAGTTCACGATCCATTTATTTTCCAGTCTTGCAAGCGTTCCCTGATTCGCATAATACTTAAGGATCGTATTCATCTGGTCTCTTAATTCTTCTTTGTCTTCCCACACGCCAAATGTCAGGAAGCTGTTCATGATCGTAAGGCTTGGTACAACACTCAGATTTTCTTTCTCGATAATCTTCTCTGCAACAGCCTCATGGCAGATTCCATAATCCACCTCACCATTTTCGACTGCTTTCAAAATCTCTGAATTCGTGTTGTACTCCACATACTCGCACTGCAGATCAAACATTGTCATAATTACAGATCTTGCCATCACTGCAACTTTCTTGTTCGCAAGAGCACCGATACTCTCAATCTTATTCTTTCCATATATATTAAGCTGGTCTGTTGTCACCGGAACTGTCTTTAATACATGCTGCATATTTGAAAATGTCTCCAGACCGAGAATTGCATCTGCTTTTCCCTCCTCCAGATTCTGCCGGCACGTCATCCAGTCACCACACTCGAATTCCAGCCGCATTCCAAGCTGATTAGCAACCATCGTGATCAACTCCACGTTAAGACCAGATAAATTCCCGTCCGCATCATAAAATGACATTGGGCAAAACCCATCATCAACCGCCACGCGGAGTACCGGAGCACTCTCATCTGTCACTTCCTGCCTGGCTTCTACGACTGGCTCTTTCGCAAATACGCCGATCTGAATCGCGGTAAAGAAAAGCGGAATACAGATTCCAACAATAATTGCAATCATTATCAGCATATTCATCTGTCTGTTCCTTATCATTTTCCCCTCTGTCATAGTTATATCCTCACACCCTATAATTATCTCGAATTATCTCTAATCTATCATTACCACCATTGCTGCGATATGGATTGCAGAAATATGCAGAAAAATATGTTATAATATCATATATAGTATATCACTTTTTAGCATAACTGTCAGCTCCAAGTTAATCAATAGTGAAAAATCTATCCCAAAAGTGAATATAAATAATTCAAGAATATCATCAGTATTTCTTACAACATTTAATTTCATCAAATTTTTAAATAACAGGTGCATTTTCTCCGAAAATATGGTTCAATAAAATAACACATTTTTTTATTATTGCCAGGAGAAAACTGGCATTTGGAGGTTTTCATGACAAAAGAAGATATTAAATATCAGGCATATATCCAGATATTAAAAGAAGAATTAATACCGGCTATGGGGTGTACCGAGCCAATTGCTCTGGCTTACGCTGCTGCCAAAGCCCGTGAAGTGCTGGGCTGCATACCGGAGCGCGTACATATCGGAGCAAGCGGAAGCATTATTAAAAATGTAAAAAGTGTAATCGTTCCGAACACGAATCATTTAAAAGGAATCCCGGCCGCTGCTACAGCCGGAATCATTGCCGGAGATGCTTCTAAAGAACTGGAAGTTATCTCTGATGTAACAGAAGCACAGACAAAAGAAATGGCAAAGTATCTCGAAGAAACTGAGATTACCGTCGAGCATATTGATAACGGCTGTATCTTCGACATCATCGTTGAAGTATTTGCCGGAAAGGATTCTGCTAAAGTCCGTATTGCCAACTATCATACAAACATTGTAAGAATTGAAAAAAATGGAAAAATCCTTCACTATGTACCAGTTGAAGGTGCAAGCGAAGAAGGACTGACTGACCGTACTCTTTTGGATGTAAAGTCTATCTGGGATTTTATTAATATGGCTGACATCGACGATATCCGTGAAGTCCTGTCCCGTCAGATTGAGTATAACAGCGCAATCGCCGATGAAGGACTCGCCGGAAATTACGGTGCAAATATTGGAACTGTACTTCTTAATACTTACGGCAACGACGTCCGCACACGCGCAAAAGCTCGCGCTGCTGCTGGATCTGATGCGCGAATGAATGGCTGTGAGCTTCCGGTCGTTATCAACTCCGGAAGTGGAAATCAGGGAATGACCTGTTCTCTCCCTGTTCTGGAATATGCAAAAGAGCTACATGTTAGCGAAGATAAGACTTACCGCGCACTGGCACTTTCCAATCTGATCGCAATCCACCAGAAAACCGGAATCGGGCGCCTCTCTGCTTACTGCGGAGCTGTCAGCGCCGGAGCCGCTGCCGGAGCCGGGATTGCATACTTGTGCGGCGGTGGATATGAAGAAGTGATCCATACTGTTGTCAACGCACTCGCGATCGTATCCGGTATGGTCTGCGACGGAGCAAAAGCTTCCTGTGCAGCCAAAATCGCAGCTTCCGTAGATGCTGGAATACTTGGTTACAATATGTACCTGCAGGGGCAGCAGTTCTACGCCGGTGATGGCATCATCACAAAAGGAATCGAGGGAACCATTGATAATGTAGGACGTCTCGGAAAAGACGGCATGAAAGAGACAAATGAAGAAATCATTCGGATTATGATCAATGATTAATAAATGGGATTCATCTCAGGTAAAGATTTCAATTGACGAATAGACATGGAAGTAATATCATCAAAAGCGCAGGAAAACTGTTTCATTTATATGAGCGGATATCCTGCGCTGTTTAGTTTTACACCAGGGAGAGATATTATGACACAGGATATGACGAAGGGTAAGATTATGCCCATGCTTATTAGATTTACAATTCCACTTGTACTGGGAAATCTGTTCCAGCTTACTTACAACGCCGTAGACAGCATTATTGTGGGACATTTTATCGGAAAAGAGGCACTGGCTGCGGTCGGTATCTGCAATCCGGTCACGACATTGGTCATTCTGTTTCTGAATGGTCTGTGCATGGGCGCGAGTATTCTGATCGGCACGTATTACGGGGCGAAAGATTACGATACTCTCTCACGCCAGATCAGTACGACTATGATTTCAGGATCTGTATTTTCTGTAATTCTAACCATTCTCAGTATTGGAATTGCGAAATCACTTCTCAGATTGCTACAGGTAGACGCATCTATTTTGGATATGACGACTTCTTACCTTCGCATCATATTTGTAGGACTTATGTTTACATTTTTATATAATTTTTTCTCCAGTACATTAAGAGCCCTCGGAGACAGTAATTCACCACTGTATTTTTTGATCATAAGTGCGATTCTTAATGTTTTCGGAGATTTGTTTTTTATCATTGTACTGAAAGCAGGAAGTAATGGCTGCGCTGTTTCCACTGTTATCAGTGAGGCACTGTGTTGTATTTTCTGTATGATCTATGTGCAGAAAAAAGTACCACTCCTTCAATTAGGAAAGAAATGGCTCATTTTCGATCGTTCCCTGTTAAAGCGTACAATTGCATACGGCTGGGCATCTGCAATGCAACAGGCAACTGTACAGCTCGGAAAAATCGGTGTTCAGGCAATTGTTAATACTATGGGTGTGTCTGTTGCCGCTGCATTTACCGCGGTCAACCGGATTGATGACTTTGCCTATACCCCGGAGCAGAATATAGCCCACGCCATGACAGCACTTATGGCGCAGAATAAGGGGGCGAAAAGAAATGACCGGATGCGTGAAGGCTTCCGATGTGGACTGGTACTGGAGACCATTTACGGCATCCTCATTTTTATTGTCTGTTTTGTTTTCGCAAGACATCTGATGATGCTCTTTGTGAAAGATGAGGAAGTTATCGGGCACGGTGTTACTTATCTGCACCTGATTTCCATAATGTATATCTTGCCGGCTATCACCAATGGACTTCAGGGATTCTTCCGTGGAATCGGTGATTTGAAGATTACCCTGATCAGCAGTTTTGTCAATATGGGACTTCGGGTTCTTGTTGCCGCACCGCTCGTTCTTGTATGTGGATTTGGAATTGAAGCACTGCCATTCTCCTACCTGGCAGGCTGGATTGGAATGCTGGTAGCAGAATTACCACTGTTGATACATACTTACAGAGAATCAAAAATCACCGGCTAATATTTTAGGCTATGCAAGCACTGCTTTCTCATTAGCAAATCAGGAAGGACTTCTAGTATAGAATATTTTTGCGACCGACATTCATGCCGGTCGCATTTTTATATTAGCAAATTTACATCTGCTGTATACTATTTTCTTTTCTTAGCAACTACTGTAATACCTGCCATTCCTGCACAGGAAACTACAAAGAGTGCAGCCCAGAGTAATACATTGTTTGTATCTCCTGTCTTAACTGTATTCACATTTGCTGCAGTCTTAGTTGCTGATGTAATCTTTCCATTATTTCCAGAATCACCACTATTACCTGTGTTACCATTGTTTCCGGAGTTACTATTATTGCCAGTATTTCCGTTGCCGGAACCGTTATTTCCGTTATCCCCGTTATCGCCATTATCGGAACCGTTATTTCCGTTATCCCCGTTATCGCCATTATCGGAACCATTATTTCCGTTATCTGTTGTTGTAAATTTCTCTAATGGAGGCAGTACATTAATTCCAGCTTTCCAGTACAAATCGGCTAACGGATCATTCTCAGCACCGCTGATCATTGTTCCGTCTTCAATATGAGTGCTTGAACTGATAACTTTTACATTTCCATCAATAGCTTTTCCAGCCTCTGCTTTTTTCGATGTATTAGCTGTTGCTCCCTGAAGGAATACATTTTTCGTTGCAATTGTTCCTTTTCCGGATACAGCATTTCCACCATTTCCCCAGAGAACATCTCCACCGATTGCAACTAACTTTCCATCTCCTGTAATCTGGCTGCCTTCTGTAATGTCAATGGCTGTTCCACCGTCTGTATAAAGCAAAGTCTTTCCGCTTCCGCCGTAAGCTACAAGTGTTGTGTCCTTATCTGCCAGAGTTAATGTTCCATTTACACGGAGTGCCGTCTGTCCGATATCGCTTCCGCCATCATCACCTAATATAGCTACCGTACCCTTTACGGTTACATTTCCATTTGCCACTGCAACCGGCTCAGAAGTTGTACGGTCTGTCAGATCTCCGTTTGCAAGATAATTTGCGTGAGAGTAAATTGCTGCATTTTCCAAAGCAGCACCGTCTGCAAGACGAAGTTGTCCACACAGAGACGCTCCTGTTGTAAATTCGTTGTTGAAAGAATCATAGTTCATAGAAAATGTTCCTCCGCTCTGTACATCGATAATTCCCTGTACAACAGAATCAGAAAGCGTCAGTTTACCACCATTTTCTACAATAATATGTACACTGCTGAGTACTTCCATATTTGTCAGTGTCAGATTGCAGCCACTCGGAATATAAAGTGTCTGAGGAATATTTCCAGCTACGACCTGCTTCCACGGAATGTCATACCCCAGATATCCGTAAGTTCCGCTCTCGTGGGAACCGAACCATGCTTCCAAATACGCTGGCACACGGACGCTCTCTTCCTCACCGTTTACATTACTTCCAAATTTACTGATTGCCCATGGTTCCATAATATCCCATGCATAGAGTCCATTTCCATAATCTTTAAAATTCTCTTTCTTCATCTGGTCTGCAAGCGTTTCCTCGCCGCTGTAAATTCTGAATGGCAGTGTGTTGCTGACTGCGCTACGTCCCTGCTGATCCTCAATAGACACGGAAACCAGATAACTTCCAGGATCTTTTGGCGTACCGCTAAGTGTCAGATCACTGCTGATCGTCATATATACGCCCTGCATACCGCTGTCACTGTCTGCAGATGTTCCTTTTTCTGTGTCCGGAACGATGCTAACACTGCATTTGCTTCCATTCAATTTAATCTTAGCCATATTATCCAGCTCTTCCCAATCCTTGTCAGCAACGTCTTTTCCTTTTTCTACCAGTGCGCCGTATACTTTCACTGCACTGTTCTTATTGCTTGAGGAACCGCCGACACTGGCGCTGGACACTCCATCATAATCTTTCTGTCCTACGATTGCCGCCTCAAATTCTCCTTCGATTTTTACATGAAGCTCGTATGGATCTCCCTTGCCATCATCTTCTACAAGAGAAGCGTTTCCATTTGTATCAATGACAAGCTTAAATGTCAGATCATCATATCCATTTGCAGAAATTGCAACTACATCTCCGCTCTTCAATGCTGGAATTTCAGGATTAGCGACAAAGTCTTTTGTTGCAAAGATAAGTTTATTGTTATCTGTATCTTTTTTGTATGCTCCACCTGCTGACAAGCTATAGGACCTCTCTTCCCATGCTGTAGTATTTACCTTCACATCTGTAATTTTTCCTACATAACCATCTGCATTTTTGAATTCAAGTTCCCAGTTATTCCCAAAGTAATCTGTTCCAATGCTGACCTGGCTTAATTCAATTACACCATTCTGTACCGGTGTTTTCTCCTTAAATGCCGCGGATACTGTGACATTTTCTGCCGGCATTGTAAATGTATAAGTTTCTCCAAAACCGGTCACGTCAACATTTTTATTGTTCTCAGTTGTTACTGTCACTGCATCAATCTCGTAGTTTTCAGCCGGTGTTGCTGTTACAGTCACTGTATCTCCTGCTTTCAGGTCTTTATCTTTATCCAGTGCTACTGTACCGTTAGAAGCTTTCTTTGCCATCGCTGTGTATGTAGCCTCTGTATTTCCGCCAGTTGTATCTTTCTTTACAGTTGCTGTGTACACATACGGATATGTTGAAGTATCTTTCGTCACTTCTAAGTTTAAGTCTTGATACCCCTCTGCTGTTATTTTAATGGTCGCTGGATAAGAAGGGTTGGTAAGTTTTAACGCGGTATAGCTTCCATATACTCCCATAGCACTTCCTACTTCCCATAGATTTCCACTGCTTCCCCAGCCAAGCGTACCTTTTGTATATTCTATCTCATTTACTGTGACGCTGCTGATCTTATTCATCCAGTCTGTATCTTCAAATTCCAAAGCCATATACTCTGGCATAAAGCCAGTTACCGTACATGATTTTACTTCCGTCGGTGCTGCTTTCCCCTCTGCTGCCATTACAGGAGTAACTGTCATGGACAGTAAAAGTAACACTGACAGAAACAGTGATGCAATTCTTTTCCAATTCTTTTTCATTTGTCTCTCCTTCATTATTTTCTGAATTTTGTTGATAATTTTTTTCGTTTTAATCACACAAAATATATTGCCGTAATCCTCCTTTCATGCTATATTAATCAAAGCTTTGTTAGTAGATTCTAACTACAATACAAAATGCTACCAATAATTCCCATAACTGTCAATTTTATATTTATTTATTGATAATTATTCTTAATTAAACATATATATTTCTTTGTTTATTTTATAATTTACATTGTAACAATATTATTTCGTTTTATTTTACTCTAAGGAGACGTGACATGAAAAAGTGCATACCTGTGTTACTTATGCTTACAATATTAATATGCGGATGTTCCAAGCAGGCTCAGGAATCAACATCTGAGCCGGTTTCAGATACATTTTTCGCCATGGATACGACTATGGATTTTCGTATTTACGGTGATAAAAGTCTTTTACAGGACGCGCAGAATGTTATCACAGATCTGGAAAAGAAAGTGTCTGTCACAGATTCTGACAGTGAGATTTATAAAATCAATGAAAATGGTTCCGGAATTCTAAGCGGTGAAGCTGACACTCTGATGAAAAATGCTCTTGAAATGTGCCGGCGTACCAACGGTGTTCTGGATATTTCCATCTACCCAATCGTAAAAGCATGGGGATTTACAACCGGAAGCTATCAGGTTCCTGACGAGGAGACAATTCAGACGCTTCTGACTAAAGTAGATTACACACAGATCCAATATGACGAAGCATCTGGAAATGTCACAATTTCGGAAGGTATGACCATTGATCTTGGCAGTATTGCCAAGGGCTATGCAGGTGAACTTGCAGCCCGGACATTGCGCGACAAAGGTGTCACTTCCGCGCTTCTGAACCTTGGCGGAAATGTACAGACGATCGGTTCTAAGCCGGACGGATCCGCCTGGATCATCGGCATCAAGGACCCGAAAAATCCAGACACTGCCATGATGGGACTGTCCGTCACCGACCAGGCCGTTGTGACCTCCGGCGGTTACGAGCGTTATTTTGAACAGGACGGGCATACTTACTGGCATATTATGAATCCTGCTACCGGACACCCTGCCAAGAGCGGGCTTCTGTCCGTCACAGTCGTAGGGGACAAAGGAGGAATTTGCGATGCCCTCTCCACTTCGCTATTTGTTATGGGTCTGGATAAAGCGTATGACCTCTGGGCAGAAAGTGATGACTTCGAAGCCGTGTTCGTGGCAACCGATGGAACTGTTTACATCACAGATGGATTAAAGGATATATTTTCATTGGCGCAAGGATATGAAGATACATCTGTAAAGATTCTGACACGTTAAAATTCAAGAATGCCTCGGCATTATCGTAAAACAACATATTTTCGAGCAAAATATCTCATGATTTTGTCATACCTGTTCCCTGTGAGCAGGTATTTTTTTGTATAATCTTACATTTTTTTATTCTTTCAATAAGATTAAATTGTAATTCCGGTTTTAACGTGACATAATAGAAAGGTAGTGTTAAGAAAATTTAAAAAGAAAGTTAAGTGTATGTAAATAACTGACGACAAAGGAGAAATTATGGGAATATTTTCTATGGTATTGTCATTGTTAAGCGGAGTTGCTTTATTCCTGTTCGGTATGTCTTTGATGGGGGATGGACTCAAACTGGTTGCCGGTAATAAACTGGAAGCATTTCTCTACAAAATGACCAATACGCCACTGAAGGGAGTCGCACTTGGTACAGCCGTTACAAGCGTTATCCAGTCTTCCGGAGCAACGACTGTCATGGTTATCGGTTTTGTTAACTCTGGTATGATGAAGCTTCGCCAGGCCATCGGTATCATCATGGGAGCCAACATCGGAACCAGTATTACCGGTTGGATCTTATGTCTTTCTTATATAGAAGGATCTAACGGAATTGCAAGTATCCTGTCATCTGCCACAATCGCTGCGGTTGTAGCAGTTATCGGTATTATTCTTAGAATGGCGAGCAAAAGAACCGTCCACCGGAATATCGGGAACATCATGCTTGGATTTGCGATCCTCATGACCGGTATGCAGACCATGAGCGGAGCCGTCGCACCGCTTCGAGAAAGCAAAGTATTTATGGATCTGTTAACAACATTTTCAAACCCAGTCATTGGTATCCTGGTAGGTATTGTATTTACCGCCATCCTGCAGAGTGCCTCAGCAACAGTCGGTGTATTGCAGGCTTTATCTGTAACAGGACTGCTTACATTTTCCAGTGCATTTCCGATTATCCTCGGTATCGGTGTCGGAGCTTCCTGCCCGGTTCTGATTTCCGCAATCGGAGCGAATAAAAATGGTAAAAGAACTGCTCTTGTATACTTGCTGAATGATACCTTTGGAATGTTGCTTTGGTCAATCGGATTCTATATCATCAATGCATTTGTACATTTTTCATTCCTGAATACGATTATGACGCCAGTGGCCATCGCACTTTTAAATACGGTTTTCCGTCTTGTAACAGTCTGTATTTTGTTTCCATTTATCCCAAAACTGGAGCAGCTTGTATGCTGGTTCGTTAAAGACAGTGCGGAAGAACTGGAAGATGAAGCAGACTTTGATCTTCTTGAGGAGCGTCTTCTTGACTACCCTGCACTTGCACTCGGACAGTGTCACCGTGCTATGAGCGGTATGGCAAGAAAACTTCGTAAAAATGTAAACCGCGCCATGAACCTTTTGAATGATTTCCAACTTGGCAAGTTCGATAAGGTACAGAGAAAAGAAGACCTGATCGACCGCTATGAATCCCGTCTGGGTGACTATCTGATTAAGCTTACCAAGCATCCGATGAATTCTGTTCAGACAAGACAGGTTTCTCTTTATCTACATATGATTAATGACTTCGAACAGATTGGAGACCATGCTGCATGCATCGCCCATATGTCTAATGAGATGAATGAGAACAAAACACAATTTTCCGAAGAAGCATGGGATGAACTGAATGTTGTTATGGAAGCTGTCCGCGAGGAGATTAATACAACTTGCAAAGCGTTTTTGGAAAATGATAAAGAACTCTCCCAGAGAGTTGCGCCACTTGGAATGGTCATTACAACTTTGTGCGATGAACTCAAGATCCGCCACGTTGAACGCATGAGCAACGGAGCCTGTGGCCTGGAAGAAGGGACGGTATATTCGGATATCCTGAACAGCTTCACACGTATCTCTGCCCACTGCGCAAGCGCAATGGTAGCACTGTCAAAGAACAGCGAAGAGCCTGTGGATATCCACATTCACAACTCAAGAGTATATCCTTCCGACACGAAAGAATATAAGACCTATCTGGCAGAATATAGTCAGAAATATGAACTCATAAAAATTGAGGAACATATTCGAAGCATGGAACCGGAAGAAGTTGAATAAATAATATCAAAAAAGTACGTGCAAAAGGAAGGTTCTTCTGCTATAGCAGAAGAAATCCTTCCTTTTTTAATATCCAATGTCAGGGATCAAGAGCTCCCTACTATGATACCCACGGATTGTTCGCAAGCGTACTCCCACAATCCTATAATCTCTCCATCAAGGCATCATAAATTTCCTTTGCAACCGCCAGCTTATAAGCAAGTCTTGTAGGCTGTGGCTGCAATTCAAAATAATAAGACATAACCTCTCCATTAAGTTCAATTGCAAAATATACCTGCCCCGGCACAGATGCTTCCAGATTCGCCGGATCTACATTCCCCATTGTTCCGGTCACACCGATTCCGATATTGGCCTTATACGCTTTTGTACAGGCCTTCGCCATTGCTTCTGCGGTCTCTTTCGAATATACCGTATACTTCTCCAGAATCTCGGCAGGAACGCCCTGCATGATTTTTGCTTCGTTGCAATAGGTGACAAAAGCTCCTTTTAACACTGCCGATGAGCCTTCGGTATCCGTAATCAGTGACGCAATCTGCCCTGAAGTCGCAGATTCCATTGTTGTAATCGTCATATCCCGCTCAATCAAGAGCTTCGTCAGTTTTTTGTAATCATTTCTAATGTCTGATTCTTTATATATTTTTTTCATTATATTCATTCTGACTTTTTATTCCTTCCTGATAATAGTTGCATTTATCTTGCTAGCATTAATTGTATATTCATTGATTTCATAACAAAGTTAGCCAACCTGCCACAGAAGTTCCGTCTGGTAGATGATCCGGTTATTCTTCGACATGGATTTTCCCTCATTTAAGAAATCTGTTTTTTGCAGGTTCCTTTTTTAGTACATTCCCTTATAAAAAGCCGCTCCTGCTATAACCAGTACAAACACGGCTCCAAGTCCAAACAACAATTATCTTAACATTCCCCAAATACACTCCAGTAATGTTAGTGCAAGGATAATGTTAATAACACGGAAATGCCGCAGATAAAACTTCTGAATCAGCACGCCTAAGCCAATCCAAGTACAGGTTGCGATTGTTCCAATCGTTGCAATAACCAACTCAAAAAACAGCAAAGCCGGAAAAGAGAACATATATCCTACAACATAACCCGTTAGTGCGGTAACTCCGAACATATAGATCTTCACATTGACAAATTGCAGCATGAAGCCTTGCAGAAACGATGCCGATTGCTCTGCGTTTTCTGTTGACGGCTTACTGAAAGCAATATGAATCGCAAGCCACAGGATATAGGCTGCTCCGATGTACTTCATCACTTCCATTACATTTGGAAGCAAAGAATTAACTCCATATACAAAAATTGCGCATAAGATTTGTACTACATAGTAGCCTGCAAAAATTCCAAAGAACAGTGGCTTTCCTTTTTTATATCCATAGTATGTTACGGTATTTAATGCCAGAATATTTCCCGGTCACGGAGTAAAGGCATTTATAACGCAATAAATCAGAAAATTGCTCAGTACCACCATAGGCATAATCATCAACCACCTTTCTGCTGTTATTATATCAGCAAACAGCGGTACATACATAACACCTATTTTATATGATTATCCATAGCCTATGACTATGGATTGGCTGGAGCATATTTCCGTAATTCTTCCAGATAGCTTTTTCCAAGTTCACTTAATTCCTGATTTTCATTCAACACATATCCAATATGCATTGTTTCATTTTCTGCAAGCGGAACGGAGATGATATTTTCTCCGTTCAAATATTTCGGGAAAATGCCACTTGAAATAGTATAGGCATTCAGTCCGAGCATGAAGTTGACAATAGCCCCTCTGTCATTGACCCGAATTTCCTTATCCACCGGGATGGAGCTGAATAGTTCCTCTGAAAAATAGACAGATTCATACTCTCCCTGTACAAAGTTTAGCCGCGGATAAGGTGCAAGGTCATGGACGGAAACTACTTTTTTCGATGCCAATGGGTGATCTTTTTGCAAAAAAACATGAGGCTTTGCTGAAAATAACTCGGTAAACATCAGATGGTTTTCCTCTATCACTTTCCGCATGACGACTTCGTTTTCATGCGATAAATAAAGGATGCCTAAATCACAGACACGATTTTTCACATCATCCAATATCTGATGTGTTCCGGTTTCATTATAATAAAAAGCGTATCGTTCTTGTCCAAAACGCTTAACTAACTCCACAAAAGCGTTTTCCGTAAAAGTATAGTGCTGAGAAGATACTCCAAATGTCACTTTTCCCGGAAGATTTGTAACATACCGATCCTCCAGCAGTTCCATCTGCTGTATCACTTGACGGGCATAACCGAGAAATTCAGCACCATCTTTTGTCAGAGTAATTCCGGTCCTGCTACGAAGAAAGATGGTGATTCCAGCTTCTGTTTCCGTTTCTTTGATGGAATTGGAGAGACTTGGCTGTGATATAAAAAGTAGTTTCGCAGCTTCGGTAATAGAGCCAACTTCTGCTACCTTCAAAATATATTTTAATTGTTGAACCGTCATTTCTTTATCCTTTCTATTCTTACAAATTAACGATTTGTATTTCTGTTTGTTTTAAAAATGGGCAATCCCTATTTTTCGTCCTTCCACGATTTTCTTCTGTTCCCTACGCAATCCGAAATGTCTCCAGATCAATCACATTGATGTTCAAAATGCCGTTATCATCATACCAACGCTTCCCCATATCTTTTCTTACCACAATTTTAGGGAAACCTTTTCTATTATCTTAACATGAGAATCGAGCATTATCCAGACCTGAACGGACGGCAATAATCCATTTAGACAAAAATAAAGTTCCAGACTTATTATCTGAAACTTTATTATAAATCCAGCATCATTGCATTACTTCACACAACGGAAATATACCATAGAACCGTCAACATGGATATCCGTTTCTTTATATAGTTTTTGAAGGATATCTCTCAGTTCTTTCTCCGTCTGAAACGGTGGCGAAAACCACCCTTTCTTTGCAAGAATATTTTTTACCAGCCAATCTGTCCGTTTCGATTTTCCCCTGATATAAAAACAGGCAATGAAATCGCCGCCTGGTTTCAAAACACGCCATATTTCATGAAATGCTTTTTGCTTGTCAGGAAATGCATGAAAACCATTCATACTGACAACGGTATCTAAAAGCTTAAAACTATCGTTCTCTAATCTTCCTAATATTACGATTCATGAGGTGTCTTCCAATATGTCTATAAGCAAATGCTTTAAAGGCTGAAATTTCTTGATGATGTTCCTTCAACAGTTCATCTGGACAATCATAAACACCAAAATCCTGATTGATTCCCTCGCTCTGAATATAAGTATTGTTCCTATCAAACTCAATAATGAGATTTCTGAAATCCTTGACTGCTACTCCATAACCGCAAAATGCACCTGTACATTCCGAATTTTGTTCCTGTAACTTCTTTATGTATGTTTTATCCAAAATGAAAGCTTCCAGTTCGTACCACTGATTTTCGAAATTAATTTCTACCCAGCTATGGAAAATACTTTTTGGAGCATTACGGTAAACAAACCCGGTCATAGCCCCTTTCTGCAATCTTTTATCAATCGAAAAACCATGTACTCTGCATGGAATATTGCAGGCACGTAAAAGTGCCATAAATAAAGTTCCTTTTGTATTACATTGTCCATAACCATCTGCAAGTACTTTTGAAGCTGAAATTCCGTCATCAATATTATATCCAAATAAAACATCATCTCTTACATAGTTGTAGATTGCCTTAATCCTTTCAAATTCACCCATTTCCTTCCATTTCATATTTTGAATAAGTTTTTGAATTGCCGGATTAGAAAAATCAACCATTCGTGTTTCCCTAAGATACTTATCTTTCATTTCCTATCGCCTTTCCCATAGGTTTTCTCACAACACAATGCATTCGCATACCTTTACGAATTTCAAATTTTTCTACTTTTAATCCTGCTTTTTTGCAACATTTTATGACCACATCTCTTGTTGGCACTTGGACATCTCCATGTCCGCATATATTTGCCAACGGCATTTCCAATGTATTCATTAGCCATACCAATACTTTATTGTCACTGGTCACATCTCTCAGTATCAATCTTCCATTTGGGCGAAGACATCTTTTCACACTGTCAAAAAAAGCCTGTGGATCCGGATAATGATGGAAGCTCATAGAACAAATAATTGCATCAAATGAATCCTTTTCAAAAGGAAAGTTCTCACAGTCTCCTACAACAAATGTTGCATTTGGAATATTTTTCTTTTTTGCCTGTTCAATCATTGCCGGAGTCAAATCCAGTCCTGTATAATGCCGGTCTGGATATTTTTCTGCTAATAAAGAAATCATCGGAGCAGGTCCGCAGCCTGCATCTAATAAATCTCTAAATGGCTCCTTCTCTAATTCTTCCAGAATATCCGGATAATCTTTCTTGCACATTTCGTAAATGCCAGCATGGTTACTTTCATATCTTCCTGCTGCTTTTGTAAACTCTTTAATTGACAATTTTTTATATTCTTCATTTTTCATGCTTTTTTCTCCAATCACTGTACCTTTTTCGCCTTGCATCCGCATTTCTTCATTTTTTTCATATAAGCATAAAACTGCTTATGCAATTCCCTCATTTCATCTGGTGCCTTCATAGCATGTTGATACATAAATTTATCTCCAAAACTGCTTCCAAATGTAACTACCAGCATATTCGCTAAAATTGGCAAGGGTAAAAAGCGAAAAATATTCATTTTCCATGGTGACAGTTTACCCTTTTGTTTTCGCAAAAAATTAAAATTTCTTTTCAGCCTTTCTGCTGTTTTCCTCATGATTTTCCATTCTTTTTCTACTTTCTCCGGATCGTCTGATTCATAATACGCATCCGCAATCGGTACCACCATAGCAAGATGACAAAGCTGCCATAGATGCATATCCGTTACTTTCTGGTACGGTATATGAGCATGCCTCAATATCTCTGAAAACTGCTTAGTTCTTTCGGATTTATTTCCTGATATTTCTGCAAATGTTGTCGGCTGAATCAACCTTGGAGTAAGTGCTGCATCAAGGATACCATCATCATTTATACTTCCGCCTGCTCCTGGAAAAGCCGGTAATATTCTTCCTTTTCCGACAATGTCTTCCCATTTATTGTAACTGTCCAGTGAATTTATCATTGTAACAATCGTATTACTTTTATTATTTTTCAATTCAGTAAGTGCTTCATACAGCTGGTTTTCCCGGACAGTAAGCAAGACAAAATCATAAATATCATTGTTTGGTAGTTCTCCAAGAATCCTAATCTCTGCCTTTATTACTTCCTGATTTTTCTTATATTGCAATCCATTATTTCTTAAAGCCTCAAGTCTTTTACCTCTGGCATAAATATTTGTATCATAACCGGCTTCTGCAAATAAAGCCGCATACAAGGATCCAATCACACCAGCACCATAAATCAATATTCTCATAAGAATCATTCCTCTCCTCTTACCCCAGTGCCACATCCAAGATCATCATCAAACTAAATCCAAGTGCAAAGAAAAGCGTACCGATATTCGAGTGCTGTCCCTGAGACATTTCCGGAATTAGTTCTTCAACCACGACTATAACATAACTCCTGCTGCAAAGCTGAGTAAATATGGTAATACCGGGATTACCAGCTGTGCGACAAGAATCGTCATTACTGCTCCAATCGGTTCAACGACTCCTGAAAGTACACCTCCCAGAAATGCCTTTCTCTTACTTTCACCCTCTGCCCTAAGCGGCATGGATATAATCGCTCCTTCTGGAAAATTCTGGATAGCAATTCCAAGTGATAAAGCAAGTGCACGTTGCAGTAACTTGCTAAGTGTTTTTCTCATAAAAACACGCATGCTGCACCTAGCGTTGTTCCAACAAATGGAATCAGTATACCTTCAAAAACATTCATTAGCATTATGTATTCCTTTCTGTATAGTCAAAAGTACTTTCACATCGTTCTCTTATTAGTTTTAACTAACCGTCATGTATAAAAGAAACCGTGCAAAAAGCAAACTGTAATTTCACACGGTTTTCCTTATGTTTAAGTATATCACTTACGAAATCATATAACAATATAATTCTTTTAACAATTTACAAAACCTAAAATGAATTTCTAAATTCCATCGTTCCATTGGACGGTGGAATTTACTCTCGCACAGTAGATATTTACTCTTTCATACAATCATGTTATAGTTAGTACTCCTTCTGACAGCAGTAGAAGGAGAAGCATTATGAGTAATTATATACCAGGGAACCAGAAACATCTTACTTTAAATGATCGGCTCTATATTGAAAATGAACTGGCAAAAGGGACTCCCTTTAAAGACATTGCAGCATTTCTATGTAAAGATCCAACAACTATATCTAAAGAAGTTCGTGCTCACCGGATTTCAGATTGGTATCACAAGGGTACTTTTTATAACGTAAAGAACTTTTGTATTCATCGTTACCATTGCAAAAAGACCAACGCCTGTGGGAGCATCCCACTTTTAATGACTTCTATTCTTTTCCGAATCGTGTTTGCCTAGATATCAAAGCTTTTACTGTAACTATTCGCAATCTCGAATAACTTTGCAACCTCTTCTTTAATTGAAGTCACATAAGAATAGATAACATCCAGTTTATCGCTAAATTCATCCGTGTCCGTCACTTCAAGTACATCTAACATTTCATTGTTCTCATCATATTTTTTATTTACTATCTCTAAAAAATCACGTAACTCAAAAACACCTTTTATGATCTCTTCTAGTTTGTCTTCCTCATCCAAATCATGAAAGCTCTCTAACAAATTCTTATAAGCATTTCCTTTTTCACACGCTCTCTCAATCTTTTCCTTTTCATCCGTTCCTGAAATCCACTGCCTCACCATCTCTCTTGTAATACTTCCTTTTTTCAATCCCTTACAAGTAAACTCAACTACAATATCTCTTATTACATAATCAAATATTTCAAAAATTTTATCCTTCTCTTCTTTCGATGAAATACAATCCAGCCAGCCAACTAATAATTTTAAATAATCCGGAAACGCTTTTCCAATTACATATTTTTCAAATGACACATTTTCCATTCCAACTTTTTGGACTTCTCCAAGCATTTCAAAAAGAGAGACAAATATCTGCACTACAGTATAATCATCATCACACAATTCAATAATTCTTGGGAAATCCTTATCAAACGCCTGAATCAAAGCCTCTTTCATCTTTTCATTATCAACTTTTTCAATACATTTTTCATATTCTTTCTTCTTAACAGCCTGCCTCCTTATCTCACACCACAACTATTCCTTACTATTCAAGAATGTCTTGGTATTCTTGTTACGAGGTACGCGTCATGCAAATGCATGACATAAAAGTTAATCTTCTAATCTCTCCATCAGTGAATCATAAATTTCTTTCGCAACCGCCAGCTTATAAGCCAGCCTTGTAGGCTGCGGCTGCAATTCAATATAATAAGACTTCGCTTCTCCATTTAAGGTAATTGCAAAATATACCTGCCCTGGCACAGATGCCTCCGGATTCGCAGGATCCACATTTCCCATCGTTCCGGTCACTCCGATTCCAATATTTGCCTCGTACACTTTCGCACAGGCTTTCGCCATTGCCTCTGCCGTCTCTTTTGAGTATACCGTATACTTCTCCAGAATCTCAGCCGGCACACCCTGCATAATCTTCGCCTCATTACAGTATGTAACAAATGCCCCCTTTAACACTGCCGAAGAGCCTTCTGTGTCTGTAATCAGCGATGCAATCTGCCCAGAAGTCGCAGATTCCATAGTCGAAATTGTCATTCCCCGCTCAATCAAAAGTTTTGTCAGCCTTCTGTAGTCATTTCTAATATCCGATTCATTATATTTTTTTCTCATAGTATAAACCCTCCGCTATCATAATTGAAAATTCACTTAACGTTGAAAAACTACTTTTTATTATACTCTATATTTTCATAACATTCAGCCTTTCTTATTTTAACTTACTTCTTACTTCCATCAGTGCCTTTCCCAAAAGATTTTTTCCTTCTGTTTCTTTACAACGTTCACACTCACAATTTCCCCAAACATTATCATGCCATGCAGTTGTGTTCTCAATAAGTTCTTCCTCTCCTGTCGCTTGCAATATACTTTTCAATTCCTTATTCTGAGAAAATTTTGCATAACACACATTGACCATAAGCTGATATTTTACTTCTTCCCAGTCCGAACGAAGCTCAACCCGTCTTCCCATTTTCTTGGCACCAGCCGCCTTATATGTTGCAAATTTCTTTCTCTTCTCCATATCCAATGTTTTAAGTGATTGCCATGCACATTCTGAATTAGGATATACAATACCTCCATACTCTACAGAACATGGATAAAAATTACTAAAACAACCATATTTTTCATTACTTCTTGAAAATTTAATCATTTTAATACCTCCATCAATTTCTTCAAATAATAAAGCTGTAATAAATGCATCATATTTATTACAGCTTTATTATATAAAAATAAGCAATTTTATTTTGTTCAAAATTCTGAAAAAAATCTCTATTTTATCTTCATATTCTGTCTTCTGATTTCTGCGCCAAGTATGCCTGCTCCTATACTGATAAACAATCCAATCGCACAGATAATTCCAATTGCAAGCATGTCATTTCGGCTCACTCCACCCAGACTATCTTGTACAGCGAAATCCATCCCCATAATCACAGCAAAAACAATTCCTCCACGGAAGCCTTCCAGCCAAATATTAGAATTTCTGAATTCTTTTCCCGGAATTTTGTGATTCAGATATACCATGCTCACGAAAACGATAACTGACACAGCAATGATCATATAAATTCCCATATTCAGTCTGTTTTTTAATATGAAAACAGGCACGTAAATTAATAGCATTACTGCCAATAGCAACCCATAAAGAGCGATCTGATATCCATACATTTGCGCTTTACTGATGGAGGAAACTAATATTTTTTCTGTCTCTTCCTGGTAATGCTCTGCCTCAATTTTTTTCCCCGCCAGCAGTTCACTCACACTAATTCCAAGTTCCTGACAAAGGTCTTCCAGAATTGCCACATCCGGAAATGATCTACCGGTCTCCCACTTCGATACTGCCCGGTCTGTTACATTCAGCTTTTCCCCGAGAGCCTTCTGTGTAAGCCCTTTTTCTTTCCTACACTCTGCAATAAATGTTCCGGTCGCTTTTGAGTTCGCCATATCACAACCTCCTTCGTTATCCTGTAAATAAATTCTAGCAGACAGGCTCTAAAAAAGCACCCTACCAGTGGTAGAGTGCCCTGTAATCCCTGTAAAATGAGCTTTTATATAAAAATTCTTTACACAGATACATGAAATTTTTTATTAGTCATCGATTCCAACCATTACAGATGTTGCTTCAATAACTGCGTAAGCTGCCTTTCCAACTTCAAACCCAAGCTCTTTGATAGAATTCATGGAAATTGTGGAGCTGATAATATTCTCCCAACTGTATTTTTTAACGTATATCACGTTTCTTTATTATACTTGCCGGGGAGCCAGAAAAGCAACCGTTTCTAACAGATTTTTAGTCGAAAAAAGATTGTGTATCGCTCTCAAATGAGCTATTCTAAAGCCAAAATAGAGGATTTATGTGTCGCAGAGTGCAACACTCTGCGACACAATATTGTTATTAATCAAATTCTGCCACCTGTATCTCAAAGTCTATCTGCGTGCTACAATTTCAACTCCTTTAACAACCGCCCCTGATAATCAGAATCCTCGACGGCTCGTTTTAAATCATCTATTCTTCCAAGTTCTATCAACCGCTTATGCAATTCATTAATCTGTTTTGCACCTTCTTCCCTGCCAATTCGCTCGCCTTCTTCTCTTCCAATCCTGGTCGCATAATGGAGCTGCGCATACTTATCCCGTTTATACTTCAATCTCGTCTCATACTCCAGACGCTTCTTCTCGTCCGCACTGAGTCTGTCCAGTTCTTCATACGCTTCTCCAAAATACTCGTCCTGCTTTGCCATCTCTTTTAACTCCTTCCGGCTCTTTGCATTAAGGAATCGCATCCACCTTATGATCCCTTCTTCATTTTGATCTTCCGGTGGTAATTTTCCCAATTCCAACACATGAATCTCCATAACATCTGTATAAACTTCTCCCGTCTTGGTATCACAAAATGTAATCTTCCGATAGCACCTGCTATCCTCCGGGAAATGTACAAAATCCAGGATACTGACATGGATGCATTTCTGAATTTTGTCATAATCATCGCCTTTATGAATCTGATCTGTGACCATCTTGCTCAGATAAAACACAATGCGCTTTTTCCAGAAATCAAATTCTGCCACCTGCATCTCAAAGTCTATCTGTGTACCATCATGCATTTCAACACGCACATCCAAAACCCCATATTTATCATCTTCATACTCTTTTCTGAGTACGGTCGGCAATAATCTTGTCTCCTTGATTTCTTCCGGTCTTACTCCCAACAACGCTGCAATAATTCCTTTTCGTACCTTTTCATTTCTCATCAGTTCTTTGAAACAAAAATCCACGGTTGGAAGCATGATAAACTCGTCATCTGTGCGGTTCTTTTGTACCTTAGTTCCTGTTCTTTTTGACATATACTCTCCTCTCCGACAACTTCCTATAGTCTGAGAAAAGATTATCTAAAGATATTTTACCATATATTAATAGTATATTCCAGTTGGATATGCTATTCTTCAAATAACATTCTGTGTCGCACCAGGTTTCTTCCCAGCCTATATTCACTTGTCACACGTTCATCACTTTGGAATAACGCCCGATACTCTAAGCCTCCGAAATGAATGAAATTAAATAGATACCTTTGGCAGATAACAAGAATCGTCATCCGCGTGACGTTAGAATAACACATATAGTATAGCTTTGCAATAAAATTTTTCATATATGTCAGGTAATCTCATCTTTCTGCTTTGGTAGCTCTACAACAAATCTGCATCCACCATATTCGCGGTTTTCTGGTTTTTACATCTTCCTCTTGGTCTGTAGACACTTCTTCTCCTTCTGCACAAGTCTACAGTTCTTTCAGGAATTCTCCGATATCTTAATTCATGCAGACAGACTTTCTCGTTATTTCTGCAGATGCATATGCTTCACCCTGGTTCCATCCGTCATGGACGATATTTCCACAGGCAATACAAGACCATTTTCCGAAGCTATTGCTGATATCAGGAGCCGCCACAGCCGAATCATCTGTTACAGTCTCTGGTTCAGCCTTTACCTTTAAATTCTTTTTCGGCTATAAATCTCTCCTCCTTCCCAAAAAGGTACAAAAAAAGACCCTCTACGGTTTTACAGTAAATGATCTTTTTATTGCCAAGATTCAATTTATATTATTCTGTTTTCATAATCTTGTAACTCATGGAAAATATCATCCACATATACAACATCATTTTCTATTCTGTACAACATAAAATATCTGTGCTGTTGAAAATTTATTCGACGATATCCAAAACTCTGTAAATGTGGATTGTCACATATTTTCAAACTACTCGCTACATACTTTAACCTTTTTACAGTATCCTCAAAATCATCAAGCACATTTCTTGCTGCCTGTTTATTTTTCTTGGCGAAAAGCAGATACTGTATAAACTGATTCAAGTCTTCTTCTGCTTCATCTGTTACAACTACTTTATAATCCATATTTTCCTCTCATATCTGAAATCACATCTTCCGCATTTCGGTAATTTCCCTTTTTTGAAGATTCTCTGGATTGTTCCAGTCTTTGAAGCATCTCTTCTTCTGTCATAGATGTATAAGGATTATGCACAGTTCGTTTTATTTCAAATGGAAATCCATTATATGCAACCGCCTGCGTTAAAAACATCCTTATTGCTGATGTCGTATCAGTTCCAAGATCTTTAAAAAGCTGATCTGATTTATTTTTTAAGTCATCGTCTACCCTGATCTGAATTGTACTTGCCACTTTAGATACCTCCTTTTTTCTTCATTATAATGCCATTTTATTGCTAATTCAATACAATTGTATTGATATTTCACTTATTTCGATGCACTTATCTAAGATAGTGGGTATGGAATCTTGGATTACAATTGAGGCAAGTACAATAAAAATACAATCAGCACAGCTTTTTCTTTCTGTACTCATTTAGTTCCTGACGTCCAATGATTGGGATACCAGGATAACCATCTGCCTGTGTCCTGATTGCCGGAGAGCTTGCCTGAATATGAAATACCCAGTTCAATTCGCTCGAATCTCTCGGCCAGAATCCATTGATCAGCATAGCTTCCTTGAACTGGTTATTGTACAGATGAATCTGGGTACGTTTACTCCGCCTTTCTGGTTTGTAATGGATATCACTTTACACATATGTTGTTTCTCCTGTTCTTTCATCAAAATTCTTCATCACGGAATGCTTCCAGATATTCATCAAGAAGATCCAGATTAACTAATACAATTCGTTTGACATTCTTCACTTATCCGGCTTCGTACGGTGCTTGGTAGTTTAGCAAATAAATTGCTTATCTCTGCTTACTCGATTAGAAATCGTTTCGATATTTACTTGTAATCTTCATCGCCTGCAATTCCTGCAGTATCCGTTCCTACGGATTCTTCAGAAGTAAGCGAGATTTAAGATGTGGACATTCTTGCATTTCTGACACTTCACACTCAAATATCCGGTTGCGTCTGAAAAAACTCTCTGTATCCTGAACCCGCAAGTCGGGCAGAGAATATCACGCTCTTTCAGGCTTTCTGCTTCTAGTCTTGACAGAAGCAATCTCTTTTGTATTTCAGGTGCTACCTAAGTCTGTATATGAAGTTTTGGATTTATCTTGTAGTTTGCGAATATCCGTACAAATAGAAAAAGCCCTTTGAGAAAAGGATTTTTCCTCTCTCAAAGGGCAAGTTGACAAAGCTCTGCTTGCAGCTCCTTTCGCATTTCCTGCAAAGCTCGTTGTATTTCTTCCTGCCACGCTCATCAAGAAAGAACGCCCATTCTCTCTTGAGGTATTTCGGCATACGGGGCATAGCGGGCACCTCCTTTTCGCTGCCTAATTGCCGATTTGCTCCCGAAACGCAGAAACGCCCAAAACCTGACCCCGCTGTATGGTTTCGGGGCGATTTTGGGCGTTTTCTTTCGATATGAGCGGCTTTGTTTTAGCGGCGATATCCTTTACCGCCAACCATTCAAAAGCCGCTGTTTGTCACTTCCCGGTAACAAAAAAGCGCCGTATTGCTACGACGCTTTTGTCTTGCTCGTAAGATGGAGCAAGGGAACGCTATTCAATTATCTGTTGTACTTTTTCTTCCTGCTTACAACCGTTGTGCCAATGGCTGCACAGCCGCTGATGAACAACAGGGCAATCCACAGTGCAAGGTTGCTTGTATCGCCGGTCTGGGGACTCTTATCGGATGTTCCCGGTTTGGTACTGGCAGGCTTTTTTTCAAGGGCCGAAATCGCATCTTCGATAGCCTTCGCCATCTTATCCACTTCGGATTGCTCCGTAATGTTCTTGCCTCGGACAACAGCCTTGATAGCGGCTTCCACACCAGAGAAATCCTTGTAGTCATTCTTGTTCAGGGCATTTGCTTTGGCAATGGCTGCATCAACCTTAGTGTAGTCAGCACCCTTGTATTGCAGGGCAGCAATGGCATCTTCAATAGCCTTCGCCATTGCGTCAACTTCGCTCTGTTCAGTGATGTTCTTGTCACGGACAACAGCTTTGACGGCAGCTTCCACGGCGGTGAAGTCCTTGTAGTTGTCCTTGTTCAGTGTATTTGCCTTGGCAATGGCTTCGTCGACCTTAGTGTAGTCGGCAGGTAAATAAGTCATTGCAACCGTCTGCGTATGCGTTGCCACATCGGCGGTAATCGTTATATTGCCGGTGTATGCTTTGCAGTTATCGGCTGTTACTTCAACAGGGTAAGTTCCTGCTTCCAAACTGACAGAGCCGGTAACCTCCTGACCATTCACTTTAACAACAACATTGGTCAGACCGTCTGGCGTTACAACGAAAGAAACCGGATAGACAGCCTTTGTGATAAAATGAACATTTTTATAAAGCGCAAAGTACTGAGTACCGCTGGAAAGCAGGTCAATTTCTGTTCCTTCCGAGTCTACAGCTTTTGCATAGTTCAGATGATAGCCATCGGCTATCACAGGCACACATTCATCGAAAATTGCAGGGATATTATTCTCATTCGTATTCTTTGCATCAATCTCTGCTTCTTCTACGGTAAAAGTACCGTTACCGCCCATCGGGAATTTACCGTCAGTGGTTACTTTGGCGCCTCCTTTGAGCAGAATATTGCCTTTTGCCCATATTGCACCGTCCGCAGTAGAGGTACAGTTTACCTCGCCTCCGTTAACCGTCAGATCACCTGCAGCATACAGACCGGGATAATAGCTTGTTGCTTTAACTTTAGATGCAGCAAGTTCAATATCGCCGCCGTTCCCTTCTTGATCTTTCCAGATATATGCTCCGTTGCGTCCGTCCTGGGTTGCCTTAAGCGTAACATCGGCGTCGTTTACAATCTTCAGCCTATGGGCATCGATTCCGGCATACAAGCCGATGGAATCCACTTTTGCCCCGTCAATTTCGACCGATCTTCCGACTATGCCCAATCCGCCTTCAGCGTTTATTACGACCTTTGCTTTATCGGAAATCTTGACGTCAGCCCCTGCGCTAATTCCATCGTAGGTACTTCCGTTAACATTGATTACCAGTGTTCCATCACCGGTAATCTCGACAGAATTGCCGGAATTGGGGGCTATTGCTATTCCTCCGCCGGAATAGGTTCGGGTAATACTATTTGTCCCGGTCAACCGTATCTTCAACGTACTGGGGATAGTCGTTTTAATACCGTAGTCTGACATGGTGTCGCTGTCAAGGGTAGCATTGTTCAAAGACAAGGTGTGAGTGGTCGGGTCATAGCTTACTGTTCCGCTGCAAAGATTATCCTTATTCTCAGACGTGACCTGTACGCCGTCTACCCAGATGTCGTAGACTGTGGGTTCCGCTGCCAGTGCTGTGGCAGGCAGGAGTCCAGCTACCATTACAATGCTGAATAGGATTGCAAATAGTTTTTTCTTCATAACAGTTCCTCCATTTTTTAATTGTCCGCTATTTACTTCCTCCGACAGCGGACACACCGGAGATGACAGAAGGTTTAACCGGAAAAGATTGATTTGCCGGTCGTGGTTAGGACTTCAATATCAAACCACCATCCTTCCGACAAACGCAAAAAGGATATAAATCCCCCACCCCATAAATATACAGCAGTATTATATCAGATTTTTTCCGAAATCTCAAGCGGTTTTCAGAATATTGCTCTCGTCTTCCTTAAAATAACAAAAAAAGATACAGATACTGTCATTTTCTCAGTACCTGTATCCTCTTAACTTTATGATAGTAAAGTATAATTACACATTATTATATCAAGAACAGCCTCCTTAGATAAGAATATAAATGATATCTTTACTGCTGTTAATGGGAATGCCTTTTACAATATTCATTACTCTTTTATACTTTTATACTTCTTCCAAAGAAGGAATCCTACATATACTATTACAGCAAACGTAGTAGTAATGTCTATCAAAAGGCTTTTACATATTAGATAAAAGCATGTAAAATTTCTTTTACATAGCTTAATTGCGGTCTATTTAGCTTGTTTCTTGACTACTCAGGAAAAATATTTCTACCCTCGCCCCACCTGTATTTTCAGAATTTGAAAGTTTAATACCTCCACCATATTTTTCAGCCACAGTTTTTGCAAAAAATAGTCCCATCCCATAATGGGCTTCGCCATTTCTACTTGTGTCATCCATAAAAAACTGCTCTGTGCCATGCAATAATGCTTCTTTTGTAAATCCTGATCCGCTATCCTCCACAATGAATGTCAGCCGGCCATCCTGCTCCTTTGCGTCAATATAAATGATTCCATTTTCTTTTGTATGCTCCACTGCATTCTGAATCATATTCATTACGGCCCGGAACATTGGATCATAAGCAATCGTTACCTTTTTATCACTTTGTCCCGCCTTCCAATCTATTTTCTGGTGATAGATTTCTACCAGTCCGAGTGCCTGTTCCTTTATATCTGCGAAAAAATCTTCTAACCTCACCGTTGTATAGGTAACATCACTGCAATTCCATGATTTTGTGACATCTATCAACTGTTTTACATAACTTTGTATCTGTGTTGTGCCGTTCAAAACATAAGTGATATTATTCTTCTGTTCTGTGGTCAGTTCAGTCTCTGAAAGTAGTTCTGCATTTCCCCGTACAATCGTAAGAGGTGTTTTAATATCATGCGCCAAAGCAGACATCTGTTGTTTCTTTTCCTGCTCTGTTTTCCACTGCTTTTCTAAAGATTCTCGCAATGCATCTCGCATATCATCGATTGCCGATAAACAGTCATCAAACTCTTTGATACCGGAACAGGATGTCTCATATTCCAGATTTTGATCCTTTATTTGTCTGATTGCGTCTAATACAGGCTGCATCTGCTTTTTGATTCTTTTTCCAAAACGTATGGACGGAATGATGATAATCGCTACCGCTCCAATCACTGACATAATACTCATCACATTCTGTGGTCCTATAAAATGCTCCCTCAAAAAAGCTGAATGATATTGAGGTGTCAGGCGATATTGCAATACAACATATTCATTTTCCCTTACAATTACTTTATAAAAATATTTCCCGGATGCGTTTCCGTACTTTGCAACATTCCATGCTATCTGTTCGTATTGTTCTGACAGATCTCCACCTATTTTCTCTCCATTCTCTGAAAAGATTACATAATCACAAAGTGCAGGAATCATCTCAGCAGTTACTTTATCCGCACGTAAAATCGTATCATATGCTTCATTAATCTTTTGCTCTGCATAATTCGCCGGATAGATACAGCCCACACTAATCAAAAGGTACAGCAGCAGCCAAGCAACAATCACCAAACCTACTAATGATCCAAGCATGACCAGTACATATCTCATAAAAATCCAGCTGAGTGCATTGCTTCTCTTTACTCTTCCCATTTATATCCAATCCCCCAGACTGTTTTTATCGGTGTATAATCATAATCCGCAAATTTTGCTCTTATATTTTTGATATGCGTGATAATGGTACTGTCATTACTCTCACTGTCAAAACCAAAGACCTCTTCTAAAATCTGTTCTTTCGAGAAAACCTGTCCCCTGTTTTTAGCCAGAAATTCACAGATTTCGTACTCTGCTTTCGTAAACGGAAGTTCTTTATCATCCATCAACAGTTTCTTTTGAGACATCTGAATGCAGACTCTCCCTAAAACCATCCGGACAGAATGTTCCCTGTGCTCTCTTCTAAGATGTGCATTGATCCTTGCCCGAAGTTCCATCACTCCAAATGGCTTTGAAATATAATCATCTGCTCCTAAAGAAAGTCCGTTTACCAGACTGTTTTCCTCCGTTTTTGCCGTAAGAAACAAAATCGGACAATCCACAAGTGCCCTGATTCTTTTGCATAATTCAAAGCCGTCCATTCCAGGCATCATAATGTCAAGTAAAATCAGGTCATAACGATGTAATTCTTCCATATTAAGTTTCAGCGGATTACTTACTTTGGTAACCAGATGTCCATCCTTATTCAAAATGCTTTCTATCATTTCCAGAATTGCCGGTTCATCATCAACTGCCAGTATTTTTGCCATAGTTTCCCTCGATTCTATTCCGATATTCTGTTTCCTTCCCAGTGGTTTACCCACCAAAAATAGTATACCATACTAATCCCTGTAAATATTAAACAACCTGGTATGAATGACAACCATTCACCTACACTAGTTTCTCCCAATACAGATTGCAGATAAGTATATGGTACTCTACCCGTCCAGCAGACAAATACATATTTCCACACATAATCTCCAAGTCCGGTAAGCATCAATGCACTAATTAGTCCTGATATAATCCCTGCTCCAATGGATACCCCTTTTCCAAACTGAAAAGCCAGAATCAGCTGCCACAGATAAAGTGGAACACTGCTTCCCCACAGCAGCAATGCTGCAAATATACATCCTTTCATGATTTCGATATCGCTTGATGCGATTCTTCCAAATCCAATTCCGAATATGATTGCTGTCAATAGGATAGAGCACAGACACAAAACCAGTAGCATCAACAGTTTCGATAAAAATGCTGCAGGTTTATCCGGTAAAGACAACAGATTTTGAAAATCACCTGCATTTTGTTCCTGTTCCATCACACTTGCTGTAAAAATTCCAATAAGTACCGGAAGTCCTGCTCCTATTGCCTGATAAAATGCAATCACTTTCATATTTTCATTCCATGGTGAAAAAAAGTAATATATTAAAAATATAACGCTAGTTATAATCGGAATCAGTAAGTGTGCCAGAATCACAGATGTTCCTTTCATCTTTCGCAAGTCTGCATTAAGAGATCTTCCAATCATCTTATTTCACCTCTCTTCTCTCAAACCATTTCAAAAACAGAACCGTTACAAAAACAAACCAGATGATTGAGAGACACATTCCCGGAACAATGACTCCCGTATCCAAAAGAAGATTCCCTGCTTCTGCGGCAAGTCCATTTGGTAAAACATGAAGCAACGGGCACATCATTCGCATAGGGATTGCAGAAACAAGTACATACCAGATTCTGGTTTGTGATATTACCACACCGCTGACGGTAATAAATAGGCAGACGAACAGGTTTACAATCATTCCAAATCGTTCACTTAAAAATAAAGCTACCGGAATCTCCCATAACTCAGAAACCGTCAGAAACAATACTGCAATCAACGCTCCTCCAACTGGAACATGTGTCGTTAGAAGAAAGCCTCCAAGCGTTGCTCCTGCAAACACAATCACATTAGAAAACAAAATCATGTACCCAATATAAATAATTTTCCCCAGCAACAATTTTCTTCTGTCTGTGGGAATAGTCATTAAATGATAGTATTTTATCTTTTTCTCCTGCGCCACAGAAAGATAACAAAATAGAGCAATCATCCCCGGCAGCAAAAGTGTATACCACCAGTTCCAAACACTTTCTGCATAAGCATTTGTCATCCCAAGAGTAAATATAAATGCCATGACAAATGTAAGAAGAGGAAATCCCCAGATAAACTTTTTTCGCATGGTTCTTTTGGCTTTTTGATGTTCTGCTTTTATAATATTAACCATGGATTTCACCTGCTTTCTGGTTTTTTCTTACCACATTCATAAACAAATCTTCAAGATTATCTCCCTGCTTTAATGCTCCTTCGTATCCTAAGATTCCACCTGAAATAATCCCGACTTTATCTGCAAGTAACTGTACCTCTGAGAGAATATGACTGGAGAGAATTACAGTGATTCCCTGTTCTGGAAAAGACCGGATCAGCTCTCGTAATTCCTCGATGCCTATTGGATCTAATCCATTCGTAGGTTCATCCAATATCAAAAGTTCCGGTTCTCCAAGCAATGCCATTGCAATGCCTAGCCTTTGCTTCATCCCCAAAGAAAACTGTCCTGCTTTCTTCTTTCCGGTGTTTGTAAGTGATACAATCTGCAAGACCTCATCAATTCTGTTTTCATCTGTACCAATCAATAATTGTCTTACCTTCAAATTCTCTCTGGCGGAAAGATTTTCATAAATAGGCGGATTTTCAATTAACGCTCCTATTTTTGATAAATCTTTCCTATCCAAAAGTTTTCCATCAAAGTAAATCTTTCCTGCAGTTGGTTTCATCATACCGGTCAGCATTTTCAATGTGGTAGATTTACCAGCGCCATTCGGTCCAAGCAGTCCATAAATCTGTCCCTTTTCGATATTAAGTGAAACATTATTTACCGCTTTCTGTTTTCTAAAATATTTACATAGATTTTGTGTCTGTAACATCATTTCCATCTTTACTATCCTTCCTTCTATATTTCATTTCTTACTGAAATATAACCTAACAGAAAAAAATAAAGATTTGATGAAGATTTATTCCCGTATGGAATAAACCATCAATTGAATATCATTATCAGAACTCGGCTTTCCACTGAAATCAGCAAAGCTGTTACAAATACGAAGTCCTAATTTACAGAATATCTCCGTGATTTCATCCAAACTATATAACCTTATAGGATTTCCTTCTTTCATTTCAGGCTTATAAAGTGCTTCTCCATACATATAGTCTACCTGCCCATATATCAGCGTTTTTCTATCCTTCTCCCATTCAAAAGCAGATAATGTAAGTCCCTTTTCTCCTGCATCCCATAACTTGCAAACCTGAATTTGACAAGTACCTTATAGCTTCATATTTTCAAACCTATTATATCAATTTTTTCTTGATTTAATCATAAAAAATGCTATACCAGCAACTATTATGTATCCGAACAATGAAATAACAGATGATTCAATTCCAAATTCTCCACCTGTGATGGCGAAATCTTTTGAATTAAGTACATATGTCATTATAGAATATTTATCCATTTTTTCCCCAATAGCTAATCCTCCACCAATAATCACAACGTTCCAGATAGCATGAACTATTCCACTATTCCAAACTGAACCACTTTCTATTGCAATCATCGAAAACATAACGCCTACCATCGTTCCGGCGATAATTACTAATAAACAACTGCCTATTGAAAAATCCTGTCCAAGAACATGTACAATACCAAATAACATTGATGGAACAATTACAGCCACCTTAATATTCCATCTTTTCTTTAATGCATTAAGTATAACTCCTCTAAACACCATTTCTTCAACAAATCCAGCCGCTATTCCGGTAAATGCAACCCCTGCACTTAAAGTAATGAACATCTGATTTCCATTCATATTTGAGGATACATACTTACCGTTGAATATTAAAAGATAACTTCCTTTTATAACAAATGGTAATAATACAGCTATTAAAATCCATCTTATTTTAATAGCAAATTTAGGCATTCCGAAATCCGAAGTCGGCAATTTAATAATTTTGCTAATAAACATTTTCAGAATAAGATATGTCAATCCAGCATATATAATTCCAGCGATAATATTACAAATGCCAGTTGGAATTTTTATTATAACAAACATACTTGCAATGGATTGTGCAATAATCTGTGTGATTATTAAAATAAATATGGCAACAAATGATGTGCTAATTGCTTTTTTTGTACTCATTTTATTTCTCCTTTATAACTTTCGATTTTCTCAATTCTCCAAACTTGAATTTGTAAATATCATTTTACATTTTTATATGAAATCACAATATGACTTGGTGCAAATAATACTGATGCAATAATCAATAGCACTGACCTACTCATAATCCCACTAAATAAGAACAACATTGAAGGAATAATAGAAAGTGCTAATGCTCTGAAAACGCTGTTTTTCTTAAAACATATAATCCAAATAGCACAATAAAGCATTACCAATATGGTATCTACAATCAGATATAGTGCAAATGCTTCGTCAGACCACCACCCGAACCAAGTTCCCGGAATATTGATTATCATGAATCCGAAACAACCCAATCTCCCTACTTGTTCTGTGACCTCAACATATTTATTATTCCACTTATTATCAAATCCATCTTTGCACTTAATCGCAAATACAACATTGGGTATCATAATGACTGCAATAAAAATCAGCCCAAAAACATTAAACCATTCCATATTATCTACCATCACAAACTCTGATTTGTATTTCTGTTTGTTTTAAAAATGGGCAACTCCGATTGGAATTGCCCACTCATTGCACTAATTATGCGATTTTTTCTTGCTTGCACCGATTTCTGCATCAATTGATGTAAGTTTGATGTAAATCGCTGTTTTTTTAGTTTTTTATCAAATGAAGTACGTCCCGTCTATTCGGTAAAACGGTACATCTTTACATCATCTTAATAGAGCTTTGCACCTGCTGGAATGTGGTCATCAACCATCAGAAGATGGAGCTTTTCTTCGCCTTCTTCTTCGTGGATAGCACTGAGGAGCATACCGCAAGAGTCAATGCCCATCATAGCTCTCGGTGGAAGATTTGTGATAGCAATAAGAGTCTTTCCAACCAGTTCTTCCGGCTCATAAAAGCTATGAATACCGCTTAAAATGGTTCTGTCTGTGCCTGTTCCGTCATCAAGAGTAAACTGTAACAGTTTCTTTGACTTCGGTACTGCAACACACTCTTTAACCTTTACTGCACGGAAATCTGACTTGCTGAATGTATCAAAATCAACAAATTCCTCAAATAAAGGCTCTACCTTTACCTTAGAAAAATCAATCTTTTCAGACTCAGTTTTTACATTTTTTTCAGGTGCTTCAGAAGCTGTATTATTTACATCATTTTTCTTATTTACACCATCTAAGGACTTCATTGTCGGGAACAGAAGCACATCACGGATAGCCTCAGCTCCTGTCAGAAGCATACACATACGGTCGATACCGAATCCGATGCCTCCTGTAGGCGGCATACCAATCTCCAGTGCATTCAGGAAGTCTTCATCTGTATGGTTTGCTTCCTCATCTCCGGCAGCAAATGCCTCTTCCTGTGCAGCGAAACGCTCTCTCTGATCAATTGGATCATTTAACTCAGAGTAAGCATTTGCCATCTCCCAACCATTCATAAAGAACTCAAATCTCTCTACATAGTTTGGATTTTCCGGTTTCTTCTTTGTAAGTGGAGAAATCTCTACCGGGTGATCCATAACGAATGTAGGCTGGAGCAAATGCTCCTCTACATACTCCTCGAAGAAGAGGTTCAGGATATCGCCTTTCTTATGTCTCTCTTCGAATTCTAAATTATGCTCTTTTGCAAGTTCTCTTGCCTGCTCCAGAGTCTCAACTTCATTCCAGTCAACTCCGGCATATTTTTTAACTGCGTCTACCATCGTGATACGCTCGAATGGTTCTCCGAGATCCATCTCGATTCCCTTGTAAACAATTTTCGTTGTTCCAAGTACTTCCTGTGCAACGTGACGGTACAGATTCTCTGTCAGATCCATCATTCCGTTGTAATCTGTATATGCCTGATATAACTCCATCAGAGTGAATTCTGGATTGTGTCTTGTGTCAAGACCTTCGTTACGGAATACACGTCCGATTTCGTAAACTCTCTCAAGTCCACCAACAATCAGTCTTTTTAAGTAAAGTTCCAGAGAAATACGAAGCTTCAAATCCTCATTCAGTGCATTAAAATGAGTCTCAAAAGGTCTTGCTGCAGCTCCACCGGCATTTGCAACCAGCATCGGAGTCTCAACTTCCATAAATCCCTGTCCGTCCAGATAACGGCGAACTGCACTGATAATTCTGGAACGTTTAATAAATGTGTCACGAACCTCCGGGTTCACAATCAAATCTACATATCTCTGGCGGTAACGTGTATCTGTGTTTGTCAGTCCGTGGAACTTCTCTGGAAGAATCTGCAGACTCTTAGACAGAAGTTTTACTGCAGATGCATGGATAGAAATCTCACCGGTCTTAGTCTTGAATACTTCACCTTCAATACCGATGATATCTCCGATATCCAGTTTCTTGAAATCCTTATATGACTCTTCTCCGATACTGTCTCTTGCAACATAAGACTGAATATTTCCACTGAGGTCTAAAATGTTACAGAAAGAAGCTTTTCCCATAACACGCTTCTGCATCACACGTCCTGCTACGGATACGTGTTTTCCTTCCATCTCCTCAAAATTTTCTTTAATATCTGTTGCATGACAAGTCACATCATACTTTGTGATCTCAAATGGATTCTTTCCGTTTGCCTGTAAATCTGCAAGTTTCTCACGACGAACCTTTCTAAGCTGATTTACGTCAGGTTCCTGTGTATTCTTCTGCTGATCTCCCACTGCGATTCTCCTCTCTTCCTTTTCTTATACTGTACGTGTAATATCCAGTACTTTGTACTGCATAACTCCAGCCTGTGTCTCCACTTCTACAACATCTCCAATCGTCTTGCCGATCAGGGCATGTCCAACTGGTGACTCGTTTGAAATCTTTCCTTCCAGACTGTTAGCCTCTGTTGAACCTACCAATTTGAATTCGATTTCTTCGTCAAATGTGATGTCATATGCCTTTACTGTACATCCTACGTTAATCTTATCAAAATCAACTTCATCTTCTACAACGACTTCAGCGTTCTTGAGAATTGCTTCCAACTCCTCGATACGAGCCTCAATATCACGCTGCTCATCTTTTGCAGCATCATACTCCGCATTCTCTGATAAATCTCCCTGTTCTCTAGCTTCTTTTATCTTTGCAGCAACTTCCTTACGCTTAACAACTTTCAGATTCTCTAACTCCTCTTCAAGTGCTTTTAATCCTGCATAAGTAAGTAATTTCTTCTTTGCTTCCATGGTATTCTTTTGCTCCCTTTCTTGAAAATAAAGATACTTTCACAATTTCATTATTATACAAAACCAGCCGACTATTGTCAATCATTTTGCACGATAAAGTATACGCAGTCTATAGTCTTTTTATGATGTTGCAATTACAAATTCTTTCTATTTTATTAACATCTTCAACAATTCTTCCAGCTCTTCGTAAGATTCTACCTGATTGATCTGTGCGCGGAACTTCGCTGCACCTTTCATTCCTTTTACATACCATGCCACATGCTTACGCATTTCCCGGATTCCAAGGTACTCTCCTTTGAATTCCAACTGCATTCTTGCATGCCGAAGCATCATATTCCGAATTTCTTCTTGTGTCGGTCTTGGTGGAATTGTTCCGGTTCTGTCATACTCAGCCAGTTCTCGGAAAATCCATGGATTTCCCTGAACACCACGTCCTATCATCACGCCGTCACAGCCTGTGATCTTCCGCATTTCCGCTGCCTTTTCGGCAGACGTCACATCTCCATTTCCAATAACCGGAATATGCACTGCCTCTTTCACCTGACGGATAATATCCCAATCCGCCTCGCCGGAATAATACTGTTCTCTTGTTCTTCCATGAACTGCAACTGCTGATGCCCCAGCTTCCTCTGCAATCTTCGCGATTTCCACCGCATTTATATGATCATCATCAAAACCTTTTCGAATCTTAACCGTCACTGGTTTTTCAATCGCTTTCACAAGCTGTGATACGATTTCAAACACCAGCTTCGGATTCTTCATGAGCGCAGACCCCTCTCCATTCTTCACGACTTTTGGAACCGGACACCCCATATTAATGTCCAGAATCTGAAACGGCAGGTCTTCAATTCTCTTCGCCTGCTCGCTGATAATCTTAGGATCTGAACCAAATAACTGTAATGATACCGGATACTCCTGCGGGTGGATCGCAAGTAGCACTTTTGTATTTTTATTCTTATATTGCAGTGCTTTCGCACTGATCATTTCCATACATAAAAGCCCCGCCCCCTGTTCTTTACAGAGCAAACGAAAAGGCAGGTCTGTCACGCCTGCCATAGGAGCCAGAATGTACGGATTCTCTAATTTTAAATTTCCTATTTCCAATTTGAGACACCTCTTTAATTAATTAGGGACACCCTTTTACTAATTGGGGACGTAGTACTTTGGCATTTTACTACGTCCCCCATTATTATTTTAACGTTTATTTTTCTCGTAAATCATCCGTAATCCTTTTAATGTAAGCTGTGGATCGTATACGTCGATGATATCTGTCTCATTTGCAATGATCTTACCGAGACCGCCGCTTGCTACAACTTTTGCATCTACATATCCAGACTCTTCTTTTATCTTCTTGACGATATACTCTGTCTGCCCAATCTGTCCGAATACAATTCCGGCCTGCATACAGGAAATGGTCTCTTTTGCTAAAATTGATTCTGGTTTCTTAATCTCGACTGCCGGGAGCATTGCTGCCTGATTCCACATTGCCTGTGCAGAGGTGCGGATTCCCGGAGCGATAACTGCTGCCTCAAATGTTCCATCCGCTCCTACTACATCGTAAGTTGTAGCAGTTCCATAATCAATCACGATGACTGGTCCGCCGTGAAGTGTATATGCTGCCACTGCATCAACAATACGGTCTGCTCCGACCTGTTTTGGATTTTCAGTCTTTATCTTCAGCCCAGTCTTGATTCCGGCGGAAACTACGATTGGCTTGATTCCGAAATATTTGATCATGGCACTTCCAAGAGAATGCATAATGTCTGGCACAACTGATGCTACAATACAGGCATCAATATCTGACTTTTCAAATCCTTGATGCCAGATCAGTTCATTTAACGCAATTCCATACTCATCAGAGGTCCTCTGTATCTTCGTAGTCATGCGAAATGTTGCTGACAAATTCTCACCGTTAAATACTCCTAATGTAATGTTTGTATTTCCAACATCGATAACTAACAGCATCTATTCAATCTCCTCTCCCAGAAAAAATACTCGGTAATACAACTGCAGTGCTTCTAACAGATCCTGCTTTTCTCTCTGGATCTGCTTGATTTTCAGATGGCTTCCGATATCATCAAATGTTGGATCAAAGTCCTCGGAAGTCACTTCGAAACACAATTCTCCGTCTTCTTCAAATACGAGTGTCAGAATCCCGCCTACATCATTTACATACAGTACGCACATGATCTTCAGCTCATCCTTTACATGATCCGGAAGTCTGTCAAAATCCGGGTTCAGATAATATTTTTCTTCATATGAATTCGCGCCACAAAGCACGACCTTATCCTGATACATAAACTACTCCTTTTTTATAATTTCTAAGCCGTGTAACACCAGGCAAAATCCTGTCAGACTTCTCACGTCACACAAGCTTATGTCCTGGGATTATACGTACCCATAAATCCCTCTTACAGATACTTCTCCTGCAAATATATGTTTTTCTTCGCCTTTTTGTGTGCGTACGATTAATTCTCCTGTCTCGTTGATTCCATATGCATGGGCATTATATTCATTTCCCGGCTCCAGAATCCGTACTTCTTTTCCCCGGTTTACAAGCATCTCATTATAACTCTCCTGTAATCCGGACAAATCACCATTTTCCATAAAAAGTGCATAATTTTTTTCAAAATGCTTCATGACAGCTGCAATCAGTGCGGAACGTTTTACCGGTGCCCCTGTCTCAATCATAAGGGAGGTGGCTTTCTCTTTCAGTTCCTCGTCAAATACTTTCTGATTGACATTGATTCCTACACCGATGACCACATAGTTGATATAATCAATCTCCGTGCTCATCTCTGTCAAAATTCCGCAGACCTTCTTTTTATTCATAACAATATCGTTCGGCCATTTGATTCCAGTCTCCATGCCGGTCACTTCCCGGATACCTTCTGCCACACTCTGTGCCATAACTAATGTCAGCATCGGTGCCTTTGTCGGTATCAGATCTGGTCGGAGCAGAATTGTCATATAAATGCTGATTCCTTTTGGGGATTCCCACACACGGCCTCTTCTCCCTTTTCCAGCCACCTGACGATCTGCCACAAAAAGTGTTCCATGAGCACCGTCTTTCTCACCCAGCTCTTTTGCCCGATTATTCGTAGAATCAATCTCATCAAAATAAACGATATTCTTTCCTGCCCATTCTGTATCCATAAGGCTTCGAATCTCCGCCTCCGACATAATATCCGGACTTTCGAGAAGGCGGTACCCTCTATTGCGCACCGCCTCTATCTCATAACCTTCTTTTTTTAATTGTTCTATCGCTTTCCATACAGCCGTTCTGGACACATGGAATCTGTCGCACATCTGCTGCCCGGAGATGTAATCATCACTTTCTTTTAATAAGCGTAATATTTCTGATTTCATCTTTTATCTCTTCTTATCTTTTTCTATATTCAGACATTTCTCGAATGCCTTGTCATTTCATTGATCTTATGCTTATCTCTCGCCGAGTGTCGCTACCATAACTGCTTTGATCGTATGCATACGGTTCTCTGCCTCATCAAATACTTTTGACTGGGAAGACTCGAATACTTCGTCTGTAACTTCCATATCTGTCAGACCATATTTCTCGTAAATCTGTTTGCCGATCTTTGTCTTCAGATCATGGAATGCCGGCAGGCAGTGAAGGAAGATTGCTTTCTCTCCTGCATTCTCCATAACTTTCTTTGTTACTTTATATGGTGACAACTCGCGGATACGCTCCTCCCAGACTTCGTCAGGCTCTCCCATAGATACCCATACATCTGTGTAGATAACATCTGCGTCTTTTGTTCCGCTCTCTACATCTTCTGTCAGAGTGATGGTTGCTCCGCTTTCCTTTGCATATCCCTGGCAAGTTTCAACAAGCTCTGCATTTGGGAAATAATTCTTAGAGGTACATGCTACAAAATGCATTCCCAGTTTCGCACATGCGATCATAAGAGAGTTACCCATATTGTATCTTGCATCACCCATGTACACCAGTTTTATTCCTTTTAAATGTCCGAAATGCTCACGGATCGTCAGCATATCTGCCAGCATCTGTGTCGGGTGATACTCATTTGTCAGTCCGTTCCATACTGGAACTCCTGCATATTTTGCAAGGTCTTCTACAATCTCCTGACCAAATCCACGGTACTCAATTCCATCGAACATTCTTCCGAGAACTCTTGCTGTGTCTTCAATACTTTCTTTCTTGCCGATCTGTGATCCTGTCGGATCAAGATAAGTTGTTCCCATGCCCATGTCATGTGCTGCCACTTCAAATGCACAACGTGTTCTTGTACTTGTCTTTTCAAAAATCAGCGCTACATTCATGCCTCTGTATTTATCGACCGGAATACCTTTTTTCTTCTTATCCTTGAGATCTGCCGCAAGATCCAACATGTATGTGATCTCCTCTGGTGTAAAATCTTTCAGTGTCAGAAAATTTCTTCCCTTTAAATCCATCTCTCTTATGTCCTTCTTTCTGTATATTTACAAGCCGTCTCTTATCCGGCTTGCCGTCATTCTGTCATATTTATTATTTCTGTGTATCATCAACTGCGACTTCTTTGATGCTCTTCACCAGTCCTGCGATTCCCTGGATCTCAGATGGAATAATAATCTTTGTAGCCTTTCCATCTGCAGCTTTTTCAAATGCTTCCAGGCTCTTCATTGTAAGAACTGCCTCGTCTGCTCCTGCTTCTTTCAGGAAGCGGATACCGTCTGCATTTGCCTGCTGTACTTTCATAATCGCCTCAGCCTGACCTTCTGCCTCACGGATCATAGCCTCTTTCTGCGCCTCTGCACGTAAGATTGCAGCTTGCTTCTCAGCCTCAGCATCCAGAATTGCAGATTCTTTATGTCCCTCTGCAACAAGAATCGTAGATTTTTTCTCTCCCTCTGCACGTAAGATTGCTTCACGTCTCTCGCGCTCTGCTTTCATCTGCTTTTCCATGGCATCTTGAATAGCTGCCGGAGGAATGATATTCTTAAGCTCTACACGGTTCACTTTGATTCCCCATGGATCTGTTGCCACATCCAGAGATGCCCGCATCTTCGTATTAATCGTTTCGCGGGAAGTCAGTGTCTGATCCAGCTCCAGATCTCCGATAATATTACGAAGAGTTGTCGCTGTCAGGTTCTCGATCGCCATGATCGGATTTGCCACTCCATAACAGAACATCTTCGGATCTGTAATCTGGTAAAATACAACGGTATCGATTCTCATTGTTACATTATCTTTTGTGATAACCGGCTGTGGCGCAAAATCTACAACCTGCTCTTTCATATCCACTCTTCTTGCAACACGATCCACGATCGGAAGTTTAAAGTGAAGTCCGGTTCCCCACGTTGCCTGGTATGCGCCCAGTCTCTCAATCACAAGTGCCTGCGCCTGTCTTACGATCTTCACACAGGAAATCAGTAATACCATAACAATAATTAAAATAATCACTAAAAATGTTCCCATTACTGCTGCCATCATATCTTCGTCTCCTCTCCATTTCTTACAATCAGTTTCACTCCCTGAATACCTTCAACTACTACAATTGCATTCTTTGGGATCTTTCCTTCCGGGGCATCTGTCTTCGCAGCCCACTCCTGCCCGCGCACCTCCACACGTCCTTTTGACGAAAGTGTGTCAATCTCTTCAATTACAAGTGCTTTCTGTCCGATCAGAAGCTCTGCTCCGGTCTTTTGTCTCTCCTGGTTAAAGTACTTCATTGCAAGCGGTCTTGTCACTGCCAGAAGTGCCAAAGATACAATTGCAAATATTATAATCTGCACTCCTAGTCCCAACCCCAGTACTGCCACAAGAAATGCAACTAATGCTCCTCCTGCGAACCAGATAGTCGTAAGCCCCATCGTAATGATCTCGATAACCAGAAACAGTACAAATAAGCTTAACCAGATAACCGTCGTCTGCATAATCTGACCCTCCTTCATTCAAAATTCACAGCACATAGTACTGACACAAATCCTTCTATCACTCTATGCTTTCCAAAGCTGTCCTTTTCCATATCATTTTCCATGTCATTTTGAGGAAAATCCCAGCTTAACGGCTTAGTATCATATTACTATACTTTGCATAATAAAGCAACGAATCCCTCTCGGCATTCGTTGCTTTTTTTCTCATCATTTATTTATCTTATCGTCTCTGTCTTGCTGCCTCGAATGTCAGAATTGCCGTAGCCACTGCCGCATTCAGAGACTCTACCTGTCCCTTCATCGGAATACGGATATACACCTGTGCCTGATCTGCCACCTCATCACGGAGACCATTTCCTTCATTTCCTATCAGAAATGCACTGGCTTTGCGATAATCCTCTTCATCGTAGGAATTTTTCCCTTCCAAATGGGCCGCATAAGTGCAGATTCCTGCTTCTTTCATCTGCTTTACTTCCTCTGCCAGATCATCCACATAGCAGAATGGTACACGATAAGCCGCCCCCATCGTAGAACGGACTACCTTCGGATTGTACATATCTACACAGTCCTGACTCATTACAATCCCCGTCACTCCTGCGCCCTCTGCTGTCCGTACAATGGTTCCCAGATTTCCAGGATCCTGGATCTGATCCAATACAAGAAGAAGTGGTAATTCCCCACCTTTTTCCTTCACAATCTCAGTGATGCTGTATTGTTTCTGACGCACCAGGCAAAGAATCCCCTGCGGCGTCTTCGTGTCAGACACATATTCAAAAACAAAATCTGCCAGAATCTCCGGCTGCACTTTCGTTCCTGCCAATACCTGTTCTACAGCCTTACGCTCCCGATTCCAGAACTCTTCCGATGCATAGACTTCCACCAGACGGTCTTTTGGCACTTCCCGGAACATGCGGATACCTTCTACAAGGAAGACACCTTCTTCATCTCTGAGCTTTTTCTTCTTTTTTAAATTCACCAGTCGTTTGACTTTCGCATTCGACGTACTCGTAATCATATCATTTTCCTCTTAATTCAGAATACTCTGAACCGCTTCATCATTCAGATTCTGCTTTGTTACCCACACATATCCTGTATTGACAAATGCTTCATTTCCCATATTCAGCGCTGCTCTTGCAGAAGCAATCGTTGCCGCATACCCCATACCGAACGGATTCTGTACAACAAGTCCGTCAATCTTTCCTGCTTTCAATGCTTCCATCGAATCATCATTCACATCATATCCGACTATGAATGGTGATACATTCTTTCTCTCCATCTCATCGAGCACCAGTTCCATAGCGTCACTGTTACTTGCAAAACATCCCTTTACATTCGGGTGTTTTTCAAACAAATAATCAATCACTTCCTCTTCCGTAATATCCGCTGCCTGCTTGTCCGTTGCTAACTCCTGTATCATCTGGTTTTTGTAAGTGTCAATCTGATCCATATGGTATGTCTCTACAATCGTGATATTCGGATATGTGCTCTGAATCTGGCTTACAAATGCATTTTCCCTTGTCTGGGCTACCTGCGATTTCGAGTCCTGCATAAAAAGCATGACTTCTCCGGATTCCCCCATTGCCTCCGCCAGTCGGTTTGCTGCTTCTGTTGCACTTGCACTGTTATCTGTTGAGACAAATGCACTGATTCCCGGATAATCACTGCTTGAATCAAATGTTACAATTGGTGTCCCATTCCAACCGGCTTGATCGAACTGCACTTCGCATGCTTTGGCGTCTGCAATAGAAATTGCCAAAGCTGCCGGATAACGGGATAACTCCTCATCCAGAATATTAACCTGCTCATCCACATTGTCCTTATCAGATGGGCCGCTATACACGACCTTGACTGCTTTTTTCCCTTTGTAGCCAAGCTGCTCATTGATATCTTTACCTGCCTGCTCGGCACCTTTTTTTACCTGCACCCAGAAATCGTCATTTGTCCCTTTTCCAATAATGGAAATGTAAGCGCCTTCTTCAAGCGATAATCCTCTGGCATCTCTGTATGCAGAAGGTTCGATCATGTCCAGCTTTGCCTGATATTCCTTCGTCTTTTCTGTCTCCGTATCATCTTGTGCCGCATCTTTTGAAGTATCCTGCGTCTTTGTATCATTTGCCTTATTGCTATCTGTGTCTGATGTATTTTTCGCACATGCAGTCAGCACCATAGCTGCACTAAGCAGTGCGATGATCATCTTGCATCTTTTCTTCATAATACCAATCCCCTTAACAATTGTCATGCATCTTATTTTCCACTTAAACACTATACACCATATTTGCGAAAAAAGCTTGAATTTTTTTTTAAAGAATTTCTTAAATATTTCTCTCACATGTCTTATTGATTATTTTTTTCACAATATACTGCTTGTATAATTGATTTTTTTGTATTATGATAGTAGCAGACGAAAATGTCTATGTCTATTCAACATATTTATTAAAAAGGAGGTAATTACCCATGGCACACGTAATTGGAGACGATTGTATTTCATGTGGAAGCTGCGAAGCAGAATGTCCAGTAAGCGCTATTTCTGAAGGAGATGGCAAATACGAGATCAACGCTGATGCTTGTATCGACTGTGGTGCATGTGCAGCACAGTGCCCAGTAGGAGCAATTTCCGAGGCATAAGATTCCACACATATAAGATTTAAACGCAAAAAGAATGTTCCGGTTCAGGAACATTCTTTTTTCTTGCCCCACGTTTTGACTTTTTTTGCACTTTTCATATGCTATTCTTGGGACAGGCAAAGGGAATCTATCCTTTTGCAAAGAAATCTTAATTGAATAAGGGGGTTTTATTATGGGCAATGCTCTGGAACAACTAAGAAAAGAGACCCGGGACGATGCCAGGCTTTACGGCTGTATTAGAGAACTCTATGAACAAGGAGTCCCTTTTGAAGAACTAAAAGCCGTCATTCCTGATATCCGGCGCACTCGTGAGCAGTTACATATGAAAAGAATGCTGGAAAACAATAACGAAGTCTTGATGCAGATGTTCAGTCGGGAAATGTCTTTTCTGTTGGATGCAAAGGAACGGCAAGAGGAAGAACAGTTCAAAAAAATAGACCAGCTCATCAGACAACAGCAATCCTATCGGAAAGCTGCAGCTGAAGCTGGTCCAATCGGCAAATTAAAACGGCTATTCCTGCCTGCTTAAATTTGCAAACTTCGTGTATTCACCAAGCCAAGCCAGATTAACGGTCCCTACCGGACCGTTTCTCTGTTTTGCTATAATAATCTCGGCCTGTTTCTTAAATTCGGAATCTTTATTATAATACTCATCACGATAAATAAACATTACAACGTCGGCGTCCTGCTCGATAGCTCCGGACTCACGGAGGTCAGAAAGCATCGGGCGTTTATCCGGTCTTGACTCTACCGCACGGCTGAGCTGTGACAATGCAATGACCGGTACATTTAACTCTCTTGCAAGAGCCTTTAGTGAACGTGAGATTTCAGAAATCTCCTGCTGTCTGGACTCGGATTTCCCACCTACACTTCCACTCATCAACTGCAAGTAGTCAATGATGACAAGCTGAAGATCCTGCTCCAGTTTATATTTCCTACATTTTGAACGAAGTTCGGATACGGAAATACCTGGTGTATCGTCAATCACAAGGTGTGACTTTCCGATAATTCCGGCTCCTTCGATTAGCTTCTCCCACTCGGAATCTTTTAGATTACCGGTTCTGAGTGCCTGTGCATCTACCTGGGATTCCAGAGAAAACATACGGTTCACCAACTGTTCCTTTGACATCTCAAGACTGAAAATGGCAACACCTTTATTTTTCTTAAATGCAACATACTGGGCAATATTCAGTACGAACGCTGTCTTACCCATAGACGGACGGGCCGCTACAAGAACAAGATCTGACGGCTGAAGGCCGGATAATTTGTAATCTAAATCAATAAATCCTGTCGGGATTCCTGTAACAGTTCCTTTATTCTTTGAAGCTTTCTCGATTCGTTCCAGCGCATTTAATACAACATCTTTGATTGGAACATAATCTCCGGTATTGCGGTGCTGTAATAATTCAAATACCGATTTCTCCGTCTGTTCCATAATTACCGGAAGAGATTCTTTCCCGACATAACAAGTATTTGCAATTGACTCGGTCAGCTTGATAAGTTTTCGCATCATTGCCTTATCTGCCACGATCTCCGCATAATATTTTACATTTGCAGAGGTCGGTACTGCATTGACCAGATCCCTTACAAATTCCAGACTGGAAATCTCCGGCGGTACATCTTTTTCTTTCAGACGTTCCTGAAGTGTGACCAGATCGACCGGCTTTCCTTCATTAAAAAGTTCCACCATGGAATCAAATACCACTCCGTAAGATGTCTGATAAAAATCCTGACCACTGATGATCTCTGATGCAGTGGTAATCGCATCCTTGTCCATCAGCATCGCTCCGACTACTGACTGTTCCGCTTCGACACTGTGGGGCATGACCCGCTTAATGAGTGCCTCTTCCATGTACGGTTTCCTCCTAAGCTTCCTCTGTAACTACAACTTTCAGCTCTGTAGTTACTTTTGGATGTAATTTAATCGGCACATTGTGTGTTCCAAGAGATTTGATCGGATCTTTTAACTGCACTTTCTTTTTATCTACTTCCAGCCCAAGCTGAGATTTTACCTCTGCTGCAATTTCTTTGGAGGATACAGAGCCAAATACTTTTCCGCCTTCTCCAGTTTTGATGGAAACCTGGATCTTACCTGCCTCGATCTTCTTTCCTAATTCTACAGCAGCCTCATAGTGTTCCTGTGCTACTTTATCATCATTCGCCTTCTTAAGTTTCAAATCATTTAAATTCTTACCATTAGCTTCTACACCTTTTCCTGTCTTCAGGATAAAGTTTCTTGCGTATCCGTCACTTACCTCTACTACATCCCCTTTTTTCCCAAGGGCTTTTACGTCTTCTTTCAAAATAACCTTCATGTCTATATATCTCCTTCTTTTATCATATTATCCAGAACCTGCTTCAGACATGCAACAGCCTCGTCCATATCCGTATGATTGAACTGCGCTCCCGAAGCATTCATATGACCGCCGCCTCCTAACTTTTCCATAATGACCTGAACATTAACTTCATCGATGGAACGGGCGCTCACATAAATCTTTCCATTATATTCTGTCAATACAAAGGACGCTTTAATCTCACTGATATCCAAAAGTTCATTTGCCGCCTGTGCTCCGATGATCGTCGGACTCTCCACCTGAAGATCTATACCTGTCGCAATGGCAAATTTTTTCTGATATACCTCTGCGTTGCTGATAATTGCAGCTTTTGCGCGGTATCCTTCCATATCATCCCTGAACATCTTACGCACAAGTGTGATATCTGCTCCGGATCTTCTGAGAAATGCTGCCGCTTCAAATGTACGCACTCCGGTACGATTCATAAAACTGTTCGTATCGATCATGATACCGGCATACATACTGCTTGCCTCCAGATTCGGAATCTGAATATCATCTACAATGTACTGCAGGATCTCAGATACCATCTCACATGCTGACGAAGCATAAGGTTCAATATAAGACAATAATGCCTTATCAATACTATCACTGCTCTGACGGTGATGATCCAGTACGACAATCGTCTTTGCCAGATACAAAAGTTCTTCACATTCTACCATCTTCGGGCGGTTCGTATCCACAACTACGACCATGGAATTCTCATCCGCCAGGTTCAATGCCTGTTCTGATGTCAGGAACAGATCGTCCGGGTAAGACGGATTATCAATATACATATTATAGAGCGGCCTAAGAGATGCTGACACCTCATTGATCACCACATTTGCCTTTTTTCCAAGAGCATTTGCCGCTCTGCAGATACCGATAGCTGCACCAAAAGAATCTACATCTGTCAGTGTATGTCCCATGACAAATATCTTGTCATTGACTGTAATATACTCTCGCAATGCTTCTGCTTTAACACGGGCTTTGACACGCGTGTTCTTTGCAGTCATCTCACGCTTGCCGCCATAATATGTAATACCATGGCAGTCTTTGATAACAGCCTGATCGCCGCCTCTGGCAAGAGCCAGATCAATGGCAACACGGGCATAATTATAACTTTGGGAATAATTACCCGCACTGAGTCCCAGGCCAATACTCAGTGTCAATGGAATCTGATTACCGATATTGACTGTTTTTACATCCTCAAGAAGAGAGAATTTGTCATCCTCCAGTCTCTTGAACTCTTGCTTCTTCAAAGCAATAAAATATTTGTCCGTCTCGGTTTTCTTTACGATTCCGTCTGCTTTTGCAATATACTGGTTGATCTTGCGATCCACCAGCGCAACTAAAAGTGACTGTCTGACTTCCTCTACACTATTCATGACTTCATCATAATTATCAATATAGATCAAGCCTGCAACCAGCCGCTGCTCTTCATTTTCCTTAATATACCGGTTCAGTTCCGTCACATCCTGAAGGTAAACCGCAATAAAATACTCTCGCTCTGCCGGCAATTCCAGGAGTTGCTCTGTCTCGCTGAATCCTTCCACAGACACACGTCTTAATTCCGCCTTATACTCACGGTCCTCATAGTAGACATCCATCTCTACCACGTCATTTTCTTCTTTTGGGAAAATGCTCCGGTTCAACTCTGGTATATATCTGCTCAGATACTTATCTTTCTGCGCTGTATCTCCAAACAACCGTTCAAACTGATCATTCATCCACAAGAGCTGTCCGTCCTCCAGAAGAATTGCATATGGAACAGACAATTCTTTTAAAAGCGTATTCTGTACAACACCATACTGAGCTGCAAATTCAATCAGATCTTTCATGATCAGTGATCGGCTGTATACATACAAAATCCCAATGCCGACTATATAAATCAGCATAAATATCAACATGAGTGTACCGGCTTTGATATCAATGCAATAGATCCACAAATTCAATAAGAGAAGCATGATCGCCATCGCGATCGGCCAACGCATGTAGTTCTTCAGTCTGCCACTGATATGCGCCCCTCGCTTCTTGCTCAAGCCTTCATCCATAGTCTTTATCCTCTATAACCCTCCGGGTTCTGTGACTGCCAGCGCCATGCATCTTCGCACATCTGTTCCAGACCTCTCTCAGCCTTCCAGCCAAGTACTTTCGCAGCTTTCGAAGGATCCGCATAGCACATTGCAATATCTCCTTCACGTCTCGGTTTGATTTCATATGGAATTTCTTTTCCACATGCCTTGCTAAATGCTTTTACCATATCCAATACAGAATAACCAACACCTGTTCCCAGATTGATGATATCCAGTCCCGGATTCGAGAAAATGTATTTGATTGCTTTTACATGACCAACTGCCAGATCCACAACGTGAATGTAATCACGTACTCCTGTGCCGTCCGGTGTATCATAATCATCACCAAATACTCCTAATTTTTCAAGTTTTCCAACTGCCACCTGAGAAATGTATGGCATCAGATTGTTCGGGATTCCTTTCGGATCTTCCCCGATCCGTCCGCTCTCATGTGCTCCGACCGGATTAAAGTAACGGAGTAATACTACATTCCATTCCGGATCAGCAGCCTGAACGTCTGTCATGATCTGCTCCATCATAGATTTTGTCCAGCCATATGGATTCGTACACTGTCCTTTCGGGCAGTCCTCTGTAATCGGCATTGTCTCCGGATTACCATATACAGTTGCAGAAGAACTAAATACAATATTCTTCACGCCAACTTCGCGCATGACTTTCATAAGTGTCAGTGTTCCTGTAATATTATTTTGATAATATTCCAGAGGCTTTCTTACAGATTCTCCGACTGCTTTAAGCGCTGCACAGTGAATAACTGCATCTACCTGCTCTTTTTCAAACATGGCTTTTAAAGTTTCAGCGTTCAGAATATCTCCCTCGTAAAATGTGATTGTCTTACCTGTAAGCTCTTCTACGCGCTTCATAGACTCCTGGGAGGAGTTGCAGAGATTATCATATACAACTACCTCGTAACCCTCCTTCAAAAGTTCCAATGCAGTATGACTTCCAATATATCCTGCTCCACCTGTAATTAATATTTTTGCCATCTTAATCTCCTCCATATAAGAATTGATATCTTACCTTCCATTACTTTGTAATGATTTTTCCACTCAATATCAATGCCTGCTTTGTGAACTGATATCAAGAAGTTTCATTTTTGTCTTATTATAGCACTTCCCAATTGCTTCGGCAACTTTACATATTTTAAGCCGGGTACAATCCTTCTTCTTCCATCTTGCGGATTGCTTCCATAACAACCGGTTTGTCTTCTTTGTATGTAACTCCATACCATTTGTCTGCTGATTTCAGAACTGCAACTGTCGCACGATTCTCTCCTAACAGGTCGCTGACTACTCCCGGCAGATAATATTCACATTTCATAGGGTTCTCTTTCAGTCCCTTCTCAAGGAATGCCGGGAATCCTTTCTCGATCTCATCAAGAATACTTTTTGAGAATCCCCACATATTCATAGAAACCGTTGTGTCATCGTCTAGATGTGTCCATGTAGCACCGTCATCTTCTGTAAATGCTATTCCGTTCTCATGATGCTCAATACGTGTTCTTTCACGAATTCCGATCAGTTCCCCAGCCTCGTTCATCTCACACACACCACGGGATACATATCCATTTTCTGTAACAGTGTTGCAAAGCTTGTAGCCTACCATAGTGTAACGGAACTTATCATCATCTTCATGGCTATTCAGATAATCATAAATGAGCTGGAATGCCTCTCTTCCATAATAATCATCTGCATTGATAACTGCAAACGGGCCATCGATCATGTCCTTACAGCTATAAACGGCGTGTGCTGTTCCCCATGGTTTCACACGTCCTTCCGGCACCTGAAAACCTGCCGGAATATTATTGATTTCCTGATATGCATAAGACACTTCCATGTATTCTGACACACGGTCACCAACTGCCTCGCGGAATAAGTCTTCCTGCTCTTTCTTAATGATAAAAATTACCTTCTCAAATCCAGCGCGTTTTGCATCAAAGATGGAAAAATCCATAATGATGCGTCCTTTCGCATCCACCGGATCAATCTGTTTCAGTCCACCGTAACGGCTTCCCATTCCTGCCGCCATAATTACTAATACTGGTTTCTTCATAATTTATTACATACCTCCTGTTTGAACTTTCGTAATTACGATATTCTTTTTGACATAACAATACCCACTTACAGAAATCATACCATACTTTTGAAGTCACGTCTATTTGTATATATTTCTGTCAGAAGCTTTTTGTATAATACTTTTTTGCATAGTAAAAAATAAAATTTTCTACTATGCAAAAACCGCCACATCCTTATGGATGTGACGGCAAATATTAACTACTGATTAATCCTGCACGTATGGCATTAATGCAACGTGACGAGCTCTCTTGATTGCTACTGTAAGAGCTCTCTGATGTTTTGCACAGTTTCCTGTAATTCTTCTTGGAAGGATTTTTCCTCTCTCAGAAACATACTTTCTTAACTTTGCTACATCTTTGTAATCGATCTCGTTATTCTCTTTACCACAGAATACGCATACTTTTTTTCTTCTGCGTCCTGGATTTCTTCTTTTGAATCCGCCCTCTGGACGAGCTGCTTTATCGTAAGCCATTTTATTTGCCTCCTAATACTTTGAATCTTCTAAATTCAACGAACCTTAGTTAAATGGGAGTTCTTCATCAATTCCATCTGGAATATTCATGAAGCCGTCACCTGCATCAGCTGCCGGCGTCGGAGCCGGTGCCTGCTGGAAACCACCTGCATGGGAAAAACTTCCCGCGTTGGCATCACTTGTAGCTTTGCTCTCAGCAAATTCCTGTTCTTCCACTACAACGTCTGTTGTATATACCTTCTGTCCATCTTTGTTCGTGTAGCTTCCTGTCTGGATACGTCCGGTCACAACAACCTTCAGTCCCTGACGAAAATACTTCTCAGCGAACTCAGCGTTTCGTCCAAACGCAACGCAACCGATGAAGTCAGCAGTCTGTTCATCACCATTACGTTTGAATCTTCTGTCTACTGCCAACGTATATCTCGCAATTGCCAGAGAATTCTCTCCACCCTGTGAATATCTCACTTCTGGATCTCTGGTCAGGCGTCCCATCAAAATAACTTTATTCATATAATTACCTCTTCTTCCTGATTATGCTTCCTGTCTTACGCATAAATATCTGATGACATTGTCCATAATGCGGATTCTCTGCTCGATCTCGCCTGGAACATCAGCCTCAGCATCGAAGTGGATGAAGTAGTAATATGCTTCTTTCATTTTCTGAATCTCGTAAGCTAATCTCTTCTTACCGCTCTCATCAACGTCAGAGATCTTGCCACCGAAACGCTCTACTAAAGCCTTTACTTTCTCGATAACCTGAGCTCTCTCGTCATCTTCGATTTTTGCACTGACAACAACAGCTAATTCATACTTATTCATGTCGTCCTGCACCTCCTTCTGGTCTTTTGGCCCCCGCCCGCTTATGTGGGAGCAAGGAATTCCACCCTTAAATGGGCAGAAAAATATTGTATCACGGTTATCTACTATATCATATAAGATTCCCGATTTCAAGCCTTTTTCTTCAAATCTTTTGTATTTTTTTCGACCAGTTTCCGTCCTGTCATAATCTGATGTCCGCATCCCATGCATTTCAATCGGAAATCCGCACCTACACGTAATATCTCCCACTCTTTGCTTCCACAAGGATGTGGTTTTTTCAGTGTTACTATGTCGCCGACTTCATAATTATATCCCATGCTGTCCCCTCCCTTGTAATCTGCCGGGTCTTCAACTTTTTCTATTTTCTGTTCCATTATACTGTTCAGACATTTCTTAAATAAATTACTTTGTCTGTCCCATTTGATTTTCTTGTTCTTTTACTCCAATCACTACAAATCGGTGCTCGTCGCTGGCGCTTGTACATGTTGATAGTGTCACAACTGAATCTGCAGTCGTCACTTCCACACCCGTATCATAAATCGCGATCCGCTTCGTCATATCCAGGTAAGACCGATATGCTTCGTCGTTCTCGAAGCCTGTCAGATACACATCGTCTGTATCCTTGACTGTCGCCGCACTGTAAATATGATATACAATCTCTCTTCCGTCCGGCGTGTAAATGTAAAAATACGGGTTTGCTTCCCAGAAAGATTTATCTTTATATTCATCTAACTTTCGAAACATAGAACCGTCCTTCATACGATGCCCATATATGATTGAATTACGATCATTGAAATTTGCATTATTGTCCGCATTCAAAAAAATCGTTCCAAGTGTATTATCATTTTCCGAAAATGTTTTGTGTAAATATTTTTCATTATCCGTTGTCTGAACAATCGGATAATTAATAATTGATGGCTCCGGGTAAAAACGGATCCACCCGACTGTATCCGGATTGATTCCTTTTAATTCATCAAAATCAACAGAAAAGCCTTTTTCCGGCTCACTGTCTTCTTTATTGATTGCAATGCTCTGAATCTTCTTATATTCATCACGGCCTTTTGCATAACCTCCGACAATCTTCACAAGTTGAAAGGCTGAAACGCAAAATACAGCCAGTGCCACGATCAGGATGATATTGGATAACATGCCGGCTTTCTTTTTCTTTTCTCTGCGGCCACGATGTGGTCTTCTTCTATTCTTACTCATACGCTGCTCCTTTTCTATTCCTCTATAGTAGCACATCTGCGTTACCTGCTTCAATTATTTTATAATTTTTTAATTTGCAGTTTATTGACTTTCTTTTGCCTGCGCGTATGATATTTACATAGGAGGACGATACTGATGAAAGAAAAATTACAACGCTTTATGTATGGAAGATATGGATTAGATTCCTTTGGGAAATTTACAATTATAGTCTCTTTAGTACTGATGCTTTTGGCGAACTTTGTACCTGCAAGACTGGGAAGTGTATTATCCCTGCTGTGCTGGGCACTTTTGATCTACACATATTTCCGTATGTTCTCAAGACAAACTTATAAACGTGCCTGTGAGAACCAGGCTTATCTGGCAAAAACAGCGAAAGTTCGACATTTCTTCGCCTCACAGAAAAGTATAATGGCACAGAGGAAGACACATCACATTTACAAATGTCCGACTTGTAAACAGAAAATACGTGTACCAAAAGGCAAAGGCCGTATTGAAATCCGCTGTCCGAAATGTAACACAACATTTATCAAGAAGAGCTAAGTAAAGGGGCTTTTTATGTTTGGATATATTGCAATCAACAAAGCTGAAATGAAATTCAAAGACTACGATGTGTACCAGGCGTACTATTGTGGTCTTTGTCGTCGTCTGAAAGAATGTTACGGAAAGCGTGGTCAACTGACACTGTCCTACGACATGACATTTCTCATTGTCCTGCTCACCGGGCTTTACGAACCAAAGACTATAACCGGTGAGATTCGCTGCATTGCGCACCCGCTTGAAAAACATCCGACAAAAATCAACGAATATACAGATTATGCAGCTTCCATGAATCTCATTCTTTCCTATTATAAATGTAAGGACGACTGGACCGATGAGCGAAAGAAAAAAGGATATATTGCTGCAAAAGCGCTGGAGCCGAAGATCAAAAAGATTGAAAGTAATTACCCGGAAAAAGTCCGGCTGATCCACTCAAAATTAGAAGAAATCAATCAATATGAAAAAAAAGGTGAGACAAATCTTGACCTTATGGCAGGACTTTTCGGTGATATCATGGCTGAAATCTTTGCCTGGGAACCAGATGCATGGGAATTATCTCTTCGAAAAATCGGATTCTTCCTTGGCAAATTCATTTACCTCATGGACGCCTATGAAGATGTAGAAAAGGATATTGAAAATAACAGCTACAATCCGCTAAAGGAAGCATTTTTGCAAAAAACTCCAGAACAGTTCGCCACAGAATGCCGCACTCTTCTGACCATGATGATGGCCGAATGTTCCAGAGAATTTGAACAGCTTCCGATTCTGCTTCACGCAGATATTTTAAGAAACATCTTGTATTCCGGGGTGTGGTGCAGGTATACTATGGTTACGTCCAAACGATATGAAAACCAGAATAAGGAGAACAATCATGAATGATCCATACAGCGTCCTTGGCATTTCCCGCGGCGCTACTGATGACGAAATAAAAAAAGCATACCGGGCACTAAGCCGAAAATATCACCCGGATGCAAATATCAATAACCCGAATAAAGATCAGGCAGAAGCCAAATTCAAAGAAGTCCAGCAGGCTTACCAGCAGATTATGCATGAACGCGAATACGGCACTACCGGTTCCTATGGAAATGGTTACGGAAGCTCTTCCGGCGGTTACGACGGAAATAATCCTAATGGCGGCTACGGTGACTTTGGAGGATTTGACTTCGGCGGATTTGACTTTGGAGGATTCGGAAACTTCCGCGGTTACTCCGGTCAGTATCAGCAGAGACGATCCGGCGCGACCAGTAACGAAGGTGACCTTCATATGCAGGCCGCTGCCAATTTCATTAATAATGGCCGCTATCAGGAAGCAATCAATGTTCTAAACGGAATTGATAACAAGACTGCGCAATGGTATTACTACAGTGCCATCGCTAACTCTGGTATCGGCAATAACGTCATTGCCCTACAGCATGCACGCGAAGCAGCTCGTATGGAACCGAACAATATACAGTACACCACCCTCGTACAACGACTGGAAAATGGCGGAAACTGGTACCGCCAGCAACAAGGGCCTTACCAGACAACCTTCTCAAGCAGCGGCGACTGGTGCGTAAAACTATGTATCGCCAACCTCGTCTGTAACCTATGCTGCGGCGGAAGCGGACTCTGCTGTGGTGGAAGCGGAATGAACGGCGGACATTACATATAGAATAATAATTGGGGACGTAGTAAACCTTCAAGGTTCTACGTCCCCATCATTGATTTAGGGTGTCCCTTTTTTACTTTTCTATTTTTTTCAATGCTTTCTTAAACCGGTTACTGAACAGGATCATGGTGAATGTTACTGCGAAGAAATCGGCGATTGGTTCTGCCAGATATACTCCCATAGTTCGATCTGCACTCCAGATGTGTGGAACAATATAAATCAGTGGAATCAACAGTACGAATTTCCTCATTACTGCTACAATAATGGATTCTGGTGCGCAGCCAAGAGAGGTAAATCCCATCTGGCATGCGATCTGGATTCCAAACATAAACATTGCTGCCATATATACACGAAGTGCTGTCTTGCCAAATGCAAGCAGTGCTGCGTCTGATGTGAACATGCTGACGAAAATCTGTGGAAAAAGTTCTACACATAACCACAGAATCACTGCATATCCAACGCTTACCTTTAACAGCAGGCGAAATGTTCCCCGAACGCGGTCTACATTTTTTGCTCCATAATTATAGCTGAGTATCGGCTGTGCTCCCTGTCCAAGTCCCTGTAGTGGCAGCATCGCAAACTGCATTACACTGGTCAGGATCGTCATGGCTCCAACTGCAATATCCCCGCCATATTTTAACAAAGATGAGTTGAAGCACACCGTGATAATACTTTCACTCGCCTGCATAATAAATGTTGCGAGTCCCAGCGCAAGACTTGGTAATATAATTCTTGCTTCCAGCTTCATATTCTTTCTTTGTATCTTTAAAAATGTCTTCTTTCCAAATAAGAAGCTGACGACCCAGATACAGGAGCATGCCTGTGATATGATTGTTGCAAGCGCTGCGCCTCGCACGCCCATATGTAATCCAAAGATAAAAATCGGGTCAAGCACAATGTTGATCACTGCACCAATCAGCACAGATAACATTCCTGTCTTTGCAAATCCCTGCGCAGTGATAAATGCATTTAACCCAAGTGTCAACTGCACAAAAATCGTTCCCACTGCATAAATGTTCATGTAGGCTGCCGCATATGAAATCGTATTCTCACTGGCTCCAAATGCCAGTAGAAATGTGCGATTGCCAAGAAGCAGCACAATTGTCAGCACGATTGCCACCAAAATCTGTGTTGCGAAGCAGTTGCCAAGTGTCTTCTCCGCATCTTCCTTATTATTCTGTCCCATATAAATAGACGCTCTCGGCGCGCCACCATTTCCTACCAGCACTGCAAATGCTGACACGATCATAATAAGCGGCATACACACGCCGACACCCGTAAGAGCCAAAGCTCCTACCTTCGGGATATGACCGATGTAAATTCGATCCACCACGTTGTACAGCATGTTAATAAGCTGCGCTGCCAGCGTTGGGATTGCCAGCCGGAGCAGAAGCTTTCCAATCGGTTCTGTCCCTAAGAAATCTTTATCTTTTTCCATAATTTTCACACCTTTTATTCGTAATAATAACGTTGGAGAAAAGTCCAACCATAATGTCAAAAGACTGCCTCGTGACATCAATATTACAAATTATACTATCTGTAACGCCATTGTCAATAACGTCAAATTATGAAATTTTTCGAAAGTCTTTTTGCCGATAATTTTAATGATAATCCTGACTACTTCAAATTGATTCGAATTTTCGAAATATTTTTTCATTTTGGGGTTGACGAAACCGGAAATCTTTGTTATTCTAAATAAGCATTCGATATGGCGCCATAGCCAAGTGGTAAGGCAAAGGTCTGCAACACCTCTATCACCAGTTCAAATCTGGTTGGCGCCTCTAAAAAAGAAACCTTGATTACAAGGTTTCTTTTTTTTGCGTGTATGGCAGGAATAAATAAGACTTCCATAAGATTTCCTTAAGAAATTTTCGATTTCTTTAAGACCACGCACATACTTTAGACACATTTCCTCTGTATACTTAATGACAGATAGTTGAGAGAGACATCCATCAATATCAACTATCTCCCCCTCATAAAGTGCAAAACGCACTTAACTCTCATTCCTTTAGATAACTATAAAAACAACGGCAAGAAGCCCACAGGTCGCATGACCCGTGGGCTTCTTACGTTGCCAAGCATACGACAAAAAGGTCCGGTGGACCTTTTTTAGTTACCTTTATCCGTGATATTCGCCATTATACTGAATCAGCGTTACATCATCCACATTTTCAATCTTACGGATTTTTTCCGTAAAGTCCATCTGATTCTGTCTGCAGAATACTTCAACTGCCATCTCTGTCTTTTCTTTCCGCATCGTCTTTGATTTGATAAAATAACGAATTTTTCCAAAGTTGCGTATGATTTCATCTCCGGCATCATCTCCGGTATAATGAATTACTACAATATAAATCTTCCCATTCTGCTGTCTGTGATAAAACAAATAAATCATAACAATCATGATCACTGCCGCCAGTACCGCAAGCACATACATACCTGCACCGGCTGTAATTCCTGTCGTTATCGCCCAAAACAGATAAAGAAGATCCATCGGGTCTTTGACTGCTGTACGAAAACGTACAATAGATAATGCACCAACCATACCAAGGGAAATCACAATATTCGTACTGATTGCCAGTGTGACCATACATGTAAGAACCGTCATTCCTACAAGTGTGATTGCAAAGCTTCTGGAAAAAATCACTCCTACGTAAAATTTTCGATAGACCAAGTAGATTACTCCGCCAAGGAGCAACGCTATGGCAAGTGCCGTAAGCATTCCCGGAACATCGAATTTATCGAATACACCGGATTCCAGTACTGATTTTTTTATTACATCCTGTACACTCATTCGTTTTTCTCCTGTATTTTAATTTTCTGCCCAATATTCAAATCCATTCAGATACCGGGTCTTTTCATAACACAATACGTATTTTGATACTGCTGTAAACTCTGCTGACTGCGGTGGCAGAAGATCTCGTATGATTTGCGGAAGCAGCTCTGTAAATTTCACTTCCATTACAAGCTTTCCAGGCTCCAGAACCGGCAGTGTAGCAAGTGTCGGATCGAATATATCATACCCTCCCACAGCTGCCCGCACGTCGCAGTCAAACGTAATCCTCACCGTTCCTGTATCCATGATCCACGGCACCCGGTCATAATCTACAATAGTCCGAGGCCTCATCATATTACTGACACATTCAATATAAAACTCCCTGCACAGAGAATATGGACTGTGCAGCAAAAATTCATATTCCCCCTCCAGGATTTTTTCCACCTCTTCTCTCGTAAGTGGTGCGCTTTCCTTGTAAATGTAACTGCCGAATTTCTTTTTTCGCTCCAGCTTGATGGAACGGTCGCTGTAATCATAGATTCGGATCCGGTACTTTTTACGCATCAGTACGCCGGATTCTTTCTCCTCATAAGCACTGTTCCAATAATCATCAAAGTACAGGCTCCGGATCATATAGCCCCCATCTGAAGCATGTGGATCTTTTTTCAGTAAATGTTTCATACGGAGTTCCAATAATTCCTTCTCACTCGTGCTGATCAAATATTTCCATTCATTCCGAAAATGTTCTGCCGTTCCGGCATGCTCCGGTAGCTCAGCATTTTTTAACAGCTTCATATGTTCTGCAATCCTGGCATGACTGATATTCTTAATTTTCTTCATAAATATCTTCCTCAATACGTTGGTCTGCTGTCACATAGAAGCATTTCATACCATAATTCTTGCCATTGTCGGTTACATAATAATCAAATGCGTCCTGTGTCTTTCCAGATGAATCAGTTGCACGTACCCGTACAAAGTACTGGCCTGCTGCCGGAACACTTGTCTGTACTTCCGGAACTGCCACTCCTTCCTGCCGGAAGATCACATTCTGGAACTGGTAGTCTGTCGCAAGTTCTACGGTATAAGTAATATCTTCAGCATCAAAATCATAAGACACATCCCAGTTCAGATTCAGCGCATTATCCTGAATAGCCGGGGTTCCAATGTAGAATGGCTGTGGTTTTTCCAGACTTTCCAGATACAATTCATAGTTCTTCTCCACTTCTTCCGGAATTCCTGCTTCCACTGTATCATACTGGGACTGTGTCAGAGGCGCATTCATTTGATCCGGCATGGAATAAAGATATGGTCTCACCACATTTTCATACTGGCTGATCATCGTGCTCAACCGTTCTTCGCTGAGATAATCCTTCATCTCAATTATTGCCTTATCTAATTCTTTCCGAAATGAATCTGATTTCAGACATCTCTGGAACAGTACATTTCCCCAGTAATTACTGACTCCACACTCCCAGCTGCCCTGGTCGGACCAGCCGCGGAGCCCGTATTCCGATCGCATGAAAAATCCATCATTGTCCCAGTCGATAAAATACCATGTATCTGAATTTTGCGGACTGTACAGATACATATTCCGGCTCTGAGTATCCACATTTCCAGTCAGAATCTGGAACGCCATCCAATATACGATATTTTCCTCGTCAAAATACTGTTCCAGCACCTGATTAATAGGGATCGAATAATCATTTACTGCATCCAGCATATGAATCAGCTTTGTGTGGTCGGAATCACCTTTAATCTCCAGCCGCTCTTCAAATGCTTCCTGGTTATATCCCGGATCGTCTGTCGTTTTGATCACATCTTCTTCCCGGTAAAACTCAAAGAAATTGACTTTATAAAGCTGACCTTTTGAATCCAGACCATGCGTCTTAAGCGCTGTCTTATTCAACTGTTCCACCTGCGTGTAAAGGCCATAATCCTGAAAGGCATCGGAACTTCCATCTGTGTTATCTTTGACATACAAATGTACGAACTGCGTGCGAAGTCCCATCATCTGAGGAATGCCCTTGATCAAATCGTAAGCCATCTTATTGCGGAAACGCATTCCTTCTCCTTGATGCTTATTCAGGTTGATGACCCGCTGTCCACGCCACGTTCCTTTATTCTTTTTTAACTCAATCTTATAATTTTTCTGCGCATTACTGCTGGAGGTCTGTCCGCGGATCTGAACCGTTGCATTGGGAACTTCTTCTGCATATCCCACATTTCCACTGGTCGGTCCATTCTCATCCCCGACTTGTAAAAGTCCTGCCACCTGATAACGGTCCACTCCCATATTTTCATAATCTTCTACTGAATAGCTATTGATCTCACTCCAGGAGTGATCTGTATTCTCTGAAGCATTTCCCCTGGAGACAGTAAGATACATCGTCACTACACTGGTCTCATCATCGTCTGCATACAGCGTGTCCTTATCCCTTAGATGCACACTGTTAATATCTTCTTTCTCCGCCTTTTTCACTGTCTGCGTTTCTGTCTTAATGCCAGAGGTTGCTTCTTCTTTTTTCTCTGAACAACCGCCCGCACAAAGTGATAAAGCAAGCGACAGTACACATACTGCCGATATGAGTCTATTTCTTTTCACCTGGGTCTTCTCCTCCTTCTAGTTTTTCTTCCAAAAAAGTCCCCAATCGTGTAAATCGTCCTGACTTATCTTCCTCTACAATTGGCTGAACACTTAATATGTAGTAAGGAAGCCGTTGGGTAAAATATCCGAGCCGCAAAGCAGTAATCAGGAAAAACACTGCACTTCCCAGCAAAAATCCAAATCCATAATACACCTGTGGAAATAGTAGTGACAATAGGGTAAATACGGTTGTACACCCGGCAAATGCTGCGGACGCTGCAAATGCCCCTTTATAATCCGTAAAATATAACAATAAAAGAAGCATGGTATTGGCAATTGCATAGATTCCATAGCCGACACACAAGGTCCGGAAATACCCTTCCATCAGATCATTAAATCCGAGAGGCAGATATTTTAATAAAATCCCTCCGATGGAAATAGCAAGCGCCGTTGTCAGCAGTTGTTTTACCGCCGTGTACTTCAACTCCATATTCAGCACTTCCCGCATTTCATTTCCTGCCTGCATAATATCCTTAATCGCACCTTTATCGTTGAACAGGCTGTAATAATTACGATACTTTGGATAGAAATTCACTTCTACCGAAACGACAAAGTTTACTGTCGTGATCAGAATCGTAAGAAATGCGATCAATGCCGGCACATCATGGTACGGCGCTCCGTAAAATAATCCTTTCACCTGCACCCCAAGTGGTCCTGCCCACATAATCACTAGGTGGGTAAACAATCCCAGATTCACAAATAATCCAGTAAATGCCAGTGGCTGAAATTCATCTACCCACCGCAGAAATAAAAATGCACTGGTATCACTAGATGGAAAATACCGGTACAAAAGCACCACGTCCCATAGAAGCATGATCCCATAACCGACACAGACTGCAATCATCAATGCTTCTATATGTGGCATACCGATGATAAGCAATAAAAATCCAACGACAAAAGAAACAACAAGTGCTGCACTAAATGACAGTAGAATCCCTTTGTAATCTTTGATTGCGGTCAGGTAACTCATAGCATTCCAGGTTACGATCAATTCACCAAACAACCCAAAACACAACAGTTTATCCACAAGTCCCACACCGGAAAAGATTAAAAATATTCCGTACAGAATTCCTCCGGCTATTAACATAATTCCAGTAGAACCCCAAAAAGAAGGAAGAATTGCCTCAAGCTTCTCTTCATATAACATATCTGCCAGAAATCTGGTCACGACCATAGAAAGAAAACTGGTCACAGTCAGGGAAGCCAGTAACGAGTATGTAACCATACAGATCAACAGTTCCCTCTCAAATCTCGTTCCACCCGTCTGATTGCACAGGAACATGATTCCAAGAAGCAGTACGATTCCAAGGATCATCGGTCCGGCGCAGATAATACCGGCATATCCGTAAGCTCTTGCGGTTGCAGCAAGACCACTCTTTTTAAACAGCTTTTTCAGTTCAAATCCGATTCCAGCCATAAGCAGTCTCCACCTCCCCGTACAATTTTTTATATTCCTTCATCATCCTTTCGTGGCGGTAATATTTATTTACACGGTTCTGTCCGTTTGCTCCCATACGAAGTCTTAAGCTTCTGGATTCACACATCTTATCCATAGCAGCTGCGAGTCCCTGCCGGTACATCGGCGGCACACAGTACCCTGCCGGTCCAAAAAAATCTCCTTCTTTTCCTTCCAAAAGCTCTCTGCAGCATCCTACATCCGTTGTTACACATGGTCTTCTTGCCGCCAGTGATTCAAGAACCGACAACGGCTGTCCTTCCGAGATACTGGTCAGAATCGTAAAATCCAGTTTTTCCATATATTTTACAATATCAACTCGTCCTGTAAAAATAACATTTTCAAGCTTTAATTGTTTCACAAGCGTGTAACATTCCTGGGCATATTCTTCATCATCCACACCACCCATGATATGTAATCTTACATTTTTCCGCCTTGCACATAGTTCAAAAAAAGCATAGATCATTGTCTTGATATCTTTAATCGGTGCCATTCTGACCACTGCCCCAATATCTACCTGACCATCCTCTTCTTTCAGCGGAATCTGGGACAGGCGCTCATAATTAATTCCATTTTCAATCACTCTGCATTTCTTCTCATCGCAGCCCATCTGTATCTGTGTCCGCATGGCATTCGTAAACAGCGCCGTAACCTGAAATGCCCGGCTGTATATAATGTCCGACAGCATATAGAAAAATGAAATCCACTGCTTTTTGTATGTAGCCATGACCCATTTTGCCCGGATAATCTCTTCTTCTCGCTCTCTTGTGTAAATCCCATGCTCTGTAAGAAGCACTTTTTTCTGATAAACATAACCGCCAAGACATGCCAGCATGCCGCCATAACCAGTACAGATCGCATGGTAGACATCTGCCTGTGGCACTTCACTTCCAAGAAGATACAGTACCGGAAGCAGCATAGACCGCATCGTGTGAAATGCATCTGCAAACGCAGTATACGGATATTTCTCCAGACAGCTTTTTTCCAGAATCTCCAGGAATTCTTCACTTTTTAAAAATGACATTGGATTGATCTTCTTATCGTGATACAAGCGAAACAGTACTTCCCAGTCCGGTCTCCCACAATCCATCAGCTCACGAAGGCTGTCTTGTTCTTCCCTGGTAAATATATGTAGAAGTTTCCCGGTATCTTTCACATGCAAAGCATCATCTAAGAATACTTCCTTTACTTCCACCACATTTTCCGGGAGTTCATACACAAACTTTCCTTTATCTTCGGCATGTGCTCCAATGACCCACAAGACAAATTCATGCTCTTTCATCTCTTTGATATACTGATGCATCCATGTGGATACACCTCCGTGCACATATGGATAACACCCTTCCAAAATCAAACAAATTCTCAACGTAATGTCCTCTTATTTCTTCTCAATCGTAACTTCATCATTCACTGCATGCAGCAGATAAAGATTTCCTGTTACATGCTCCAGTTCTCCACCTGTAACTTTGCCCGGTATCCCATTGTTGAACCGGAGCATCAGATATGCTTCATCATAAAAATGATTCAGCTTCAGTTCCACACTTTTATCTGTCACATTTTTCTCATACGTCAGTGCACCATATCGTTCAATCGCCCCGGACAATTCTGATCCGGTCAGATTGCGAAGTTCTGGTGCTGAATCATAGAGCCAGTCCATATACTCCTCCAACCGGTTCTTTAATTTTTCCCAGCCAAGTTTTGCCCCACGGTCTTCATCCAGCAAGTCATCCGGATGCATAAAATGACTGTTCACAAAATGCATATTTAATTCAGACACTGCTGCCATCTGCATATAATCATCAAGGATGGCTCCGGAAATGATTCTTGGCTGTTCTACAATACCGTCATCTGCCACTTCAAATTCCTGTGTATAAGCACATTCTCCGGCAAAATAATTACTAGCTATCGTCTTAATCTGCGGAAACTTTTGCGCCAGCATCTTCCGCCCCTGCTCTGACAACACATTTGACGGAGGAACATAGACCGACATCTGCGTTCCCGGGAACATTTTTTTACCAAACCGCATAAGTTCTGACATAGCAGACTCCATTGCTTTTTCATTCTTCCATGTTTTATACGGAAGAACATCTCCATAATCTGTATCACCCAGACACAATGGCTGATGGTTGTAACCGTGATAACCTAATTCACCACCCTGATGAAGTACCATATTTCCAAAATATTGAAAACGCTCATTGTCCGTCTGCTTCGTGATCTCTCCGTCAGTTTTATCTTCATAGTTCTCAATCATCACTCCAGTATACTTAAGTCCATATTTGGATGCAAGATTCAGCATATCCGGCCACCAGATATTCGAATAAAATTCTTGAATACTTGTCCCATAATCTCGTTTGACATATGTCCCGTCACCACTTGGTACCGGCGATGGAAAATCATCCAGATAAAAGGCCGATCCATTGATCACCGGATAGACTCCTATATCTGTCAGGAGACTGTAAGACGCTGCATAAAAGCCTCTTACCGCTTTTTCATATAACCCAAAATTATCTACTACAAACTTTCCGTCGCCGTATGTATTTTCCCATATTAAAGGAATTCCTCCCGGCTCTTTTGCCCACGCATAGACCTGTGCCTTCTCGCTTAACTCAACCTGTCTCGCAGAATCAAATCCATCCGTGATTGCATAGCTTTTTCCTCCGCCAATCAAAAAATCCGAATCAAAATAAATGCTGTCCACAAAACTATTTTCATATCCAGAAGAGAGAATTCCCAATTTCTGCTCAATCAGTGACGCATACGTGTCCTTTTGCGGTGCCATGGCAAACATGGCACTTCCGCCGCTTTTCACCCAATTGCTGATTTCAATAATACCTTCCTTTAATGGCTCCAGGTCGCTCATCAGTACAACCACTGTCTCATAGGAATCCAGATTTGGAAGCGTGTCGGTCTTAAGATCTGCCACATCTGTTCCTACTTTCATATCCTGAAAAATCCGCTCAAATTGTTCCCACGCAAGCTGGCTGCTCTCCTGCTGGCTGTCCATAATGACCAGGCAAGTCTTTTTTAATTCTTTTACTGCTTCTTTTTCCGTCACAATCTGGTTCTCACTTAGATATGCACTCTGGCTTTTGCTTCCTTCATAATGGATGCCAGAGCGTTCCGCAAAAAGCACAGCCCCCATCAACATGAATATTCCCCATATTACCAGCATTCCTTTAAATGGAAATGCTTTCATACTCTTTATGAATCGATCCAAAGAGCCAGATCCTCCCTTCCTTTTGAAGAAAGATAAATGTGCTCTTTCTTCATCTTATCTAGTGTTCTTTTCAGTTCTTCTCCCTGCTTCTGTTCTACGCAATATTGAACCTTCAAAATCCAATACGCTTCGTGTCGGTGCCATTTTTTCTCTATAATTTGTAAAATCTCATGTGCTTTTTCAAAATCTCCAAGCTTCATCAGATTCTTGACCATGCATACGCAAGTGTGCAAATCTTCCTGATGTTTTAACTTCTTTTCCAGAAGCTGTTCATATCGCTGCCTCTGTACTCGTTCTATCTGTTCTTCCAGAAGTCCCTGGCTTAAATATTCCTCCATAAATTCGCAATACTGCTCCATAACTTCCGGATCTTCCGGCGAAATCTGATGAAGCCTCTCCAACTCCTGAAGCTTTGAATCATACTCTTTCGACAACTCTACCATGGCAGTGATGGCATAATGTACAACCTCCACGTCTTCGTTCATACGCGCCTGTTTCAAAAGCTCCACATACTCCTCTGGATTGTCATTTAGAACATTCATGATCAACTCTCTTCGAAGTTCCGGCTCATTTACGATCAGCGCTTCCTCCAGCGGAACAATATTTCCCTCCTGTTCCGTCCCGGACTGAAAGATATTTTTGTAAATTTCTTCATTTACCTTCATCTTCTCTACGCCTACTTCTTTTCTCTGATCTGATTGTATCCAGATTTGAAAATGCAGGATAAACACACACAAAACTCCCCACACCGGAACAAAAACGACCGGGAACATGAGATATTTCTTTACATTTATAATATGAGTACAGATTCCTACCCATACAAGAATACAACAGATGATGTGCAAAAGAATCAGTACTATTCCAACTACAATCTGAATCATACTTCTCCTCCACCTCGTGCAATCTGGGCGATACCGGTCTCATAGGTGATGATTCCGGCTTTTTTAAGCCGCCCGCTTACAATTGGAAGTGATTCCTTGTCCGTCTGAGACAGAATCAGGTATAATTCTCCTTCTTCAGAAATCCCCCATACGTCATTCGCACGGATCAGGTGCTGCAGGATCTGATCTGCCTCCTCTTTTGACTTGCCTGGATGTTCCAGCCGCAACAGAATATAGGACGCCACCATCTCATCTTGCATCGCATGAAATGTTTCCAATCGTTCCATAAAATAGGATGTCTTCAAAATATGTGTTCCTTCCACATACTGCATATTCTTCGCAGCCTCCTGATACTCCAGTGCACGAAGCAGTGCCACTTCCACCAATCCACAGAGAATTTTGAAAAGATTCATATAATAAAGCGTCATCTGATCACTGCGGACTTCCTTAATACAGACAATCATCACAAGTTCTTTGTTTTTCCTGATTCCTGCCATGTAAGCCGGATAATCCGGGAGAAGCTCACGATTTACCCACACATTTCCATCTTCCAGCTCCGAAATAGCTGCCTGATACTTACTGATCCGTATAGAATTCGGAAACTCACTTCTAATTTCTTTCGATGCAATCTCCAATCGTCCAAACTCACTGTTTTTTCCAAGGGAGTACACAGCAACTGCATGGTTCTCCAGCATATCCTCCATCACATGTATCGTTTCTATAAAAAGCTCCTGTGGAAGCACCGTATCAAGCTTTCTTGTAATATCAAAAATCTTTCCAAAGCTGTCCCGGCTCCCCATAATCTGCTTCTTGTACGTTCTCTTGTCATAGAGCGAATCCTGATACATATCTCGCATGAACAAAAACTTTTCCTGGATCAGTTTATTTTCATCCGTAACAAATTCTATATTTTCTTTATTTTTCATCCGTACATATCCACAGATTGCTCCTACTGCAAAATAAAAGATAAATGGGATCCAGTTGGACGGTTCATAGAACAATGTTGTCCACCCTACCCCTTCTCTTTCATAGGCTGCCAAAAGCGAAATCGTCTCAAGAGCTGCAGCCGCAATCCCGTAGTTAATTCCGTACAAGCTTCCAAAAAGCACAATAAATACAAGCCGCAGATCAATCATCTTAAACTGCGCCTGATTTCCGGCAAGATGATTCAAAAATTCAAACAGAAAAAATCCAATGACCAGTTCTACTATTTTTACTATTGGTCTGTGTTTATCAAGCCAGATTTTCCAGCGATCGATCCGCCGCTCCTTTTCTCCGATAGAGTCCAGATACTGATCATAGATGTCGGAAAAATCCTCCAGAAGTGAAATCTTTGGAAACCAGCCATACTTAAAACGTACGACTTTATCATCCGGTGGAATTTTTTCAACCGGGGTAAGTCCTCTATTCTCGATCCGTACACTTGCATCTATCTCTTTTATTTTCTGTTCCAGCTCCCGAAAAGTATTTGAAAATACATTTGGTACATTCAGATAGTGATATTCCTCGTCCCAGTTATCACTCATTTTCTCCAAAAGTTCTGCCAGATCCATGGAGTTCAAAAACTGGAGTGGCTGATCAGGTGATTCCTGAATCTCCACCGGCTCCCCACTACGGATAGCTGCAAACATTTTATAAAAATAATCTTCCTTATAAACTCCGGAATACAGATACGGAATTCTTACGATTTTGACCGGAATCTGGTACATTTTCCCATACTGACAACACAGATTCTCGGCTCCACGGACAAGAAGTGTCTTTCCGGTCGTAGCTGCATACCCCGCCTCCGGACCAGTTAGATAGATTACATGGATCTCTTTACTGCGTTTACAATAACTTAACACTTTTCGAAGCTTCTCTGCTTCACCTTCCATCGTTCCATGAAATGTAATATAATTAGAAAAATAAACCATAAGTTCAAAATCATAAGTGCGGAAAATATCTTCCAGCTCTTCATCTCGCTCTGGAAATGGGCGCACGATCAAATGCTTTTTCCGCTCTGTCTTCAACAAGGAATTCCCCATTATAAATACTTCGCTCTCGGGGAAAGCTTCCTGCACAAATTCTTTTGTTATGTATCCGGTATTCCCAACTAATAGTACTCTCATATCTTTTCTTCCTAACGTTCCCTGATATATTTTTCATTATACCACGCTGTTTTTATTCTGCCACAAAAAACATATTCTCATATACATTTCCATATATCTTTTTTATATAATCGAAACCCACAAATTTAATAAGCATGCTTATTATTGTCTTGCAAACCTTTTTCAGATGTTTTACCATAGAATTAACAATTAAGTATTTTCAAAACATTTCTCAATAGCACGAAAGCATCCCGAGAGGAAACTGTTTTTATACTTATCATAAAGGAGGTTTTTTCTATGCGGTTTTGGACAAGACAACATGAAGCTGTCTGGGATGAGCTTCAAAAAACAGGTCAATATATTGTAAAGAAAGAATATATCGAGGAAAAAAATGATACCATTTCCGAATTCTATCTAAAATTGTATGAATGGTACACAAAAGCTGCAAGAAAATATATTGACATCCCAGAAGATCTGAAATATCCAGTCTGGCTCAGTGTTAGTGAGGATATGATGTTACAGCCGACCGAACACGCAATCATATTCGAAGTCGAGATTCCAGAGGGAGAATACCTGATCTGCAATTTTGACAAATGGGGCTATCGCGTCAATTATTTCTATGTGCCGCTGGATGAGGCCGATGAAAAGGCCCACATGGAAGAGTTAAAAAAATATGGAATCGCCTCCGAAGATTCATTAGTTACAACCAGTAAAGGAAACTTCTACCCGCTGCTCAGGCAGAAAATTATCAAAAGCTGGGATCGAATTTTTACGATTCAGCCGGATGATCCGTCCCTCATGGTCGGAACCTGCTGGAAGTTAAAGAAAGAGTGGATCAAGGAGGTACGTTTTTATGACGAAGAATAATATATCATCAGCCTCAGACACTATCACGATGTATTGCACGCAGCCTGACCTTGTCTGGGATATTGTAGATAAAGATGGCGTAAACTATGTAAAACAGGCTTATATCACAAAGAAATATCAAGACACTGCCTGGATTTTTGACACTGCTTACAAGTTTTTCCGCCAGAAAGCTGTAAAGATCATTCCAAAGCCACAAGAGGCTGAATCACCAATCTGGATGTACCGTGATAAAAAATGGGCAGTTCCGAATGCTGGCTGCCGACGTATGCACCTGGAAATTCCCAAAGACGAGTTGATTCTTTTTGACCGGAGAACATGGAATAAAATTCTGAACATGGAATATGTTGGAACTGATGAAGAAATCGCCGCCTTTGAGCAGGAATATAAGCGTCAGGGCGTCCGCGACCCACTGGACATTATGAAGTCCTCATTTTATCCGCTTCTGGCTCAGAAAATCAAGAAAAGCTGGCAGCATCTTTTTACGGATCCACTTCCGGAAGAGACTTACTGGCAAGGCGCTGTCTGGTATCTGAAAAAAGATTGGGTAGTCGGGGAAGAATAATGTTATACTATAAGCAAGAGCTTTACTTGCAAACTGTGCAGCAGAGATGGATGTGCTCTGCTGCATGTTATTTTTTATATGGAGGTGACCTGCCATGGCAAAAGAGCAGCTTGCTGTGATTGAAATGATCACAAATATGATTCTCGGCAAGACCAACGGGGTTAGTAAAGTTGATTTCACACCACAGAAAATCCCGTTTCCGGAAAACCTTCCGTATGAACAGGCTTTCCTGCGCGCTACACCGGAGAGCCAGGGTGTCTCTTCCGAGAAACTGATACATTTACTAAGTAACTTATCTGCATCTCCATACACGGATATGCATCACTTTCTTGTACTGCGACATGGAAATGTAATCTGTGACTGCAGCTTTGCGCCTTACCGGAGCGGCATATGGCACATTTCCCATTCCCTGTGTAAGAGTATTACCAGTATGGCAATCGGATTGCTAATCGATGAGGGGAAACTTTCTTTAGATGAAAACATATACAATATCTTTCCCGGAAAAGTCAATCCACTGATTAAAATCTTCCGACCGGAAGTCACAGTACGGCATCTACTGACAATGACAAGTGGTGTAACATTTAACGAGTCTGGGATTGTCTCTGGTAATGACTGGCTGGAAAGTTATCTGAATGCACCTGTATCAGGGAAACCTGGCACAGAATTTCAGTATAACAGCCTGAATACTTATGTATTATCTGCAATTGTCAGTGCACGCACGGAGATGACACTGGAGGAATACTTGCGGCCACGTCTATTTGAGCCTCTTGGCATCACCCGCTATCTTTGGGAGACCTGCCCAAAAGGCATCACAAAAGGCGGCTGGGGACTTTTTATTTGTCCGGAAGACATGGCAAAATTAGGGCAGCTCTATCTAAACCACGGCATATGGCACGAAAAGCAGATCATTCCGGCCGACTGGATCCGCGAATCGACCACAAAACAGGTTGACAGTATCGAAGGAACTTACGGATACGGATACCAGATCTGGATGGAGAATCGTCTGAACAGTTTTGAATTCAATGGTATGCTCGGACAGAATGTGATCGTGTATCCTGACCTTGACATGGTCATTGTCACCTGTGCGGGAAACAATGAACTCTTCCAGAATAACGTCATGCTAGATCTGATACGTGATGCATTTCCACAGGAATATCAGGCATCTGAATATGCTCTCCCTGAAAATCCTGCCGAGTATCACAAACTGACACACCTGGTTCACTCACTTTCCCATGGACCTTCCTGCATGCCGCAGATCCGACGCGGCGGCTGGGCAAAGAAAAGCGGATATTCCAGAAGCCATGCAATATATCCCAAATATGTCCGGTTGCTAAAGGATTTAGACGGAAAATGCTACAATATAAATCCCGCAAGTGTTGGCCTGTTTCCACTGATTATTCAGGTATTCCATAATAATATGACAAACGGAATCAGACAGATTTCTTTTCAATATGACAAAATCAACTGTCCAGACAAATTTTATATTCACTTTCTGGAAGGAGAAGAACATTGTACGCTGACTGTAAGTTTTGATCGTTATATCGATAACCTAATTACACTTCATGGAGAAACTTACCTTGTAGCTGTAAAATGTGAGTATACTACTGATGCAGATCACGCTCCGGTTCTTGTTCTTGATATGGTCTATCTGGAAGAAGCCATGAGCCGAAAGCTTTATTTACATTTCAAAAGCAACGAATTAATGGCACATTGGTCCGAGTCTCCTGGGAAAGAGCTTATTTTAGAAGGTCTGTCTTCCATCACAGGGGAGATGACGAAGCTTCCACTTTACGGGCGCTTTCTCGAAGGAAGCGGAATGCAGTTCCTGGAACATATAATGGCCGATACCATAGAACCAACTGTACATGGAACATTAGCTGCATCCGATACTGAAGACGTGGATATTTGATATCTGACATACCATTCCTTGAAATTGTAGCTGTTCTGATTATTATCTCATACAAAAACGCCTCGCAAAATGTGAATATTTTACGGGGCGTATATTATGCATTCCTGTTTTATTAAATTATGAGGTTATTATCTTCTTCTCTGTCTTCTGATTACTCTGAGAGAACCTACGATACAAACAGATGCTGCTAATAGGATGAACCATGCAATCAAGTTACTGTTGTCTCCTGTTTTTGCTGATTTAGAAGCTGGCTTCTTTCCTACGTCAGTCTTACCTGTATCTTTTGTATCTTTCTGTGCTACTGTCAGAGTTGTCTCTGTGGAACCATCTGTGAAGTTCACTTTAACAGTATGCTTTCCTGCTGAAAGGCTGCTCATATACTTCTTTGAAAATGTGATGATTGTGGAACCACTCTTACCAAATTAATTATCCTAATCCCACCTAACATTATACCCATTTTCCTGTCCTATTTTTGTCTCCGGCGCGAGTTGTCATTTATACGGCGCGAACTGCAATTTGATTTTATTGAAAGAAAAGTGTTTCTATATTAAAATATATTTATAGAAAAATGAACTGGAGTGAGAATATGCTGAAAATAGGCATCTGTGATGACAGCAAGATGTTCCTGATCTGTGCTGAAAAATTAATTCGGAAATGGTCCGATGAACGCCGAATCCCGGTAAAGATATACACTTTTAATAACGGTGATAAGCTAGTCGCTGCCAATACAGAAGAACGGCTAGATATTATTTTTTTGGACATTATCATGCCTCTTTTAAATGGTATGGATGCTGCCAGGGAACTTCGTCAGCGGGATAAGTCCGTTAAAATCATCTTTCTGACTTCATCACCGGAATTTGCCTTAGAGTCTTATGAGGTCAAAGCTCAGGGATATGTGCTGAAACCAATTGCCTATGATAAGCTCAAGGAACTTTTGGACGAATGTGCCCAATCATTTGCAGAAGAACCAAAGAACATGGTAATCAAAACTGTCACCGGTTATCAGAAACTGTATTTTCATGAAATTGAATACGCAGAAGCTCAGAATAAGAGAGTTTTCTTTCATCTGCGCTCCGGCAATATCATAGAGTCCGCAGAACCATTTCATTCCTTTGAGGAGCGTTTCTCTTCGCAGGATGGATTTTTCAAATGTCATCGAAGCTACCTTGTGTATCTGCAAAATGTAGATCATTTTACCGCAGCTGAGATTACTACGAAATCCGGGCGGAACATTCCGGTTTCCAGAGGCTACGCAAAAGCTTTCAAAGAGGCCTATTTTGCCCAGATGTTCCAGGACTCCTGATATATAGATATGTTTTCCACGATTTGTACACCGGATCTGGATTTTATCCACATATTTTCGAACAAAAGAGGAAACTACGATGCTTGTAAATATTTTAAGCCTGATTCATAACACAACTACATTATTGTTCGGTGTCTACGCATCTGCTGCATTTCTCGGCATCCGCATGAACCGGAAGAATATCCTTGCCTTGTTAACTTTTTCGTGTATTACAGGTGTTTTTTATGTGCTTTCTTTTGTATTGCATGGAACCAGTTTCACGAAACAGGTCTATCCTTTCATTATTCACATTCCGCTTGTATTGTTTCTTACTTTTTATTACAAATATAAAATGGCCAACTCCATTTTGGCTGTTCTGACTGCATACCTCTGCTGCCAGATCAGTAACTGGACTGGAATTACAGCAATGACATTGACCAGTCAGGAATGGATCTATTACAGTGTCCGTATCTGTGTGACCATTATCGTATTTATCCTGCTTGTCCATTACGTTTTCGACATTACTGCACAGCTTCTGCAGAAGCCGGCTCGTTCACTGGCTATCCTCGGATTTATGCCTTTTGTCTATTACATCTTTGATTATATGACAAGTAAATATACTTTACTTCTTTATTCCGGCTCAAAGGTAGTTGGCGAATTTCTCGGATTCGTGCTCTGCATCACTTATCTGATGTTTTTGTTTCTTTATTTCAAGGAATACGAAGCCAATAAAGAAGCAGAACAGCGCAACCAGATTATGGAAATGAAGCGGATCCAGTCTGAAAAGGAACTGGACGCAATTCGTCGCTCCGAACACGCTGTCTCTATTCTGCGCCATGATATGAGACATTTTTTATTAAGCATTTCTTCTTATATTGAAAATAACGACAATGAAAAAGCATTGGAATATATTAACGAAGTCATCCATACTTCTGACAAAACCGTAACACAGCGATATTGTAAAAATGAAATTATAAACTTAATTCTATCTTCTCATGAGAGTGAACTGGAACATAACTATATTCATTTTGAATACTCTATACAACTTCCGGAGACTCTTGCAGTCTCTGACGTGGATATGACTGCAATTCTTTCCAATGCTTTGGAAAATGCAATCCATGCAGTCCTGAAACTTCCGGAAGCGAGACGTAAAATCAAACTGGATATGCGTCTGAATGAAGAAAAATTATTGATTTCTCTGAAAAATACTTATGCAGATAAGCCGGAATTTATGAATGGACTTCCATATACTTCCGAAGCCGGACACGGGTTTGGAACAAAAAGTATCTGGTATGTTGCTGAAAAACTGAATGGAAGCTGCCAGTTTTCGGTGACAGATACTTACTTTATTCTGCGCGTTATTCTATAACACATGATTTGCGTTTTTTATTGGATTTTGCTATGATACAAACAACAAAAACATATCCATCAGAAGGTGGGCATATGCGAGTCGCTTTTATTGATGATGATCCAAATGAATTAAAAATACTTCATACATATTTTAATGACCTGACTGATTCATCTACAATTTCCATTGATGATTTCTCAAGTGGAGAAGAATTTTTGTCCCGCTTTACTGCCGGACTTTATGACCTTGTAACCCTTGATATTTTCATGGGAGATCTGACCGGTGGCGATGTTGCCCATTTGCGCTTCTCTGATGTCACAACCGCCATCCTGATTGTTCTGCTTACAATTGTTCAGATATGGCTTGGTATTTGGGCTGCCTTTTTCTCCCACGGAAATACCGAACTAATCAGCGTTGCCAGCACAGCACTTTATGCCATCTTTTACTTTTTTGCAGTAAATGTGCCGGTGCATTTCTGATTTACTCAGTTGTATCTAAGCTTGTACTGGAACAGCAGAAAATTATAGAATTACAGACTAGAAACCATCAGCTGTCCACCCAGACTCTCGATAATACATTTTCCGGTTCCCTGGATATCGATCAAGAAAGACATTTCGTTTCCTCCAAACATGAGGGCCTTGGTCTTGGAACTGAATCCATCATATGGATCAGTCTGCGGCTGATTGCCAGACCTAATCCTGTTTCCTGCCTTCTTGCTATCTCAGATTCATCTGCCTGCTCAAAATTCTGGAAAATGAGTTTTTGCTTTTCTTCCCCGATGCCAATTCCATCATCCTGCACTGAAAAGTAGAGGCTGATTTTTCCTTCTCGTCACAGATTTCCAACATATTTTTCCGAACCTTCCCATGGAGTATATACAAGGTGGAAGGGGCTATTATCTGTTATTATAAGTTTATACCATGGACTTCGCAACATATTAACAAACTTTCACGAACTGAAAAAGTCTACTAAAAAAGGTCCACCGGACCTTTTTATCGTATGCTTGGCAACAAAAAAGTCCGCCATTTTTGTACTCTTACAAACTGGCGAACTTTCCTACATTTATATTTATGAGTTGGGGCAAAAGCCCCAACTATGATGCCTACGGATTGTTCCGTGCTTTGCACTCCCACAATCCTAGCATCATATTTACAGTCTTACACCATCTTTTACGACTGCCTGCAGATCCAGATTATCCTTCAGAAGTACAATATCTGCCTTCTTACCTGCCTTAATCGAACCATACTGATCATCAATTCCAAGACTCTTCGCCGGATTAATAGTTGCGCAGGCAATAGCTGTCTCAAGTGGAATCTGCATTTCTTTTACAACTGTTCTCATACAATCCGCGAGGTTCGTTGCTGAACCTGCTATTGCACCATCAGATACTAATGTCGCACGTTTTCCTACGACCTTGACATCCAATCCGCCAAGTGTATACTGTCCGTCCGGCATCCCGGTCGCACGCATGCTGTCACTAATCAGAATCATACGGTCAGCCCCCATCATCTCAAACGTTGCTCTGACCATAGCCGGATGAATATGTATCCCATCACAGATGATCTCTGCCATCACATGCTTACCATCATAAACAGCACCAACCACTCCCGGTGCGCGATGATTAAATGCCGGCATCGCGTTATAGAGATGTACTGCATGGTTTGCTCCCGCGTCAAATGCTTTCTTCGCTGTATCATAATCAGCATTCGTATGAGCCAGAGAAATGTTAACTTTCCCTTTCATTTTCTCGATAAATTCCAGATAATCTTCATTATCTTCCGGAGCAATTCCAATAAATTTCACCAGTCCGTCGGAAGCTTCCAGAAACTGCTCTGCAATTTCTACATTACACGGAATAATATTTCTCTCATCTTGTGCTCCTTTTTTTACTTTACTGATAAAAGGACCTTCCATGTTAATTCCCACAAGATCTGCTGCTTTTGGGCTTGTCCCGTTTTTCTTATATTTTGCTGCAACACTTAAGATCTGTTTCAGTTCTTCCACCGGAAGTGTCATGGTCGCCGGAGCAATAGCGGTCACACCAATGGAGGCCTCATACTGTGCGATCCTTTCAATCGCCTCTTCATTTCCATCGCAAAAGTCATCTCCTTTACAGCCATGAAAATGAAGGTCAATCAGGCCCGGAATTGCATATGCACCATCACCGTCCAATACCTCTTCCTCACCAAACTGTGGCTTTTCCTCTTCTGCATATACTCTCCGGATCTTGTCCCCGTCAAGCATAATTCCACCTTTTACAAATGTCTTCTCTTCCGTGTAAACTTTCACATTATCTATGATCATATTTTCTTTCCTTTCTATTCAAGAATGCCTCAGCTTATTTAACGCTACCTGCCAAAGTGGGAGTTATCTCACATCTGATATAGTTTCTTTTCCCTGTTTTCTCTTTCTTCCAGTGCTCGAAGTGTACTGTCATGCATCTCTTCTCTTAAGTACTTATTCTGTTCCATGTAATATGCATAGATGATATCCAACATAACAAGAATCGGGAACTGAGGTGAAATTACATTTCCATGATTCAGATGTTTCAGAGATGGTAATAACACGACCTCCGTACAGTAATTTTCAAAACCTTCCCGATTATTTGTCGTAAACAGTACCGTCTTGGCACCCCTCTTATACGACTCTTCCAGCAGATATGTCACTTCCTCTGTCTCCCCACTGATACTGAATCCAAATACAAGGCATCTTTTGTCCTGAAATACCGATGACATACGCATCATATCTGAATCTGTCATAGAGTCCACATTTACACCGATTCGCATAAAGCGGATTTCCATCTCTTTTGCTGAAAATCCTGAACTTCCGCGCCCACACACAATCACCTTTTCAGCCTTATTCAGATAACCTATAATCCGGACTACCTGACTTTCATCCACCAGACTATATGTTTTATTCAGAAGTTCCTGATATGCATTCAGGACCATACGTGTATTCCCGGTAATCTTTTCCTGTTTCTCTACAAATGTCTCCTCATATTGATAAATGAATTCTTTGTATCCGTGATATCCACACTTTTGTGCAAATCGTGTCAGTGTTGCTTTTGAAGTATACAAAAGTTCTGCGATATGATTTACAGAAAAGTCCATCTTTTTCTGATTGTGAATAAAAAAGTCTGCAATGGTCTTTTCTGTTGTCGTAAATTTGTCATAGTTTGATTCAATAATCGGAATTACTGATTTTACATAATATTCCATCGACACTCATCTCTCCTACATCAGATGTCTCACGTTACAGAAATGATAAAATGCTCCCAACATTCCCGCATCATTTTGATGTTTCGCAAATGCAAGCTTTGTGTGTTTGGCAATACTGGACACAAGATACTTGTCCATAGCTGCCTTAATCCGGTCTTTTAAGAATTCTTCCTGTGCCATAATGCCACCACCTAGTACAACAATTTCTGGATTAATGACATAACAAATGTTAGCAATTCCTTTTCCAAGTACATCGCACATCTCATCAATTGCACGATTACACAATTCATCACCTTTTTTTGCTTCTTCAAAAATGTGATAGCCATCCCAGATATCTTCTTGCTCGCCTTTCCATTCTGCTACCTTCTTTGTCAGTATACTTGCTGCTCCAAGTGTCTGAAAATCGCTGTCATCCATATGCATATATCCAACTTCACATGCACTATTGCTAAAACCATGAAATACTTTCCCGTCAATCACAATACAACCGCCAATTCCAGTACCAATCGTCAATACCAGTGCTATTTTTGCTCCTTTTGCTGCACCAGAACGGTTCTCGGCAAGGCCAGCACAATTTACATCATTTTCTACCTCACACGGAACCTGAAACATCTCTTCCAGTGTCTTCTTAAACTGTGTTCCTGCATAATTAGGAATCAACGGCGCTGAATAGAAGATGGATCCCTCTTTGGTATCTACCATTCCTGCTGTCGAGATACAGATTCCGCTAATCTCCTCCTGCGCCTCCTGCTTCATTTCTTCCACGATTCCTGTTACTTTCTGCAAAATGGCCGGACCACCCTTCCATGCTTCTGTCTTCATAGATCTTTTACATATAATCTCTGCATCTTCGTAAAGGATTCCATATTTTATTGCAGTTCCACCAATATCAATGCTTACATACTTATTCATCTTGCAATCCCCGTTCACATTTTTATGACATCTCTATTCTGTGATATCTATTATATCTGATTCGCTTTATCTTCTCAACTTTCACATTGAAAATCCGTCAATTCTTTGCTTTCATACACAATAGTCTGCAAAAAGGGCAAACCAGCCATTTTCTGCGGTTCACCCTTCTTGTCCACAGGTCATACGACCTGTATTGTTGTTATATTTTCACTTTGAAAATAGCCTTTTTAATTGTCTCAGGCTCTCCCACCTGTACCGCTGTTCTATGTCCGTCACTTGGATAACAGATCAGGAAATCACCTTCTCTTAAGATAACAGATGCATTTTTTTCTCCGTCCATTGGAAGAAAATCATCTTTCTCAACAAATTCCTTAAGTTCCATGTTCTGAATAAAGTTCAAATCAATCTGCTCTGTTCCCTTTAACATTACATGAATATCGAGATAATTCTTGTGAGCCTCCCAGAAACGCTCCTCTGGTGTCGTTGTTGTATACTCTACCACATTTACAAACAACCTGTCTCCGTCAATCTCGTGACATCCTTTTTCATAAGAAAGAATATCGTTATTTTTTGCATATTCAAAGCACTCTTTTACAGCTTCCTCGAGATATGGAAACTCTTCTAACTGATTGATATTTCCAAAAATCATAGTGATTTCTCCTTATTTGTTATAAATTGTTGTATTTGCAGCCGGCACACTTGTGTCACCTTTTACTTTTCTCCAAATCATACTTGCCGGAATACCTATTACAAGTGATACAGCGATAGAGATAATCGAATAGCTCCAAATTGTTACATGGTCAGCAGGTACGAAATATTTTACATAGACCATAACTCCTGATGATGCAATAAATGCTGCAACTGCTCCAAATGTATTGGCAACTTTTGTGAATGCTCCAAGGATAAATGTTCCGATCAAGATACCAAGTACCAGTCCCATGAATCCATTGAACCACTCGTATGCTGATTTCACTCCACCGTTTGCAAGTACCATTGCAACGACAATTGCAAAGATACCAACGAGGAGAGATACTCTCTGTCCAATCTTAGTCTCTTTCTCAAATCCAAGCTCTTTCTTAGAAAGATTTGCCTGAATATCCAGCGTCCAGCTTGATGCTACAGAGTTCAATCCTGTTGACAGTGTAGACTGTGCTGCCGCATAAATAGCAGCTAACAGAAGTCCTGTCACGCCGACCGGAAGCTCAAATGCAATGTAGGATGCGAATATCTGATCCTGTGCTGCTGCCGGTGGAAGTGCATTCTGCTGATAAAATACATAAAGTCCTGTACCAATCAGATAGAATACTGTTGCGATAAAGATAGATAATGCTCCGTTCGTAAGCATCATTTTATTCAATTTCTTTGTATCTGTTGTAGTTGTAAATCTCTGTACAATATCCTGACTTGATACATAAGATCCCATTGTATTAAACCCTGCACCAACAATCATGATAAATACACTGTCTTTAAAAATATTTGCATTGAAGATTGGCTGATCTACTGCAAGGAATTTGTGCTCAGCCGTAAATGCGTGCGCAATCGCGCCAAAACCTCCATCCAGATGCACAAGAAGGAAGACCAGGGCAAATGTTACACCGATCAGAAGGACAGAACCCTGAATAAAATCTGTCCAGAGTACGGACTTCAGACCACCTGTGTAAGAATAAATAATAGCGATCACACCCATAATGATAATCAGTAAGTTTACACTGATTCCAGTCAGGCTTCCAAGTACCATACATGGCAGGTACATAATGATAGACATACGTCCGATCTGGTAAACAATGAACATCACTGCTCCCAGTACACGAAGTCCTTTACTTTCAAATCTCAGTTCCAGATAATGATAAGCTGTATCAATGTCCAGTTTACTGTAGATCGGCAGGAAAAATTTAATCGTAATCGGGATTGCAAGCAGCATACCGAGCTGTGCAAACCACATGATCCATGTTCCTGCATATGAGTTTCCTGCCAGTGACAGGAATGAAATCGGGCTTAATAAAGTTGCGAAAATAGATACGGAAGTAACCCACCACGGCACGGTTCCGTCACCTTTAAAATACTCTTTTCCTTTCATTTCCTTCTTAGCGAAATGAAGTCCGGCAAATAATACTGCTGCCAGATAAACTACTAAAATAATCAAATCAATATAGGTAAATCCCTGCATCCTTTCTTCCTCCCTATGTTCCTTTGGGCAACGATGTTACGACTTATAAATATTTCTTTTTCGCATCACAGATCATCTGTGCAGCTTCTTTTACAATGTCCATATCAGCATCAATCAATGCCGGAAGCGGCTCTCTGACTCCGCCGAGTTCCAATCCTTCATTAATCTTGAGAATAGCTTTGATCACTGCATACATGTTTCCATGTGCAGAACACATTTTGTAAATAATCTCATCACATGCATACTGGATTTCTCTTGCCTTTTCCATCTCGCCTGCTTTTACATAATCATCCAGTTTCAAGTATAACTCAGGCATAACACCATAAGTTCCACCGATTGCTCCTTCTGCTCCGATGACACGTCCGCTCATGAACTGCTCATCCGGTCCGTTGAAAATAATGTAATCAGGACCTGCAGCCTGTTTGAACATCTGGATATCCTGAACCGGCATAGAAGAATTCTTTACACCGATAACATTCGGATTCTTTCTCATCTCAGCAAACAAGCTCTGTGTAAGAGCAACACCTGCAAGCTGTGGAATGTTGTAAATAACGAAGTCTGTATTTGGTGCTGCTGCACTGATATCATTCCAGTACTTGGCAATTGCATACTCTGGTAAATGGAAATAAATCGGAGGAATTGCAGCGATTGCATCTACCCCAAGGCTCTCTGCATGTTTTGCAAGTTCCTGGCTGTCTTTTGTGTTATTGCATGCAACATGTGCGATAACTGTCAGCTTTCCTTCTGCAGCTTTCATTACATTTTCAAGCACAATCTTGCGGTCCTCTACGCTCTGGTAAATGCACTCTCCTGAAGAGCCATTTACATACACACCTTTGACGCCTTTTTCAACAAAGTATTTTGTCAGTGCCTGAACAGCCTCCGGACTAATGTTTCCGTCTTTGTCATAGCATGCATAAAATGCCGGGATAACACCTTTGTACTTATCAAGATTTCTCATAGTTACTTGTCTCCTTTTTCTTTTTTGATTTTTGATTTATGTGTGAATTAATTAAGCTTCCAGTTTTTTCATCTCTTCTACAAAAGATTTTGTGATAAGTTGCGGTCTTGTAATAATTGAACCAACTACTACGCTATATGCTCCAAGCTCAATCACATGTCTTGCTTTTTCAGGAGTATTAATATTTCCTTCTGCAATGACACGATGCTTTGTTCCGGCAACAATCTTTCTTAAAATTTCAAAATCATTTGCTTCAATCTTGTCACCTTTGCTTTGCTCTGTATATCCGACCATCGTTGTTCCGATAAAATCAAATCCAAGTTCATCTGCATGAATTGCTTCTTCAACAGTAGAACAATCCGCCATCCAAAGCTGATCCGGATATTTTTCTTTTGCTTCTTTGAAGAATTCATCCAGTGTCTTATTTCCCGGTCTTTTTGAAATGGTAGCATCCATCGCAATAATTTCCGGCTTTACTTCCATCAGTTCATCAATTTCTTTCATGGTAGGAGTAATATAAATGTCACTGTCTTCGTAATCTCTCTTCACAATACCGATAATTGGAAGATCTACCTGTGACTGAATCTCTTTAATGTCCTCTTTTGTATTTGCACGGATTCCAAATGCTCCACCTTCTTTTGCAGCCAAAGCCATGCGTCCCATAATGAAAGAAGAATGCAACGGCTCATTTGACAATGCCTGACAAGATACAATTAATTTACCTTTCAGGTTTTCTACCTTCTGATTCATCTTTAATGTCCTCCTTCGTTCTAGTTGCAGTATAAGTTCTTCTGAAACTTTTTTCAATATGTTGTGTGTATTTCGAAACTAGTTTCATATATTTTGACTGAAACTCAATTTTTCACAAATTTTATGCATCTTCTTTTGTAAGCATTGCACAAACCAATGGTAATTTTTTCAGACCTTGAAACTAGTTTCTATATTTGCTTATAATATTGAAATAATGAAACAAATCAGTATACTTAATATCAGAAACAGGAATTTTACATTACAGAAAACACATTTTATAACAACAAAACAAATGCATCTGAAATTTATTTATCAGAATGTAAAGTAAAAAAAGAAAAGTGAGGTATAGCTATGGTTATTTACAAAGCAAAAGATTATCAGGACATGAGTAGAAAAGCTGCAAATATTATTTCAGCACAGATTATTATGAAACCAAACTGTGTGCTTGGACTTGCCACAGGTTCTTCCCCAGTCGGAACTTACAAACAATTGATCGAATGGTATAAAAAAGGGGATTTAGATTTTTCACAGGTAACGAGTATCAATTTGGACGAATATAAAGGTTTAAGTCCGGAAAATGATCAAAGCTACCGTTACTTTATGAATACCAATCTGTTCAATCATGTAAATATCAATAAATCCCACACATTTGTCCCTAATGGTCTGGAAGCAGATTCTAAAAAAGCGTGTGATGATTATAATGAAATTATCCACAGCCAGGGAGGTATTGACCTCCAGCTTCTTGGACTTGGTCACAACGGGCACATTGGTTTTAACGAGCCTGGAGCTGCTTTCGAAAAAGAAACTCACTGTGTTGATCTGACAGAAAGTACAATTGAAGCCAACAAACGCTTCTTTGCTTCCGAAGACGAGGTGCCACGCCAGGCATATACCATGGGCATCAAGAATATCATGCAGGCAAAGAAAATTTTGGTCGTAGTCAGTGGTAAGGACAAAGCTGAAATCTTAAAGAAAGTACTCTATGGAGCAATCACTCCGGAAGTACCGGCTTCCATCCTTCAGTTACATAATGATGTAACAATCGTTGCTGATGAAGCTGCACTGAGTGAGATTGATAAATAATATCTACTGGACACCGGACATTGCAGTGTAACTTATAAAATGCATTTAGCTTTTGTTAAAAAAGGGAAGCTGTGATACACATCCATGTACCACAACTTCCCTATATTTTCATCTTCATTTAATTTTAATCAATTGTCCATTTAAGCAGCTGCTCTTTCACCTTTTCAAATATCTGCATTACAACTACTAACACAATTACCATAAAGATAAATCCAACCCAGGTATTGGCAAATACACCAAGTTCAGAATTCTTTTTTACAAAATAGCCCATGCCTGAACCGCCACCATACATTTCGGCAAATACAAGCATTACAAAAGAACTTCTCAGTGAATTTACAAAACCGGCCAGAATAGATGGACTTGCTGCCGGCAGAATTACTTTCATGAACCGCTTTACACCTGTCAGTTCCAATGTAGCTGCCTTGTCCAAATAGCGCTTATCAATGGTCATGATTCCTGTGATTGTAGCAAATAATGTTGCCCAGACAATATTATATACAACCAAAAATATGGAAGCTGATAATAATGTTGGTGACAACAACAGTACAAACGGCGACAATAAGGCAGATAACAATTCTTGTTATCTGTAAAAGTATCTATATTAACTTCATTCATTTTCGGAGCCTATTATAACATCAGGCAAGATTCCAAAGTGATGAACAACAAACTGATGAAAACTGTTAAAGGATTGTGATGAATTTCACTTAATATACTAGCATAAATATTAAGTATATGTTAATATATCTGTAAAATAAAACTTTTCTGTCAGACAGTGTTCATCTGAACTATGAGAGGAAAGTATATGACTAAAAGAAATACAGCAAAAAAAACGCAAACATTGAAAGCCCAGACTGCGGGGAAACAGAAACTTAAGACGCAAGTAGCAGAATCACGGAATTCTGATGATTTTATTATGTTTCCGACTGCGGATTTCTGTTTTAAAGAATTAATGCAAAATGAAAAGGTTCGCAAAGGTATTATATCTGCAATATTGAGTGTTGACCCAAAAGATGTAGATAGTTCCAAACAGCCCCTGTCTATCAACCATTTATTTTTCTTTCCGAATAAATATATTATTACTTTGTATACTAAAAAACCTGTAAGCATAATACTTACAGGTTAACTAACTCCCCGAGTAGGGTTCGAACCTACGACCCTTCGGTTAACAGCCGAATGCTCTACCACTGAGCTATCGAGGAATAACAAATATATAATAAACCCAAGTAACAAAAATTACAAGGGTTTTTTTCATATATCTTCAAAACTGCATATAAGAAACTTTTTAACATCTTTACCTATCCACCTTACTTGGTTATGCCCTCGACCTATTAGTAACAGTCAGCTCCATGTGTTACCACACTTCCACCTCTGTCCTATCTACCTCGTCGTCTTCAAGGGGTCTTACAACTTTCGTTGGGATATCTCATCTTGAGGGGGGCTTCACGCTTAGATGCCTTCAGCGTTTATCCCGTCCCGGCTTGGCTACTCTGCTATGCTCCTGGCGGAACAACAGATCAACCAGCGGCCAGTCCATCCCGGTCCTCTCGTACTAAGGACAGCTCCTCTCAAATATCCTACGCCCACGCCGGATAGGGACCGAACTGTCTCACGACGTTCTGAACCCAGCTCGCGTACCGCTTTAATGGGCGAACAGCCCAACCCTTGGGACCTACTTCAGCCCCAGGATGCGATGAGCCGACATCGAGGTGCCAAACCACTCCGTCGATGTGAACTCTTGGGAGTGATAAGCCTGTTATCCCCAGGGTAGCTTTTATCCGTTGAGCGATGGCAATCCCACTTTATACCACCGGATCACTAAGTCCTACTTTCGTACCTGCTCCACCCGTCGGTGTCGCAGTCAAGCTCCCTTCTGCCTTTGCACTCTTCGAATGGTTTCCGACCATTCTGAGGGAACCTTTGAGCGCCTCCGATACCCTTTCGGAGGCGACCGCCCCAGTCAAACTCCCCACCTGACATTGTCCCCCGACCTGTTTAAGGCCGCTGGTTAGAAACCCAGTACTGCAAGGGTGGTATCCCAACAACAGCTCCACGGCAACTGGCGTTACCGCTTCAAAGCCTCCCACCTATCCTGTACATGCAATACCGAATCCCAGTATCAAGCTGGAGTAAAGCTCCATGGGGTCTTTCCGTCCTGGCGCAGGTAACCAGCATCTTCACTGGTATTTCAATTTCACCGGGTGCATTGTTGAGACAGTGCCCAAATCATTACGCCTTTCGTGCGGGTCGGAACTTACCCGACAAGGAATTTCGCTACCTTAGGACCGTTATAGTTACGGCCGCCGTTTACTGGGGCTTAAGTTCAAAGCTTCGCTTGCGCTAACCTCTCCCCTTAACCTTCCAGCACCGGGCAGGCGTCAGCCCATATACTTCACCTTTCGGTTTTGCATAGACCTGTGTTTTTGCTAAACAGTTGCTTGGGCCAATTCTCTGCGGCCACCTCTCAGTGGCACTCCTTCTCCCGAAGTTACGGAGTCATTTTGCCGAGTTCCTTAACAATGCTTCTCCCGTCGGCCTTAGGATTCTCTCCTCATCCACCTGTGTCGGTTTACGGTACGGGCGCGATACAAACAATAGCGGCTTTTCTTGACGCATGGCTCACACTCTTCCCTACTCTTAATTCGGTACGCATCACATCTTCGGATTGCCGTACGGATTTGCCAGTACGACTCCTACCTTGCTTGCGCCGGGCTTTCCATTCCCGGCTTGTGCTCTCCACACGTGTCCCCACAGTTCTGTTATATCGCGGTACAGGAATTTCAACCTGTTGTCCATCGGTTACGTCTTTCGACCTGGCCTTAGGCCCCGACTTACCCAGAGCAGATCAGCTTTACTCTGGAAACCTTAGATATTCGGCCGGAAGGATTCTCACCTTCCTCTCGCTACTCATTCCGGCATTCTCTCTTCTATACAGTCCACAGCTCCTTATCGGTACTGCTTCTTCCCGTATACAATGCTCCTCTACCAATGTACAAGTACATTCCTGAGCTTCGGTAGTGTGTTTCAGCCCCGGACATTTTCGGCGCAGGACCTCTCGACTAGTGAGCTATTACGCACTCTTTGAATGTATGGCTGCTTCTGAGCCAACATCCTAGTTGTCTTCGAAATCCCACATCCTTTTCCACTTAACACACATTTTGGGACCTTAGCTGCAGGTCTGGGCTCTTTCCCTTTTGACTACCCAACTTATCTCGTGCAGTCTGACTCCCATACACCATCTACGCGGCATTCGGAGTTTGATATTCTTCGGTAAGCTTTGACGCCCCCTAGGAAATTCAGTGCTCTACCTCCGCAAGACTTGTATGAGGCTAGCCCTAAAGCTATTTCGAGGAGAACCAGCTATCTCCGGGTTCGATTGGAATTTCTCCCCTATCCACACCTCATCCCCACCCTTTTCAACGGATGTGGGTTCGGACCTCCATTGCCTTTTACGGCAACTTCATCCTGGACATGGATAGGTCACCCGGTTTCGGGTCTACTCCGACTGACTCTTCGCCCTATTCAGACTTGGTTTCCCTTCGGCTCCATCCCTTAAGGACTTAACCTCGCCAGCCAGCGTAACTCGCCGGACCGTTCTACAAAAAGTACGCGGTTCCACATTTAAAGTGGTTCCACAGCTTATAAACATATGGTTTCAGGTTCTTTTTCACTCCCCTCCCGGGGTCCTTTTCACCTTTCCTTCACAGTACTATGCGCTATCGGTCACTAAGGAGTATTTAGCCTTACGGGGTGGTCCCCGCATATTCAGTCAAGGTTCCACGTGTCTCGACCTACTCTGGATACCGCCATGCCAATCGACCTTTCACTTACGGGGCTTTCACCCTCTCTGGCCGGCCTTCCCAGGCCGTTCTGTTAAGTCTTTTGGATCAATTCCGCGGTCCGAACCCCGGAGTGCACGCACTCCGGTTTGGGCTCTTCCGGTTTCGCTCGCCGCTACTTCCAGAATCACATGTTGTTTTCTCTTCCTCCGGCTACTTAGATGTTTCAGTTCACCGGGTTCCCCTCCTAACGTTATGTATTGGCGTTAGGATACCTGAGGTTTGCTCAGGTGGGTTTCCCCATTCAGAGATCTCCGGATCATAGGATATTTGCTCCTCCCCGAAGCTTTTCGCAGCTTATCACGTCTTTCATCGGCTCTTAGTGCCAAGGCATCCACCATACGCTCTTATTAGCATAACCAACTTGCTCTCATCCACGGGAATGAATGATTGCTTACACATGCATAGCGTTGCATGCGTTGGCTTCTAGGTCAATTTTTTGGATTCGTTTTCTTCGAATTGTGTAGTAATTATTACTCTGTTTATAACAATTACCTCGGATGTCTTGATTAGATATTTAATATCTTATCTATATTTCTTATATGCGGTTTTCAAGGTACATTGCGAAACGAATATTTTCTGCGTTGAATGCTTGCATTCATAAGCTGTGAAATATTCTGTTTCATAGCGTGCCTGCACGCGACCGAAAGAACGAAGTTCTTGAGGTGCAATGTAAGCATTTGACTGTTTTATCAGCCATCAGATAGTTGAATCTCTTCAGCTCTCTGATCACTGGTAAAACCAGTTATTTTAACAGCACTGCCCTGCTGATTGGGTTGGCGTTGATAAGTTGTTGCTCATCTTTGCCTGTATCTATAATCAATCTCCCGAACATAATGTGGCGAATCCACAAGGTGTTCTAACATTGATGTTTATTTCTTTTCCAGAAATAAACTTTTTTATAGCCCGGCAGCCACCTACTCTCCCGTACCGTCTCCAGTAAAGTACCATCGGCCGCTTAGGTCTTAACCATCGTGTTCGGGATGGGAACGGGTGTTACCCCTAAGCGCATCGCCACCGGAAATATTTATTAAGCTTTTTACAGCCTTAATAACTAAATAACAGACAACAACCCTTACTTTTTCCGTTTTAGTTGGATTGATTCGGCTGCTTTGCAACCTACTTTATCCATCTTCCTTAGAAAGGAGGTGATCCAGCCGCACCTTCCGATACGGCTACCTTGTTACGACTTCACCCCAGTTATCGGTCCCACCTTCGGCAGCTCCCTCCTTTCGGTTGGGTCACTGACTTCGGGCGTTACTGACTCCCATGGTGTGACGGGCGGTGTGTACAAGACCCGGGAACGTATTCACCGCAGCATTCTGATCTGCGATTACTAGCGATTCCAGCTTCATGTAGTCGAGTTGCAGACTACAATCCGAACTGAGACGTTATTTTTGAGATTTGCTCGGCCTCGCGGCTCTGCCTCCCTTTGTTTACGCCATTGTAGCACGTGTGTAGCCCTGGTCATAAGGGGCATGATGATTTGACGTCATCCCCACCTTCCTCCAGGTTATCCCTGGCAGTCTCTCCAGAGTGCCCATCCTAAATGCTGGCTACTGAAGATAAGGGTTGCGCTCGTTGCGGGACTTAACCCAACATCTCACGACACGAGCTGACGACAACCATGCACCACCTGTCACCGATGTTCCGAAGAAAAACTTCCATTACGAAGCGGTCATCGGGATGTCAAGATCAGGTAAGGTTCTTCGCGTTGCTTCGAATTAAACCACATGCTCCACCGCTTGTGCGGGTCCCCGTCAATTCCTTTGAGTTTCATTCTTGCGAACGTACTCCCCAGGTGGACTGCTTATTGCGTTAGCTGCGGCACCGAATAGCTTTGCTACCCGACACCTAGCAGTCATCGTTTACGGCGTGGACTACCAGGGTATCTAATCCTGTTTGCTCCCCACGCTTTCGAGCCTCAACGTCAGTCATCGTCCAGTAAGCCGCCTTCGCCACTGGTGTTCCTCCTAATATCTACGCATTTCACCGCTACACTAGGAATTCCACTTACCTCTCCGACACTCTAGCTGCACAGTTTCCAAAGCAGTCCACAGGTTGAGCCCATGCCTTTCACTTCAGACTTGCACAGCCGTCTACGCTCCCTTTACACCCAGTAAATCCGGATAACGCTTGCCCCCTACGTATTACCGCGGCTGCTGGCACGTAGTTAGCCGGGGCTTCTTAGTCAGGTACCGTCATTTTCTTCCCTGCTGATAGAAGTTTACATACCGAAATACTTCATCCTTCACGCGGCGTCGCTGCATCAGGCTTTCGCCCATTGTGCAATATTCCCCACTGCTGCCTCCCGTAGGAGTCTGGGCCGTGTCTCAGTCCCAATGTGGCCGGTCACCCTCTCAGGTCGGCTACTGATCGTCGGCTTGGTGGGCCGTTACCTCACCAACTACCTAATCAGACGCGGGTCCATCTCATACCACCGGAGTTTTTACCACTGTACCATGCAGTACTGTGGTCTTATGCGGTATTAGCAGCCATTTCTAACTGTTATCCCCCTGTATGAGGCAGGTTACCCACGCGTTACTCACCCGTCCGCCGCTCAGTCACAAAAGTCTTCATCCGAAGAATCAAACTTAAGTGCTTCGCTCGACTTGCATGTGTTAAGCACGCCGCCAGCGTTCATCCTGAGCCAGGATCAAACTCTCGTTTAAAAATCTTAATTCCGATTTGACTCGGATTCAAAATCAAAGTTCGTTCCAGGTCAAGAAAACTACTAGCTTTCTTATCCCTTTTACTGTTTTAAGGTTGACATTGTCATTCAATGTCCGTTCTGAATTTTCTCTTAAAGAATCTTCAGGGTTGTTGTCTATTATTTAATTATCAAGGTTCTTTTTTGTTGTCATCTCAGCGACAGCTTATTTATATTATCACATTCACAATCGCTTGTCAACAACTTTTTTATTTTTCTTTTTCGCTGTCCGCTTCGATCATCTCTGTCGTTCGAAACAGCTTATCTAGAATATCATTTCTATCGACATTTGTCAACAGGAAATTTCATTTATTTTTTTTTGCGTTCCCATGAGCTCTTAAGCACTTTCCAGTCTTGTCTCACGCGACAGCTTGTATAATATATCATGCCTGTCCAGAATTGTCAATATTGTTTTTATTATTTATTTTATTTACACAATTTACACAATTTTAGTTACCACATTTCGCTTTACTTGTTCATATTTGCAGTTTGAATTACATTTCCCCCAAATTAATACCCAAAATTGCAATTAAAGTATCTTATTTTGCGAGAAGAGTTTCCATTAAACGCAGTTTGACACGTAGCATTTCACTAAAATACTACGTGTCAAAGCTTTAAAATTTCACCGCTAATTGCATAATCGGATTATAATCATATATCATTTTTATTATATCATTGTTCTGAATCAGCTCATAGGCTTCTTTTCCAATGCTTGTCATATAGAGCATTGTGATAATAATAAATGCCACCCATACAATGATAAGTGCACATCCAAGTCCAACAACTCCGCCTGCAAGCCGGTTAATGAATCCCAGCACAGGTAATTCTGCCACAATATCAAGTGCAAATACAATTGCACGCAATATAATGGTCACAATAAAAAATGTTCCCAGGAATGCAATAATATGAATAATTAGTTTTGACAGGAATTCTCCTACATACTGTGCAAATGTCTGTACTCCCAGTTGAGAATAAATTTCACTGTTATTATTGGTAGACAACTGTGTCTTAAATACTGCTGGAAGATCTGCTTTTTCTATAGCTGCTACCTGAAGATCTCTTGGAATATCCGCCCCCTCAATTGCATTTTTGACTTCTTCGCTGACTTCGTCATTATTTACACCGTCTAAAATACTGCTGGAAATTCCATACTGTGCCAATTGCTCTCCTGTAATCTTTCCATTTACAATATCATCTACCGACACACCGTAAGATTGCAATTCTTCTTCACTAATCCCTGCTGCCTTCAATGCTTTTCGTACACTTTCTGCTGAAATTCCCGTTGAACCACTGTCATCACTGCCTCCGGCCAACTGGGAAGCTGCCGCTTTTGCCATCGTGTTCGTCACCTGACTTTTAATCATGTCATCAATCGGCGTATGCTTTTCTATTGCCGATGAAACATAAGGTGATGCTGCAACTACAATGACAATTGTTAAAATCGTAGTCGCAAGTGACACAGCGATACGAATCGCTCCCCGGTAGATTCCAATCAAAAATCCCAGTAGAAATACTCCTGCTACTGCTATCGTTAACCAATTCCACTCCATACCTTCTCCTTATTTTACAAGACGGACATTCTCCATGCCGTTTGCATTTATCACAATGTATTTATTAACTCCCATAGTTGGAAAAATTTCACGAATATTCGTTTCTATCTCTCCTTCAAATTTCTGTATTCCGCTTTTCAGGAAAATACTGCAGTTATTTCCATCATACATAATCACCTGGCCGCCGCTTAATTTTACATTTCCATAATCCCCGGTAAAATCTTTTGACAATGTCTGCTTTCCCGACGTATTGTAAAGCCGGAGTTCATAACCGCCTTTTCCTTCATTTTTCAAGACCAGACCAATATATTTGTTATCATGAAATACGCTTTTTATCTCTTTGTCTATCTTAATCTGACTAGTCTCTTTCGGAACACTTTCGCCTTGATATATTGTCAGCATATTATCTCCGACTACTGCTGAAATCTTCTGGTTCATAAAAAATCCTTCTGCCATCAGTGTTCCTTTATATTCTTCCTGTGTAACCTGATGATCCGTCTCCTGTTCCCCTGCACTGCCAAAATTATAGTAAACTACCCTTGATGTCACACTGCCGTCCTGCGTATACAAATATGTGACCTGCATCACTTCTGCATCTGATGAAATAGCAACATCCATCGGGTATCCTGTTCCGGTCAGCGATGTCTTATGCTCCACTAGGATATTTCCTGCAGTATCATAACAGACGATTTTGGGTGATGAACTGTCTTTCAACACCGCACACACAATTCCCTGACTGGATACTGTCGCTTTTTCTATCGGAAGCGTTGTATGAATCTCGCCCTTTACACCGTCTTTTTGAAAAATGACAACGTCATTACCGCCTTTGTCAAAAATAATTGCACAATCATCTCCTGCTACAACAGTCGGAGTCTTAATCTGATAAGCCTGGTTCCATTTCTCTTCCCCCTGCTGACTCAAATATGCCATTCCATCTCTACTGTAACGAAGCACACCTTCTGAAAATTCCTTGTAATTGCTGTCCGTACTTCCTGCCTCCGGATAAGTGTTCGCCACCCGCACATTCGTATACGTCTGTAAATGTATAAATAAATAGATTCCTACAGAAGCTGCCATAATCAATATGACTACTGTCAGAATTCTTATTCTGATTTTCTTTTTATGCGCCTTCACCTGTTCCTCCAGTTGCGCCATCTGTGTTTCTTCATCTTCTGTATTGTCCATGATCCGCCTGACCAGTTTGTCCACATCTTCCGAGTCCCGCACCACCCGCAGATCTTTATTCTTTCGATTCAATATTCAGATTCCCTTCATATTTATTATTTCTCCCTATTGTACCACACTCCGAGCTATGGTAACAATAGCTTTTGCCCGATGAAAATCAGGTTCCCGTCTGACAGCCCGTTCATTTTACAAATTGCCTCTACATGGCCGGTATCCCCATATGTCTTCTTACTGATGCTTGCCAATGTATCTCCTTTTTTCACCGTATAATAGTCCGACTGACTGAGTTGTTCCTGTACGGTCGACACTTCCGGAACCGTTCCTTCTGATTTTGCATCGTTTGATTTTTTTGTATCACTGGAAGCTTTTACGGAACCGCTGGCTGCAACCGTCTCACTATTCTGATTTCCCTTTGTTTCCTCTTGATTTTGCCCTTCAGACTGCGCATTAATTTGATTTTCATTTTCTCCATTCACACGCTGGTCGTTCACCTGATCATTATCATCCACCTTTGCCTCTGTTCCTTTCGCACTTGCGAGCTGCTCAAGTGACTGCTGTACAGATTCCATGCGTTCAAAATTATTCATCATTGAGACACCTATTGCCAGTACCACCACCACAAGAAGCGCACTGGTCGCATATAATAATTTTGAACTCTGACTCTGCTCCTTAATCTCCATTCTCTGCCTCACCGCACTACGAAAATCCTTTGTAGCTCGATCCTCAACCATTTCACTGGGTGTCACGCCATTCTGCCTGCGTGTGTTAATCATGTAATTCTGCATTTGTGGATTTTTTTCATAATAAATGTAATGACCGCCGATCTGCATCAGCTCATTATATTTATAAGCAAAATACATCTCGTCACTTGACGAAGCATCTTTCCATATAAAAATCGTATTTTCCTGATCATACATTTTCCGGTGCAGCTCCTGCGCTCCCCGATTCATGCTCATTGGATGTCCTGTCTCCAAAAGACACCAGCCAATTAATTTCTGATCTTTGAAATACTCTTTTTGTTCCTTCTCTATTTTTTCCCAAATTTCTTCGGAAATCTTTAAATTTGTTCCTTCAACTTCTACATCTTCTGCCCGGATCGCTCCTGATATATACACAACCACCTTGTCCTCACATTTTGTGATCTCCCCGGTCAATGCCGCTGCTACAGGTTTCTCCATTGCTTTTTCCTGCAATTGCCCAAGAAATGTGTCTACATAATCCTCCACATAAATCTTTGGCTCATCACAGACATTTCCAATCTGTCTTACATTTTTCGGAAGCTGCCGTTCCATATACTCTCACCTCATTAAACATATTTGCCTCTATGGCGGTGTTAATGATAACACAGAAAATATGCATAATTTATCAATCGGTGAGACCTGTCCCGGAAACTTTACGGCATCACGCCCCTACTTTCGACGTCCTGTCTCCAGAAGACTGCAATACTTGTCAGTAAGGGTCGTAACCCAGCCTTCTCTCGTTCTCGGAAATGTCCGAAATGTCACCGGCCACATGTGTGTCCGGATAATATCTACTTCAATCTGATTTAATGGGAAATATTTCTTCGCATTTCGGTATGCTTTTTCCGGATGCTTCAGACCATGAAACCGCTCCCCCGTCTGGGCAGCATGCGTGTGCCAGTCATAAAGGAACAAATCATGGATCATACCTGCCCGCGCCGCAGATCTCGCATCCAGATGAAACATTTTACAGAGACAGTAATTGCAATAAGCCACCCTGAGACAATGTTTATAGCAGTTTGTTTTCCCATGCTGCGGATATTTTTTCATTTCCAGCACGACCGGATGCTCCGCCAGGTCCTGTATTGTCTTGTAAAATTCTCGTTTAGCGGCGTATTTATTTTTTGACATAACCGATAACTCCCCACTTTGAATTGCAAAAAGGCATGTCTCACCAAAGACATGCCCCTCATATTCATAGTTCTATATAAGCTCCACTGATCTTACTCGCCAAATACAGCTTTGTAATCAGCCTGGAATTTTGCGATTCCCTGATCTGTTAATGGATGATGTGTCATCTGCTCGATTACCTTGTAAGGTACTGTAGCAATATCTGCTCCGGCAAGCGCACACTCTGTAACGTGCATTGGGTTACGTACACTTGCTGCGATGATTTCTGTCTCAATACCTGCAACCGCGAACATCTCTGCGATCTCTGCAATAAGATCTGTTCCTCTTGTAGAGATATCATCCAGACGTCCTAAGAATGGTGATACATATGTAGCACCTGCTCTTGCAGCAAGAAGTGCCTGATTAGCAGAAAATACAAGTGTAACATTGGTCTTGATTCCCTCAGCTGTAAGAACTTTAACTGCCTTAAGTCCCTCTACTGTCATCGGAATCTTAACTACCATGTTCGGATGAATCTTTGCGATTGCTCTTCCTTCCTCGATCATTCCCTCAGCATCAACAGTTGTAGCTTTAACCTCACCGCTGATTGGTCCATCAACGATAGATGCAATCTCTGCAATAACTTCTTCAAATACTCTTCCCTCTTTTGCGATCAGGGATGGATTTGTTGTTACTCCGCAGATAACTCCCATGTCGTTTGCCTTTTTGATGTCCTCTACCTTAGCTGTGTCGATGAAAAATTTCATTTTTTCTGTTCCTCCTTTAATCTATGAACTCATTGTTCATTCTTACTGCCCACCTAAGCAAATTATAGACCAGTTGCCTGCATATATCAAGATATATTTTGTCAAGCAGTAAAACTGCACAAATCAATTGGGGACAGGTGTGAGAGGAGAAAAAAGGCGGAAATACGCGGTAGTTGAAAAAATTGGGGACGGGGTTTTTTTAGAAACAATGTCATTAAGTTAAGGATAAAATTGTAATTATTGAGGCTTTGACACTTCTTTTTTATGGATTGTCAAGGCTTCTTGTTTTTCAAGGATACTACAAGTAAGCAGCGAAAAATCCCTGCTTTCTCATGGTTCCTATTTTCATTTTTACAATCTTATGCTATCCTACTATTGAATGCTATTGCTGACTTTTTAACCGTATCTCGTGGAAAAGTCCGGTTATCCCTTATGGGGACAAGATAGTTCAGCAACATTTTTTCAACCTCTGGTGCTGCTAAAGTCTGGGAGCACCAGAATTCTCTACAAATACACATTGCCATTTTTATATTCAATTTATATTCATATTTCCAGTATTCCTGCTGTTTTACCGCAATTCCACCAACTATAGTTTTACAAAAATTGAACATAATTAGCTTTCCATACAATTCTTGTATGATTAATTCTGAGTTCTTAGAATGAACAGATGCAGCGCCAAGCGCATATTTTAACTGGTCAAATGCAGTTTCAATTCCCCAGCGCATATGATATAACCGTTTTAAATCATCTGCCGAAAATTTCTCTTTAGAAAGATTTGTAAACAGTACTTCAGTTGTGGTTTCAGAGAGTTTTATTTTTACAATTCTAAGATTTAATCGATATTCCTCACAATCGTCTGTGAAAAAATCAAATGTTGCATCACTGCGAATTCGTTTATATTTTCGTGGGTTTGTTTTTACTTTTTTGCTATGTTTTTTACAGATATAAAGTTCTTTTTCGATATCGTATTCTTCTGTATCAGGAAGATTCAGACCAGAACAGATACCTGTACCTGATTCTCTTCCCCGAACCACGTATTTATCCCCTTTTTGTTCTATATGGGCGAAAGTATTATAACTTTCGTATCCCCGATCAGCCATAAAAATAGCAGGAAACGCAGAAGACCGGCGGTCTACCATTTGAGCCAGGGCTTTATGCTCATTACATTCACAGATTGGCTGAAAAACGACATCTTCAAAAATACCACTCTGAAGATGGTACATAGCATTTAAATGTATCACATTTCTTCCCTTTGAGATATTGGGTATCTTACGCCAGCATAGTGGTTCTTTTAGATTTTCCGGGACAGAAAACTGGGAACCATCTATTGCCAGAAGTTGGTAACCCTGGAAAAGCGCACCTTTTTTACAAGTCTCTGTAAACGAATGGAACAAGGCCGGCATTGCAGAATCTGAAAGTTTTTGCCGAGCCTGAATCATAGCGGAACTATGCGGAATACCCGAATAGTCTGTTGAAAAGAAGAGTGGTTTCTTTGAAAAGTGACGGAATAATTCCTGATCCATACATTGTCCTTGCAGAGGGAGAAGGAATCGAATCACCTCTTCAAATGGAAGTTTACGATTCCTAGAAAAGTCTTTTCCCGGACGCTTTACGTGTGATGAAAAATCTCTGCATAATATTTTTATAGCAGACTCCAGTTTTTGCTTTACAATAAAAGAAATATTTGCCATTTGAACCTCCTAAAAAAGAATATATTCAAATGGCTTCGCCACACTTTTGTGAAGTTTTGTCAAGCTTTTAGGCAAAAAAAGTAGTGCAAAAAGTAAAAAACTACTTTTCACACTACTAAAATCCTTAACTTAATGACATTGTTTTTAGAAAAACCCCGTCCCAAATTTTCTTTTTTAGCACTTTTCACAATTGTGTGCGTCCTTCTAATGCACGCAATAATGTTACTTCATCAATATACTCCAGATCTCCGCCTACCGGCACGCCGCTGGCAATGCGGCTGACTTTGACTCCGGTGGGTTTTATCAGCTTGCTGATATACATCGCGGTCGTCTCGCCTTCCAGGCTTGAATTTGTCGCAATGATGACTTCTTCTACATCGCCTTCCAGGCGCCGGATCAGTTCTTTCAGCTTGATGTCTCCCGGACCGATGCCAAGCATCGGGGAGATTGCGCCGTGAAGTACATGGTAGACGCCGTTGTATTTTCCTGTCTTTTCGTAAGCTGCCAGGTCTCTTGTATTCTCTACAACCATAATTGTCTTATGATCGCGATTTAAATTACTACAGATTGGGCAGAGTTCCTGATCCGTCAGGGTGCAGCATTCTTTGCAGTAACGTACATTTTCTCTTGCCTCGACCATAGTGTCTGCCAGACGTTTCACCTCTTCTTTCGGCATATGTATCAGATGAAATGCCAGTCTGGATGCTGACTTTGCACCAATGCCCGGCAATCTGGACAGCTCGTCAATCAATTTGCTGATCTGGTTACTATAGTAATCCATTCATGCCTCCTGTGAATTTGGACATACTTGCTGCAGATGCTTCATCTACTTTGTCAAGTGCCTCGTTCACTGCTGCCACAAGAAGATCTTCTAACATTTCTACATCATCTGGATCTACAACTTCTTCATCCAGTTTTACTTTTACAAGTTTTTTGGATCCTGATACTGTGACTTCTACAGCTCCGCCACCAGCAGTTGCTGTAAATTCTTTTGTCTCCATTTCTTTTGCCTGCTCTTCCATCTGACGCTGCATCTTTTGAGCCTGCTTCATTAAGTTTGCCATGTTCCCCGGCATTCCGCCTCCTGGAAATCCACCTCTTTTTGCCATAATTAATCATCCTCCACTACAATATCCATATTGATTAGTTTTTCTATATCTACAAAACTGTCCTCAAATCTCCGTCCTTCTTCTACCTGACGGACATCGATGTCCAGTTTTTTTCCGATTTTACTCTCGATCAGATTTCTGATTTCTTCTTTATGTTCTTCTGTTCCTACTACCCCGGCTCCTACTGCATCCGGCAATACGATCAGAAGTCTGTTTCCTTCTCCTGCACTTAGTCTTGCCTGCTTCAGATAATTCCGCAGCATTGGCGATGCATCCGATGTGAGTTTACGGAAATCTTTTGCCACTTGTTTTACATCTTCATTCAGAGCTTCCGGAAGTTCCGGCTTTTTCTTCGGTTCCTGTTCTGCTCCTTCCGGTCCATTTACATAGACAATACGTTCTCTCGCCGCATTTTCCATAAAATCACCGTTTTCCAGCTTTTCCTCTATTGCCCGCAGGCGGTCAAGCAATGTATCTGGATTTGTCTCCATTGCCGGACGACACAATTTAATCAGTGCTACCTCCAGCATGACCCTCTTCTGGGTTGAATATTTTAACTGACTGGTCAAATCTGAAAATACGCGAATATACCGGATCAATGCATCATCCTCAATCATCTGAGCCTCTTCTTTCAGCCGTGCCAGATTCTCACTGGATACATCTAACACATCTTCCATATCATCAGAGCTTCTGACAAGCAGAAGGTTTCTGAGATACCACGTAAAATCTGCTGAGAGCTGCGACAGTTCTCTTCCCTGCATGACCAGCTCATCTACAATCTCAACGACACTGTGTACATCTCTGTCCAAAATCTTACGAAGCAGCCGGCTGAATACTTCCGTGTCCACCGCCCCCAGTACTTCCAGCACATGGTCGTATGTCAGCTTCTGTCCGATGTAAAATGCAGCACACTGATCCAAGAGACTTAATGCATCACGCATGGAACCGTCTCCCATACGTGCAATATATCGGACTGCCTTTTCTTCTACATCCCATCCTTCTTTATTAATCAATTCCTGCAATCTTGCTGAAATAGTCTCGATGGAAATGCGTTTAAAATCATATCTCTGACACCGGCTTAAAATCGTGACTGGAATCTTATGCGCCTCTGTAGTCGCCAGTATAAATATGACATACTCCGGCGGCTCTTCCAGCGTCTTCAAAAGTGCATTAAAGGCCCCGATAGACAGCATATGCACCTCATCAATGATATACACTTTATAACGTCCTTCTGTTGGACGGTAGGCGACCTCTTCCCGGATTTCACGAATGTTATCGACACCATTGTTGGAAGCCGCATCGATTTCAATCACATTCATGGAATTGCCCGCGGCAATCGCCTTACAAACTGCACACTCTCCACACGGGCTTCCGTCTACTGGGTGTTCACAGTTAACTGCTTTTGCAAATATCTTGGCAACCGTTGTTTTTCCGGTTCCCCTTGTTCCACAGAACAGGTATGCGTGTCCGATACGATCTGCTTCAATCTGATTCTTAAGCGTCCGCACAATTGCATCCTGTCCCTTTACATCTTCAAATTCATTTGGCCGGAATTTCCGGTATAAAGCCATATATGACATGGTTATTATTCATCTCCAAAACTAATTCCGGTGATCTTTGCCTGTCTAATGATCTCAGACTTCGGATCAACATATTTTAACTTTCCTGCTACTTCACTAAGCGGAACACGAACAATCTTATCATTCTTTACGGACATCATACAACCATAATTTTCATCTAAGATCGCGCGGGCAGCTTCTGCGCCGAGTCTTGTTGACAATACACGGTCAAATGGACACGGGGATCCACCTCTTTGTGTGTGTCCGGGAATTGCGATACGCACTTCCTGCTGAGTTCTCTTCTGAACTTTTTCTGCCATCTCATAAGCTACAGAAGGATATTTCTTCTTTGCCTGTTTGTCCTTTAATTCTTTCTTGGAAAGCTTCGCGTCTTCCTTGGAAATAGCTCCTTCTGCCACTGCGATAATGGTAAACTTTTTACCTGATTTGGCACGCTTGTCTATTGCCTCTGCAATCACATCCATGTCATAAGGAATCTCCGGAAGCAGAATAATGTCGGCACCGCCTGCAATTCCTGCGTGCAGCGTTACCCAGCCGACTTTATGTCCCATGATCTCAATAATAAATACACGGTTGTGGGAAGTTGCTGTTGTATGGATACGATCGATCGTATCTGTTGCGACTTCAACCGCACTGTGGAATCCAAATGTCATATCTGTTCCCCACAGATCGTTGTCGATCGTCTTCGGAAGCGTCACAACATTTAAGCCTTCCTCACGCAGAAGGTTTGCTGTCTTATGAGTTCCATTTCCACCAAGAATCACAAGACAATCCAGACTTAACTTGTGATAAGTGTGCTTCATAGCTTCTACTTTGTCCAGCCCATTTTCATCCGGTACACGCATTAGTTTGAACGGCTGTCTTGAAGTTCCAAGGATTGTTCCTCCGACTGTTAAAATTCCTGAGAAATCTTCAGCTTTAAGCATTCTGAAGTTCGAGTAGATCAAACCTTTATATCCCTCTTCAAATCCATAAATCTCCACGTCTTTACGTGCCTGAAACAGTCCTTTCACCACGCCGCGCATTGCTGCATTCAGTGCCTGACAGTCTCCACCACTTGTCAACATTCCAATTCTAAGCATCTGTTTTTCCTCCTGCATCTCGTGTCATTATCTTAAAGTCATCTAATAATTCCTGTCTATGGAATCATATCTGCTCACAGCAGCAGTTGCTGTAACCAGTATCAAACAGCTTTGCTATCTATTATTTCGTCAGTACTTCTACACTCTTTTCTTTTACAAGTACCATGTACTCTACCTGGGCTGACAATCCGTCATCATCTGTATATACGGTCCAGCCGTTATCCTCATCTACATAGAACTCCGGTGTTCCCTCGTTGATCATCGGCTCGATTGTGAACATCATACCAGGAACAAGCACCATTTCACTGCCTTTTGGTGTTACATAACTTACAAATGGCTCTTCGTGGAATTCAAGACCAATTCCATGTCCTCCAATTTCCTCTACAACAGAATATCCATTTTTCTTTGCATGCGTGTTGATCGCGTATGCAATATCTCCCAGATGCCCCCATGGCTTTGCTGCCTTTAGGCCACGCTCTACACACTCCTGTGTTACACGCACGATCCGTTCTGCTCTTTCGGACACATTTCCAATCTTGAACATACGAGAAGCATCTGAATAATATCCATTTAAAATGGTTGATACGTCTACATTGATAATATCCCCTTCTACAAGGATTTCATTCTCACTTGGAATTCCGTGGCATACAACATTATTGATCGATGTACACACACTCTTTGGAAATCCTTCATATCCAAGCGGTGCCGGAATTCCTCCGTGTTCTGTCGTGAAATCATATACAAGCTTATCGATCTGCGCTGTGCTCATACCAGCTTTGATATGTGCAGCCACATGATCCAGTACTGCTGTGTTGAGGTCAGCGCTCTTTCTGATTTCGGCAATCTGCTCCGGTGTCTTAAGAAGTGACCGGTCCGGAACAATCTGTCCTTTTTCTGCAAGCGCCCAAAGTTTTACGTCTAACCTATCCATAATTAACGTCCATCTCCTTCAAAACAAGTGCGGAGTACGCACCCATGTTTACAACTATCTCTCCATCTTCTACTATATACTCTTCGTACTCAGTTGTGTAGCCCTCATGATAAGAATACATCAGCCTTCTCATACGTCCACGCATCGGGATTTCTGCCTGCCATACAGGAACCGTTACTTCCTCCAGAGCATCACTGTTATTAATGATTACAACAATCCGCTGGTTCTGATCTGTTCTTGCATAAGCCAATACATTTTCCCGCCACTCAAGCATCTGAACAGAACCTTCCCTGAACACCGGGTATCGCTTGTGGATCCGGATCATTTCTCTGTGAAATGCGATCAGCTCCTGATCCTCATGCCCCCACGGATACGTACGTCGGTTGTCTGGATCCGTGAATCCGCACACGCCGGCCTCGTCGCCATAATAAACAGTTGGTGCGCCCGGCCACGTCATCTGCATAACGACCGCCTCACGCATAACTGCCACATTGACATTTTCATTGGCTGCTTCTGCCCCCAGTTCCTGCACACGGCCGACTCTGTGATTCGTTCTCGTCAGGAATCTGGAATGGTCATGATTCGACAATTCATTCATGGAAACCTGCAGGGACGGCGTCATCATATTGCTCATGTGATGACATATCGCATTTACAAATGCGTCGGCGTTGCCTCTTAAGTCTTCTCTTGCCTCGTCACTGTGCTTCTCCATCCCAGTCAAAAACCAGGTGACCGGCTCCATAAATGCGTCGTAGTTCATGATGGTATCCCACTCATCACCTTCCAGCCACTCGCTTGGATCTCCGTAATGCTCCGCCAGAATCAGTGCTTCCGGATTTGCTTCTTTTACAACTTTACGGAACTTTTTCCAGAATTCGTGATTGTACTCGTTACTTCTTCCAAGATCCGCTGCCACATCCAAGCGCCAGCCATCCGCATTGTACGGCGGTGACACCCATTTCTTCGCAATCTCAAAAATATAAGCTTCCAGTTTCGGTGAATCTTCGTAGTTCAGCTTCGGCAGTGTATCATGTCCCCACCATCCGTCATATGAACCATTGTATGGCCAGCGTTCCCGCTCTTCCTGAAAGAACCGGAAATAGCTGCGATACGGGCTGTCTGCGCTGACATATGCTCCCGGTGCATACCCTTCCTGTTTCTCGTAAATGCGTTCTCTGTCCAGCCATTTATTGAAGGATCCACAGTGATTGAACACTCCATCCAGAATCACCTTCATGCCGCGCCGATGCACCTCTTCCACAAACTGAACAAAAAATTCATTGCTGGCTTCCAGATTCTTTTTGTCCGTCACTCGTTTTTGATATTTCGTGGCATTGGCATTTTCATGATCGCCCTCTGCCAGTATATTTCCGCCGTCTTCAACAATCACTCCATAATGAGGATCAATGTAATCATAATCCTGAATGTCATATTTGTGATTGGAAGGAGATACAAAAATTGGATTAAAGTATAACACTTCTACTCCAAGATCCTGTAAATAGTCCAGTTTATCCCAGACTCCTTTTAAATCTCCACCATAGAATTCCCGCACATCCATGGTTGCCGGATAGCGGTTCCAGTCTGTAACTTTTCTACTGTAGTCTCCGATATAGTAATATTCCCGGTCTTCCACATCATTGTCAGGGGCACCGTTGCAGAAACGATCTGTAAATATCTGATACATGACTGCGCCTTTCGCCCACTTCGGTGTACGAAAGCCCGGACAGACTACATAATCATAGTCTGACACCACTCGCTCTGACACTCCGCACCGGTTATAATAGCATACTTCACTGCCGCTTCGGATCTCAAAATAATACCGGAACGGCTCCTCGCCCAGCTGTCTTTTTATCTCATAATAGTCAAATACTTCGCCCGTCTGTGCCTTCTCCATCTCATACCGGATTTTCTCGTGAACAAGGCAGACATGTTCTGCATCGTCCTTAGCGGTACGGAACCGGAACACAACTTCTTCGTTGCGCTCCGGTTCGGACGGATTCACATACTGCGAAGTACCGTCGCAAAATAATGCTTTCTTATTCATCTATGCTTCATCTCCAAACAACGCTTCAAACTCTTCTCTGGAAATCTTTTCTTTTTCCAAAAGCAGTTCTGCACATGCATGAAGTACATGATCGTACTCATGAATAATGCTCTTCGCCTTTGCATAGCACTCATCTATGATCCGTTTTACTTCCTGATCGATCACACCGGCAACATTCTCACCGTAACCCCTGGAAGCATGGGCAAGATCTCTTCCGATGAAAACTTCATCGCTGTCATCGTCGTAATTGATCAGTCCGACTTTCTCAGACATACCGAACTTCGTTACCATGGATTTCGCAATACCAGTCGCCTGTTTAATATCCTGAGAAGCTCCTGTCGTAATATCATCAAAAATGATTTCTTCCGCAACACGGCCGCCAAGTGCCACTGTGATATCCTGCAGCATCTTGCCTTTTGTATTGAACATTTCGTCCTGCTCCGGAAGCGGCATCGTATATCCGCCGGCACTTCCGGTCGGAATGATAGATACACTGTACACCGGTCCCACGTCCGGAAGGACATGGAACAAAATTGCATGACCTGCCTCGTGGAAAGCTGTGATTCTTCTTTCTTTTTCAGAAATAACACGGCTCTTTTTCTCTGCTCCGATTCCGACTTTGATAAATGCTTTCTGGATGTCTTCCTGCTTTAAGAAGAGGCGTCCTGCTTTTGCTGCCAGAATTGCCGCTTCATTTAATAAGTTTTCAAGATCTGCTCCTGCAAATCCTGCAGTTGTCTGCGCGATCTGTTTCAGATCGATCTCCTCACTGAGCGGTTTTCCCTTTGCGTGAACTTTTAAAATTTCTTCTCTTCCCTGTACATCCGGTCTTCCGACTACGACTTTACGGTCAAAACGTCCCGGACGAAGGATTGCAGGATCCAGAATGTCGACACGGTTCGTTGCTGCCATGACAATGATCCCTTCATTGACACCGAATCCGTCCATCTCAACAAGTAACTGGTTCAATGTCTGCTCACGCTCATCATGACCGCCGCCCATACCGGTTCCTCTTCGTCTTGCGACTGCATCAATCTCATCGATAAAAATGATGCACGGTGCATTTTTCTTAGCCTCTTCGAATAAGTCACGGACTCTGGAAGCTCCGACTCCGACAAACATTTCCACAAAATCAGATCCGGAAATAGTAAAGAACGGAACTCCTGCCTCTCCGGCTACTGCCTTGGCCAGCAGTGTCTTTCCGGTTCCCGGAGGTCCCACAAGGAGAACTCCTTTCGGGATACGCGCTCCAACCTGGATATATTTCTTAGGTTCTTTCAGGAAATCAACAATCTCCTCCAGCTCCTCTTTCTCTTCTTTCAGTCCTGCAACATGATCAAATGTAACCTTCTTGTCGCTGTCTGTGCTTAACTTTGCACGGCTCTTTCCAAAGCTCATGGCTTTGCTTCCGGCATTTCCTCCCTGACGGTTCATCATCATAAAAATGAACATCACACCTGCAAGTGTAAGAAGCACCGGCAGAATTGTTGTTGAAAATAATGTGTCCTGCGGAACATCTGCCATATCATAGTCCAGCTTATTCTCTTTCAGATAATCCTGCACTTCATTAATATCTGAAACATACAGATACCGCACCTGCTTACCGTCTTTATCTTCCTTCTTCAGTTTGATTTCCACATGTCCGGTCGGCACATTTTTATTCTGAATCACAGAAATGCTGTCTACATTGTCTCCTGTAACCAGTGTCTGAAACTCACTCCAGGTAAGTCTGTCACTCTGGTTCTCGAACATGTTCGTAAACCAGAGCACTGCAAACAGGAATACAACAAGAACTAAAAGACCGGCTCCGCTGATTCCTTTATTTTTTCTAGTGTCCAAGCTTTTTGCTCCCTTCTACTCCACACCTTCTACAACTCCGATGTATGGAAGATTTCTATATTTCTGGGCATAATCCAGACCGTAGCCCACAACAAATTCATCTGGAATGTTAAATCCGACATAATCAACCTTCACGTCTTTGACACGTCTTTCCGGTTTATCTAATAATGTACAAAGTCTCAGGCTCTTTGGTCCACGTTTTTTAAGAATTTCAATCAGATAAGAAAGTGTTCTTCCTGAATCAATGATATCTTCTACGATCAGAACATCTTTTCCTTCCAGTGTCTCATCAAGGTCTTTTGCAATCTTAACTACACCGCTTGAAGCTGTTCCGTCACCATAACTGCTAACACTCATAAAGTCCATGGACACCGGCACGGTAATTCTCTTTGCCAGTTCGCACATAAAGAATACGCCACCTTTTAATACACAGATGAGATGCACTTCTTTTCCTTCATAATCTTTACTGATCTGCTCTCCAAGATCACGGATCCTCTTATCAACTTCTTCTTCCTCAACTAATACTCTTACTGTCTCTGCCATAATTTTCTCCTTTGCAAAAGTGAATTTCTAAAATCTTTTTTGTAGATTCTGTAATCTGATAACGCTGGCTCTGTCTGTGACCGACCACCCACATAATATCGTGCCCATCTGCCACCAGCCAGACTTTCTCTCGCTCTTCCTGCGAAATTTTCTCATTAATAAAATACTTTTTCAGCCTTTGCGTTCCTCCATTTTTGTTAATTGCAAGGACATCTCCGGCCTGTCTGTGTCTGATTTCCACAGTGTTATTAATTATATCATAATCGAACCATTTCGTGTAGGTTTTTTCGGGAAATGCTTTCATTCCAGGCGGTCTTTCGAAAATGCGGAACTGAAACAAAGCCTCTGGATTTTCTATATTTTCATCATTTAAATGGTTTGGATCAATCATTTTTGTAGAAATGACTGGTTTCTTTTCAAACTTCACTCCTCCATAAATGCGGCTCGCCGTCACAGCATAAGGCAAATCTATTTTCCGTCCCACCTGCCGGTTCAAAAGCTCCTCTACCGCCTGTACATGTACTGCACTGATATCCTTCTCGTGCCCCGCAGCTTCACAGATGATCCGGTGGATCACATAACTTTTTAACGGTACCGGGACTTTGTCATATTCATTTTTATTCAGAATCAGACTAATAGCTCCTGTAGCAAGATTTGTTTCTTTCCGACATGATTGTGGCTCTATCTGCAACACTTTTTTCTTATACTCCTCAATCTGCATATCCACATAACTCCAAAGTTCACGCACGCTCTGAGCTGTTCTGGAAATGTGCCAGACTGCCTGTTCATTTATTTCCTCCAGTTGTGGAATAACCTGATTACGAAGCTTATTTCTTGCATAAACATTTTCTGCATTCGTCTCGTCTGTACAATAAGATATTCCCACTTTTTCTAGATATGATTCAATCTCATTTCTTCCTATATTAAGAAGTGGACGAATCCAAAATCCGGACACCGGCGCAATCCCGCCAAGTCCCCGGACATCTGTTCCCCGGCACAAATGAAATAACACAGTCTCGGCCTCATCATTTCTGTGGTGTGCCAGCGCAATTTTCCCAAAACCTTGTGCGCTCTCTTGTCTGCCATTGGCACACTCAGCATGGCGGGACTGGATATCACCATATTGAGCATTGTCACATGGAACATCACTATACTGGTTTCTTACTTCCAGAAATGCCTCTCTCCTGGCCTTTCTGCCCGCTTCCTCTTCAGACATATTCCAGCATTTTGCAAGTTCTCTTATATTCTTATGATAAACAACAAGCGGAACATTCCACGCATCACAAATTTTCCGCACATAACGCTCGTCTGCGTCAGCACTATCTCCGCGAAGGCCATGATGTACATGCACCGCCGTAATTTCCAACGTTCCATCTCCGCTTTTTTGTCGTTCATCCCGAAGCTTTGTAAGCACAAAAAGCAGGCATACGGAATCTGCACCTCCCGATACGCCTACAATTACTCTGTCCTTTTTCTCCAGCATATGCTGTTCTTCTACATAAGCTTTTACTTTCTGATACATCTGCTTTATCCTGTTAGGACGACTCTCTAATCATCTGCCCAAACATTTCCTCGCTTATTTGTTATTCAAGAATGGCTTTGATTTCTGATATCAATATATAAAATTTGCCCGCAAATTGCAAGTTTTCCATATATTTTCTCTATTTCACTATTTACATATAGACCATATTCCTTTTTTATTCTTAGAGGCAAATACTTCAACTACAATGATATTCTAAAGCTTCCAGATTCCTGTCACAAGAATTGTCATATCATCAAGAGGCGCTGCGCCTGCATATTCCATGACCCGGTTCAAAATGTGATGTGCCATTTCTCCCGGATTCTGGGACTCCACCTGACAAATGAATTCTTCCATGAGGCTGTCCTGTTTCCCCGTCGGCAAGGTGTCCAATACACCGTCTGTCACCATAACAAGAAAGTCGCCATCTTCAAGTTGTCGCCGCTCCGGTTCTATATCAAGCCTTGCCAGCGCACCAATCGGAAGGGAAATAGAATGCACTTCCTCCACCTCATCTTTTCGTTTTATATATGTAGTGGCTGCTCCTGCTTTTACTATCTCACAGCTTGCATCGTACAGATCAATAATCGCCACATCAATCGTGGAAAACATTACTTCTTCCCGACCGGTCACGAGGGCTGTATTCATAATCTGAACTGCCGTTTTTACCGGGAATCCAGCGTTTAAAAGCTCTTCTAACATTTCCACTACCATCGTACTCTCCCGAAATGCGCGCTCACCTGAACCCATACCGTCTGACAGTGCCACACCTTTTCTTCCTCCCGGCAAGTCCGAGGTCAAAAATGTATCTCCGGAAATTTTCTCGCTGCCTTTTCCTATTTTGGCCACACCCTGGATCGTGTGAAATCTTGCTCCTTCCACGCAGGCAACTGTGCAGTACTCGTCCCCGATAATTGGGCGTTCTCCCCTCCCGGGAACCATGATCCGGCCTGCCATTTTCCCAACTTCTGACGCCAGTTCTTTCATAGCGACAATATGCCCCTTGGACGCCTTTAACGTCAAATGTATCTCATATTTTCCCTGGGCGGTCATATAAAAAACCGAGGACAAAATCTTGATTCCGGACTTTTTTAACTGATTTCGGATTTTCTTTTTCAAATGCTCATCTTCAAATATCCCGGCATCCAGTTCGTGAGTCGTATAGCACAAAGTCTTCGCCAGGTCATTTAACTGCGCAGCAAAGCCCTCCCGGTTCTGTACCATTTTATTATTCCATATCAACTTCTGTCTCACATTTTCATAATTTTCCAGTGTCTCCCGCAAAAATCTCGGTGCCAAAAGGCACTGCTTCATAAGCCTGCGTTTTAATTCCACATTTAGCTCGGCACCGTAGTCCTGAACCGCACACAGAATTTCCCGCATCATATGATACGTTTGCTGCCGTCTCTCCCCCAGACATTTTTCTCGATTTTCACACTCCCGACACACCTTCTGAGTCACACGCTCAAAAATGTCGTCATTTTCCTCATTTGTAAATGTAGCGCGATAATCCTCCAGCTTTGAAAATGTATCTGACAGCTTCTTTAAAGATCCTGCAAACTTGTCTACTTGAATCACATACGGATTCGTGAAAATCTGTGCTCCCCGCTCTTTCAATTCCTGCATAAAAATCTCCCCTTACTAATTCTTCTATCTCAGCTTTCGTATTCCCGCTCCGCTTTTTTCAAGAATGCCTCGGCATTCTTGTTGCGAGGTGCGCGTCATGCAATTGTATGACATACTTCTACTGCGCACCTCTGCAAGTCTACACTCCGTTTCGGTCGGCGCAAAACCATTGTCCACCGGACAATGTGCGCCCTGCCGGTGGCTTTTTTATATAATAGGAAATGCAATTTCTATTATGATTAGGATGTCAAAAGGTCACTGACCTTTGATATATATTTGTACCTTGAAAACTTAACACGATATATGAAATGAAATCATATTGATATCTGGTAAATTCAAGAATGCCTCGGCATTCTTGCTGCGAGGTGCTCATCATGCAATTGCATGACATACTTCTACTGCGCACCTCTGCAAGTCCACACTCCGTTTCGGTCGGCGCAAAACCATTGTCCACCGGACAATGTGCGCCCTGCCGGTGGCTATATCAGCTGGGGGATTGACTCCCACCACTGATACCAGCTTGTTTCTCACCACCTATAGAGGTGGGAGTCATCTCCCAGCTAATATATACGCTGATAATCAGTTTATGAAAAACTATCTGGAACAACAGAATACTTTTGATGAAGGAGCTTTTATTGTTGCAGATGGTGCTTATAGCGGTGAAGAAAATTCGCAGATAGCAACATTGGATTTTCAAAAGCTATTGGATTATATCAATAGCTTGAATAATTGCGCTCCAAAAATAGAAACGGCATAAAACAACCAAGAAAGTCATCTACAATATCGTTAGTCCACAAGTCTAAGGCAAAACTCAAACGCAATTCGTGTTAAATTTTCAAGGTACAAATAAAATCATATATTAATTAACGTGTCTTTTGACACCCTAATCCTATTATACAAAAAAGCTTCGGGCTTTCGCCCAAAGCTTTTTCATTCGTTACTTTGCTTTTAATATGATCTCATTTTCATTCACCAGACCAAGCTTTTCCTTCGCAATCTCTTCCACATACTCGTCAGTTCCAACGTATGCTTCCATATCGTCTATCTCCTGTGATCTGGCTTTCTCTTCATCTATCTGTTTCTTAAGCTCCGTCTCCTGAGCCAAATAACTTTTCTCCTTCGCCCGAAGAGAAATTCCACCGACCACTACAAGTGCTGTCATCAAAAGAATTACACCTGTAATTACAAGCACACTCAACTTGTGTTGATTCGTCCGCCTCCTGGACCTTCTCTTACGGCTATTACGCCTCGTATCTTTCATATTAATACTCACCCTTGTCTTCGGTTCCCACACCGATTTATACCTTTTTATAATAATAACTTTTTCCCTGAAATTTATCAAGTTTTACGGGTGTAGATTTTTTTACACATTTTTTTAACTTTCTGCAAAAGCCATGACATCAAGCACGCTCCAACTACAACACCTAGTATATAATACCAGCGCACACTACCACTACTAGTGTGGTAAATTTGCACAAACAGATACATTTCCACAAAAATCCAGTAAAACAAGTCCTCTATTCCGACTGCGAGAAACGAATGTTTCACAATATCCCGGAAGCATTCCAGGCATCTGTATGTTCCTCTTAAAAATAATCCAGATGAAAATGCAGTCAGAAAAATTAATAATTCTTTTTCAATCCCAATCATTGACTTTCCTGCAACTTTCCGCACACATTAACGAAACAAACGTGCAAATAAATTCTCTCCCTGTTTTTGTTCTGCATGCACATCCGAATAAGCAATACTGTCAATATTTCCGGACAAATCCACTTCTCCTTTTTCCAGACTCAGCCGGTTTACATGAAGGTCCGTCCCCTTCACCATCAACATTCCCTGCTCCGTTTCCAGTAGAACTTCATTCAAATCAAAAGATAATACATCCTTCACACCCGTCACCAGACTTGCGGTCCGGTTATTCAAAACCAGTTTATGCCCCCGCATAGCTGGTTTTGATACATTTCTCTCATCCATGCACATCACAACCTTTCTTAGTAATCATATGAAAGGTATCCTGCATTTATTACAGATATTTGAACAAGTCTTTCGCCTCTTCCTTCTTCGTCGTCTCCTGAATATCCAGGACTTCGACTTTCACAGTTCTTGTACCAAACTGAATTTCAATAATATCTCCAACTTTAACCTTGACCGAAGCCTTCGCAACACTACCATTGACCAGCACTCGCCCAGCATCACAAGCTTCATTCGCAACCGTTCTGCGCTTGATTAAACGCGACACCTTCAAAAATTTATCTAATCTCATAATATTTCTCCATTTTCTTCCAATTGGGGACGGGGTTTTTTCAAAAAAACCCCGTCCCCAATTAAATTGTACGCTTCTTACACACAATTTCCATATACCAAAAAGAACGAGGAGCCAACAACTCCCCGCCCGTACACTTATCTAGAACTAATCCATTACTCGTTAACAGCGTCTTTTAATGCTTTACCAGCTTTGAACTTAGGTGCTTTGCAAGCTTCAATCTTCATTGTCTCCCCTGTAGACGGATTTCTTCCCTCTCTTGCAGCTCTCTCGCTTGTCTCGAATGTTCCGAATCCAACTAACTGAATCTTATGACCTTTCTTAAGTTCTTCTGTAACTACATCAACAAAAGCTTTTAAAGCTTTTTCAGAATCTTTCTTAGAAATCTCTGCTTTGTCAGCAATAGCTGCTACTAATTCTGTTTTGTTCATGGATAATTTCCTCCTCCTGTTTATCTAGGCACCCTGCCTCTAGATATTGTTATACCTGTTTTCCCTATATTTGTCAAGGATATTTACCCTTTTTACCGCGTATTTATAGGCTTTTTAGGCATTTTTAAGATTTAAATCCGGGCATCAAAAAAGTGATTTAAAAAATGTTCTTTTTCCTTCATTTGTCTAACTGCCATCTGCATTTTTTCAACATTTTTTATTGATATCCATGCTTTATTTGAATGATAATATGAATTTGCAACTTTAAAAAATTTTTCTGGATACATCAATCTATTTTTCAAATATTCCAATTCATTTTTCCCCAACGGTATAATTGCTGAATATGCATTGAGTATTCCATCGCTGATCCATTCTTTGAACCCTTGTTTTTCCATTGCCTTTCTTAAGAAATAATACAAATCCTCTACTTGAACATTCTTTTTAAAATGATCAAAATTCACCGTGTAAACATTTAACTTTCTATGCCCATAATTATCTTTTTCAGAAGTCGCATCAAACAAAATATTGTGGTAATTGTATTCACCATGTACCATATATCCTGCATCAATGCTTTGTTGATAAAGCTGTTTATATCCCGAAGCTTTCAGGCTTTTAACCGCTGCGTCTGCCCATGCTTCCATCTGATCAAAATACTCCAGGAACAAATATTCAAACTCCCCTTTCGGAGAAACATTTCTGATGTATGCCCGCACTTTACGTAATTCTCGATTATGTCTTATATACCCCTCCTCCAAATTCTCCGCTTCCGACACATTTTCCATTATTTTTTTTCTCATCAACAAATGTATCTTCGCCAAATTACCTGCTGCCTCAAAAAGTTCTGCCGCTCTTCTTACATCGCATTCCCGCCCCGGCGGCATTCGTCTAAGCATGTAAATACTTCCATCAAACCCCTTTGTCACATAATCTCCTTCCCGGTTTTTCACTGGCATATCTATAGTTTGATAACCATAATCCATAAAATACTCATACAATTCGATAAGCGCAGGAAGCCTCTTTTCAGATACCCCTACCTCTCTCATTAAAAACACACCCTTATCTGTGCTGCATAAAATAGCACCCCTGGTCTTCCGGGTGCTATTTACGGCAATTTCATATTGTTCTAATATATTATCCCGTTCATAATCTTGCATATTCAGCCCCCTGCACTCTACTACATATTCTCTCTATCCTATGAAAACAATTGCGAAAATATGCAAATGGGGACGGAGTTTTTTCAAAAAAACCCCGTCCCCATTTGAACTTCAACCTGTCCCTTTTTAAATTGTAGCTTTTTTCAGTAAAATTTCTTTCTGATTCAATTCTGGATCTTCTATAACCATTTCCAGTAATCGATTCAATATTTCACCAATTTCTTTTCCTGGCTTAATTCCAATAGCTATCAAATCGCTACCACTTACAGCCAGTTCTTTCAATGAAACACATTGCTTCGCCTCTTTAATTTTTGCATACAGTATTTCTATATCATCTAGATTTTTTAGTTTTCGTTCCCGCAAATATGTACTCTGTGCTAACACATCCGCACGTCTCACTTCCATATAATATTCGAAAATGTCTTCGCCAATCTTATTCATGGCTCTCCTTACATTTTTCGCTTCTGCCGGCATACGATAATCATGATAAAGCACCAGCCTTGCAACAGTTCGAATTGTCTCATTATCAAATTTTAATCTTTTTAAAATTTCTTTGGCAATATGCTCACTACCAATTGCATGTTTTTTAAAATGTGCCTGTCCCGTCTCATCCATAGTCTTGTACTCAGGTTTCCCCATGTCATGAAGCAACATTGTAATACGTAATATTCTATCCGGACGCACCCTCATTAATGCATGTAATGTATGCTCCCCTACATTGTACATATGGTGTGGCGTCTCCTGTTCCGTCTTCATAAGAAGATCAAATTCCGGCAAAAACTGCTTTGTAATTCCAAGTTCATAAGCTGTCCGTAACATATCCGGTCTATCAGAAACTAATGTTTTTACCAATTCCACCTGAATTCGCTCTGCACTAATTTTCCGAAGCGTTGGAGCCAGCTCTTTCATAGCCATTCTCGCCTCGTCATCAATTTCAAATCCAAGCTGTGCCGCAAACCGTATTCCTCTTAATATACGCAAAGCATCTTCCGAAAATCTTGCCGTTGCATCTCCCACACAGCGAATAACTCCTTTTTTCAAATCTTCCATTCCGCCAAAAATATCTACAAGTCCATCTGCATCATTATATGCCATCGCATTGATTGTAAAATCTCGCCGGAGAAGATCCTCTTTTAACGACCTAGTAAATGTAACCTCCTTCGGATGTCTGTTATCTTCATATTTTCCATCAATTCGATAGGTCGTCACCTCGTATCCTTCATGATCGAGCAAAACTGTAATTGTTCCATGCTCAATCCCTGTATCAAATGTCTTATCAAACAATGTTTTTGTTTCCTGAGGCATCGCAGAAGTTGTAATATCCCAATCTTGAGGAATTCGTCCCAATACGGAATCCCGTACACATCCTCCGACCGCATAAGCCTCATAACCATGTGTCTGAAGCGTCTCTATAATCTTTTTCACATTCTCAGGTAATACAATCTTCCGGTTTTCCATTCTCATATGCCTCCTTATTAATCTGTATTATTATAACACACTTTCAATTGGGGACGTGTTTTTTTCAAAAAAACTCCGTCCCCAATTGAATCTTATCCTGTCCCATTTTGAATTGTGTAAAGTTCACCTTCAATTTGTTTTCTAATCCTCTTTACATAACTTTTCGAGACTCCTAGCTTTTCTTTTACTGCATTTTCGAATTGCACTCTACTTTCTACGAACTGTAAAATCTCCAATCCTTGAAGTTGTCTTTGTTCTTGCATGTTCCAAAGTATTTCCCACGCCAATTCTACATACTGCCTATACTCTTCCTCTTCTGTATCTAAAAACACATTTTCATCCTTTTCCTGATGAAATGTTCCAATTGATGTCCCATCTTTAAATTTTTCCTCATATAACTTTAATGCTTTTTCACATAATACTTCTCTATTCTTTCTTTTCCCAGTATATTCCCTCATGCTGCTATGTTCATATTGCATTATGTTACTACATATTTTTGCTTTTACTGGATTCATATGAATATAACGCAAGCAGCTCCAAAAATACCTTTCATCTTCTATACACTGCGTATTATATCGATTTTCAAATACATAACCAGTACGATCATGCTTATAATTATAATATTTCGCATATCTTCCCAACACTTTTGCCATAAATATTGGCATAATTTCTTTCTCAGCTTTTGCTAAAAGGTGAAAATGATTTGACATAACACAATATGCATAGATCTCAATATTACAATCTTTTAAATTGTCTTTAAGCAAATTCAAAAACCTGGTTTTTTCGCGTTTTTCACCGAAAATATTTTCCCGATCCAAACCTCTGGATACAATATGATAAAAACCCGTTGCACTTTCACGCCTTGCTCTTCTCGGCATAGGCATCCTCCTCCCTATCTACTTTTCTTCCATAAATGTTGGCAATTCTCGGCGACACGCCAAATACTGATAATAATGTAGAAATATCATGAATAACAAGAATTGCGTTGTAGAATTAAATTAACACATTTGTTTCTATAATGCAAGAAATTTACGAACACAATACCATAAAATTCAATTGGGGACGGAGGTTTTTTAAAAAAACTCCGTCCCCAATTGAATTGTGTTTCTTTCTAGTAAGATTTTCCCCAATATGCCATATGTTTTGCTGGTTTTCCGCAATAAATACATTTATCAGAGATCATCGGTTCATCTTCGATCAAACATCTTGTAGCAGCTCCGCCTGTCTCATATTTCACTTCGCCTTCACATACTGGATCTCCACACCAACATGCTTTTACGAATCCGCGGTTTGCTGCGAATTTTTCTTTCATCTCGTCCATCGTTACTGCTGTATCGATGTGTGCTTTCAGGAACTCTTCTGCCTTATTGTACATATCCTGCTGGATTGTTTCAAGAATCTCACGAAGTTTTGTTGTTATTTCATCTAAGGACACAACAATCTTCTCGCGGGTATCTCGACGTACTACTACAACCTGATTATTTTCAATGTCTTTTGGTCCGATTTCAATACGTGTTGGGATTCCGAGAATCTCCTGCTCTGAGAATTTCCATCCCGGACTCTTCTCTGAATCATCAATCTTCACTCTGTATCCGGCTTTTTTCAGCTCATCAAGCAATTCATTTGCTTTTTCCAGTACTCCTTCTTTGTGCTGAGCAATTGGAATTACGCGACACTCAACTGGTGCAAGGTGCGGTGGGATAACAAGTCCGTCATCGTCACCGTGAACCATGATAAGCGCTCCGATACTTCTTGTGGACAATCCCCATGATGTCTCGTAAACATTCTTAAGCTGATTGTCTTTGTCGATATACTGAATTCCAAATGCCTCCGGAAATCCGCTTCCAAAGAAATGGCTTGTTGCGGACTGCAGTGCTTTTCCGTCGTGCATCAGTGCTTCTACTGTATAAGTATCCTGAGCTCCTGCAAATTTCTCATGCTCTGCTTTTCTACCTGCTACAAATGGTACAGCCATTGTCTCTTTGTAGAAGTCTTTGTAAATCTGCCACATCTGGATTGTTCTTTGTTCAGCCTCTTCATATGTTGCATGAATCGTGTGGCCTTCCTGCCATAAGAATTCTCTGGAACGAAGGAATGGTCTCGTTGTCTTCTCCCAGCGAAGTACGGAGCACCACTGATTCCATACTTTTGGTAAATCTCTGTAAGACTGTACTGTTCTTGCCCATAAGTCACAGAACAATGTCTCAGATGTAGGTCTTACGCAAAATCTCTCCTGGAGTCTCTCCATTCCACCGTGTGTTACCCATGCTACTTCTGGTGCAAATCCTTCGATATGATCTGCTTCTTTCTCAAGAAGTGCTTCTGGAATCAGGCATGGAAGATATACATTTTCTACACCTGTCTCTTTAAATCTTCTGTCAAGGTCAGCTTTTATAAGCTCCCAGATTGCAAATCCATTTGGAAGGTAGTTCAAGCATCCTTTTACGCTTGAATAATCACATAACTGTGCTTCTCGCACAACGTCTGTATACCACTGTGCGAAATCTTCATCACGTGATGTGATATTTTTTACTAATTTCTTATCCTTTGCCATCACAATTCTCCTTTTTCTTGTTCTTTTATTTCTGTAAAATTCTGTTCATTTCCATTTCAAAAATGTACTTTTACAGGAAATGTTTTATTTCCGAGGAGTTACTTTTTCTGCCGGGAACTTTTCATATAATTTAATAAAAATGTAATTATCTATTATATAAAAAACCGCCGACTCTTCATCTCCCCATATCAGGGACCGAAAGCTCCGGCGGTACCACCCTAAATTAACTGTAGCTATGTTGCAAATATCAGACAGCACAGTTCTCTCCATTCTCCATTAACGCTGGTCAGACGCTGCATTTTCATGCAGAGGCTCCAGGACCGGTTCCATGCAGTTCATAGCAGACACCTCACACCATATAATGTCCTCTCTGAGCCAGCTTACATGTACTAATTCCATTCATCGCCAAAAAGTATATCAATTTGCTCATAATTTTAATCTATCCCATGCACTTTGTCAAGATGTATACTACATAATCCTGCGCGTTGTAATCCTGCGCGTTAATAAATGCCATAAAAAAGAGAGAAGATTTTGAATGAACAACTTCTCTCTTTTTTCTCGGTTGAATTACCGTTTGTGATTGTGATTCAATCACCCTTTACGTTGGTGATTTATTATATCATGTTTTCGGAATTTTTTGATATTTTGCAACAAATTGTTGCTTTTTTATTCATATAAATGTTCTCTATAAACAATTTATATTCCCATTTTGGCAGCTTCAACTTGATTATTTCGACAGCTTCAACTTGCTTGTTTCGGTAGCTGCGTCTTATCTGTCTCTATAATCACATCTGTCTCTCTAATCACATCTGTCTCTATAATCACACCTGTCTCTATAATCACATCTGTCTCTCTAATCACGTCCATCTCTCACCAAGTGACACTCTGTTTATTTCCGATTTATTTCCGTTCAGCCGTGAGTTCCTTGATCTCACGATTCACCCTGTCTCTTAACTGAATCAGATACATATCGGATTTTGGATAGCGCTTGAATGTCAATGGCTCTGGCAGATTCCCTTCAATCAGCTCCATAACATGCTCTCTACTTGTCAAAGATTCCAGTAATTTCAGTGCTCGCAGATCTGTCATAGCTTCGTCATGTACCATCATACGAAGCGACTCTTCTGGCTGTCCATTTTCACCTGGATATACAAGGAATGGATCTCCTGACGGAAATGCTCCGGCCGCATCTGTCACTTCATATGGATTAATGTGTTCAATGGAATACTGGCTGTTATAAAAATTATAGCCCCAATGTAATACTCCAATAATTTCATATTTATACAGCTGCACACCGTAAATACGATTTCTCGCAGACGGCATGGACATAAAACGGTTACTTACTTCATAAAACTGTCCTGTACAATAATAAGTCCACATATCCGTCAGACCATTTGCCAAAAATTCCTCAATTTCATTATTTCCCGGAACCGGCTTGTCAATTAGACCGTGACGGTAAAATTCATAACTGGATAATGCATCAAATGTGTGAAATCCGTCCAGCATATTTCCAAGAGATTCTTTTGCAGCCTTATAAGACTCCAAATGTTCTTCTCTTGGCTCATCTGAAATGTGAAAATAAGTCACATCTGCAATTTCCCATTTTCTTAGCTTTGCTGTCAACTGTGGGAGAAAACTCTCAAGGAATTTTGTATATTCCCCGACCGCCGGTGTATGCCAGCCAAAAATCTTCTCTTTCTTTCCATTTACAGTTGCAACAACCTTCGGTGCATATTTTGCTCCCCATTGCGAGAACAAATGTGACATTTCAAAATACTCGATTCCACATTTCTTACAGAGATCGATCCAGCGCTTCAGCTTCTCAAATCCAAATACGTACTCTCCATCTTTTACTTCTACGTCAATCAACTGACAAGTCGTTCTCTCAAGTCCAATTGCAGTATCAAGCGGCGAAGTGAATAACGGGGTCAGCATCATATTACAATCACGTTTTACATATTCCTGGAAGTAATTTTCCAGAAGCTTCCAGTGTTCCTCTGAAAACACTTCTACATGATAATAATCCGCCAGGCAATCTGCATGCATCCATTCTGTGTGCATAATATCCAGTTTCGGAAGTTCCGTTCCGATAACTGTCACTTTCTGTTTTGCACTACATACAACTTCACCTTCTTTGATAAGCTGAAGCTCTATCTCATACTCTCCCGCCGGAATCTCATTTGTAATATCCACATCCACCCAAAGGCTGCGCCACTGGTGTGAATAGACAATCACTTTTCCGTCCTTTAAATCTTTAAGAAGATCCGGATACAATCCAGAAGTCGTCTTCAGATAATTATCATCTACAATTCCATTTGTCGCACGTCCGACCGGAACCATCTCCACCGTCCTCACATGAACATGCTCTGCAAGCTCAGAAACTACGCGCACATCTAATCGCTCACGCATTACAAAATCACCGGTATATGCCACCTGAAATGATACCGTCTCTCCCCACAGACCACTTAACATCTGACATTCCATACGGTATACCGGAGTCTCATCTGGGAATACCTTTTCCAGAGAACTCAGTGGTTTCATTTCATATTTAATTACTTTCTGGTCAAAAATACTCATATTTTATTTTCCCCTCTATCCTTTGATTCCACTCAACGTCATTCCTTCTTTGAATTTACTCTGCATAAATACATAGAAAATAAATGGTGGCAGGAAATTGATAACTGCACATGCCATAGTTAGACCTACATCTGTATTATACAATGTCTTCATCATACCAAGTGCCAATGGCAACGTCTTCATTTCCTGTTTTGAACAAGACACCATCGGCCATAAAAAGTTGTTCCATGCTCCGACAAATGTAAAAATAGACAGGGCTATAATAGATGATTTCACCATCGGCAATACCACTTTAAAGAAAATACGCAAACGTCCACAGCCATCTATTTTAGCCGCATTGATCAGGTCATCCGGAATATCCAGAATGGCCTGCCGCATAATAAATACGCCAAATGCTGTTGGCAATGGCAGGATCAGCGCTTTAAAAGTGTTTAACCAACCCAGATTCTTAATAATCAAAAATAACGGAATAATAATAACCTCTGACGGAACGACCATTGTCATGATTAAAAAGATGAACAACTTATCATTTCCTTTAAAATCCATCTTTGCAAATGCATACCCTGCCAGTGAACATACTGTTACCGTAAGAATTACACCGACAACTGCAACAAACACGCTGTTAAATACGTAATTTGGAAAATTAGCCAGGGAAAAAATTTTCTGATACTGCATCAGTGTCAGCTTTTCCAATGAAAAATCAAAATCATAAGCATTCGTTGTTGATTTAAAAGACATCATTACCATATAAACAAATGGAATCACACTGATAAATATAATAATCAACATAAATATATATATGAAGATCTTATTAATTACTTTTTTCATCCTATATTTCCCCCTTTCTATATCTCTGATGCTTCACGCTTCATCATTCCACGCTGCAACATTGCTATAACCAGAATTACAACAAATAATATATTGGAAACTGCCATTGCATATCCCGCGGAGCTGGAACCTGCAAAGCACAATGAATATGCATAAATCACCAATGTTGTAGATGCATTATTCGGTCCGCCACCCGTCATTGTGTAAATCAAATCAAAGCACTGTAATGATGAGGTAATTGATAAGAACACTGCTAATATAATCGTCGGTTTCAACATTGGCAATGTTATCCGAAAAAATCTTGTCACTGTTCCCGCACCGTCTACTTTTGCAGCTTCATAAAATGACTCTGAAATCCCAAGTAACCCTGAAGAATAAATAACTACATAATACCCTAACATTTTCCAAATGGCCACTGCTGCAACAACCGCCAGTGCTGTCTTAGCATTTCCAAGCAACATAGATGCCTTGATCCCAAACAAGCCAAAAAATGTTTCTACTGCCGGAATTTTTCCGTTCAGCAATTCTCTCCAGATAACACCTGTTGCCGCATTGGAACAAAGTACCGGAATGAAAATAACACTATTTGCAATCTTGCCAATTAACATATGGCGATGACTAACCAAAAATACAGAAACTATGAGGGATAAAATCATTTGTAACGGCACGATCATAACCATTAATTTTAATGTGTTAAAAAGTGCTTTCATAAACTTTGTATCTGTTACCAGCCTCTCATAGTTCTTCAATCCATAAAATGTTGGCGGTGTCATGATATTATATCTTGTAAAACTAAGTACAATTGATATGATGACTGACACAATAACAAAGCCGATCAGGATTACTGTAATCGGCGTAATATAACCATATGGTGCCAGATTTGCTATTTTCTTTTTATTCATAATCGTCCTTTCATCTTATTGCGCAATCATCAATAGTGCAAAAAGATGCCTGCAAAACTTGCAGGCATCGACTATTATGCATTTATCTTTTATTTATTTGCCCAATATTCATCTAACAGTCCGTTTGCATAATCTTCAGCCTCTTTCAGACCTTCATCAACGCTTGTCTCTCCGCTCATAATTCCCTGGAAATCAGCTGCAAGCTGGTTCAGGATCTGTGTTCCACAAGGACCAGCCTGAATTCCATGCCATTTGTCTTTATCCTCTGTATAGATTTTCTCCATCTTCTCATCACCTACATATGGCTCACTATCTGTAAGTGCAGCTCCCGGGCATTTTGCATGATATGCTGTCATGAACTCAGAACCTGTTACATATTTGATGAAGTCCATAGCAAGGTCTTTATCCTCACATGCAGACATCAGTGTCAGACAATCTGTTGCTCCAAATGTTCCAAAGTCTTTGTTCTTCAGTGAAGTTACAAAATTCCAGTTCAGATCCGGATATGTTTCTGCAAATGTTGTTCCATCTGTCTGTGAAGAACGTGTAATTCCGAATGCTGCTTTTCCGGCACCGAATACATTTGAAAATGCATCAGACCATGACAGTGACATAAAGTCCTCATTCATGTAAGATGTAAGTCCTTTTAACCATGTAACTGCTTCTTTTCCAGCCTCGTCAGCAAAGCTTACAGATTTCAGGTCGTCATTATAAACCTGTCCACCGTTCTGCCATAATGCGCTATAGTAGTATGCATTCAGAATCTGCATTGCTCCGATATCACTTGTATTCATTCCACAAGCAAAACCATACTGGTCAACTTTTCCATCTCCGTCAGTATCTTTTGTAGCTTCCTGACAGATTCTTGCAAAGTCATCCCATGTCTCAGGTGCTTTCTCTCCAAGTGCATTTAAAATATCTTCATTGTAGTATAACACGAATGGAACTCCCGTTACTAATGGCCAGCCATACTGTCCATCCATCATATTACCATTAGAAAGATATTTGTACTCTTTCTTATCTTCATCTGTAACGTAAGAAGACATATCCTCTACTGCACCTGCATCGATGTATGTTGGGAACATCTCGTTGTACATATATCCAACGTCCGGACCTTCTCCTGAATTCAGAGCTGTTGTATAAGTCTCTTCGTACTTGTCCCATGGGATAACTGTAAGATTTACTTTACAATCATTTTCTTTCTCCCAGTCTTTTAAAAGATCTCCCCAGTTCTTCTCTGTAGCATCATCAAGTGGTGGTACCCATACTTCTAATGTCTTCTCGCCAGATTTGCTGTCAGATTTTTTGCTGTCGCTCTTGCTTCCACAGCCTGTAAACATAGATACAGCCATAGCAGCAACTAACAGCACACTTACAATTTTCTTTTTCATTTTCGTGCTTCTCCTCCATTAATCGTACTTATATTTTTATAAATCATCACTTATAGATTATACATATTATTTTCACTTGCCTCAAATAGAATTTTTAAATAAATGTTTTCTATTTATTTAAAAATTAAATAAATGATTTTTTTACAGATTTTTTCGCAAATAACTTGGTTGTTTATCAAAAAACACTTGCATTTTCTATATGTTTTCTGAAATCTTTTCATTATCAATCAACAAGTCTTTATCTTTTATTTATGATTATTCCCCTGCCAATTCCAACTTTTTTACCGGCCAGAAGATATTGCTTCAATCCTCGCTGAAGACTATTTTCTTCCAGATATGCATCTTTGTTCTCTCGAATTTCCCCAAATACTCTTTCTTCTGCCTGTGGGAAATCATAATGTACCTCTACAATATGATACATTTTCTGAAAACGAATAATATTACTTGTCTCTGGTAATATCTCTCTCAGTTCCGGACTTAAAAGCCATGAATCGCAAATAAATATCACATCTTCGTTACTAAAAAATTTCTTAGCTGATTCAAAAGATTTTTGACATTCACAGTAATCCAGTTTTTCTCCAGCCGGTATATGAACATTCAACACTTTTTCTCCACTCGGCAAATGGTATTTCTGTGCCAACTTCTGATCCAAAATAAGTGGTTCAAACTGAAGTCTTCCCAGACGGAACAACTCCATTCGAATAGACTTTGCAACCCATTCCACTTCTTCCAGTCCATATACTTTGTATTTCCGATAACATTCTTTACACCAAATCGTGATATCAGAAAACGTATCATGAAATATCTCTTCGCTGATATCTTTCTCCTTATACTTTTCATGGACTTCACATGTCAGCTTCAGATAGAACCATAAAACCCATTGAAAATGTTTTTGAGTTTCTCGCCATTTATTTAAAAATATTTCAAAATCATTTTCAAATAAATGTTTCCATTCATAAAACTCCTTCTCAGACAAACTGTACTTTCCTATATTTTCCCGCACTTCCTCTGGTATTTCTATTCGCAGCATCACTTCCTGTATCGTCATAATTATCCTTTTACAGAACCTCCTACCATGCCAGAAATTAAATACTTTCTGAAAATAATTGCTGTTACTGCAGGTGGTATCAACGATACAATACCTGCTGTTGCAATTAATCCATATTCTACACTGTCTTTTGTCACAAATTCAGATACAACAATCGCCATAGGTTTTGTATCCATAGATGAAGCTAATATAAGCGGAATCTGAAACTGGCTCCATGTATTCAGGAACATAATCAGTGACACTGACAAAATAATCGGATATGACAATGGCAATATAATTTTAAAAAATGCTTTTCCTCGACTGCAGCCATCAATGTGTGCCGCCTCTTCCAGCTCTTTTGGAATTGTCGAAAAATAATTTATAATCATCCACGTTGCCATCGGCAGATACGAACTTACATAAACCATACTCAGCCAAAATGTATTATCCAGCATATGCCCTGCCGAAAACATTTTATACAGAGGAATAATAGTTGCCATTACCGGAATGACCATCGTAATAAGTAAGGCATTTTTGATAATTTTCCTTCCCGGAAACTCCATTCTGCTTAATGTATATGCACTCACCAAAGCAATTGGCATACCGATACAGATCGTCACAATCACTGCTCGAAGAGAATTTTTTAAACCTGTAAAGTATGCAACACTTCTTCGTCCGCCAGAAAACAAATTCTGAAAATTACTCCATGTAATATGACTCGGTAATAAACTAACTACATTTGAGAACATTTCTGCTTTCGGTGTAATCGCCATAACAAAAGTCCAAACAAATGGTCCTAATGTGAAAACTAAAAAAAATATCGTTGCAACAATATATCCTGCTTTCTTCACATACTTCATTAATAATCCACCTCCTTGTTCAAATTCCGGAGATAGAATATTCCTAAAAGTAATGCAAAAAATAAGACAATATACGTCATTGCGCTACCTTTTCCAAAATTCAAAAATGAAAATGTAGTCAAATAACTCTCCATTAATATATTTTTCCCCAAATCTCCATATCCTGAAAGTGCTACAATTTCATCAAAAACATTTATTGCAGTTACTGATGTTGAAGTAATTCCCAATGCCAAAAATGGTTTCATAAGTGGCATTGTAATATGCCAGAATACCTTCCTTGGCGTTCCTCCATCCATTTTCGCCGCTTCATAAATAGCATCCGGAATTGACTGGCGTCCAGCCAGGCATACCAATGCCATAAACGGCACACTACGCCATACAACTACAATCGAAACAACCAGTAATAACAGCCAGCGCGAACCAAGAAATTGAACCGGTTTACTTACCAGCCCCAGACCAATCAGTATTTTATTTAAAAATCCATATCCTGAAAAAAATACAAATTTCCATAAAATACCATTTACAAATGGTGGTAATGCCCATGGCAGAATTGCTATTGCAAGTAACATTCCGGCACATTTACATTCCAAATTCAAATATACTGAAACTAAATATCCAATTATCGTTGTAAAAACAATTACAAACACTAAAATAAATAAAGTATTTTGCATACTATATTTAAATGAATCCGACTGTAAAATATCTATATAATTTTTAAATCCGATATAATGAATATTTCCCGGCTCCGTAAGTTTCCATCTTTTCAAACTATACGCAAAAGTTGTAATAATGGGATAAAATACTAATACACCCATGATCAAAATCATGGGTGCAAGTAAAAGATATGGTAAAATCTTTTTTTTCATATGTGTATTTCCTATATTTTATTGTTCTTTAAGCAGTTGATCTAATGCTGAAGACATCTCTTCATAGGCTTTCTCCGGTGTCAATTCTCCAAGCGCCATCTTATTAATTGCGTTATACATTGCACTGCTCATTTCTGCGTAATAAGCTGGTACTCCATTCGGGAATGGAGATGAAATTAACTCAGATGCTTCTAACATGGCTCCTGCATTTGCAATTGTTCCATCATCAACCAGTTCTTTTAATACTGAACTACGTGTTGGAAGGCTTCCAAGTGTTTCATTTAATTCTTTCTGCATATCAGCAGATGTATACCATTCAACAAATTTTTGAGCAGCTTCTTTATTCTCAGATGTAGAAGTAACACCAAGTGCCTCTGGAAGAGCCATTGTTTTTTTCGCTGTTCCGTCTTTACCTGGAGCAAGAATCGGTTCAACCTGTCCTACTACCGCTGAATCATCCGGATTTTGTGTCTTAGATACAAACATTGTTGGTCCTACAAGAAAACTTGCTGTACCACTGCAAATTCTCATATAAGCCTCCATACCAGAAGCTGTCTTGTCCTCTGGGGCAACCAAATCAGCATCTAAAACTTCCTGATAATAATTTAATGCATCCATAATGGCATCTTTATTAAATGTTCCATCATCATTCCATACAACTCCGTCCATTTGGAATGCTGTCCACATTAATCCTGTTGCAGCTTTCTCTTCTGCATTCATAGACATTGCAAGCGGATAATCAACACCAGATGCTTTTAATGCTTTTGCATCTTCCAAAACTTCTGCATATGTTTTTGGTGCTTCATTTATTCCGGCTTTAGCAAACTGGTCTTTGTTATAATATGCGATACGATAATCATTGGAATATGGAAGTGCTAAAATCTCATCGTCTACTGTAAATGTATCTAATGTAAGAAAATCTTCCTTATCTGCATCTGAAATCTTCAGTGGCTCTAACCAGCCAGCTGCCTTGAATTCTCCTACCCAGGACCAGTCCACTTCTACTACATCAGCAACATTTTTATTTCCTGTTGCAGCTGTAGCCAGTTTTTCACGGATATCATCCCAGCCCACTTCAGATACTTCAACCTCAATTCCAGTCTCTTTTGTGAATTCATCCAGTTGATCATCAGATGGAATCGCCCAATCAGGCGCCATAAATGTAATGGATTCTCCTTTATCAGACTTTGTGTCACTGCTTCCGGAATCATTCTTTGATCCACAGCCAACAGCCATCGATGCAACCATAGCTGCAACCAATAACATGCTTACAATTTTCTTTTTCATTTTGTGTTTTCCTCCCGTTTTCTCTTGAAAATATTTCATAACTACATATACAGAATAGCATATCTCTCGTCTTTACATCAAATTGCTATTTTCGATATATAATCACTTTATATTCACTTTATCTATAATCATTTGTTTGAATTTTTATTAATATGAGTATATAGTGCCTATTGCAAAAACGGATAATTTTATCCCTTATATTCCCCGCATGCTCTTGCTGCATCCATGAACCAGTCTATCTTCTGTGGATCTGTTGTCTCTGGAATATCACATCCCGTTGCAAGTGTGTATCCCTTCTTTGCCTTACTTCCAATTTCTACACATCGTTTCACATCCGCAAAAATTTCTTCTTTCCTTCCTTTCATGACAATGCTCACTGGATCTACGTTTCCCGCAATCGGTACTTCACTGCCAATCTCGTCTGCCGCCTGCTTAATATCTATAATATTATCAAGGCTTAATTCATTTAACTGATATTGTCCAAGATATTTCCAAATACTCCTTGTGTCTCCACACATATGAAGAGATACTTTATGTCCTGTCTTTTCATATGCATAATCGGTCAGCTCTTTTGTATATGGAAAAACGAATTTTTCATACATTTTCGGTCCAATCAATGCTGGATTTGCGACCGGATCTGCCATGGCAATTCCAAGTCCATATTGAGCTGCCATATCAATACAGCTTTTTTGACTATCTGTTACAATTCTCATCAGCCGATGAACTTCCTCTCCATATTTCCGGCAATCTCTAAGCAATTTTTCCACCCCTCGAAGCGAAGAAGTAATTGTAAATGGTCCGCCAATGCTTGCCTCAATCGGTACAATTCCCTGCGCCTCTTCGCTCAATATTTTCGCTTCTTCTATAAATACTGCAATTCGAGGATCTCGCTTTGCCTCGACCGGCTCCATCTCATCAAGCTTTTTATAATCAGATATCATTGGGGCATCGGCATATGGAACTCCATTTTCCGGATAGATAAATTTTCCTCCCAGCGCTTCCACGATTCCTCTTGTATTCGGTCCAATCACAATTCGGTCATAGCCGTAACGATTAAATACAATTCTCTCTGCCTGTGCCATTTTTTTTACATCGAACCAAAAATCACGAACACTGATTCCACTCAGATAGCACTTAAACTCGCTGGTAAATGGCATCGCCATCACTCGGTCTGCCATCTCACCATTTTGAATTGCCTTCTTTCGTTCAATTGGTGTCATCAGATCTTTCGCATTCTTTTCAATTTTCATACCTTTTCTCCGTCCGCTTTTATATTTTCTTAATCATGGACATAGTATAGCATATTTTTACAATAAATCTACTCTTCTTTCTGTCTCCCCGCACTTTATACCACACCTTGCGCTAACACTAGTATTTAAATACTCTATATATTTTGTGTATCATTATATATTTCAATATCATTTTCATCCACTTTCCTTGTCCCTGCCTCCATTCGGTCGTATAATAAAAATATCAATAAAAAGAGAGGTAAGCCTTATGCACAAAGATGATCAAATGACCCCTAAAGAACGGGCATTTGCCCTGTTTGCAGGAAAACCAGTAGACCGTATGCCGATCAAGTTATTTTCACCATATATTGGAATGAACTTCGGGGCATCTTATCAAGATGCTTTCGTAGAGGCAAAATCACGCGCTCACTGGCTTATCGAAAGCTACAAACGTTTCGGGCAAGATGGCTTAAGTGTCAACTACCGTATTGACGGAATCCCGGTTGCTTTCGGTGCAGAATCTACATACGATCCACTCGGAATTCCTATGATTAAGGAAAATATTTTAAAAGATTTTTCTGAGATTGATCAATTAGACCTGGAAAAAATTCGCTTTGAAAATGACCCGAACGCCCAGACTGCATTTGAGGCTGTCCAAATTATTCAAGACGCATTAAACGATGAGATTTTCACAGGAGTCGGTCTAATGGGACCATTTACAACTGCTGCCAACCTTGCCGGTGTTGAAATAATCCTAAAATCTATGCGAAAAGATAAAGAAGGACTTCATAAACTTCTGGACTTCGCTGCGGACATTACGATTGAAGTTGGACGTAAATTCGTGGAGAATCAGATTGGGATCGGACTTGCTGAGCCAACAGCTTCCCTTCTGTCACCAAAACAGTTCCGTGAATTTGTCATTCCTTATTATGTAAAAGTTATGGACAAATGGAAAGAATGGGGCAGCCGCGGCTCTGGTTTCCACATTTGCGGAGATACAACAAAACTTCTGGAGACCTTCCCTGAGATGGGTATCCGTGGAGTCAGTATCGATAGTGCCGTAGATATTGCTGTTGCCAAAGATCTTGTTGGCGATAAACTTTCCATCATGGGAAATGTCTCACCAATTGAAATTCTGCGAGGCACTCCGGAATCTATCGAACAGGCTGTCATCGACTGCTTCCGCAAATGCTGGGACAACCCACGTGGATTCACGATTGCTCCTGGATGTGATATTCCGGTTCAGACATCACTGGAAAACATTGATGCTTATATGAGTGCAGCAAGAAAATGTGCAAAATACCCAGTACAGCCATCGAATTGGGAATAAAAATTACCGTGTGAACTTCTATGTTTTTCCTGTTCACACGGTATCTTTATTTTTAGCACTCATACTCGAAAACTTTTTAAATAAAACATTATTTATAGCAATTATCTACCATTTTATTTATGTTCTTGACAACCTTGCGTTTTTATTTCAATATAAGCATAGGTCAGGACTCTATCCGAATCTTGACCTATGCTTATATTTTTTGATCTAAGAACTATTTTTTATGAAATTACAAAGGAATATGACATGATAAATAACATCAACATTTTATACGAAGATACACAGATTCTGGTCTGTGTCAAACCGGCCGGAGTTGCAACCCAAAGCAAACGCATCGGCTCCCCTGACATGGTGAGCCTTTTAAAAAATCATATCAGCATGACTTCTGGTAAATCCGGTGAGCCGTACCTTGCCGTCATTCACAGACTGGATCAGCCGGTAAGTGGAATTCTCGTCTTCGCCAAGACGCCTGCTGCCGCAAAGGATCTGAACCGGCAGCTTACAACTTCCGGCTTCGGTAAGCATTACTATGCATTAGTTGCGGGAACACCAGAACCAACATCTGCTGATTTAGAAAACTTCCTTGTAAAAGATGCCAGAACAAATACTTCCAGAATCTGTCAGAAAGGTACTGCAGATGCCAAATTAGCAAAGCTTCATTATGATTTAGTTGATACTACATTTTTTGCTGATATTGCTTCCTCAATTCCTGTCGCGACCAGCCAGCTAAAAATCAAGTTAGATACTGGACGCCATCATCAAATTCGTGTGCAGCTTTCCGGTATGGGCTGCCCGATCATCGGTGACACGAAGTATAACCCCGACTCACCGAAGCTGACCGCGAGGCGCACACCACTGTGTCTTTGTGCATATCAGTTGGAGTTCAGGCACCCTGTCACAAAGAAAGCAATGACATTTTCACTTGATCATTATGTATAATATATCAGACTATATCAGATGTGAGATAGCTGCCACCTCTGATATAGTTTTATTTTTTCCAAGTATGTGGAGACTATATTAGAAATATTTTTATTTTTCTATTGCGTTTTATTACAGCACTATGTTACACTACGTCTACATCAAATTTCGGGCAAGATATTTTCATTATGTTTCAATGCCCACAGAAATCCTTAGCCAAGATTTCATTTCTGAATTTCATTTGCTTTTTCAGCAAAGATTACTCAGATTTTTGATGAAGTTACTCGTTCACCGCAGCTTTCAGTGATTCCCGGCACTAATACAGCTACACTTTCACCGGACAAATGATACGGTACTTCTGAATTTAATTACATTTTCTCATCATATAATCTTTATACATTGTTTTTTTATACTCAAAATGTTAAAATGTATTCAGATAGTTTCCATATCAGATTCGTCCAGAGAGGAGACCTATGGAAACAAACAACACACCAACTTCAAATGGGGTACAGAATTCCATCGTGTCTTTTTGAGTGATGTCTTCGGAGATTACATACCAAGTTTTCATTACCTGGTCGTTCCGCTAAACAAATATTCCAAACAGGATCTAGTTCTTCTTCATAAACTGAATATACCTGATGAAGAAGTTTATGAGGTTACAGACCAAATCACAAGGAGGAAATTCAGTATGATGTTTGATAATTTTCAGGCTTACGATGTTCAAGAGACGAGGCGAGTCAGTCGCGAAGAAGGACGGCTTGAGGGACGAATCGAAGGCGAACGTGCCGGTCGAATCGAAGGCGAACGTACCGGTCGAATCGAAGGCGAACAACTTCATTTAATCAAACTGGTTATCAAAAAGATAGAAAAACAATGCTCTGCTGCTCAGATTTCTGAAATTCTCGAAGAACCACTGGATATCATTCAGCAGATCTATGACATTGCCCTCTGTCAGGCACCTGATTACAATGCTGATAAGATTTTAAAAGAACTGAACTCGAAAACTGTTTCGTGATTTAAATCAAATCTACGCGGATTTTCGCACAAGAATATTTTTAAATAGCTGAAACAAAGAAGCGGGATATGCCTCCAATTACATATCCCGCTTCTTCGTTTCATTTTCTTTTTTCAATTTTCCTTAAGCTTCTGTTCGTATGTCCTCTATTCACACAAACTAGATAACGGCTTCCTCAGGTGCCTCTTCTAATACTTTTTCGTAATTCTCGAGGATGATGCTTTGAATCTTTTCGCGAGTTCCGGAATTGATTGGATGAGCAATATCTCTGTATTCTCCATCTACTGCCTTTTTACTTGGCATAGCAATAAAAAGTCCTTTTTCCCCTTCAATAACTTTAATATCATGTACAACGAATTCTTCATCCATCGTGATTGATACTACTGCTTTCAATTTTCCTTCCTTCGCTACTTTTCTTACTCTTACATCTGTTATCTGCATGTTATTGCCCCTTTCTATCTAGGCGCACTGATCTTACAGTGCGTACCTCTCGTTCTTTTCGACAACCACTTTTATCCCGTTTGTTCCAACGTGACGTGTGTTGGCTCTGATTGTATCACGGCTTTCCACGATGCAGTTTTCAATGTAAGTATTATCCCCAAGATACACATCATTTAAAATAATTGAATTTTTGATCACACAGTTATTTCCCACAAATACCTGCTTAAATATTACGGAATTCTCCACAGTTCCGTTGATAATGCTTCCGCTTCCTACCAGACTGTTCTTGACAGACGCGCCTGGGTTATATTTTGCAGGAGGCAGGTCGCTGACTTTTGAATAAATTTCCGGATCTTGCTTGAAGAAATAATTTCTTACTTCCGGCTTCAAGAAGTCCATATTAGTCTTATAATAAGCATCTACAGTTGCAATATTGCTCCAGTAATGATCAATCTTGTAACCATAGATCTTCTTCAGATTCTTATAACGGATCAGAACATCATTGACGAAGTCAAACCTTTCTTCTTCCGCTGCATGCTCAATCAGATCAATCAGTAATCTTCTTCTGATCACATAGATTCCTGTTGAAATCATGTTTGATTTTGTCACCATCGGTTTCTCTTCAAACTCTGTTATACGCATATCGTCATCCATTCGGATTGTTCCGAATCGGCTCACATCATCTGATGGATCCATCTCTTTGCATACTACCGTAACGTCAGCCTTTTTGTCAATATGATACTGAAGAACTTTACTGTAATCCATCTTATATACCGCATCTCCGGATGCTATAACAACATACGGTTCATGACTCTTTTTCAGGAAATCCATATTCTGGTAAATGGCATCGGCCGTTCCGCGATACCAGTATCCATTATCATTTGTAATGGTCGGTGTAAATACGTACAGTCCACCCTGCTTTCTTCCGAAATTCCACCATTTTGAAGAATTCAAATGTTCATTTAAGGAACGGGCATTATATTGCGTCAACACCGCAACTTTCTGAATATGAGAATTCGTCATATTACTAAGTGCAAAATCAATGGATCGATAGCTTCCTGCAATTGGCATTGCTGCTACTGCTCTTTTGTGAGTCAGCTCTTTCATCCTGTTATTGTTACCGCCTGCTAAAATAATTCCTACTGCTCTCATGCTATCTCACCCGCCTTTATTAATGTTTCTCCACTTCCAAGTACTCCGTCCGGATAATCTTCTTTGTTCGTAATTCCACTGATTGCGGTGTTCTTACCAATCTGTACGTGATCCGGGATTACAGAATTCTCTCCGATCGTTACAAGTCCAAATGAGTAGACTGCCGGTTTTAATTTATTTGGTTCTTCACTGCCGATTCCAAGGATCGCGCCTTCGCCAATCTTCGTATTCTCAGCTATGATAGATTTATCGATCACACAGCCTTTTCCAATCATACAATCGCTCATGATGATTGAATCTCTCACTACCGCACCTTCTTCAATTGTGACTCCGGCACTGATAACACAATTATGTACCTCTCCATAAATCTCGCAGCCATTGCCGATAATGCTTCGGTCTATCACAGCATTCTCTGCAATGTACTGAGGCGGAAGTATAGCATTGTTAGTGTAAATCTTCCAAAATTCTTCATAAAGGTTAAATTCCGGTATAATATCGATCAGCTCCATATTAGCCTGCCAGTAAGATCCCAGTGTTCCAACATCTTTCCAGTATCCATTGTATTCATAAGCAAACAGGCGCTCACCCTTCTCATGACAATACGGAATGATATGCTTTCCAAAGTCACATCCAGGCTCGTCCTTCAATGCTACAAGAGCTTCTTTTAATGCTTTCCAGCTAAATATGTAGATTCCCATTGATGCCAGATTACTCTTCGGCTGTGGCGGTTTCTCTTGAAATTCTGTAATCTTACCGCTATCATCGGTGATTACAATTCCAAAACGGCTTGCCTCTTCTATCGGAACCGGCATAGCCGCGATTGTAACATCTGCATTGTTCTCCTTATGATAATCAAGCATCACCTGGTAATCCATCTTATAAATGTGATCTCCAGATAAAATTAATACATAATCTGGATGGAACGATTCCATGTATTCCAGATTCTGATAAATGGCATTCGCTGTACCTGTATACCACTCACTGCTTGTACTCTTCTCATATGGCGGAAGAATCGAAACACCACCGATGCTTCGATCCAAATCCCATGGGATACCTATCCCGATATGTGAATTCAAACGTAATGGCTGATACTGTGTCAATACACCTACAGTATCAATTCCTGAATTAATACAGTTACTTAGCGGAAAATCAATGATTCTGTATTTTCCACCAAATGCAACAGCTGGTTTCGCAACTTTTGATGTCAGAACACCAAGTCTGCTGCCTTGTCCTCCTGCCAGGAGCATTGCTATCATTTCCTTTTTCCTCATGTCTTCACCCCTTCTCAGTAGTCTGTGATAAATATTATACCATATATGTTCCATTTCGTGAACATATTTTACAAAACATTTGAATAATTTCTCCGCTTTTTATGAAAATATTACAAAAAATTGCGGGTTGGATTTTTTCTCATATATGTATATAATAATAAGTTAGAAAGAATTATTATTTGGATTGTGAAAGTGTGCCGCACAGAGCAATCCAACGATACTACAAACGGGATTTTTCCCAACACAATTTGCCTATATTATTATATATATGAGGAAGGAATCTTAATTATGTATAAAATTAATTTTGACCAGCCAGTACACGTACATTTTATCGGAATCGGCGGTATCAGCATGAGCGGACTTGCCGAGGTACTTTTAGAAGAGAACTTTACTGTTTCCGGATCTGACAACAAAGAATCTGCTCTGACAGATCATCTTGAAAAAGCCGGCGCACAGATTTTCTATGGACAGAAAGCTTCTAATATTATAGATGGTATCGATGTAGTTGTATATACGGCTGCAATTCATAAAGACAATGAAGAATATCAGGCTGCAGTTCAAAAAGGACTCCCGATGCTGACACGTGCTGAACTTCTCGGACAGCTTATGACAAACTACGATATTCCAATCGCAGTTTCCGGAACTCACGGAAAAACAACAACAACTTCTATGATTTCACACATTCTTTTGGCCGGAGAGATGGATCCGACTATTTCTGTTGGCGGAATCTTAAAAGCAATCGGTGGAAATATCCGTGTCGGTAATTCCGAGATTTTTGTTACGGAAGCATGCGAATATACAAACAGTTTCCTTAGCTTCTTTCCTAAGATCAGTGTGATTCTGAATATTGACGAAGATCATCTGGACTTCTTCAAGGATCTGGAGGATATCCGCAACTCTTTCCACAGATTTGCAAAGCTGCTTCCAAAAGACGGAACACTTGTTATCAATGGTGACATTGATCGTCTGGATGAGATTACAGGAGATCTTGACTGCAAACTCGTAACTTACGGAACGAATCCTTCCGCAACTTATCATGCTGCAAATGTAACTCATGACGAACTCGGCGAAGCATCCTTTGACCTGGTAAAGAATGGTGAATTTGTAGATCGTATTTCCTTATCTGTAAGTGGAGACCATAATGTATCCAACGCACTTGCCGCACTTGCTGTTGCAGATCTTCTGGATGTAAATGTCTCCGTTGCCAAAAAGGGACTGAAAGAATTTCACGGTACAGACCGTCGTTTTGAATACAAAGGCGAGACTAATGGTGTGACGATCATTGATGACTATGCACATCATCCGACAGAGATTGCTGCAACACTGACTGCTGCGACCCATTATCCGCATCGTGAGATCTGGTGCATTTTCCAGCCTCATACTTATACACGTACAAAAGCTCTCTTCCCGGAATTCGTTGAGGCACTTTCACATACAGATCATGTGATCATGGCTGATATTTATGCAGCAAGAGAAACGGATACTCTCGGAGTGTCTTCTAAGCAGATTGCAGATGAATTGAAGGCAAAAGGATGCGATGCATACTACTTCCCAAGCTTTGAAGAGATAGAAAATTTCTGTCTGACACATTGTCAAAAAGGGGATGTGTTGATAACTATGGGAGCCGGAGACGTTGTAAACATTGGGGAAACGCTTCTTGGAAGATAGTTATCCACATTTTCCACAGATTTTTATCCACAAAAAACCCGATTTTTGCGTCAAAAATTTCTTTTTTAATGGTACTTCCGATGCTATAATAGCTGTGCAATGAAGCGAATGATACTTGAGGAGGACCTGAAAAGGCATGAGAAAATTAACACTTACAAACCACGTGCAGAGTGATACAACTGTACTGGAGAACGAATTTATCGATCATTATATGGCAGAGGCGAACGGGGAATACGTGAAGGTATACCTTATTCTTTTGCGCCATCTGAATGAGCCTTCAGGAACTCTGACAATTTCAAAGATTGCAGATTTATTAGATATTACAGAAAAAGATGTGATCCGTGCATTGAACTACTGGAAAAAGAAAGGGTTACTGGATTATGACATGCCTGTAGACGGAGAGACTCCGGCGATTCCGGCACAGCCGCGTATGACAGAAGAACCATCTGCACCGGAACCGGCTGCTCCTTCTATTCAGCCGGCACCGACAACTACAGATGTATCCAGTATTGAGCAGTACCGCTCTCGTAAAGAGTTCAAAGAACTTCTTTTTGTTGCAGAGCAGTACCTTGGCAAGACGCTGTCCCATTCTGACGTAGAATCTATTACATATTTTTACGAGACTTTACATATGTCTGCAGATCTTATCGAATACCTGATCGAGTACTGTGTAGAGAACGGTCATACAAGCATGCACTATATTCAGAAGGTTGCTCTTTCCTGGTGTGAACGCCACATTAAGACGGTTTCTGAAGCAAAAGCAAGCTCTATGGCATACAATAAGAACTGCTATTCTATTCTCGGAGCTTTCGGCATTAAAGGACGCGCTCCTGCACCGTCTGAGATGGAATACATCAAGCGCTGGACTTCCGAATATGGGTTCTCTCTGGATCTGATCCTGAACGCATGCGCCAGAACTATGAATGCAATTCATCAGCCAAGCTTTGACTATACTGAATCTATTCTGAAAAAATGGCTGGAGCAAAGTGTTAAGAACATTCAGGATATCGAAACCCTGGATGCCGGATTTATCCGCGAAAAAGAAGCCCGTGAAAAAGAACGCCGTGAAAAAGAACTTCAAAGAAAAAGTGCCGCTAAAATCACACCGGCACCAACAAAGTTCAACAACTTCGAGAATCGTTCTTATGATATGAGCGATCTTGAGCGCAAGCTGTTACAGCAATAAACTATATAATAAGGAGCATTTTCGTCCATGGCATTATCAAATTCCCAGTACGATCAATTGATGCGCGATTATGAGCAATTACAACTGGATAACGAGCATGAACTTCGTCTTCGTTTTGATGAAGTTTATGCGAAGATTCCAAAGCTTCGCACAATTGATGACACGATTTCTTCTCTGAGTGTTGAAAAAGCAAAGCGACTGCTGGAAGGAGACGAAGATGCTCTTTCTTCATTTCATGAAAAGCTCCTGACATTAACTGGCGAAAAGCAGAAGCTTCTTACGTCTCACGGATTTCCATCTGATTATCTTGAAAAGCATTATCACTGTCCAGACTGTCAGGATACCGGATATATTGGAACACACAAGTGCCACTGTATGAAAAAGGCAATTATCGAGCTTCTATATAACGACTCGAACTTGAAAGGAATTTTAGAGCAGGAAAATTTTCACACATTTTCTCTGGACTACTATTCCAAAAGCCATATTGATCCGCTGACCGGAAGATCGGCAAGAGACGCCATTGAAACCGCACTTCGTGTCTGTCATCATTTTATTGATACATTTTCCAGTGAATTTCATAATATTCTTTTATATGGAGATACTGGTGTTGGAAAGACATTTCTCACTCACTGTATTGCAAAGGAATTAATGGATCACTCTTATTCAGTTATTTATTTTTCTGCAGCAGGGCTTTTTGATTTTCTTGCTAAGAATACTTTTGGTAAAAGAGATGAGATCGATGAAGATGCGCTCTCCCATATTTGCAGCTGTGACTTGCTAATTATTGATGATCTTGGCACAGAGCTCGCGAATAGCTTTACGGTTTCACAATTATTTGTTATACTTAATGAGCGAATCTTACGAAAGGAAGCGACAATCATATCTACGAACCTGTCGCTCGAAGATATAAAAGCAATTTATTCTGAACGAATTTTTTCACGTATCAGCAGCAGCTATTCTATGCTCCGTCTGACCGGTGACGATATCAGAATTCAAAAAAAATTATTAAACCTAGGAGGTACAAAAGATGTTACGCCGTAACGAACGTAATCTTGACAACATCCCTGCAGGAACACTTGGAATCATCGCAATTGATGGCTGCCAGGCGATGGGAAAGGAAGTCGATCATTTCATCACTACATGGCGCCATGAAGATGGACACAAATTCATGGATGATGTAGTATTCAGTGGATATCAGAGAGATTCTTATCTCGTAAATGCTCATGTACCACGTTTTGGTTCCGGGGAAGCCAAAGGTGTGATTGATGAGTCTGTCCGTGGTATGGATCTTTACATTTTGGTCGATGTCTGCAACTACAGCCTGACATATTCTATGAGTGGAAACACAAATCATATGTCACCAGATGATCATTATCAGAACTTAAAGAGAATTATCGCTGCTGTCGGTGGTAAAGCAAAACGTATCAACGTTATCATGCCATTCCTCTATGAAAGCCGTCAACATAAGAGAAGCTCTCGTGAGTCTCTGGACTGCGCACTCGCACTTCAGGAGCTGACACACATGGGCGTTGATAATATTATTACATTTGATGCACACGACCCTCGTGTACAGAACGCAATCCCGCTTTCCGGATTCGAGACAGTGCGTCCAACTTATCAGTTTGTAAAAGGATTATTAGATCGCTACGATGACTTGATCATCGACAGTGACCACATGATGGCGATCAGCCCAGATGAGGGTGCTACAGAGCGTGCTGTATATCTGGCAAACGTTCTAAACCTGGATATGGGTATGTTCTATAAGAGACGTGATTACACACGTGTGGTAAATGGACGCAACCCAATCGTTGCTCATGAGTTCCTTGGTTCTTCTGTAGAAGGAAAAGATGTTATTATTCTGGATGACATGATTTCTTCCGGAGACAGCATCCTGGATGTTGCAAAACAGTTAAAGAGCCGCAATGCAAAACGTATTTTTGCCGCTGCTACATTTGGACTCTTTACAAATGGACTGGATAAGTTCGATGAAGCCTATGAAAGTGGTCTGATTGATGGAGTCTTAACAACGAATCTGATTTACCAGACACCGGAACTTCTTTCCAGACCTTATTATATCAACTGTGATATGAGTAAATATGTTGCTCTTATGATTGATACTCTGAACCACGACGGATCTATCAGTGATATTCTGGATCCTAGTGAGAGAATTCAGGTATGCGTTGAGGAATACAAGAAAGCTCACGGTCAGTTATAACAGCTGCGTCTGATATAAAAAGCAGATAAATGAATGTAGTTACATTCATTCATCTGCTTTTTGTCTACTGTAATTTTATATAATTACAATTTTTAACTCCCATTTCGGAAAGTATCTTCATCTCTCTTTTCTGACAGGTGAACAATAATACCTGTTTTCCACTTTTCGCAAGCCATTCCAGCACACTTTCCAGCCGTTCCTCGTCATAACTTACAAATGTATCATCCAGAATCACCGGAAGTTCTTCTTCTAACAGTACTTCTGATGCTGCCATTCGAAGTGCAAAATATACTTGCTCTGCTGTCCCCTGGCTGACTCTTGCAATATCTACCTTGCGCCCTTCACTCAGTAAGCTGATATTTAATCCTTCTTCTACATTTAATCGGGTATATTTCCCTTCTGTAATAAATTCCATAATCTCTGAAACCCGGTCATTTAATTTTCCTCGAAGCTTCTTCTGCATCTCTCCAGAAAGTTCCTGAATTTTATCAATCGCAAGCTGTCTTGCCTCCGCCTGGGCATTCAGAATTCTCTCCTCATCACTAATCCCGTCTAACTCTTCCAGGTCTTCCTTTAGATTGGAATAACGTACCCGCTTATCCCCAAGCTCCAACGCATTTCTCTCCAGTTCCCATTTCAGACGGTCTGTAGGAATCTTCTCCTCTTGAGGTGTAATCTCCTCCAAAATTTTTTCCGGCTCTGTCTTCTCAACTTTTTTACTGATCTTCATCCGGTTCCACACATAGATGCTGGAAAGCAATACTAAAATAATTGCGACCAGATAATTCCACGGACGTTTCAAAAGCCACGCACACAGAACCACTGCCAGTACCGCTACCAATATTTCCAATGGATGTACTCTCCATTTAGATGGCCGTATCTCATCTATCATGTGTTTGGGTTCTTCTTCATCCTGCTTAAGCAACAGCCTGGATTCTCGCTCCCGCACTTTTCTAAACTCAATCTCTTCTTCCAAATGTGCCTGTTCTTCTTCCAGTTTATGAATATCACGCCACACATAAGACATTTCCTGAGAAATGTGTTCTCTTTTATCCTGGCGTTTTTCCATTTGCTTTTGCATCTCATGCAAACTTTCTTTTTTCTGCTCTTTCAAATAATCTATAGCTGCCGCCAGATCAAGTTCCCCATCTCCGGTCGCATAATAATTAGATGCATAATTTTTCAATTCCTCGGAGAGCGTCATTCCAGGCTTTACCCTCATCTGTGCCATAGCCATCGTATCATCATAAATTTGTGGACTCAAATCACCCATGAGCATCTGAAGATCTCCATCTTTCACAGACAATTCTTCTGCATCTTCCAGACAGACAAGCGTCTCATTTTTCCCATACCGGTCAAAATTTCTGGACAGAAGAAATTCCTTATCTCCTGATTCAAATTTCATTTCCCCACAATAATAATTCGGATTTTCCCACGGTTCATATCTGGAAAATGCATCCTGCGCCGCAGCTCTTCCACGCCCTCGTTCCAACCCAAAAAGCATAGCTCTGATAAACGTATAAAGGGTAGACTTTCCAGACTCATTTTCTCCATATATCACATTCATTCCATCTGAGAAATGAATTTCTTTATTTGTAAACTTTCCAAAGTTCTTAAGTCTCAACTCTTTGATTTTCATATTAGCCTCTTCTTGTCTCCATCAATGCCCGCACTCCCTCACAAAGCACCTGATGTTCCAGACTATTCTCAGGATACTGTTCCAGCTCTGCCACAAATGCCCCAAGAATATTTCCCTTATTTGCTTCTTTCAACTTATCGAACTGATACGCCGGTCGTGTCTGATCTGTAATCTCGATCACATTTCCATATGGATCCAGCGTGTCCACGTTGTAGGAAATTTCCGGGTCACGCATTCCGTCCAGAATAATCTTGTAAATATTTTCCTTTCCTTTTTCATCTATAACTTTCGCAACTGTCTCTTTTAGTTCATGCTCTGTCATAGACGGATTTACTTCGATCGTCTGATGTATGTAAGATCTCATTGCAAATGGTACGAATCTTATCCTGCATCCCTTGGTCGTGATCTCTCCGTAAATGTATCCGTGCGCTCCAGTATCGTTTTTATCGATTGGCTCCAACGCTCCAGCGTAAGCAATTTTATCCGGACAGATAATCTGCGGTTTATGGATGTGCCCCATTGCAATATAATCATAACCAAGCCCCAGCAGATTTTCTTTCTTTATCGGAATATGGCTGTCATCTCCTCCGTGCGCAAGCAAAATCTCATATGGCTGTCGCCGCTGTGCAAATGCATCACAATAGCATTCCTCTGTAATCTGTTTCGTATCATAGCTCATGCCATAGATTGCCAGACTGTATGCTGGAAATTCCACGCATTGAATCTCCCTGTCCAGAATCATATGCACATTTTTTGACCACTGAAACGTCCGATAATAAGAATCTCTCTTCAGATAATCATGGTTTCCTGCAATGATAACCACCTCAGTCATGGTCAGTTTTGAAAAAAGATAATCCAGTTCTTTTAGTTCCCGTCTGAGCGGCTGCCTGTGAAACAAGTCGCCTGCAATCAGAAGCATTTCCACATGCTTACTTTCACAGACTTCGAGTACTCGTTCAAGACTGGTCCATATCTCCTTTTCCCGCTTTTCCTTTCGGGAGCTTCCAATGTACGGGTCTGCCCCCAAATGTATGTCTGCGATGTGTATGAATCTCATTTTTACTTCCCTCTTCATTTTCTTCCAGTTCATTTTCCGACGGCAGTGTCACAATAAATTGCGTATGTAAATCGTCACTTTTCGCCATGATCTGTCCATCATGTAGTTCCACAATCTCTTTTGCAATCGCAAGACCAAGTCCTGCTCCTCCGGTTCCGGTCGACCTGGAATTATCTACCCGGTAAAATTTTTCAAAAATCGTCTGCAGCATATCTCCCGGAATCCGGTCTCCGCTGTTTGTAAATGTAATCTCGATTTTATTATTTTTCATTCTGGCCTGAATCTCAATTTTGGTATTCTCATAACAATATGCAATGGCATTTCTCAAAATATTATCAAAGACACGGGCAAGCTTGTCCGGATCGCCGTAAACTTCCAGATTCTCTTCCACATCCACATCACAAGTAAGCTTTTTTTCCTGAAGTACGCCATAAAGTTCGTCTGCAATCTGCTCCAGCATCATGGTCAAGTTGATCTTCACCGACTCCAGCTCGATATTCTGCAAATTGTACCTTGTAATGTCAAAAAACTCATTAATTAATTCACCGAGACGATTGGATTTCTCCAGAGCAATATGAATATATTTCTTTCGCTCCTCCTCCGGCATCTTTGGATATCCGTCCAACATACTTAAGTAAGCCACAATAGAAGTCAATGGTGTCTTTAAATCATGCGCCAGAAACAACACCAGATCATTTTTTCGTTTCTCGCCTTCCACTGACTCCAGCTCCTGCCGTTTCAGGGTAGCTTTAATCTCATTTAATCGAATCTCAATCGGTTTCAATTCTGTGATCAGGTGAATCGGTTCCGTAGATTCCGACAGAATATTTTCAATTCCCTCTCCCACCTGGTCCAGATACTTTGTCATTTTCGAAAGTGCCACATAGAAAAAAAGAGCAAACAAAAGCAAAAAGCCTACAACCATGAAAAATGTCTTGTTATCTCCTATCAATTTCCAATACAGGCTCCGTGCAGTCGGTTCACTCACTTGCAGTTTCGTCATTATTTTTACAAAATTCCTGGCGAAACTGTCATTATAAATTCCATCGATCACATAATTCAGCAAAAATCCACCCACCAGAACTGTCAGTGCCGTAACAAGCACCGTCTGCAAGAGAATACTGAATTTTAATTTACGATAATTATTCTTCAACCTTATATCCAACTCCCCATACAGTCTTAATGAAATCAGATTTTCCGGTAGGTCCATTCATTTTTTCCCGCAGATGCCGGATATGAACCATGACCGTATTGTTGCTGTTCTTATAGCATTCTTCCTTCCAAACCTTGTGGAATAACTCCTCAGAACTAATAACCTTGCCTCGGTTCTCACAGAGCAGCCACAGAATATCAAACTCAATCGGTGTCAGTGTCAGCGGCACTTCATTGTAAGTACACTCATGAGACTGCCGGTTCAGGAACAGACCGCCAAAATCAATCACATCCCCCTCGTCCTTCGTACCCTCATTGTACTGCGTATAGCGTCGAATCTGTGCTTTCACCCTGGCAACCAGCTCCAATGGATTGAAAGGCTTTGGAATATAATCATCAGCACCAAGTGTCAGACCCGTGATCTTATCCATATACTCCGTCTTCGCTGTCAACATGATCACAGGAAATGTATATTTCTCACGAATCTGCTTCAAAATCTGGAATCCGTCCACATCCGGAAGCATGATATCCAGAATCGCAAGATCAATCTTCGTACTGGCAATACAATCAAGCGCTTCCTGACCCGTATAAAATTTCAGCACATTATACTGATCATTCTTCAAGTATAACTCGATAACATCAGCAATCTCTTTCTCATCATCCACTACTAAAATATTCATACAATTCTCCTCTTTTTCAATTGGGGACGGGGTTTTTTCAAAAAAACCCCGTCCCCAATTGAACTTTAACCTGTCCCTTTCTGATTGTGTCAAACATTTTCTACAATTTCAGGGGCTATTTTTCTGTTATAACTCGCAGTTATTTACTGTTCTTGGGAATGGTACTACGTCACGGATATTGCCCATTCCTGTCAGATACATGATGCATCTCTCGAATCCAAGTCCGAATCCGGCATGTCTTGTGGATCCGTATTTTCTAAGGTCCATGTAGAATCCGTAATCTTCTGTCTTCATTCCGAGTTCTTCCATGCGTGTTGCAAGCTTCTCGTAATCGTCTTCTCTCTGGCTTCCTCCGATGATCTCACCAATTCCTGGTACGAGGCAATCGACTGCTGCCACGGTCTTTCCATCTGGGTTCTGTTTCATGTAGAATGCTTTGATATCTTTCGGATAATCTGTTACAAATACTGGGCGTTTGTATACTTCCTCTGTCAGATAGCGCTCGTGCTCTGTCTGAAGATCGATTCCCCATGATACTTTGAACTCGAATTTATCGTTGTGCTTCTTTAGAATCTCAATTGCATCTGTGTATGTGATTCGTGCAAATTCAGATGTTGCAACGTTGGTCAGTCGATCGATCAGCCCTTTGTCTACAAATGAATTGAAGAAATTCATCTCTTCCGGTGCGTTTTCCATCACATAATTGATGACATATTTTAACATGTCTTCTGCAAGGTCCATGTCGTCCTCCAGATCTGCAAATGCCATCTCAGGCTCTAACATCCAGAACTCTGCCGCATGTCTTGTTGTGTTGGAGTTCTCTGCGCGGAATGTAGGTCCAAATGTATAAACATTTCCAAATGCCTGTGCGTATGTCTCTGCATTTAACTGTCCGCTTACGGTAAGGCTTGTCTCTTTTCCGAAGAAATCCTGTGTATAATCTACTGCACCATCTTCTGTCTTCGGTACATTTTCCATGTCCATCGTTGTTACGCGGAACATCTCTCCGGCTCCTTCACAATCACTTCCTGTAATGATCGGTGTATGTACATACACGAATCCTCTCTCCTGGAAAAATTTGTGAAGTGCGTATGCCGTCAGGGAACGAACACGGAATACTGCCTGGAATGTGTTTGTTCTCGGTCTTAAATGTGCAATAGTACGAAGGTACTCAAAGCTGTGACGCTTCTTCTGAAGCGGATAATCCGGCGCGGAAGCACCTTCTACTGTTACAGTCTTCGCCTGAATCTCAAATGGCTGTTTTGCCTGTGGTGTTGCAACCAGTGTACCTGTTACAACAACAGCTGCTCCTACATTGAGTTTTGAAATCTCCTCAAAGTTCTCCATATCATCATGATATACGACCTGAAGTGGTGTAAAAAATGTTCCATCATTGATGACAATAAAGCCAAATGCTTTGGAGTCTCGGATACTTCTTACCCATCCCCCAACGGTAATTTCTTTATCCAGGTATGCTTCCTGGTTCTTGTATAATTCGCGAATTTCAATTAAATTCATACCAAATACTCCTTCTACTGTCTTAAAAATACTGTCTTCTGACGCCATGCATAGGAAATGCACCTTCCTATTATACAAAGAAATGTGTCAGATGCCATATATCGTTTATTATAGCACAGAAGTTGTGATTACCCAACCCCTGACTCGTGCGATTATTTACAATTCACCGATTATCTCACAGATTATTTACAATATCTTATTTACAATATTTACGATACTTACGATTATTTACAATTTATGACTGATTTATGTCTCAATTAGTTATTCACTCCATGATGCGCTACGAAGCTATCACGATCCAGTGCTTTAAATGTATATCCCAGTGACTGATAATGTTCTATAATCTGTGGCAATGCCTCTACGGTCGTCTGTTTTCCATGGGAATCATGACAAAGTAAAATGATGTTGTTAGAATCAAAGCTCGTTGCCTGCGCCACCAGTTCTTCGGTCGTTCTCACAGACCCATCGCCGGAACTTCCGTTCCAGTCATAATACTGATATCCACGGTTTTGTACTTCCTGCACAAGCGTGGACATGATTCCTGCTGTATATTTCTTTGATACAGTATTTGATGATCCACCCGGGAAACGGATAAAACATGGTACATAGCCAATCTCTTCCTGTACCATCTGCCCAATCTGATCCAGATCCTGAAAATACGCATCAACCGATGCATAAACCTTAGCATAATCATGTGAATATGTATGCATTCCAATTGTATGTCCCTTGTCATACGCAGCCTTTATCATATCTTTGTATTCCGGCATCTCACCTGTCACAAAAAATGTTGCCTTTGCATTATATTTATCCAGAATATCTAGAACTGCCTGTGTATTATCTGATGGTCCGTCATCCAATGTCAGATACACGATTTTCTCATCGGACTGTTCTGTCGTTCCGACTGAAACTCCCGGTTGCACTGCAAAATTACTACGGTCAGGAACTGACGCGTCTCTATCACCAGTCTCTTCTTCCGTACCCTCCGTCTCTTCTTCTATCTCATTTTCTTTCTGCGCAGTTTGGGGTGTCTGCTCTGTCTTTTTCGCCTTCTGATTATGAATCTTCGCAGCCTCTTTTACACTTTTATCTCTCTGAATAAAAATTGCCACTGCTGACATGATCAGCAGTACAAGAATAATCATTTCTATTGCTACTATTTTATTTCTTTTACCACCCTTGTTTTTCTTTCCGTTATCATTTTTTCCGGTCTTTTCTTCTCTATCTGACATATATCCTCCTATTTTATTTCACAAATCTATTGTTTCAAACCTTTTTGACTCTAATATCATTATATGCGACATAGCCACTTCTATCAAGACTGACCATTTGTATCCCCCGAAAATTATACGTTCAAGAACGCCTTCGGAATTGACATCCTACGAAAAATGTATAAAATTGACTTCAGAACCAACTAGTTCTGTTATCTGTAAAAAATATTGGGATAAAAGCTCCCCCACTATAAAAATACGACAGGAGGCATCTTATGACATCAACCGCAACATACCCTACTATCTCCAACTGGCTTGACAACCACAGAGATGAACTTATTCAGAAATCGTGCTATATCTTCGAACATCCGGAAACAGCTTACAAAGAAAAACTCTCTTCAAAATGTCTTGCAGATTACCTGGAAACACAGGGATTTCAAATAGAATGGAATACTGCTGGAATCGAGACTGCATTTACTGCGGCCTGGACCAATTCTGACATCGATATTACTAAAATCCAGCCAGCCGGGAAAAACGTTTCATCTTCTAACGAAGTTCCAATCATTGGTTTTCTCGCTGAATATGATGCTCTTCCGGAAATCGGACACGCATGCGGACACAATCTTCTTGGAACAGCAGTCTGCGCAGCTGCCTGTGCATTGAAAGCAGATTATGAATCCTCTGGTGAACCGATTGTAATTCGTGTTTACGGCTGCCCGGCGGAAGAGATCATGTCCGGAAAAATTATTATGGACGAACAGAATGTGTTCGATGACCTGTCCATCGCAGTGACCTGGCATCCATTCGACCGCAACCGTGTCAGCAATGACATCTGGCAGGCGCAGGACATTAAAAACTATACATTTCACGGAGTCAGCGCACATGCCTCCCGCTCACCGGAAAGCGGTCGCAGCGCCTTAGATGCTGCCGAGCTTATGAATATTGGCGTGAATTATCTCCGCGAACATGTAACAGATGACGTCCGCATGCATTATGCTTACATGGATAATGGTATTCCGGCAAATGTTGTACCTGACTTTGCAAAGACGAATTATTTTATCCGCTCTACCAAAAGAAGCCGCACGGAAGATGCAAGCAAACGCGTGGATGCATGTGCAAAAGGTGCAGCTATGATGACCGGAACAACTGTCGATATCGAATTAGTTGGAAGCTGCATGGAAATGAAAGTCAACCGTCCGCTAGTGGAAGTTTACTATGAAGCTATGACTCATATACCAACACCTGAATATACAGATGCAGAACTGGATTTTGCAAAAGACATTTCAGAAAAGGCCGGACTTATGAACAATGGAAAATATTTTGCAGGACTTTATCCGCTGGAGGACACGCCAGTTCCACTTTCCATTGGAACCGATGCCTCCCAGGTCAGCCATACCGTTCCCCTCATCACCATCAGCGCTGCTACTATGTGCCACGGCACCGCACTTCACCACTGGGCAGCCAGAGAACAGGCCGGCATGAGTATTGGGCATAAAGGTATGCTTTATGCAGCCAGATGTATGGCAGAAGGTACAAAATTGTTACTTTCTAAACCAGAATATTTACAGGCTGTGTGGGATTATCATAATGTTCCTCAAGACTAAATATGCACTTTCTGATGAGTATCTGACATTATAGAAATTATACTCAGGCAAAAGTGTAAAGAAATTGCAAAAAAATTCATATTTGTGTAAAAAAATTCATTGTAACCCTCCTCGAATAGTGCTAAAATGAAAACTGTTTTTTAGCACTTATGATTGAGGAGGATTTTAATTTACAATGGAAAAGAAAAAACGCTTTAAAATGCCACATGCGTATGTCATTATTTTCATAATGACAGTCATCACTGCAATTTTGGCTAACATTATTCCAGCCGGTACATTTGACCGTGTCGAAGACGCTTCCGGTAACTCTGTTGTTGTCGCAGACAGTTTTCATCATGTCGATAAAATCGGCTGCAGCATTTTTGATATGTTCAAATCTTTCCAGATTGGATTTGAAGACAGTGCACAGATTATTTTCTTTATCATCTTTGCATATGCATTTGTATATGTACTTTTAAAAAATGGTACATTTGACGCACTGGTTGGTTCTGTACTTCGTAAAGTTGGTAACCGTATCGAACTGATCATTCCGGTATGTATGATTTTATTCGGACTTCTCGGTTCCACCATGGGAATGTTTGAAGAGACTTACGGACTGATTCCTGTGTTTATCTCCATCGCCATGGCACTCGGATACGATGCCATCGTCGGCGGCAGTGTCATTTACCTCGGTGTCGCAGTCGGATTTGCCGCTGCAACCATCAACCCATTTACTATTGGTATCGCCCAGGAAGTTGCAGGCGTGAAGATGTTCTCCGGTCTTGGTTACCGTATTCTTTGCTTTGTCGTATTCATGGGCATCAGTATCTGGTATGTATGGCGCTATGCACGTAGAATCCAAAAGGATCCGACAAAATCTTACCTTTACGGAGAAAAGATTGAGACGCTCGAATGTGCTTCCCGTGAGGAAATGATGGAGATCAAGATGACAACCACTCACAAACTGAGCTGTCTGTTATTCGTATTTACAATTGGTATGCTTCTTTACGGAACGATCAAACTTGGCTGGTACATCGACGAAATTGCAACCCTGTTCATTATTATGACAATTGTATCCGGACTTGTATCCAGATTTACACCAAGTGAGATTGCAGATATTTTTATCGAAGCAAGTAAGGAAATGATGTATGGTGCACTTCTTGTTGGTATCAGCCGAAGCATCGCTGTTATCATGGAAAATGCACAGATCATTGATACCGTTGTATACTGGCTCGCTACCATGCTCCAGCATTTCCGCGGTATGGCAAGTGCAATGGGTATGTTATTTGCTCAGAACATTATCAACTTCTTTATCCCAAGTGGTGCCGGACAGGCTCTGATCACAATGCCAATCCTTGCCCCAGTCGGAGAAATGGTTGGTGTCAGCCGTCAGGTCAGCGTCCTGGCTTACCAGTTTGGTGATGGATTCTCTAACATTTTCTGGCCAACAAGCGTATTTATGATGTGCGGAATCATGAGACTGCCAATTAACAAATGGTATAGATTCGTAACACCACTGTTCCTGATCATTTTCGCTGCTTCAATCGTATTACTCGGAGCTGCGGTAGTGATAGGATATTAGTTACCGTTAATAGCATAGAGTGAAATAATCTTTCCCAGGCACGCTCTCGCTACCTTCCGCTGGCAGCGGTACATAAGGCGCTAAAGAACACCGCCTAAGTACCGGCCGCGTCAGAGTACCCGTTTCAAGATTATTTCACTCTTTTATATTGCGGTAAACCGGAAGTATGAGTGTGAGTATGGCTGTGCAAAGCTTTCTTTTTAGGGCTTTTGTAAGTCTTGATAGAGAAATGTGAAGCTGATATAAAATATTTTTTAAGGAGACTGTATAATGAATAAAGAAGAACTTTATCTTGCAGAGGATAATCTTGCTGCTGAGATTGAAGAAATCAGTGAGTTTGTGTTTAATCATGCGGAGCTTGGCAGTGAGGAATTTAAGTCCTGCAAGTATCTTGTTGAGAAATTAAAAGAGCATGGATTTACGGTAACTTGTCCGTATCTGAATCTTGATACTGCTTTTCGTGCAGAACTTTACTGTGGTGAGGGTCCGAAAGTTGCTGTGCTTCCGGAGTATGATGCGCTTCCGGGATATGGTCCGAACAAGGACGAGGTGGCCCACGCGTGCGGACATAACTGGATAGCCGCTTCCACACTCGGTGCTGCCCTGACTCTGGCAAAATTCAAAGATCAGATCAACGGAACGATTGTTGTCATCGGTGCCCCTGCCGAAGAGACAACCGGTGGTAAATGTGATATTGCCAACCGTGGCGGTTATGATGATATCGACGCTGCACTTCAGTTCCACTTAGGCGCTGAAAACAACATGAATATTATGACTCTGGCTATGGATTCTATTGAATTCCGCTTCCAGGGTACCGCCTCCCATGCAGCCGCTTATCCTGAAAAAGGTGTCAATGCTCTGGACGCTGTAAACCTGATGTTTGCAGGAATCAATGCAATGCGCCAGCAGACAAGAAATGACGCCCGTGTAGCAGGGATCATAACTTCCGGTGGTGCTGCATGTAATATTATTCCTGATTACGCAGCATGCCAATTCTACATTCGTGCAAAAGACCGCGCTTACTTGGAGGAACTGACTCAGAAAGTCATTAATTGTGCAAAAGGCGCAGAACTTATGACTGGTGCAAAACTGGAATACTTCAACTTCGAGAATTCTTATGATGACCTTGTATATCATGATGGACTTCGCGCCCTGATGCGTAAGAACTTAAATGATCTTGGGGTTACAGATTTCGTAGACAGTGATGAAGAAGCAAGTGGATCCAGTGACATTGGAAATGTATCTCATGTATGCCCGACCGTATACTGCGAGTTAGATACCGGTGCAAGACCGAAAGTATTTGCACATCACGAGACATTTCTGAAATATGTACATGGAAAAATGGCACGCCATACACTTCATACCGCCACAAAAGCATTGGCAGCTACCGCGCTGGACGTATTCGAAAATCCGGACATTGTAAAGTAATTAAAGAATCGACTAAAAAAGGTCCACCGGACCTTTTTGTCGTATGCTTGGCAACAAAAAATCCTGTAGATATTGTATATCATATACATATCTGCAGGATTTTTATATTTCTTATATTTCTTTTTTTCTATATTCTTAAAACTCTTCCACCGGCTTCTTATGTATCTTCATATGCAGCTTTCTTACTCCGCTGACAAGCTTTGTCAGATACCGGAACAATGGCTCTGTCGCAATAGAAAATACTACGAACAGCATAATGCATTTTGTGGACATTCCGGTAATCGCGAACAGCTTCGGCAGGAAAATGGAACAGCCTAAAAGTCCAATAACTGAACCTACCCATACACAGCCACGCAGCCAGTTGAATGGCTCACAGATTTTGAACAGAATCATAAATCCTACAATGGCAAGGAGCATCGTTCCTGCTGTGGAAATGTCTGTCTCTCCCAGTCCAAATGTCTGCCCAAAGACTGCCATGGCAGCTACCGCCAGTACGTCAGTCAGGCCGGCCGGCAGAGCTTTTAACACCACATTTGTCAGGAAATGTCCTTTGATCACATCTTTATTCGGCTGGAATGCCAGGAAGAATCCCGGAATTCCAATGGTGAACATGCTGATCAGTGAAATCTGTGACGGCTGTAATGGATAGCTCATCATAAATACAACCGAGAACAGGGACAACAGGAATGAGAAAATGTTCTTTACCAGGAACAGGCTGGCTGATCGCTGGATGTTGTTGACCACTCGCCTTCCTTCTAATACAACCGACGGCATACATGCAAAGTTGGACTCCAACAACACAACCTGCGCCGCCTGGCATGCCGCATCACTTCCCGATGCCATAGCTACGCTGCAATCCGCATCCTTAAGTGCCAGCACATCGTTAACTCCGTCACCGGTCATGGCAACAGTCTTTCCCTGATCTTTCAATGCTTGAACAAACTGACGCTTCTGCCCCGGTGTCACACGTCCAAATACCGTATATTTTGCAATCGCATTTGCAATATCTTCATCTGTCTGAAGTGTTGTCGCATCAACATATTCCTCTGCATTTACAATACCGGCTTCTTTTGCAACCTCTGATACAGTCAGCGGATTGTCACCGGAAATAACTTTGACTTCCACGCCCTGCTCTGCAAAGTATGCAAATGTCTCCGGTGCTTCTTTACGGATTGGATTTGCCAGAAGGACATATGCCATCGGCAGAACCTTTCCTGTCAATTTTCCGCCATCTAATGCTGCATCATAAGAGCCAAATACAAGTACACGATACCCTTTTCTTGCATACTCGCTGATATCCGGTTTGTAAGTATCATAATCCTCGCGGAGCACGAACTCCGGAGCTCCGATTACATAAGACTTCTCCCCGAACATGACTCCACTGTATTTTGTCACAGAAGTAAATGGAACAACCTTAGAGGCAGACTGTTCCGTCTTCTTTTTAAAATAATCCTTCAACGCCTCCATGGTGCTGTTATCGCTGCTCATGGCTCCCACAAAATCAGACAGAAGACCATTTAACTCCGGCATCTTCTCTGCATCATATTCCTTTGTCGGAATCATGTCTTTGACACTCATAGAATTCTCAGTGATCGTTCCTGTCTTATCCACACAAAGCACATTAACGCGAGCCAGCGTCTCAATACTCTTCATATCGTGAAGCAGAACTTTCTTATGAGCCAGTCTCATAGAACTGACAGCCAACGCCACACTTGCCAGCAGATATAATCCTTCCGGAATCATACCAAGAACTGCTGCCACCATGGAAACAATACTGTTTTGGAAGCTCTGATCATTAAAGAAAAATCCTTGTACAAACAACGTAATACCAATCGGAATCAACGCAATACCGACAAATTTTACCAACTTATCCAGTGAGCGGATCATTTCCGACTGCTCGCCTTTCTTCATAGCCTTCGCTTCCAATGTCAGCTTGGAAATGTAAGAGTCCACTCCGACTTTATCAAGACGGGCATGGCACTCTCCCGCTACCACAAAACTTCCGGACATAAGCTCCGCTCCCGGAGCTTTCGTAATCTCATCAGATTCACCAGTCAACAGTGATTCATTGACTCGCACTTCGCCGGATACTACAATTGCATCGGCACAAATCTGATTTCCCGCTTTGAATATTACAATATCATCCAGTACCAGTTCTTCTGAATCCACTAACGACTTTTTCCCGTCACGCACAACACTGGCATGCGGTGCATTTAACATGTTCAGCTTTTCCAATACATTTTTCGCACGAATCTCCTGCACGATACCAATTAATGTATTAAAAATAATGACTGGAAGAAATGTCAGATCACGAAATGAACCGACAAGACATAACAAAATTGCCAATACAAGAAAAATTAAGTTAAAGTAAGTACAGACATTTTCCCGGATAATTTCTTTCGTGGTCTGTGCCGGTGGTGCGACTGACACATTGCGCCAACCATCATCACGGTGCTGCTCCACCTGAGCCGCCGAAAGTCCCGCTTCGGGATCCGGATTATATCTCGGTGTCTCCCGGCGCTCTATCTCATAATCCTGCGGTTCTTCCAGAACCTCATGCTTTTTACGCAATGCCATAAATATTCCTCCTGTGTATCTGAAGCTTCAAGATATCTGCCCGTCGTTTTCTGGCAAATCTTAGAATCTATCATACAATATGAAAATTTTTCCTTTATGGTATTTATTATACATCGAAACCCTTTCCCAGACTATGAATTCTTTGTTAAAAAATTCTAAGAATTCCTTAAGAAAAGGGCACCCCTGATTACAGTTAGGGACACCCTTAATCGCTGATGGGGACGTAGTATTTTGGCATTTTACTACGTCCCCAATTAAATTATTGTCTTCGTTTTATTACTTTTAACCTTGTGAATTCTTCTCTTTCTTTTTCTTCCAGCGCGTTGTTGATGTTGTAGACCAGATTCGTGTACATCGGTATGGTGATGTTCTTCAGAGCATTGGCACGTTTCTGTGTCTTTTTGATGTTCGTTGCCAGACGATATGCTGAGTTCTCGACTTCAGCCAACTTGATGGTCAGATTCTTTACCTTTCGGAATGCCTCCCTGGCGATATCCAGCGATTCTCCTGTATCTCCGAGTGAGTAGGTCAGGTCATTCTGCTTTTCATCATATTTGATATGTGGAATCTCTGTTCCCATAATACTTCTGGTCTGTATACGAATGGAATCTTCAATTGGTACAGTGAATGCGAATTCCTGTACCCTGCTAATTCCCATCTCAATATTAGCGCGCTGCAGGCACGCATATGCCTGGGTAAATGTGGAATCTATCTCTTCCTGGATGCCTTTTGCCTCATCGATAAGTCCCATCAGTTCTTTAAGAAGTATATTTCGTTTTTTGTCCATCAGTTCATAGCCCTGATTGGCAAGTGCCAGCGAGTTTTTGGCAAGCATCAGATTTCCCTTGGTCGGAAACTCTCTTGGATCCATAGACTCCCTCCTTTCCCATTTTTGCAATATAGCAATTATAATGCAAGAATTCTGGCATATTTTCCAGATTCCTGCACTTCTAAATCATTTTTACGCTTCATTCTTCTTCGGATAATAGAAATCAATGAGTTTTGTATCGATTCGATCCAGTTCTTCTCTTGGAAGCAGTGCTAACAGTTCCCAGCCAAGATCCAGCGTCTCTTGAATGGTACGGTTCTCTGTTGTTCCTTGACCAATATAACGCTGTTCGAATTCGCGTCCGAACTCCAGATATTTCTTATCCAGTGGTGACAATTCATCTTCACCGATAACGGAGGCCAGGTTTCTTGCCTCTCCTACTTTTGCGTAGGAAGCAAATAACTGGTTCGCCAGCGCCTGGTGATCGTCTCGCGTATAGCCTTCTCCGATTCCGTCTTTCATCAGACGTGACAGTGACGGCAATACATTAATTGGCGGATAAACTGACTGTCCATAAAGATTGCGGTCCAGTACGATCTGACCTTCCGTAATATATCCGGTCAGGTCAGGAATCGGGTGCGTGATGTCGTCATTCGGCATGGTCAGGATCGGAAGCTGTGTCACCGATCCATTTGCCCCTTCCACAATTCCGGCACGCTCATAAATTGTTGCCAGTTCACTGTAAAGATAACCTGGATATCCTTTTCGTGACGGAATTTCTCCTCTTGAAGAAGACACTTCTCGAAGCGCCTCTGCAAATGAAGTCATATCTGTCAGGATTACAAGAATATGCATGTTACACTCAAACGCCAGATATTCTGCCACAGTCAGTGCTACCTTTGGTGTGATCAGACGCTCTACGACAGGGTCATTTGCCAGGTTCAGGAACATACACACATGGTCGGATACTCCGTTCTCATCAAATGTCTTGCGGAAGAAATCTGCCACGTCATGCTTAACTCCCATAGCTCCAAACACAATTGCGAAATCTTCATCAGAATCACCGCCCAGAGAGGCCTGTTTTACAATCTGCGCTGCTAACTGGTCATGTGGAAGTCCGTTTCCTGAGAAAATTGGAAGCTTTTGTCCACGGATCAGTGTTGTCAGACCATCAATGGCTGAAATTCCTGTCTGGATATAGTTTCTTGGATACTCACGTCTGACCGGATTAAGCGGAAGTCCGTTGACATCACGTTTATCCTCGGAAATGAGTGGTCCCATATCATCGATCGGCTGTCCGATTCCGTTAAAGGTTCTTCCAAGCATTTCCGGTGATACAGTAACCTCCATCGGACGTCCCATCAATCTCGTATGTGTATTGTCCAGGGACATATTCTCGGTTCCTTCAAATACCTGAATGATTGCTTTATCCTCATTCAGTTCCACAATACGTCCCATTTTCTTTGTTTTATGATCGACTACAAATTCCACGATTTCATCATAGAATGCGTCCTGAACTCCTTCCAGCACAACCAGAGGGCCTTCAACGCTGCTTAGTCCCAGATATTCTATTGCCATGATCTTGACCTCCTTCTATGCATTTTTCTCAATCACTGTATCGTAGAAACGGTCGATATCTACTTTGTACATATCTAATAATTGTAACTCGCCATTTGGCACATCGTATTTGATAGCGATAACTTTCTCAAAGATACCCTCTGCCTTCAAAACAGACATCGGCATACCTCTTGCCACCAGTTCTCTGCATTTCTTATAGAGATACAGAATAATATCCATCATACCGAACTGCTTCTTTAGAGATACACACGTATCGTCTTTGTGAAATGCGTTCTGCTGCAGGAATCCAAGGCGAATCACGCGGGCAATCTCCAATGTCAGCTTCTGATCATCCGGAAGTACATCACTACCGATCAGTTTTACAATCTCCATGAGACTGTTCTCCTGGTTCAGAATATTCATCAGACGGTTCCGATAGTCCACAAACTTTGGAGATACATTATCAGCATACCATGCACTTAAATCCGGTAAGTACTCGCTGTAACTGGTCAGCCAGTGGATCGCCGGGTAATGTCTTGCATATGCCAGAGACTTATCCAGTCCCCAAAAGCAACGGATAAATCGCTTCGTATTCTGTGTGACCGGCTCGGAGAAGTCTCCTCCCTGCGGAGATACTGCTCCAATGATTGTAACAGAACCTACAGCTCCATTTAATGTCTGCATCATACCGGCACGCTCATAGAATGCAGAAAGTCTGGATGCCAGATAAGCCGGGAATCCTTCCTCTGCCGGCATCTCTTCCAGACGTCCGGACAGCTCACGAAGAGCCTCTGCCCAACGGGATGTAGAATCCGCCATAATTGCAACATCATATCCCATATCACGATAATACTCAGCCAGTGTAAGTCCTGTGTAAATAGATGCCTCACGGGCAGCTACCGGCATGTTGGATGTGTTGGCAATCAGAGTCGTTCTGTCCATCAGCGGATTCCCCGTTCTTGGATCTACCAGTTCTGAGAACTCCTCCAGAACCTGTGTCATCTCATTTCCGCGCTCTCCGCATCCGATATATACAATAATGTCCGCATCGGACCATTTTGCGATCTGATGCTGGCTCATCGTCTTTCCTGTTCCGAATCCTCCCGGAATTGCGGCTGTTCCGCCTTTCGCCAGAGGGAACATAGTATCCATGACACGCTGTCCCGTCACAAGCGGAACTCTTGCAGAATAACGGTGATGCACCGGCCTTGGCACACGAATCGGCCATTTCTGCATCATGGAGAGTTCTTTTCTCTCCCCTTCTGTTGTCTCGATCACAACAAGTGTATCATTGATATGATACTGTCCGTCAGGTACGACACTGACCACGATTCCTTCCACATCCGGCGGAACCATACATTTGTGCACGATCGCATGAGTCTCCGGAACTTCTGCAATGATTGCCCCTCCCTGGAGTGCGTCACCTTCTGCAACCGTCATGTGTGTATCCCACAACTTATCAAGATCCAGAGAATCTACACTGACACCTCTTGTAATAAATGCGCCATTACTTGCCTGCGCAATCTTTTCCAGCGGACGTTCAATTCCGTCGAAAATATTATTGATAATTCCAGGTGCGAGGATAACAGATACTGCATCTCCGGTACCCTCCACAATCTCTCCCGGCTTCAGACCGGAAGTCTCCTCATAGACCTGAATCGTTGTCCTGTCCTTGTCCAGAGAAATAACCTCTCCTACCAGACGTTCTTCTCCTACATAGACCATCTCGGACATCTTAAATCCGGTCCTGCCTTTCAGATAAATGACAGGGCCGTTAATTCCATATATTTTTCCAGTATGTTTAGCGTCCACTGCCCATACCTCCTCCAAATGCGAACTTCTGATATTCTCTCTCCAGCGCGCCCTTAAATGCATAATCTACCAGAATATTTCTCTCTGGAATGACTGCACGGATTCCACCGATAAAGTCTTCTTTGCTGATACTCAGTGTAAATCCTGTCTTCTCCTCCAGATACGCTTTCTTATCTGCGTCTGTCGGATTAACATAAATCGTCATCTCGCCGCGGTCAGAATATGCTACCGCTTTTTCAATATATTTTACCAGAAGATCCTGATATTTTTCCGTCTTCATATATGCAGACAGTTTTTCTTCGACTTCTTTAAAAAGCTGCTTTTTCAAACGCTTCTGGGCAGCTCCAAGCTCTCGCTTAAGTTCCAGCGCAGCCTTTGAATTCGCCATACCAAGCTGCTGCTTCACGCTAGTCTTTTCAGCCTTGATTCTTGTGTCTGCCTGTATCAGTGCCTCTGCTTTATGTTGCTCAAAGACATGGGTAAGCGCCTTCTTATGCTGTTCCACAATCGCATTCCCTTTGCTTCTTGCCTCCTGCATTGCAGATTCCTGCAGTCTTGTTATCTTCTCATCTACTGTCACACAATCACCTGCTTCCTATAGTTTTAATCCTATAGCCTCATTCACATACGATGTGATAAAGTCTTTTTTACGTCCGGTTCCGTGTCTGTCCGGAATCTCGATCAAAAGCGGCATGGTCCGCTGTAACTTAATCTCGTTGATAAGATCCGGGAACTCCCGTCCGAACCGCTCAGTCAGCAGAATGACACCAACTTCTTTGTCATTCATGGCATTTTCTAATTCTTCACGCAGTTCGTTTCTTTCATGTACAACGACTCCATCTACGCCCGCCAGTCTCAGTCCCGTCAGAGTATCGACATTATCACTGATCAGATACATTTTCATCTTATAATTTACCGAGGATCATGAAGGAGATGATCAGTCCATACAGACACACACCTTCTGCCAGTCCTACGAAGATCAGTGACTTACCAAGTGCGCTGGAGTCCTCGCTGATTGCTCCAAGAGCGGCACTTGCTGCACTTGCTACGGCAATACCACCACCGACACAGGAAAGACCGGTTGACAGTGCGGCTGCGATATAACCAAATCCAGTTGCATTTGAAGCGGCTGCTGTTGTCTCTGCAGCGTATACCGGATCTCCGGAAAATAACATGATCGCTGCGATGGCAAATGCTCCAAAATAAAAGACAACATTTGCTCCAAGTGCACGTTTGTAACGTTTCTTACTTCTCTCTCCCTTAAGGAAATATCCAAATGGTACGATAATTCCAAGTACCAGTGCTGCCACCAGTAATAATTTTACAGTTAATGTCATGACTTCTTCCTCCTACTCGCTCTGTTTATGAAATGGTTTGAATTCTCTTCCTGTTCCTTTATAAAAACGGCTGAACATCTCGTAATATTCCAGACGCAGGACCTGGATACCAACTACCAGTCCTTCCAGTCCACAGACTATGATATTACCGATGACAAATATGATCCAGTTCGTGCTTCCCGCACTCGCTCCGGAGAGCATCAGTACAACTTCCATCATTGCCGCATGGCTCACTGCAAATGCTCCGATACGCACATAAGAAATGGTATTGGAGAAGTAGCTTAACATGGTCTCGAACAATTCAAAAAATGCCTGTACAAAGAACATGACCTTGCCGCCTTCCATTTTCTTATGACGTTTCTCTACCAGATTTCCAAGTGGCTCTTTAAATACAAAGAGGAGCACCGGAATTCCAAGGAAAATCACAAGCATTACATTTCCCGGAGTCTTGTGTCCGGTCATATAAAGTACTACTGTCAGTACCAGGAATCCATAAAATACAAGTCCTGCCACACCATTGGTGGAGAATAACATATTTTCCTTATCGTGGGCTTTCGCCGAATTGATAATATTGAAGATCATCACCAGAATATTCAGTGCCATACCAAATGCAATGGCAACGACGAATACGGTGTTAAGCTGCCCGATAAACGGCAGATTCGTCATTGCCGATACAGGCCTTAACCAGCGGGCTTCAATAATATCTTCAAATCCAAATATGCTTCCGAACATAAATCCGAAGAACATGGAAAAAATACCTGCAATGGAAATAATTCCTGCCAGATTGATCTTCTTTGTCAGATACAGGATTCCGCCAATTGCAAAGAGGCAGAAGCCCTGGCCAAGATCTCCGAACATGGCTCCGAATATAAATGTATAGGTCAGTGCCACGAACATGGTCGGGTCCATCTCATCGTGAGCCGGAAGTCCGTACATCTTGATAAACATTTCAAATGGTTTAAATACCTTCGGGTTCTCAAGCTTTGTCGGGGGATCACCAAAATACTGGTCACGCTCATCTTCGACCATGATACTAATCTTATCGTCATCCTGGGTCTCAGCAAGAAGCGCATCTACATCCTTTTCACTCATCCAGCCACATAAGATATAGAACTCATCCCTCTCATCCTCACTGGTCACTCTCGCTGCAAGTTTACGGATATCAAAGTTGTCCGCAAGCTCCTGCAGTCTCTTTCTCGCTCCCAGAAGCTTGGCTGCATTACGTTTCATAAGTGCTGTAATCTTATCCTCATCTGCGTCAATATCTTTTTGCACTGCTTCAATATCCTGATCCAGCTTCTCACACGCTTCTTTAGGAGTTCCGATGTAAGCATCTGTCACGTCAATTCTCTCAAAGTGCAGTGCCCGGAATGTGTTATCCGCTTTCGCAATATCCGCATTTGCCGCTATGTAACAGCCATAGACAAAACCTTTGTCTTTTCCAGCCTCCAGAAATATGGCATTCAGACTGTCAGCCAGATATTTTTCAAGACGTCTGTAATAGTCAAGCGAAATGCGTCCGAACCGTACCTGCATGTACTGATACTGCAATGCTTTATGAACATCCACTTTCAACGCAGAAAATGGTTTCAGGACATTTTCCTTTCCAAGCAATTCTTCCTTCTTGAGCTTCAGCCTTTCTCTGTCTTCCACAAGTCCCAGATAATCATGATTCAGATCCCGGATCAGCGCCAGCATATCATCCTTTGATCCTGACAGATCTGCCCGAATTTCCCCGTCCTCCGGCAGAAGCTGTGCGAACTGCTCTGCCTTTGCAAGCGGATCTCTGTACGGGTTCACTTCCACGAACGGCATGATATTTTCCGTCGTCTTAAGTTCTGTCACCGCATTTTCAATCTGCATCTCATATTTTGACAGATATTTCTCGCATACCCGGTCGATGTCATCTCTCGGACCGCTGATATTTAAGAATCTCATTTTTACAATCACTTGCTCTCACCTCCCAAGTATGTCAATATCTCCTGTCTGGTCAGTCCATAACGGATACACTCTAACGCTGTCGTCAGCTTGTCGATTTCCTGCTCCTTCAAGAATAAAAATGCGTGCATCGTTGCATCGGAGTAAGGATCCTTCTGCCTGTCAGATATATAGAGATCCCGTAAAATATCTTTGATACTCTTTTCTATGGACTGCCCCTCTTTCATGTGGACATGTGTTCCATAGTAAGTATTCTCAATCTGCTTTTTCATCTCTTCCACATTCGGTGCTTCCACGATTGCCTTAAATTCTTCCGTACTTAAATGAAAATGATATGGAAGCGTCAGTGCATAGATTTCTGCCGGAAGCATACGATAATACTGCTTCGCACGGTACACCCATTGAATGTTCATGAGATCCATCTTGATTCCCACATCTCTTGAAAAACGCTCTCTGGATTTTCCGGAGAATACCTTTCTTCCCCGCCTCCAGTAATTAGTAAAATAGTAAAGCTCCAGTGCCTGATCGTAGTCAAATAATGTCGCTGCCCCGGAATCCCGGATTGGTTTTAATGCTTCATAATACTCACTGCCACGTAAGTTATCCACAAGTTCGTCGATATTTGTGGAAGTTATCAACTTATCAATAGAAAGTTTTGAATATTTATCAAAAAATTCCTTCTTATAATCCAGGTCATAAGGCTTGTCATAATGGTTAAATACGATTCTCAGACAATAGTTGATCACACTGACTTCATACTTCTTCCAGTAAATCTTCAGAAATTTCTTCTGGTCGATTCCCGCAAACCGGAAGATTCTTGTGTAATCATTATACAGAGACTGATACAACATCTTCTCAATATCACCTCGATGAAGATGCGCCAGTTCCAACTGATCCATGTAGACTGCGTAGGCCGGTTTCGTCTTCAAAAATTCCACCACCTGCACAACATCCGTAAAACCGGAAATAGTCTCATAGTCAGCCTGTGTAAGAAGCTTTGCCTGCATTGCGCGGATTTTCGTCGTAAGTCCGCTGTATGCCATCACATTGCCCATTGTTCTCTTCCTCGCTATATTTCTTTTTGAAATGTCTGAAATTCTGATACCTGTGGTTTACTCCTCGCTTCACGCTCCCACTGGCATCTTATATTACACTTCTATTATATGACGCAAAATACCTTCTGCATAAACTGCATGGGCCGTCTCATATTCCTTTTCCAATGTCTGAACTGCCTCGTGATTCTTCTCACGCTGACTCTTCAGGAGTTCATCGACCTGCCGCTTTCCATCTTCCCGGATTCTGGTAAGTTCTGCCTGCGTCTTCTCATCCAGTTCTTTATCAAACTGATCTCTCTGCGCCTGAATCTCCTGCTCAACCTGACTCTTATCTTCTTCTGCCTTCGCCACAATACTGCGCGCAGTGTTCTCAATATCATCCAGTCTTTCAATCACAGATTTCATAAGCCGCCCCCTTCTTGTTATCTGTCTGACCAAAGCCACATATCATCACAGAACTCTCTAAAAAACTCGCACTTTTTTAATGATTTCTCAAAAAATATACTGAAATTCTAACAGTTTTCTATAATATGAAATATTTTAGAAAATAGCTCTAAATCAGAACGTTTATATTTAACTATAGTCTCTAAATTGCACAATTGTCAAGTAAGTTATGCCGATTTTTGTGTAATTTTTATACATTTCCGCCAAAGTGTATGGATATTTCATTAGTAAAAATCACAAGACTATTTTTGTATATACTAAGCGGTTCATCAATGTTGTATAAAGGAATGTTTTTCATCCTTAAAAATGTTTTTGCTGATTTTGCTACATAACCAACAAACCAACTTACCTTCTTTCTACTCCTAATAATTTCTCACATTAAATAAAACGAAGGAAACTCAAATCTGATTGGTTTCCTTCCTCACACTCTTTCATCTCTTATGCTCTTTTTATTTCTTTCTGCTCTTCCTGTATACCAAAAATTATTTACACAATTTTCTCACTTCTTCCACTGTCTTCTGTGCAATTGACGCAATCTGTTCTTCTGAAATCCCTGCCTTCCACATGGAACGAATCATTTCATTCTGACCTTCTTCTCTTCCAATCCGTTCACCTTCTTCTCTTCCAATCCTGGTCGCATAATGGAGCTGCGCATATTTGTCCCGTTTATACTTCAATCTCGTCTCATACTCCAGACGCTTCTTCTCGTCCGCACTGAGTCTGTCCAGTTCTTCATACGCTTCTCCAAAATACTCGTCCTGCTTTGCCATCTCTTTTAACTCCTTCCGGCTCTTTGCATTGAGAAATCGCATCCACCTTATGATTCCTTCTTCGTTCTGATCTTCCGGTGGTAACTTCCCCAATTCCAACACATGAATCTCCATGATATCTGTATAAATCTCTCCCGTTTTTGTATCGCAAAATGTAATTTTTCGATAGTACCTGTTATCCTCCGGGAAATGTACAAAATCCAGAATACTGACATGAATGCATTTCTGAATTTTGTCATAATCATCACCTTTATGAATCTGATCTGTGACCATCTTGCTTAAATAAAACACAATCCGTTTTTTCCAAAAATCAAATTCTGCCACCTGCATCTCAAAGTCTATCTGCGTGCCATCATGCATTTCAACTCGAACATCCAAAATTCCATATTTATCGTCTTCGTACTCTTTTCTGAGTATGGTCGGCAACAGTCTAGTCTCCTTGATTTCTTCTGGTCTTACTCCCAACAATGCTGCAATAATTCCTTTTCGCACCTTTTCATTTCTCATCAGTTCTTTGAAACAAAAATCTACGGTCGGAAGCATGATAAACTCGTCATCTGTACGGTTCTTTTGTACTTTAATTCCTGTTCTTTTTGACATATACTCTCCTCTCCGACAACTGTCTATAGTCTGAGAAAAGATTATCTATAGATATTTTACCATATATTAATAGTATATTCCAGTTGGAAATGCTAATCTTCAAATAACATCCTGTACCGCACCAGGTTCCCTTCCCAGCCTATATTCACTTGTCACACGTTCATCACTTTGGAATAACACCCGATACTCTGAGCCTCCGAAATGAATGAAATTAAATAGATACCTTTTGCAGATAACAAGAATCGCCATCTGCGTGACGTTAGAATAACACATATATGATAGTTTTGCAATAAATAAATCTGCAACTTTCGCACATAATAAAATCCATCTGCTGGTTTTCCAAACACCGTCCGGCTTTCCGAAAATTTCCGATACGCAAAATCCAGCCAACTGTTACTCAGATAATTGAGGAATTTGCAACATTTTGCGAGCATCATTAATCTGTAAGTGCACTGTCTGAGCCGCCCTTTGGCGAGTTTGCACGCACAGATTTAATAGATAGCGCAGCAAAATTTGTAAAAATTCATCATATCTGATGACAGCTGGCTGGATTATTATATTATATCGAATTATCTAACACATTTTTACTGAGTTCTCAGCTCTGCTCCCATCTTCTTCTGCAGCTTCTTCATAACCTGATTTGCTACACTTTCAATCTCCTGGGAAGTCAGTGTCTTCTCATTAGATCCGATGGTCAGTCTGATTGTCACAGATTTCTTGCCCTGTGGGATTTGTTTTCCACGGTACTCATCTACGAAATCTGCTTTCTTAAGGAACTCGCTGGCTTTCTTCTTGCCAAGAATTGCCTCATGCATATCACTCCATACTGCATTGGAGTCAAAGAGCATGGAAATGTCATATTCGTTCTCCGGATATGCTGCAAGGTGAGTGAATTTATTGGTTCTGGAAATGAGTGGTTTCAGTTTCAGAACATCTAATTCAAAGAGCATTACGGACAAGTTCTTGATTCCGCAGTCCATAGATGCCTTCTTAGCCAGAAGTCCCATATCACCAATCTTCTCATCTCCACGGTAAATGTTGAGCCATACTACATTGTCAGCCCATACTGGTTTCTCTTCTTTTCTGAACTCAAATGCTGCCTGATGTGTATAACGTGGCATATACTCCAGAACACCTTTTGCTTCCTGGAAGAGTTCTTTCACATCTTTCACACTGCTTGCAAATGCTCCGGCAATGTAGCGGCGCTGCTCTGGCAGTAACTCAGACTTGTCGTATGGTGAAGTATAGTTTGCATCATGGAATACCTGAGCTTCCTCAAAGATTGAGAAATCATTGAAGTAACGCTCATTCTTTGCAACTGCCTCGCAAATGTTCGGAAGCAGAGAAGCACGCAGGTAACTGAGATCCGGTGCCGGTGGTGTTGAAAGACGAAGCATTCCTTCTGTCGTCTGCATAATTGCATTCAGATATACATCATTTACCCAAGGATATGTGTAGATTTCCTGCATTCCACAACGAATTGCAAGGAACTCTTTCATATTTCTTACAAGATCCTGATCTTTCTGATTGATTGCACTGTCAAATGTTGTTGTAAATGATGTTGGCTCGAAATTGTCGTATCCATACATTCTGGCAACTTCTTCCATTACATCATCTTTAATGGAAATGTCACCTGTAGAACGCCATGTCGGAGCGATAACGTGCATGTCCTCACCATTGATCTGTACATCAAATCCAAGTTTTTCAAGCTTGCCCTGGATCTCATCATTTGTCAGATGCTTTCCAAGTCTCTTCTCAAGCCATACAAGGTTTACATCAATCTCAGCTCTCTTGAGTTTCTTTACATATTTATCACAGTAACCTGTCACTTTCATTTCCGGATACAGCTCTTTGAAATACTGCATGGAAAGTGCAAGTGCCTGGTCGCATCTCTCAGGATCGATAGCTTTTTCATATCTTGAAGAAGCTTCTGTACGGTTATCATAACGAAGTGCAGTTCTTCTGATTCCTGCTGCTTCAAAGTTTGCGACCTCAAGAATGACACGCTCTGTCTTAGGCAGGATAGAATCCTTTGCTCCACCCATAACACCGGCCAGTGCAACAGGTCCCTCGGAATCTGTAATTACAAGGTCATCTGTACAAAGAGAAAGCTCTTTGTCGTTCAGAAGAAGTAACTTCTCATTTTCTGCTGCATGTCTTACAACGATGTGATCAGAAATGTTATCTGCGTCAAATGCATGTGTCGGGTTACCAGTTGCAAGCATGACGTAGTTTGTAATGTCAACCAATGCATTGATTGGACGCATACCAACCTTCCAGATTCTACTCTGCATCTGATATGGTGCCTCTTTTACATTTACACCAGACATTTCTACTCCGATATATCTTGGACATCTGTCTGGATCAGCAATCTCTACATTAAAATCAGACTGTACATCTGTCTCAAATGGCTTGATCTCAGCTAATGGCAGATTGTATAATGCTGCAATCTCGCGAGCGATACCATAGTGTCCCCACAGATCCGGTCTGTTTGTCATTGATTTGTTATCAATCTCAAGAAGAACGTCGTTCAGATCAAGGGCATCTGCCAGAGTTGTTCCTGCCGGTACATCAAATGCGGACAGGTCAAGAATCTCTGCTTCCTGAGATGCCGGGAAGAGATCTCCCAGTCCAATCTCGTCAGATGCACAGATCATTCCGTAGGAAGCCACGCCACGAAGTTTAGACTTCTTGATCTCAACAGGCTCTCCCTCTCCATGCCAGCGGACAATTGCTCCCGGGCAGGATACGGCAACGCGCATACCTTTTTCCAGATTGATACCACCGCAGACGATGTCTTTGATTTCACCGTCACCGATGTCTACTTTGCAGACACGAAGTTTGTCTGCATTTGGATGTGGCTCGATATCCTCGATCACACCTACTACCATATGGTCAAAACGGTCTGCCAGGTACTCGACGTCCTCAACCTCAACAGTATCCATAGTCAGATCATATGCAAGCTGTTTCATATCCATATCTTCAGGGATATTTACAAAATCTTTAATCCATGATAATGATAATTTCATCTTTATTCTCCTCCGCTTATCTGAACTGTCTCAGGAATCTTAAATCGCCACTGTGGAACAATCTTACGTCATCCACACCGTAACGCATCATAACCAGTCTGTCCAGACCGATATTTACATAGAAACCTGTGTACTCATCCGGATCCAGTCCTGCTGCACGAAGTACATTTGGATGTGGGGATCCACCCGGCATAACCTCGATCCAGCCCACATGTTTACATACGCTGCAGCCTTTTCCGCCGCACACCTGACACTCCATGTCGATCTCAAATCCTGGCTCTACAAATGGGAAGAAACCGGAACGCATTCTTACCGGAACGTCTCTTCCGAATACTTTACTTAAAATGCTCTGGATCATAACTTTTCCGTCTGTGAACTTGATATCCTTATCCACAATCAGAGCCTCATACTGGAAAAATGCTCTCTCATGATGTGAATCTGTTGTCTCGTTACGATATACACGTCCCGGATATACAAAACGATACGGCGGTTTGTGTGTCTGCATATAACGGACACTTCCTCCTGTCAAATGTGGTCTCAGGCAAAGCTTTTCATTTGTGCTTCCACTGTCATGACCCTCCAGCCAGTATGTGTCCATACTCTCTCTTGCCGGATGATTCGGAGGAAAGTTCAGTTTATCAAATGCATATAACTCACTTGTGATGTCATCCTCCTGGAAAATCTCAAATCCCATAGAACGGAATGCATCGTTCAGGTCATAGCACATCTGTGTGATTGGGTGAAGTCCTCCGTTCGGCGGCAGGATTCCCGGTACAGAACAATCAAAGTCCGGTGAAACCTCAGAAGCTTTCAGCTTCAGCTCTGTTCTCTTAGAGTTGATCAGCTCTGTCACCTGATTCTTAGCCTGGTTGAGCACCTTTCCCATCTCCGGGCGAAGCGCTGCGTCAAGCTTCGGCATCTCCTTCATTAACATACTTAACGCACCCTGTTTTCCAACATATGCATTCTTCACATTCTGCAGTTCATTTTCATTTGCTGCTTCAGAAATCTTAGTTTTCACTTCTGATAAAATACTGTTGATTTTATCTTTCATCCTAATTCCCCTTTCTACTACTCTTTAAGTTCAGCGTCTCTTTTTATTTTAAGTTACTGTTCAGAGCTAACTTTCAAAATATTCCATATTTTGAAATTATGCTTAACTTTGGACGTAAACATTTTATTGAAAATAAAAAAAGCACCGCCACTTGTGATTAACAAGGGACGATGTTACTCGCGGTACCACCCTATTTCAGAGTCCTTATAACTCTGCACTCTTTTATGTGTATTCGATCTGCTACACGAACATCCAACTTAACGCACTTACTTTTGACAAATGCTTTTCATCAGAAGACTCCCATACTGAAATTTCCAAAAGGTTCGCGTGAAATGCTCTCAGCCGGTGACACTTCATCTCTGCTTCACTACATCTTCTGTACTTACATATGTTCATAGTCCAAAATCAAAAATATTATTGCATAAATTCATACATTTGTCAACGGTCGCATTTATCCATATCAGAACGTTATGATTCCAATGCAAAATTGCTATTTTACGTCTTATTTTCACTATGCTATGATGACACTAGTTAAAAAATCAACACATTATTGAAAGAAAGAGGTATATTATGGACGACAACAAAATGTGTCTTGAGAAACAGCCGTTATCTCAGGAAATGCTTGAAAAAATGAATGCCTACTGGCGTGCTGCCAACTATCTGTCAGCCGGTCAGCTCAATCTTCTGGACAATCCATTCCCCAAGAATTATAATCAAATATAGAAAGCAATGAAAAATCTCCCGAAAGGAGCCGATGCACATGAAAAAATCCGCTGACAAATTGGCAATTGCATATGTAATTATATTATCTCTGATTCCGGTACTTGCTCTTCCGAATCTTATATTCCAGAGCCATGTACTCGATGCGATTCCATATGATGCCTCCGCTCTCACTACGGAATTAGGATTTTTTCTGTCAAACCTGCCTGCTATCATTTACATTATGGTGCTTTATATTCTTGGAATCCTAAATATCTGGAAATCTTTTTCTTCCTATGAGGAAGGTGATTCCACTGCTCTTATAAACCGCATGCTCATACATAAGTACGGGCTTGTTGCGTTTTTCCTATACGACTTTATTCTGCTGTTCACCCTATATTTTTTCGCAGGTGCAGCACTGACATTCATGACCGGAGGTCTGATTATACCACTTATGCTCCCAATCATGAGTGTTATGATATTTTTCACTGTCATCGGATTCTGGCTCACAATCCTTCCGGGCTCATTTTACGCCCTGCAGGTAATCCGCATGACTTATAAAGCCGGAAAAATCAGCCTCGGAACGGCCCTCCTGCATGGTATCCTGCAGTTCTTCTTCCTGGCAGATGTCTTAAGCGCCATGTACCTTGCAGCCGTAAAATGGAAGCGCGCAAAGAAAAGCTCTATCGTAGTCGGAATTGTATATATTGTATGTGCAATTGGAACCGTTGTACTGGCAGTAGCAACCATTAAAGAATTTCAGGGATTATAATATTTTTCCTATAAAAATGGAACCATATAAACAGGAATACAAAAAATATCCTGTTCTTTACTTAAATCTTTTGTATACACTAAATATCTTTTTAAAATATGATTTGAATATTTTTCTGTAAATACGTCTAATGATTTATGCGTTTTATATCCTGATGATTTTACTTCCAAAGGAACTATTTTATTTTTCTTTGCCAGAATAAAATCTATCTCATAATTGTGTTTAGACTGTGTATTCATAATTGTATGATAAAATAATTCATTTCCATTGGCAGCCAGACATTGTGCCACTATATTTTCATACAAATATCCGAGATTTACGCTCAATTTATCATTGAGAAGCTTTTCGTATATTTCATTTTCCGTAAAATCTTTATCTTTAAACATAAGTGTTACGAACAAACCTGTATCACTTAAAAATATTTTATATCTGGACAAATCTCTTGTATTCGCCATTCCTGCACTTGGATCATTTGTGTTATAGGATATCAAAACAGTTTTAGAATCTTTCAACTCGGCAATAAGTTCCAAAATCTTATCCGGTTTTTCTCCGTTAAGTACACCACTTGCCTGAAAGCGAGACGCATTTTTATTTAACTGAGCCGGAATTGCATCGAAAAGCATTGCAAGTCTTCCTGTCGAATCAATTTTAGCAAAGTCACTTTCATACAGATTTAAAATGTCCCTTTTTACCTCATCGACTTTTCTAAAATTATTTGTGTTTATATATGCATCTACCGCCTGTGGCATTCCTCCTACCAGCATATATAATCGGAATTGCCGCAATTGCTTACGATTAAGAGCATCTCCTATTCCCTGATTCATTTCAAAGCATTTTTTCAGTAACGGAAAAGTCGCTTCATCACCGATTGCCCACAAAAATTCTTCATAATCCATTGGATACATACTGAGTTTTCTTTCTTCACTCGGTATCAGAATATCCTTAACATTCTTCTTTATGGAAATGAGCGATCCGGTTTCAATATAATCATATCTCCGGTCTTCAACCAACGCCTTAATTGCCTGTTGTGCCATTGGACATAACTGTACTTCGTCGAATATGATCACAGAATTCCGCTCATGCAAATCTACTTTATATTGCAATTGCAACTGCAAAAACAAATAATTAAGATCGGATATATCTTCAAAAAGTTCTTTAGTTTCTCTTGACACTCTTGAAAAATCAATTAATATATAACTTTTATATTCATTTTTAGCAAACGCTTCGAACACTGTCGATTTTCCAATTCGTCTGGCTCCCTCAATTAAAAGAGCTGTTTTTCCTTCCGATTCCTGCTTCCACTTTCGCATTTTTTATACAGTCATTTTACCACATCTCCACACTTTTTATATCTTCATTCTTTATTAGTTTACTCGCTAACAGTATACTTATATTGAACTTTTTATACTATCATGTTATACTACAATTGCTGCCACCCTCCAAGCGAAAGGAGGTGAAGTCTTATGCATGAAACTCTCATCACATTTTTTGTTTCTGTTATGGCAAGTATTGTTAGCTACTTTATTTGCAAATGGCTGGACAGAAACGACAGGCAGTAACAGCCTGAAAGGTATAAGCCACCTTACATAAACGGAATAAAAACTCCCGGAAGTCTCAACCACTTCCGGGAGTTTTGTTTTGCTCATGCATGAAATTCATCACATTTCTTAGCTGTTATTATCATATGCTTTATTTTCATAAAAGTCAACCTATAAGTATATATTTCCCATTAGTTTTTCTCTATCCCCACATCACGCCTGCAGTTTTTCTCATTCTGTCATACTCGCTTTTCCTCCTAAGTCCAACATATATAAAATGCTGTCTCTGTCCGACCTTTTCATAAAATCGATGTGATGCATGTGCAACGGACGGTGTATCCAGTATGATATACTGCACATTTGCCGCTTCTGCAAATTCGAGTAACTTCTTATATAAAGCAAGCCCGACTTTCTGTGAACGATACTCTTTCTTCACGAAGAATTTCTTCATGATTGCACAGTGGTTATCTTTCTTCATCAGTCCAAGCGTTCCGATTACCCTTCCCTGATCCAGCGCAATCCAGAACTCACCGCCATTTTTCTGATAGGAGTCATGAATTGTAAGCAAATCTGGCTGTTCCTCAAGAGACAGATTAATCTTCGATTCATTATTCTGAATATCTAAAATTAACGAAATAATCTCATCATATTTTCCACTGTATGTTTCAATCTGCATTACAAATTCCTCCCGTCTGTTACTTATTATACTATTCACATTTTTCTTCCAGTAATAAAAAATCATTACATCTTTTTGACAAACTTGTAGATTTTCATTTTTAACCTATACAAACAATTAATTCACTCTTGATTCCATTCAGTTCAATCACGTTGTCCGCCTCCGGCGCATCAAACCGTTCCACCTGCTGCCCGGCTTTTTCATAAGAAATGCTTGTTCCAATGCCCTTTGCAACTGCCTGGAAAATCGCCTCTTCTGGAACATGTATTTTTGATGTCGCAGACACCTGATTAATTGCGATCTCGCCGTTCAATGAATCGCACATAATCTCCATGTCAAGATTACAATCAACCTCCACCGAACCGACAACATTTTCCAAAATCAAATTTGTTGTCTTCACACCAAATTCCATATTTTCACATTCTATGGAACGGATTTCTACCGTTTCCGCATGAGCTTCACACTCAATCTTATCTATATACTGCACCGGAATCTGCACGAAAATATCAATTTCACTCTTCGCCATTGCTTCCGTGGCACCATTCTTTCGTTTTACATCTATATCAATTCGTTTCCGGATATCATCAATCTTAACCTTGAAATCATTCTGAAGAGTTGAAAATGTATTGGATCCCAGTCGGACCCGGATTTTCTCGCCCTCATATCCAGCCAGTATAAGCCACTTCGCCCCTTCCAGCTTCATATCATAATGCTTCGATTCATCAATATCATACTCCGTAATACTTTCATACAAGTACTCCGTCTCCACTACCTTTTTTGAATCTCTTTCATTTGAAAGTAGATCGTCTATGGAAATGTCAAACAGCATTGAAATCGCCATTATATTTTCAATATCTGGGATTCCCGCACCCGTCTCCCATTTTGTAACCGCCTGTCTCGATACACCAAGCTTCTCCGCCAACTGCTCCTGCGACATACCAGCCTGCTTGCGAAGCATCTTCACATTTTCTGCAAAAGTCATATCCATAATCTCCTTGTCTTTTCTTACCCGTTCGAGAGTCTTATCACAGAACTTAAGGTTGCTTCACAGACATATTTCTTATCCGAAACTATTTGTCTGGACAGCCTGCACTCTCTAAACATCTCCTAACAACTTACAGTATAGAAAACTGCACTTTACATCACAAGCACACAAAGATGTCATCAAAACATTTTCCTGCTACTTTGCGTAGCATCTCCCTTATTTCCCTATTTTATCATACCCACCTCGCGGTCGCCAAGGTCTTGAGCAAGCTCTGACTTTGACTCGTCAATAGCGCAGCAAAATCTTCCCCTTTCATTCACACTTTCCCCTTCACACAAACTTTAAACTTCCACTTACATAAAAATACAGCTACCGTTGGCAAATTATAGATTTCATTTTGCAAACGATAGCTGTATTTTATTATATATACGGAAGTTAAATTCTCGTATTCTTCTCCCTTGACACCTTCAACCGGTTCATGGCTCTTGCCAGGGATGCTTTCGTGTGATAGTATTCCTGGATACTCTGCTTCTGCCGAAGTTTTTCTTCCATGACTTCACGCCGTTCTTCTGCTCTTCTGGCGTCAATTTCTTCCGGTTTTTCAGCGGTCTGTACCAGCATGGTAACACGGTTGTTAACAACCTCAAGGAATCCGGTTCCAACGGCAAGTGTCTCCCACGTTCCGTCTTCCAGCTGCATCTTCGCTTCACCGACTTCGATTGCTATGATCATGTTCTCATGATCTGCCAGAATTCCCATCTGACCGCCGTCGGCTGCAGGTACAATCACCTTCTGGCATCGTCCGTTATACGCCACGCGGTCACTGGCTATGACTTTCAACCAAAATGTTTTCATAGTTTACGCACCTCTTACTCTCCGTCTTTCAGTGTCTTTGCTTTCTCGATAACTTCGTCGATCGTTCCGACATTGAAGAAGGCTGCCTCCGGATATTCATCCATTTCTCCGTCGATGATCATTTTGAATCCACGGATTGTCTCTTTCAGTGGTACATATTTTCCAGGAATTCCTGTAAATGTCTCAGCTACGAAGAATGGCTGTGACAGGAATTTCTGAATCTTTCTTGCTCTCATAACCGTTGCTTTATCTTCATCGGACAGCTCTTCCATACCAAGAATGGCAATAATGTCCTGAAGTTCTTTGTACTTCTGAAGAATCTCTGTTACCTGGTTGGCTACTTTATAATGCTCTTCACCTACGATGTCTGCCTCCAGGATACGTGAGTTAGACTCCAACGGATCTACAGCCGGGTAAATTCCCTGCTCAACAACCTTACGTGAAAGTACGGTTGTTGCATCCAGATGTGCAAATGTTGTTGCCGGTGCAGGGTCTGTTAAGTCGTCGGCCGGTACATAGACTGCCTGAACGGACGTGACAGAACCATTCTTTGTAGAAGCAATACGCTCCTGTAATTCACCCATTTCTGTTGCCAGTGTCGGCTGATAACCTACGGCTGATGGCATACGTCCAAGCAGGGCGGAAACTTCAGATCCAGCCTGTGTGAATCGGAAAATGTTATCAATAAAGAGCAACACGTTCTGATGTTCTTTATCACGGAAATACTCAGCCATTGTAAGTCCTGTCTCAGCGACACGCATACGAGCTCCAGGCGGCTCGTTCATCTGACCAAATACCAAAGCGGTCTTCTCAAGTACGCCAGACGCTTTCATCTCTGTCCAGAGGTCATTTCCTTCACGGGAACGCTCTCCGACACCTGTAAAGATAGAATATCCACCATGCTCTGTTGCTACATTTCGGATCAACTCCTGAATCAGTACAGTCTTACCAACTCCGGCTCCTCCGAACAGACCAATCTTACCACCTTTTGCATATGGTGCAAGAAGGTCGATGACCTTGATACCTGTCTCAAGGATCTCGACAGCAGGACTCTGCTCTTCAAATGTAGGCGCCTGTCTGTGGATTTCCCAGCGCTCTGCATCTTTCTCTATTTCTTTTCCATCATCGATGGTCTGACCAAGCACATTGAACAGACGTCCAAGTGTCTGATCTCCAACTGGAACTTTGATACCGCTTCCAGTTGCACGGACTTCCATATCTTTGTGAAGTCCTTCACTTGCAGCCAGCATCAGACAACGTACTTCGCTGTTTCCCAGATGCTGTGCAACTTCCATAATACAAGTCTTGTCTCCGTTATCTACCTCAAGGGCATCTTTGATATTCGGAAGCTCTCCGTCTTCAAATAAAACATCGACAACAGGACCCATGACCTGTACAATTCGTCCTTTATTCATATCTGTTCTCACTTCCTTTTCCGTTTCTGTGCCTTCGCACCTGCGCATACCTCTGTGATTTCCTGCGTAATGGCTGCCTGTCTTGCCCGGTTATAAGCAATAGACAAATCTTTGATAATTGCCTCAGCACTGTCTGTCGCTGACTTCATAGCCGTCATTCTGGCATTATGCTCACTTGCATACGCCTCGACCAAACAACCGTAAATCATTCCGGTTACATAATTCGGTACGATATTGTCCATGACGCTCTCGACAGACGGATATAGCTGAATCGCCTCACGCCTTAAGTTTGCCGGAATGCTGTCCTCTCCGAATGCACTTCTCTCAAGCGGAAGCAGCTTTACAGTCTCCACCTCAGATACCATAGAATTCTCCATTCGCGTATAGACAGCATACACTTCGTCCAGCTCGCCATTATTAAACTGTTCCATCAATGTCTCAGAAATAATTCTGGCTCTGCTCAGGTTCGGTTTCTGCACAGTATATTGGAAATTTTGTTCAATCTCATGTCCCTGACTTACAAAATAATGTCTTCCAAGCTCACCTACGACAAACAATTTGTGGTGTCCCGGCATTTTCATGATTTCCTCTTCTGCTTTTTCTACATTGTGATTGTAAGCTCCTGCCAGTCCTTTATCACCGGTAATAACTACAGATCCGATTTTCCGTTCTTCTTTCGGAATTTCTTCCCTACTGTCAAAATACTGGTTGCTCACTTCCGGCATATGACGCAGGATTCTGGCAATCTCAGCCTGTAATTTATAAAAATACGGCTCTGCATCTGCCAGTTTTTTTCTGGCCTGACGCATTTTTGTAGAAGAGATCAGGTACATGGCATTGGTGATTTTCATCGTATCTTTTACACTGTTAATTCGTGTCTGTATTTCTCTGATATTTGCCATACATTAACACCTGCTCTTTTTGAATTCCTCTGCAATCTCCACGATCTTCTGGGACAACTCTTTAGACAGATCCTTTGTCTCCTCGATTTCTCTTGCGATTTCCGGATGTACACTTGCAAAGTAACTTAACATATCCATCTGGAATCCTTTTACTTTTGCAGTTGGAATTCCAAGCATGACTTTATGTCTTGCAGCACAAAGTGTAATAACTTTATCTGCCAGTGACATTGGTTTTCCAAGCGGCTGCTTCAGAAGCTCCATCAGTCCGCTGCCATATTCCAGCTGTTCTTTCGTTGCATCATCAAGGTCTGAACTGAACTGTGTGAAGACTTCCATCTCACGATACTGGGCCAGATCGATACGAAGACTTCCTGCTGCCTTCTTCATAGCCTTTGTCTGTGCATCTCCACCTACACGAGATACAGACAATCCTACGTTGACCGCCGGACGCATTCCTGAGAAGAACAAACTGCTTTCCAGGAAAATCTGTCCATCTGTGATGGAAATAACGTTTGTCGGAATATATGCAGATACATCTCCGGCCTGTGTCTCGATGATTGGAAGAGCCGTGATAGATCCGCCACCTTTTTCCTCACTCAGACGGCTGGAACGCTCCAGAAGTCTTGAATGCAGATAGAATACGTCTCCAGGATAAGCCTCACGTCCAGGGGATCTACCAAGTAACAGTGACAATGCACGGTACGCAACTGCGTGTTTGGAAAGATCATCATAAACGATCAGTACATCTTTTCCTTTGTACATAAAATACTCTGCCAGTGCAGTTCCCGCATAAGGAGCAATGTACTGAAGCGGCGCACAGTCGCTTGCTGTTGATGCTAATACGATGGTGTGATCCATAGCTCCTGATGTCTTAAATGTATTTACAACTTTTGAAATCGTTGATGCCTTCTGACCGATGGCAACATAGATACAGATCACTCCGTTTCCATTTTGGTTCAAGATCGTATCTGTTGCGATAGATGTCTTACCAGTCTGTCTGTCACCGATGATCAGCTCTCTCTGTCCACGTCCGATCGGGAACATGGAATCAATAGAAAGGATTCCTGTCTCCATAGGAACGCTGACGGATTTTCTGTCAATGATTCCAGGTGCTTCATTTTCAATCGGGCGATAATCATCTGCCTCAATCTCTCCGGCACCGTCGATTGGTGCACCAAGGGCATTGATAACTCTTCCGATAAATTTATCTCCTACCGGGATTCCGGCTTTTTTCTTTGTACGTGCAACCTTTGTTCCTTCTTTGATTCCTGTATCTGATCCAAATAAGATACATCCGATCTCGTCTTTCTGGATATCCTGTACCATACCCTTCAGACCATTTTCGAAGGTAACGATCTCGCCGTACATTGCATGATCGATTCCGTAAATGGTAGCGATTCCGTCTCCGACTGTCACAACAGTTCCGACTTCGCTGTCTTTACTGATCTCATCAAAATTCTCTATTTCACTTTTCAGAATTGAAATAATTTCATCTGAATTGATTGAACTCACTTACGTTCACCTCCAGGTCAATTTTTGTTCTAACCGGTTCATTCTTCCACGAATGCTCCAGTCATATTCATCACTGCCCGCTCTCAGGATAAATCCTCCAAGCAGTGACGGGTCTTTTTCGACCTCCAGATTTACCTTCGATTTATGATATTTATCCATAATAAATGTTTTCATCTTCTCAGCCTGCTCTTCGTCTGGCTCGTCTACACATATTAAAGTCGCAGTCATAACTTGCTGCTGCTCCTCACAATATTTATCATAGCTTTCGAAAATGTCCCAAAGCATGCCCATTCTCTGGTTCTCGCATGTTACCTTCAGGAAATTACAAATAGGCTTTGGAAATATCTGTTCGATAACACTGTATTTGTTCTTTGCCGTAATTACCGGATTTAACAGTACTTCATATACTTCCGGTACCTGACAGAAGATTTCTTTTGTTTTCTCAATATCTGCTTTCGGAATTTCCAGTTCGTACAGAACTCTTGCATAGCGCTTTGCTGCCGGCTGAACGAACTTTACTGTATTACTCGTCTTTGCCGTCATGAGCGTCACCTACGCTTTCCAAAAACTGATCATAAATCGCCTGATTTCCTTGTTTTCTTGTCTCTTCATCTACAATCTTTCTGGCTGCCTGCATTGCAAGTCCTGCAATCTGTGTCTCAACGCCATCCAATGCCTGCTTTCGCTCAGTCTCGATGGTCTTTCTGGCACGTTCGATCGTGGCATCTGCTCTTCTGTCCGCATCTGCAAGAATCTCATCTGACTGTCTCTTAGCCTCTACACGGGCATTTTCAACGATTTTAACCGACTCCTCTTTTGCACCGGAAAGAGCTGACTCATACTCTTTTTTCAGAGACTCTGCCTCTTCCTGTCTGTCACTTGCATTTTTCAGTCCGTCGGCAATCATCTGCTCACGCTTTTCCATGATCCCCATAACTGGTTTGAACAGGAATTTCTTCAGTAATAGATAAAAGACTACAAGGTTTATTATGGTCCAGAGAAGGCTCAAATCTACTTTTATCACCTTTTCCCACCTGCCTTTCTTCTTTTCTCCTGCTTCTTTACGAACTGCTAATTATTTCAGCATCAGGATAATCAGAAGACCGATGATAAATCCATAAATAGCTGTTGCCTCTGCAAGGGCACAACCAAGAATCAGGTTCTTGCTGATCTTTGACTCAGCCTCTGGCTGTCTTGCGATAGCGTCTACTGCCTTGCTTGTTGCAAGACCAATACCAATACCTGCTCCTAAACCTGTTAAAACTGCGATACCTGCTCCAATTGCTACTAACATAATCTTAATCTCCTTTTCTTCTTGTCTAAAAATGTTTTCTTAAATCCCTTTTAAGTCTGTTCGTCTTATCTTCCGGCTTTACTCCTGTTCCTCATTCATGAACAGCGCCGTCAGAAATACAAATACATAAGCCTGTAAGAATCCATCAAATATATCAAAATAAAAACTAAACGGGATTGGTATAATCGCCGGAGCTACTATTTTTAAAAGCTCCATGATTACAAATGCTCCCAGTACATTACCGAACAGTCGCATGCACAAGGACAATGGACGGATTACAATCTCCAGTACCATGATCGGTGCGACGAACGGAACCGGCTTTGCAAAATGTTTGACCCAGTGTTTTAATCCGTTTTTATGTATTCCGGAATACTCGATCAGACACATACTCATAACAGCCAGCGCTATTGTGACATTCAGATCCTTTGTCGGCGGTTTAAACCCAAACAATCCAATGATATTGGCAATTCCGATATAGATCAGCACCGTGATCAGATATGGGATATATCTTCGGTTTTCTTTGCCCATAACATCTTCAAAGAAGTCCACTCCTTTTCCGATTGCGGATTCCAATAAAAGCTGAGCTTTCCCCGGATTCTCTACACTGAGATTCCTTACGAATATGACACACAGCAATACAACTACAGCCATAATGATCCATGTGACCGCCACGGACTCACTAATCTTAATTCCCCCGAATAACGGAATGGTAAATGCTGTATCACAATTCAGCTCTTCCAACAGACTCTCTGTTAATTTCTCCGTATGACTCCCTCCCTTTCTTCTTCAAATTTCGTGATTACTTTACTCTCCTGTTTTTTAAATGTCAATCATTTCTTTTTTTCTTAACAATTACTTTATTTGACAATTTTTTAAGCATATTCTCTTATTTGAGTTTTTTCATTTGTCCAAAATTTAGTCACTTTCCTCCCGTTTTATATACCTTCTCCTTAACATGTTGAAAATTTGCACAAATTATTTGTGTTTTTCAGAAAAATTTTAGTCGTTACGCATATTGCTTTCGGCAATATGATATAGATATGACCGCTATACACCATTGAGTTTGACTTTTTTTGCCAAAGCCTGTAAACTAAGGCAAGGCAAGAATCTCCCGGATTTGGGAAGTTTGCAAATAAAGAAATACAACAAATAAGGAGAGCATATATGCGACTTAGAAATATACCCCGCGCCGAAGGCGTGTTAAAAGAGTGCAGTCAGGTTATCGAGACTCCGGAAGAATTCCGTGGTCACTGGGCATCTGATGTATTCCAGAATGACTACCCGGTCCACATTGAAATCGGCATGGGAAAAGGCCGTTTTCTCATGGCACTGGCTCAGAAAAATCCACAGATCAACTACATCGGAATCGAGCGCTACACAAGCGTCCTTCTCCGTGCTGTGGAAAAGTTAAACATATATATAGAAGAAAACGAAAGCACTCTGCCAAACATTCGCTTCATTTGTATGGACGCACAGGACATAGCAAATGTGTTCGCTGAAAATGAAGTTGACCGGATCTATCTGAACTTCTCCGACCCATGGCCGAAAGCCCGCCATGCAAGAAGGCGCCTCACGTCACCGGATTTTTTTGCACGTTACGACAAGGTGCTTGTCCAGGACGGACAGGTAGAATTCAAGACAGATAACCGTGATCTTTTTGATTTTTCCGTTGAGTCTTTAGGGGAATCCGAAACATGGGGCATTTCCGAATGTACTTATGACCTGCACCATGATGAAATTATGAACGTTGGAAATATTATGACAGAATATGAAGAGAAATTTTCATCCATGGATCACCCGATTTGCAAGCTCATTGCTAAAAGAAGATGTCTGCTGTGACTTTCTTAGCGCTACAGCGCATATATTATTAATGAGAAAGCCTTCGGAGTCTGTTCGCCATGAGCCGAAATTGTCATAACAAAAAAAACTTCCGACAAAAGTTTTTTGAATACACTTATCGAAATCGGTGTCTGCACAGGTGGATCGGTTGTTTCAGAAAATCCCTGAAAGAAGTATATGATATTCTGAACCACGGTTCTGACTGCCGAAGGCACTGATCAGAAAGGTTGATTTGATGTTACATTTAACTGCAAAAAATTTTCAAATAGAAGTAAAAGATACCTCTCTCCCGGTCGTCGTTATGTTCTACGCTATCTGGTGCGGGAAATGTGCCATGATGAAGCCGGTCGTGGAGGATATCGAAAAGAAATACGCCGGAAAGATCAAGTTCTGCGAAGTCGAAATTGAAGAATCTGCAGTACTCGCCGCAGAATACGCCCCGGAAATCGTCCCGACATTTGTTCTCTTCAAAGATAAAAAGTCAGTCGGTGCCATGGGGGGAATGGTGGATGAACACACATTTGAATCCAGAATACTGGAAATCTTGTCTTAGTCCACAGATGTACACAAGCCGTAACAAAATCTTTCGAAATAGTTAAGAATTTTTTACTTTTTACTTTTACACAAGTATGCTATTATTGGGGGTACAGAAAGGAGATGTGGCGTCTGACACCACAGGATAATTATGAGTATGAAAAAATTAAAAAGGGTTCTGCCGTTTAGCCTGGCAATCATTCTGGCATCTGTAAGCCTGCCGGTAACTGCCCTGGCTGACAGCGCAAAAGTAGTCACTCTCGGAGCGAACTTATCCGACGAGCAGAAAGCTTCTATGTACAAATACTTCGGTACTTCCGCCGATCAGGTAGACACGATCGAAGTCACGAACACAGACGAAAGAAAATATATGGAAGGGATCGCAACCGAATCCCAGATTGGTACAAGAACATATAGCTGTTCTTATGTTGAGCCGACAGACAGCGGCGGAATTCAGGTAAAAGTCGCAAACCTAACATTTGTAACAAGTTCTATGATCGCCAGTACACTTTTGACTTCCGGCGTTGAGAACTGTAACGTTGTTGCCGGATCTCCAATTGAAGTATCCGGAACCGGTGCACTGACAGGTATTATGATGGCTTACGAAAAAGCCAGTGGGAAAGAACTTTCCGAAGACCAGAAAGCAACTGCAACAGAAGAGCTGGTAACAACCGGTGACCTCGCCAAGGATCTCGGTCAGGATACAGCATCTGATCTGATCAACGATGTCAAAGAATCCGTTATTGAAGATAAACTGACTGATCCGTCCGATATTCAGGACGCGATTTCTGACGCAGCCGATAAGCAGGGAATTACACTGACCGATGACCAGCTTGCAAAAATCACAAGTCTGATGGAATCTATTTCCCAGTACGACTACGATGTCAAAGCACTGAAAAAGACTCTCGACAACCTGGACGGGAAATCCGGAGGATTCTTCAGCAACTTGTGGTCCTCCATCAAAGGCTTCTTTGGCGGAGATGACTCCAACGGCGGAATTATTAACAATACAGATGATGCAGCACTCGGAAATGATGCAATCATCGACAGCACATTAGATGCCGTAAAAGCCAAAGCAAACGATGCCGTAAATCAGGCAAAAGAGGAAGGACTTTGGGATAAAATCGTAGGATTTTTCAAAGATCTGTTCGGAGGCGATGATACCGAAAACTCCGATAATACAGATAGCACTGACGCAGTCGAAGAAAATACGGACAACAACACCGATACAGGCAGCACCGACAACAATGCTGATAACGACACTTCTACAAACGCAGAATAAAATTAATTCATAACTTTAGCAGGGAGATGGAATACTCAAATTCCATCTCCCTGTTTCTCTTCCACACCTCTCTTATTATACATTTTAAAATTCAAAAACTGCTACCCCATACGGCGGCAATTTGTATCCAAATGAATATGGTCTTCCATCACATTCTTTCTTCACGGCATGATAAATGTTCTGTCTCTTCTCGCCATTTCCGCCATATTTCACATCGTCACTGTTCAGAATCAGCTTATACTGCTTCTTTCTAGGAACGCCTACACGGTAATCTTCTCTTGCCATCGGTGTGAAGTTGATCACGAACAAAAGGTTATGCTTTCCATCTTTAGAATGGCGGATAAAACTGTAAATGCTTCTGTATGCATCATCTGCATTGACCCACTCGAATCCTTCCCATGACTGATCCAGTTCATAAAGCGCCTGTTTCTTTTTATACATGTGGAGTAGATCACGCATCCATGACTGAATTGCCTGATGCTCCGGCTCCTCCAACAGATACCAGTCCAGTTCACGTTCCTCTGACCACTCGCGAAGCTGTGCAAAATCCTGTCCCATGAACAACAATTTCTTTCCGGCGTGTCCCATCATAAATGCATATCCTGCTTTCAGGTTCGCATATTTATCAAATCCAAGTCCTGGCATCTTATTGATCATGGAACATTTCAAATGGACAACCTCATCATGCGACAGTACGAGAATGTAATCTTCGCTGTACGCATAACTCATGGCAAATGTCATCATATGATGATTGTCTTTTCTGAAATACGGATCCAGCTTCATATATTCCGTAAAGTCGTGCATCCACCCCATATTCCACTTAAGGCTAAATCCAAGACCTCCGTCTTCTACATCTCCAGTTACCTTCGGCCATGCCGTAGACTCTTCCGCTATCATAAGTGCACCCGGATTTCTTCCAAGTACAACTGTGTTCAGATGCTTGAAGAAATCTACTGCCTCCAGGTTCTCATTACCTCCATACTGGTTCGGAACCCATTCTCCGTCTTTCTTTCCATAATCCAGATACAGCATAGAAGCAACTGCATCAACACGAAGTCCATCAATATGGAAGTGCTCCACCCAGAAAAGTGCATTGGCAATCAGGAAGTTCCTTACCTCATTCTTGCCAAGATCAAATATCTTCGTCCCCCAGTCCGGATGCTCCCCTTTTCTTGGATCTGCATACTCGTAAGTTGCTGTTCCGTCAAACTCGGCAAGTCCATGCTCATCCTTTGGAAAATGTGCCGGAACCCAGTCCATAATGACACCGATTCCATTTCTATGCAGATAATTGATCATCCACGCAAAATCTTCCGGTGTTCCATAACGGCTTGTCGGCGCATAATATCCTGTCACCTGATATCCCCATGATCCATCAAATGGGTGTTCTGCGATTCCCATGATCTCCACATGCGTATATCCCATATCTTTCATATACTTTGTGATTTCTTTTGCAAACTCACGATAAGTATAGAATCCCTCGTCCTCTGTGCCTGGGTGCCTCTTCCAAGAACCCATATGAACCTCATATACAGACATTGGTTCTTTTTTGTGGTTCCATTTTTCCCGTGCAGTCATCCAGGAACTATCGGTCCATTTCAAATTCTCAATATTCGTTATTCTTGATGCTGTACCCGGACGAAGTTCTGCATAATTGGCATACGGATCTGCCTTCATATGATACTCCCCTGTAATCGTCTCAATGCAGAACTTATACATCATGCCTTCTTTTACTCCCGGTACAAAGCATGTGTAAATTCCGATATATTCCGCCCTTGTCATAGGGTTTCTTGTGCGATCCCAGTCATTGAATTCCCCCACTACAGACACGGATTTCGCATTCGGTGCCCAGACAGCAAAATAAACTCCTTCCTGCCCTTCGTCGTCCACCATATGTGCACCCAGCTTCTTATAAATTTCGTAGTGATTTCCCTGTCCGAAAAGGTACTGATCTAATTCTCCGATTTCATAAGCTTTCCATTCTTTCTCCATAAACTTCCCTCACATTTCATCCGGATTTCAATATCTTAAGTATACCTTAGCGGAACACAAAATTCAATCTATGTCACTCGATTCCAGACAAAAAACAGGGATACAATTTTCTACAATTGTATCCCTGCTTCATCACTTACATTCACTATATCATTAAATTTTAAAATCTTCTTCCTTCAGAATAATGCGATCTGACGAATCCGTAGATTTTCCAAATACACGTCTTGCAAGATGCTTTACATTTGCTTTCTGTGAATGTTTAATTGCTTCATCCATGATTTCTTTTACTTCCGCAACTGTAACCGCATGATCTTCACGCTGCATTACATCAATTCGGCTGTAAAGTGCCAGAATTCCCATTTCATCAAGCTTATATCCATTTTCCTTCGCATAAGTCTGACCAAATGTTACTAACTCATCATTGATGAATACCGGAAGTTCAAGCTTAGAAGTGAATTTCTTTTTGAAATCCGGATTAGCTGTCATAATTCTCTCCAGAGGTTTTCTCTGATCTTCAAGAACAAAGAGAAGCTCTCCGGTCTTTCTTGACATCAATGCATTCAGTTCCTTGATTGTTCTGGAATTCAACTTACCAGCCTTTTCGATGATGATCGCTCCACCGCGAAGCTTCTGGATAATATTGCCAAGTTCCTTCTTATTCAGCGATTCACCTGTAACAATAGCAACTTTACCCTGTTTCAGATTTCTTTGTTTCTGGATTGCTTTTACAATATCTACTGCAAGTACTGTTTTTCCAGATCCTTTACGGCCAATGATCATTAAGTTACCGGTTCTTGAAGTTCCCTCTCTCTGGGCACGTCTGTCATTATCAAGTACTGCAACAATCTGTTCACTCATTCCTCTGACCGGTACGAAGTAAGAGAATAATTTCTTCTGCTCCTCTGTCAGTCCGGCTTTCAGTCCAATCTCACTGGTTGCACTTAAGTCATATCTTCCTGTTACAACAAATCCGGTATCAAATGGAACTCCACTTCCTTTTGACTTCTTAATTCTGCGCTGAATCTCTTCCTCAGATGGTTCTTCAATTTCCAAGTCTCCTTCAAGTTCTTCCGGATCCGGAATCTCAGGAAGCTCATCTTCAAAGTCATCTTCCTCGAAATCATCTTCCTCAAAATCATCCTCTTCCTCGAAGTCGTCCTCTTCCTCGAAGTCATCCTCTTCCTCGAAATCGTCCTCTTCCTCAAAGTCATCCTCTTCGTAATCGTCGTCTTCTACATAATCATCTTCATAGAAGTCATCGTCTTCCTCAAAGTCGTCTTCTTCCTCAAAGTCATCCTCTTCCTCAAAGTCGTCCTCTTCCTCGAAATCATCCTCTTCCTCGAAGTCATCCTCTTCCTCGAAGTCGTCCTCTTCCTCGAAGTCATCCTCTTCCTCGAAATCGTCTTCCTCGAAGTCGTCCTCTTCCTCGGAGTCGTCCTCTTCCTCGAAATCATCCTCGTCCTCGAAATCGTCTTCGTCCTCGGATTCATCTTCCGGGAATTCATTCCACTCTGCATCGAATTCCTCTACTTCTTCCTCATCTTCCTCCGGGAATTCATCTGCAAAACCATCTTCGTCAAAATCGTCTTCGTCGAATCCATCTTCCTCTTCAAAATCATCGTCTTCGGATTCCTCGTCTTCGAAATCATCCTCGTCTTCGGAATTGTCTTCCGAATCATCCTGGTTTTCTGTTTCCGGAATTTCTTCATCTTCTTGTACTTCTTCGATTTCTTCTACAGCGTCAACTTCATCTTCTGCTTCAAACTCTTCGTCCTCACCCTCAAAGTCTTCGTCTTCAAACTCTTCCTCTTCGAAATCATCTTCATCCTCAGAATCCTCGTCCTCCGTCTCCTCTTCTTCCGAAACTGCTTCAACAATCTCTTCTTCAGGTTCTTCTTCAGACTCTTCAGGTTCTTCCACAATATCGTCCAGCTCTTCTTCTGAAATAAACTGATCTACAATTTCTTCTTCAACAGATTCCCCTTCTGCTTTTGCAAGCTCCAGTTCCTCTTCTATATCAAAATTTTCCTCTTCTTTCTCCTGTGCTGTCACACGATCTTCCAGCTCTTCCACAAGCTGTCTGATATCATCAGAAAGCAATGCCTTTCTTCTTGCTTCCTCTGCCTCAAGACGAGCCTTCTCTTCCGCTTCACGACGAGCCTTCTCCTCCGCTTCAAGACGAGCCTTCTCCTCTGCTTCAAGACGAGCTTTCTCTTCCGCTTCACGGCGGGCTTTCTCTTCTGCTTCCTGACGGGCTTTTTCTTCTGCTTTCCGTCTTGCTATTTCTTCTACCTCGCGTCTCTCTGCCTCAAGTCTTTCCGCCTCTCGGCGGGCTTCCAGTGCTTCTCTCTCTTTTCTAAGTCGTTCTTCATCGGATGCTTTTTGCTTTGCGATCGCCTCAGCATTTACCTTCTGCTTAGCTTCCCATTCCATCAAGATGTCTTCAATCTTCATCTGACCTTCAATGCGGAGTTCTTCTTCTCGTTCCTCCATCTTCTTCTGGTCTTCCGGATTAATTCCACTCGCCATAGCCACGCCATTAGCCAGTGCTTCTTGAAGTGTCGCACCCTTCACAACTGTCGTAATAGACTTTTTTGGTCCTTCTGCCGCATGCTGAAGAATTCCTTCTAACTCTCTGACATTCCGAGCTTCTTCCGGAGTTTCCTTTCCGATTGGTTCAATGACTGGTGCTTCTGTTTCTACAACTTCTGGTTCTTCTGAAACAGCTTCTTCCGGTTCCAGGACTGGTTCCTCAGCTAGTGCTTCCGGCTCTTCTGAAACTGGTTCTTCTGAAACTGGTTCTTCTAAAACCGGTTCTTCTATCGGAACTTCTTTGTCTGCCTTGGCATTTTCTTCCATTGCCTTCAATGCTTCTCCAAGCTCTGCTGTCGGAATTCTTCTCGTTGCATCCAGACCATCCACAGTTTCTGTTGTATTGGCTCCTGATTCCTGCTGTTCTGCCTCCGCAGCTTCTGCTGCTTCCTGCGCTGCTTTAATCTGTTCTTTTGGAAGTGATACAGTATCCTGTGGAATACTCTTTACATCCTTAAGCGCAGCTCGCTCAGGTTTTTTATCCGCTGCTTTCTTAGGCTCTTTTTTCGGTACACCTTTATACTCATCGTACTTTTCCTGTTGGAGTGGTGTCAGTGGTTTGTACTTCATCTTCAATTCCATTGCCTGATATACATATTTTCCTTCGCTGAACCACAAGATCAAATCGTCACATTCTTCCAGGCACTTTGAGGTCATGCCTGCTTCATGATATAGCTTTGCGAGCTCATACGCCCATTTTTCAATATATTCTGCCTTTTTAAATTCTTCCAGTGCCGAAATCTGTTCTGACAGATCGGACCCTTGTGCCTTCAAAATCCGATATTTCAAAATGAATTGATTCGGATCTCTCGGTGCCAGTTTTACAAATTCCTCATAACAGTCCGAAGCCTCATTAATATCATTCAGTTTCAGGGCAAGTACTGCCAGACGATACACAACCTTTCTGCTGGACGGTGCTCTGTCAAATGCGATCATAAGCGTATCACGGCTCTTCTGAAACTCCCCGTTATTCTCGTAGATTTCGCTTACTGTATTTAACATTGCCGGGCTCTTCACCCTTCTCCAGTCTATTGTATCGGCAATTTCCATTGCTTTTCTAAATTGTTTCTTTTCGTAATGTTCGAGCATCTGCTCGGTTTTTACCCGATATTCATATTTATCCAATATTCTCACCTCAAATTTTTTGACAATTCTACAGATACAAGTTTATCATACACCAGTCTTATTGTCAAAAACATACGAGATTTTGTTACAAAAATGTTACAAAATGATATCGTCCACTTTTTTGAAATCTTTCAGGCTATACGCTTCTATAATATTTCCCTGGATAACATAAAGCGTATCTTCTATATAAATACCTCTTGTGATCCTCATACTATTTCCATTGATTTCCTCATGCATCGTACATGTAAATCCTTGTTTTTCGTCGTAAGAAAATGTATAGTACTCCCGGCCGCCTTCGCTGTCTGCAGCAAAACCAATCAGATTTTTCTCTGCATCTACTAAAGCTGCCTTATAATCATAAGAAACATCTGTATAGTACACATTTTCAATGACATAAGTCTGCTCCTCTTTCACATTTTCCGGATCGGAAATATCGAACATCGTCAATTTCACGCCATCTGTTGACATAGTCTTTTCATCAACATTCATCCCAATACCCAGAAGCTTATTTTTCCCATACGGATGCAGATAATCTGAAAATCCAGGTATCTTCAACGCTCCTATGATCTTTGGATTTTTCGGATCCGACAGATCAACGGAAAATAACGGATCCGTCTCTTTAAATGTTACAAAGTATCCTACTTTTCCCATAAATCTTGCGGAGTACACCCTCTCTTCTTCTGCCAGACCTTTGATGGAGCCGGTTTCTTTCAGTTCTTGATTCAAAACATAAACACTGTTCGTGTCGCCATCGGTCACTACAACTCTCAGATATCCATCATATTCATCAATAGAAAATGAATCATTAATATAGCCGTCTATTTTGCACTGTGCCCCAGCCGTCAATTTCCCACTTTCATAAGAAACTTTTCGGATTGTCGTCACATCTTTTCCGGAATATTGCCACACATTTTCATAAAAATAAATATTATCGTTGCTCACATATAAATTGCCACCGTCTGCCAAAAGTGCCTTACTGTGCGCTGTCTCATTTGGATTTTCCAGAGAAACTGATGTGATGATCGAATACATATCTGCCTTTGAAATGGACGGAAGACAAATATCTGTTTCTTTGATCAGATTATCGTTTACAAGTGGTATATAGGACTTCGGATTCTTCGCCGTTATACCATCAAGTGTTACATAATAATCACTGAATAAGTATAAGTATCCATCTGCAATTCTTGAAGAATTGTAATATCCACTCTGACTGACCCTGCCAACTTCTTTTGGATTTTCCCGGTCTGAAATGTCATAAGTTACTGCGGTCGTATTAGCCCTCTGACCATATCCATAATCATCATCATTCCATTTGCCGCCCACATAACCGTCACACACTGCAATTAATTGATTTCTTTCAATATCCAGATACATTTCCTGGATTTCAGAAACATCTTCCACTGTTATAGTAGCCGTTTGCTTCATCCGATTATCGCGGGTATCTATAATGGCAATCTGATCGCTCTTATCTTTTAACACGTAAAGGTATGTTCCATCTGTTTTAGCTGTATCCCCCTCGTCTACACCTTCCTGACGTACATTTGTCTCAGAATAAGAACCGCTTGCCATTCCGGTGTCCGCTGCTGCAGTACTGCTTTCTTCAATATTCTGTGCTGCATCTCCACTTGCCTTACTGTCAGCTGATTCATCGACTCTTATATCATTCAATGATCTTGCCCAGCTTGAAGTGTATGCACTGTCTCTTTCCTGATCTTTCTTATATTTTTCCAAATATGCATAGACATCCTTATATTCCGCCGCACTTTCTACTTTCGTACTGTCACTGATTGTCACATCACTGCATGCTATCTTATCATCTCGAGTCGCGTCTTCCATTTTAAAATAATTCTGGTATACCATCACTCCTACGATCAGCACCAGGCATGCTGCTGCCAGCCCACCGATTCTCGCCGGAGTCCACACTTTTTTCTTCTTTCCTGCAAGCTTTGCTTCAATCTGCCTCGGTTCAAGCGCTTTCGGCACCGGAACCTGTTCTGACTTTTCCTTTATTTTCCGAATCATGTCCTGCTCATTCTTATTCATAAAATGTCCTCCCATCCAACACACACTGCATCTTCTCCAGCGCCCGGCTTCGTTTTACCCGGACAGTTCCCGGCTTCAGGCTTAGGGTCTTCCCGATTTCTGTGCTGTTATAACCGCCAAACACTGACAGCCCGACTATCATTTGCTCTTCTTCTGAAAGAATAAAAAATGCATTTCTCACATCCATCGCAAGTCCCACATCTTCTTCATGAATTCCTTCCACCTGTCCTTCCGGGAAAAAATCTTCTGTCTGCTGTATTCCTTCTTTCGCCACCTGTTTCAATCTTTTCTTACATATATTTGACAAAATTGTAAAAATCCAGCTCTTGAAAGCTTCTTCTTTTCGAAGTTTATGTATATGTTCATAAGCAGATAACACTGCCGCACTCACCGCGTCTTCTGCCTCATGCGGATCACGCATCAGACAAAGCGCGTAGCGATAGAGGTCTTGATAGACCTGCTCATATAGCTTTGAAAATGCTTTTGCATCACATTTCATTCTTTTTCCTCCTCAATTTGTTTTTCTCAAGAAGTTCTCCACACTCCTCCATTGACTTATCCAACTGCCGTTCCCAATACCCAGTGTAAAAAGTATTATTACTTCTTCTACATATAAGAGTCCCAAAATATCCCAAGTGTTACAAAAAGGCGTCACTTTTTTTCATAAGTGCCGCCTTTTATTTACATTCGTTTATTCAATTATATTACCGCCGAAAATACTGCGCAAGATAAAATTCAGCGTAATTCCCAGTGCAACGGAACATAGAACGTGAATTTTACCTATCGGATTATTTAGCCCTTATAATAATTAATCAGACAACCTTTGAGAATAATCTCTCTTTCTGCGTCTGTCATATCTCCAAGTGTAAATGTGACTTCTTTCAATGTATCTCCGACTACATAAGCTTTGATCTCTGCATCTTTGTTTTCCACTGCTTTTCTGATTTCCGGTACAAAGATATAATCGCCATTTTTGAAGCTTAATTTCTTGTCGTCTTCTTTTGTGATAAATGGAAGCATTCCCCAGTTGATCAGATTGGAGCGATATCTTTTTGTCGCATATTCATTTGCAATATTCGCCCAGCCACCGAGCACCTTCTGACAGGAAGCTGCCTGCTCTCTTGCTGAACCGTCACCTGGTTTTACTGCAAAGATCGTACTTCCGACTCCGATATTTCCTTTTCCTGCTTCCGGATATTTCTCCTGGATCTTTGCCATAACCGGTTTTAATTCTTCCAATACCTCTAACGGACATTCGCCTGCTTCGATTGCTTTCTGTGCTTTCTGTACTTCCTTTGCACGTCCTACATATGCAGGATCTTTTCTGGAAAGTGCAAACTCTGCCAGTCCAAGTGGATTGGATCTGTAAGAAGATGTTTCTCCAGATGGGATCAGCTCATCTGTTGTTGTAACCGGATCGTGAATCTCTGATACAACTTTCAATACCAGATTCTCCGGAAGTGCTGACATTGCCGGCCAGTCTTTGATATTCGGTCCGAACTTGATCTTTGTATCCGGATCAGCCACACCATGACTGTCAAATACACGATTTGCATAAATCTTCTGGTCAAAGTGGTATTTCTGTCCCTTGTATTCTACGTCCATATCTGTTGCAGGTGTCAGGAAACCTTTATTTGCTGCTGTTGCTGCAATTGAACGGGCATCCATAAGTGCAACGGATGCAATCTGTCCACTCTGAAGCTTGGAACCTTCACGGTTCGGGAAGTTTCTTGTAGAGTGGCGAATAGAAAATGCGTTATTTGCCGGTGTATCTCCAGCTCCAAAGCATGGTCCGCAGAATGCTGTTTTTACAATTGTTCCTGCTTCCATAAGATCCGCAACTGCACCGTTTTTCACAAGTTCCATATAGATTGGTGTACTTGCCGGATATACACTAAATGTAAATTCATCTGAGCCAATGTAATGACCTTTTATGATGTCTGCTGCTGCGCAGATATTTTCAAATCCACCACCGGCACATCCTGCGATGATTCCCTGATCCACATAAAGTTTTCCATCAATCACTTTATCCTGAAGTGAATAATCCACCGCACCATCCAGGCTCACCAGTGCTTTCTGCTCTACATCGTGAAGCACGTCTTTCAGATTCTTACGCACTTCGTCGATTGTATATACATTTGACGGATGGAACGGCATTGCGATCATCGGACGTATCTCGCTTAAGTTCACATAGACCATACCATCATAATATGTAACTGCACCAGGATTCAGTTCTTTGTAATCTTCACTTCTGCCGTGGATCTCATAGAACTCCTTAATCTTATCATCTGTTTTCCAGATAGAAGACAGACATGTTGTCTCCGTTGTCATAACATCGATTCCGATACGGAAATCAGCACTTAACTTCTCCACACCTGGTCCGACAAATTCCATAACTTTATTGTTTACATAACCATTTGCAAATGTTGCACCTATAATTGCCAGTGCCACGTCCTGTGGTCCGACGCCTTTGACCGGCTCTCCGTCCAGATAAATTCCAATCACACCTGGCATCTTAATATCATATGTCTTATTCAGGAGCTGCTTTACAAGTTCCGGTCCGCCTTCACCCATAGCCATCGTTCCAAGTGCTCCATAGCGGGTATGGCTGTCGGATCCAAGGATCATCTTGCCGCCGCCTGCCAGCATCTCACGGGCAAACTGGTGAATAACTGCCTGATGCGGCGGTACATAGACACCGCCATATTTCTTCGCACAAGTCAGTCCAAACATGTGGTCATCTTCATTAATCGTTCCGCCGACCGCGCAGAGTGAGTTGTGACAGTTCGTCAATACATATGGAATTGGAAACTTCTCCAGTCCTGAAGCTCTCGCTGTCTGAATAATTCCGACAAATGTAATGTCATGAGATGTCAGCTTATCAAATTTGATCTGCAGTCTCTCCATATTGCCTGATGTATTATGAGCGTCCAGAATTCCATAAGCCATTGTCTGCGTTCTGGCTTCCTCCTTGGATACCTCACGGCCTGTCTTTGCCTTTACTTCTGCTTCGTCCGTAATGATCTCGGTGCCATTTACCAGATACGCACCGCCGTCATATAATTTCAACATGTCTAGTCCTCCTGATTACCTGTAATTATATTCTTCTTAATAATTACCTTTATTTCCAGATTGTATACATGTATATATTAGCACATCACATGACATATGTCCAACCATTTATTCACCCTTTTTCAAGAATAACTCTGTTGCTTTTTCAATCTCTTCTCCTGTCGCTTTCAGCAGCCTTTTTGCATCATTCATCGTTCCATTTCGCAGGCATTCCGCAATTGTTTCTAATCGTCCCGTCTCTATTCCCTTTTTCATTCCCTTTTTCATTCCCTTTTCTTCAATACCTTCTGATAAATTACACATATCATTCAACTCCTCCCTGATTTTTTCATCGACTGGAATATCTAACTCTTCATCTAAAAGCCGCACCTTTTCCTCTCCACTTAGTTTACTAGAGAATAATATATTTAAGAATTGATGTAATTCACTCTCAGTTTTGCTTTGAGACAGCTTTTGACTTGACTCGCAATCCAGTCCAATCATAATGAAATTAAATAAATCCTTCTTTCCAGGCCACTTATAATTTCCAACTAATGCATTGTCTGTTATATGAAAATGATTCAAACAATTTTTATTTACGCCCGGGCAAATCCATATGGAATATACCTTTACCATATCATCATAATTAGAATTTGTAAAATCTCTTTCTTTTTGTGAAGAAATCATTCTGCAAGTGTAAAATATAGCCCGATTCATCAAAGCATACCCCGGCGAACTATTCTTTTGAGCTTCTATATTCACAATAATCTGAGAAATTCCATCTTTCATTCGAACATAAAAAATAATATCAAAGCGAACAGCCCCTTCTTTTGTTTCCGTATTTTCCGTATTACTACCTTTAATTTTACTTTTCGGATTTTCCAACACTTGATTAGTCATTCCCGGTTCTACCGAAACCGTAGATACATATGGTTCTCCTTCAATCAAAGAAATGATATCTCTTGGATTCGCATCTTTAAATTCCGTTACTGTTCCTTTTAAAATATGTGCCAGAAAAATTTTGTTACTTAAAAGCTTTTTGGCATTCTCGTCATACTGCGCTTTCATGCCAATGGTTCCAATAATTTCTTTTGTATGTTTGTTCAATAATTATACTCCTTCCTGTACTCATAGTACAAACAACTTAATATAGTAACATTTTTTCTTCATGTCGGATTACTGTCTCGAAATCTGAAACACCGAAATGAGATACCTTACGGCTTAGAACTTTTTTAAATATAGAATCTTTTCTAAAAGTATTCATAGGATAACACAAAAGGAAAGATTTCGCAAGTGTTTCTCACGTAATCTTTCCTCTATTCTCTAAATTCTTCTCGTCTATTTTACACCATCACTTTTCGTTTTCCCAATAGTGCCATTTCTTCCACATTTTTTGTAGCATACAGTATCGTAACTCCGGTTCTCTCCTGCAATTCCACCAGCTCCTGAGTCAACTGATTATGAAATTTGGGACTTACATTGCGAAGCGGCTCATCCATAAGAATTACATCTGGTTCCAAAATCATGGCACGCGCCAGCGCGGTCCGATGTTTCCACAGATCTGACAAGTTTTTTACTTTTGCAAATCGGACTTCTACAAGATCCAGAAGTTCCATCACTTCCAGTGTCCGTTTTCCTATTTCTTTTTCATCTATGCCGCGAAGTCTTAAGCCCAGTTCTACATTTTCCAGAACTGTCATTCGCGGATACACAGTATAATTCTGAAAAATCATAGCAATTCCACGCTCCTCCGGTGGAAGACTGTTGACCAGCTTGTCTCCAATCCATATCTCTCCGTTTTTCACTTCATCAAGACCTGCGATCATGCGCATAACAGCACTTTTTCCACTCCCGGATGGGCCAGTCAATATTACAAATTCTCCGTCTTCAATCTGGAAATTTAAATCCTTTACTGCCTCATATCCATTCGGAAATGCGCGATCTACATGTTTTAATGTCAGACTTGCCATCTGATCAGCCCCTTTCTTTGTCTTCCCCTGACTACTGTAATTCAGGCTTTTTATCCATCATTACTTTTTTACAACAACGCCTGGTAAATGTCTCTCTTTCCGACTCCCCGGTCTTTCGCGACCATTTTCATTGCTTCTTTTTTCTGAATCCCCTGATCCATATAATAATCCATATGTTCCTGAATGGACATTTCTTCCCATTTCTGGCGTTCTTCTTCTATCTGTTCCTGACGGCTCTTACCCTCAATGACAAGCACGCATTCCCCTTTTGGTTCCTGCTCTTTATAATATTCCACTGCCGCACTGATCGTTGTTGCAAAGACGGTCTCATGCTTTTTCGTAAGCTCCCGGCAAATGCGGATTCTTCTGTCACCCAAGGTCGCAAGCAGAAGCTCTAATGTCCGGACCAGTCTGTGCGGTGCTTCGTAGATAATCATAGTTCTTGTCTCTTCCATCAGTTCGTTCAGCACTGCCTGTCGTTCTTTTTTATCTGTCGGAAGAAATGCTTCAAACGCGAATCTTCTTGTGGACAATCCGGAAATGGTCAGCGCTGTGATGCAAGCTGCTGCCCCCGGAACTGCTGTCACAGTGATTCCTGCTTCCTGACACATTGCCACCAGCTCCTCACCCGGATCGGAGATTCCCGGTGTTCCCGCATCCGTGATCAGTGCAATATCTTCACCATTTTCCAAGTGCTCAATCAACGTATGCGCTTTTGCAATCTTGTTATATTCATGATAACTGGTCATCGGTGTGTGAATATCAAAATGATTCAAAAGCTTAATGCTATTGCGGGTATCCTCTGCTGCGATCAGATCAACTTCTTTTAAAATACGGACACAGCGAAATGTCATGTCCTCCAGGTTACCGATCGGAGTTGCACACAGATATAATGTTCCTGACATATAATTCTCCTTTTATTTCATCCCGTACAATTTCAGTACTTCTTCCGTATACTCCCCGTCTTTCGTGTAGACTATAAGCGGCGGGTCTACGGCGAGGCGTGGTTTTCCGCCTTTGAGGCCTTCGATAAGAACCATGTTTGGCTCTTTGTCTGCATATGGGTGGACGAGACGCATGCGTTTCGGCTCGATTCCGTAATTGCACATTTTTGTAAAGATTTCCGGCAGGCGGAAAGGACGGTGCACCATGTAGAAACGTCCTTTCATTTTCAGTACTTTTGCACTTTCTCGCAGAAGATCATCTAATGTGCATAACGCTTCATGTCTTGCGATATACAAAGCCTCGTTATCATTTTTCAGACCGTGTTCTCCAATCATATACGGTGGATTGGATACAATGACTTCATACGAATCATTTCCAAATATGTGACTTGCCTCTTTGATATCACCGGTAACGATATCTATCTTGTTCTCCAGCCCGTTGTGTGCCACGCTTCTTCTTGCCATATCAGCACTTTCTTCCTGAACTTCCAGACCTGTATAATGAAGTCCCGGATTCTTTGCTTCCAGTAAAATCGGAAGAATTCCGGTTCCGGTCCCAAGATCCAGTGCTTGTTCCCCACGTTTTACTTTTGCATAGGAAGACAGAAGCACGGCGTCCATGCCAAAGCAGAACCGACCGGGCTTCTGTATAATCTCATAGCCCTTCACCTGGAGATCATCCAGGCGTTCATCGGGCTTCTTATTAGTCATCATTTAACTTGGAGGCGCCATTTTTCTCCTCCAGAGCTTTTAACTGTGCAAACTCCTCTTTCGAAAGCTTTGCATCTTTTTTCTTCTTTCTTGATTTGAATCTCAGCTCACCTGCCGGATATTCACGGATTTCTTTTTCATCGTTATCCAGCGTCACAATAACCTTTACAATCTGACGCAGTACGTGAACGGCCTGAACTTCACCATGAAGTCCTTCCGGCGTCGTCACATGATCTCCAACTCCCGGAAGCTGACGGTTCAGCTCTTCATAGGTCTCTTCTTCGTTAGTCAGACAGCACATCAGTCTGCCACAAACTCCGGATATCTTTGTCGGATTCAGAGACAGGTTCTGCTCTTTCGCCATCTTGATCGATACCGGTGCGAACTCAGACAGATACGTGTGACAGCAAAGTGGTCTTCCACAGATACCAATGCCTCCACGAATCTTCGTCTCATCACGGACACCAATCTGACGAAGCTCAATACGTGTACGGAACACGCTTGCCAGATCTTTTACCAGCTCACGGAAATCAATTCTTCCATCTGCGGTAAAGTAAAATAACACTTTATTATTATCAAATGTATACTCCGCATCTATAAGCTTCATTTCCAGACCGTGTTTACGAATCTTCTCTAAGCAGATGTTAAATGCTTCTTTTTCTTTTTCTCTGTTTTTCTCTTCTTTTTTGTAATCCTCTTCGTTTGCAATTCGAATCACAGATTTTAAAGGCTGTGTGATCTTGTCGTCTTCTACTTCTTTCGGACCTGTCACAACCTTTCCGAACTCAACACCGCGAGCCGTCTCTACGATGACACGGTCTTGGGGTTTAATCTCTAATTTCCCCGGTGAGAAAAAGTAGATCTTTCCCGCCTGACGGAATCTTACTCCGATTACTTTTGTCATAAATCTAGTTCTCCTTTATCGTCAGGAACAAAAGCTCCATGACCAGATCAAAGTTAACATTTGCTTTTAATCTGGCTTTTGCTTTGTCAAGGCTGTCCAGAATCGTCTCAATTCCTTCATAAGAACTGCGTCTTGCCTGCTCACGCATGCAGTCGATCTGATCTTTGAATACAACCTTATCTATTTCCCTTGTCGCTTTATATAACAAGACATCTCTGTACCATACCATGATCAGGTCAAGATAGTCGTTGATTTCAACTTTATAAAGAGTGCAGCGTTTCACTGCCTCCACAAGCTCACTGATATCCATCTCATTTATATGGCGCATCAGGTTCAGGACTTCGTCCTTGAGCTCATTAAAATGCTCGGAACCTGCCAGTTTGATAGCTTTCCCAAGGTTTCCCTGTGCAAATGCAGCGCAGACTTCAGCCTTGTAATCTGGTACTTCCATTCTCTCCATGAGATATTTTTTAATCAGTGCATCTTTGATGTAGCGAAGTTTTAACATGACACATCTGGAATTAATTGTCGGAAGCAATACGTCTGCATTTTCCGTCAGCAGAATAAATACTGCATACTGTGGCGGTTCTTCAATCGTCTTTAATAACGCATTCTGTGCCTGTACCGTCATAATATCAGCTTCCGGAATAATATAAACTTTATACGGACCCTGATATGGCTTGATCGCAACTGTATTATTGATCTGTGTGCGCACATCATCGACTCCGATGGATCCCGGCTTCTCATGTGTCACCCAGATAATATCCGGATGGTTATTCGATTCTGCTTGTACACAGGAATGACATTTATTACATGGTTCCGGTCCATGTTCTTCACATAAAAGTGCCATGGCAAATAACTTTGCCAGCATCTTCTTTCCGGTTCCGCGCTCGCCATTCACAATGTACGCCTGTGATACCCGATTCTCGGCAACTGCATTCTGCAAATATTGAATTACATCTCTGTGTCCTACTACATCTTTAAAACTTCCCATATCGTATGTCCTCTATAATTTCATCTAAGCATCTTTTTTGGTCATCATTGTAATAACGCTTCTTTATTCCCGCAGCTCTCAGATGCTCCTCGGAAAAATCTTCCGTATCTGCGAGAAATCTTCTGCACATCTCCGCGTAACGTGGCACTTCCTGCTGCCGCTCTCTCGTAAGTGCACGGTTCAGCCGCTCGCCGTCCTCTACTTCGATGTACACCGGAACAAGATACGCCGCTCCGTAATATTTCTTTAACTTTCCATAGGACTCCAGCGTTCCGATCATCAGATAGTCGGATTCTGCCAGATTGACCTGTCCATCTTCTATTGTAGCATATTTCCATGCTCCGTGAACAGTATTATAAGTACGAAGTTCAACAACCTTTCCCTGTCTCTCGAAAATATGCATCTGTTCATCTGTCACAAAATGGTATTCGACGCCTTCTCTTTCACCTTCCCGCTTCGGTCTGGTCGTGTAAAGCGTCACTGTCTGAAGCATCGGCAGCTCTTGCTTGATCTTCCGGAATAATGTATCTTTTCCAGATGAACTCTTGCCCATTATATAATATATCTTACCCATGCGTCCATACCTCTATGTATCCTTCTTTTTCTACTCCCTGTATCTCATATGTTCTTTCCATATACCATTGAAAATGTTCCCGGATCTGCGCTGTGATCCGTTCCCCCGGCACCAGCATCGGGATCCCCGGTGGATAGAGATACGCGTACTCCGCGGAAATGTAGCCTTCGCTCTGTGTCAATGGCACAACCTGAAACCCATCTGCCCCTGCGTCTTTCATGCTGATGACCTGCGCCGGTGAATAGATTACTTCCGCCTGTGGCAGATGTCCCGGTTCTATATCATAATTTTTTTCTTTCTTTTGCGACTTTTTGATTTCTTCCGGCACTATGTCTGAATCTACAGTGTTATAAGCCCCCTGTAAAGGTTTATATTTCTTATCCAACTCATAAATTGCTTTTATAAGCCGTTTCATTCCTTCATCGGTATCTCCGACCGAAGTCATGGCAATTACATAAGTCCCCGCGGCCATCTCCATTTGCAGGTGGTACTGATTTAATAAATCTTCCTGCAATTGAATACCTGTTGCTTCTGCACCATATGTATCCGCAAGTCCTTTCGTAAGTCCTGCTACTGATAATACAAGCTTTGACTTATCATAATGTTTGGTCTCTGCCAGCCGGATATGTTCACATTTTCCAAGTTCTTCTCTACATCTCTTCAAACGCTCCACATACGGGTCAAAAACTTCCTCGCAGTGATGATCCAGCATCTCCATGCACTGATCGATTCCCGCCATCAGAATATAAGACGGACTGCTGCTCTGTAACATATGCAGATATCGTCTCACCTTTTCCCGGTTCACCAGATTTCCATTCATGTGGAGAAGCGCTGTCTGGGTAAATGCCGGAAGTGTCTTGTGAACACTGTGGATCACAATGTCTGCGCCTTTTTGATTTGCATTTTCCGGAAAATAGGGATGAAAACCAAAATGAGCCCCGTGTGCTTCATCCACGATCAGCGGCAGTCCTTTTTCATGTGCGGCCTTTGCTATCTCGGCCACATCCGACACAATTCCATCGTAAGTCGGAGATACAATCATGACTGCTCGGATCTGTGGATACCGATTAAGGGCCCTCCTCACATCCTCTGCGGATATCTCAATATTCAACTGTAACTCTGAATCAAACCTAGGATAGAGATACACCGGATTCAACTCATTCATGTAGATTGCATGATAGACCGATTTGTGACAATTGCGCGCCACAAGAATCTGATCTCCTTTATTCGTCACACCCGCGATAGCACTCAGAATTCCAACTGTACTTCCATTTACCAGAAAATGTGTCTCATCTGCATGATAGATTCTGGCTGCCCGTTCCTGAGCCTCTTTCAGGATTCCTTCTGCGTGATGAAGATCATCAAATCCTTCAATCTCTGTAATATCTACAGTATAAGGATCCGCATCCCAGGACATATGCATCTTACGCTTATGTCCCGGCATGTGAAATCCATAATAGTCAGAATCGCTATACGCTTTTAATTTTTCGTATATCGTTGCCATTCTTATAATCTCTTAAGAAGTTCTTCTCTTTCTTTTTCGTATCCTGGTTTTCCAAGAAGTGCGAACATGTTCTTCTTGTAGCTCTCAACACCCGGCTGATTAAATGGATTTACTCCAAGAATATATCCGCTGACACCGCATGCGAACTCGTACATATAGAATAACTGTCCAAGTGACTTCTCGTCCTGCGCCGGAATTGTCACTTTCAGATTCGGAACCTGTCCGTCTGTATGTGCAAGAATCGTACCATTCATAGCACTCTTATTTACAAAATCCATTGTCTTGCCTGCAAGGTAGTTCAGTCCGTCCAGATCCACCGGCTCCTCACCGATTGTGATCTGCTCTGTCGGCTCCTCCACTTCCATAACAGTCTCGAACATAATTCTGCTTCCATCCTGAATGAACTGTCCCATAGAGTGAAGATCTGTTGTAAGGTCTACAGATGCAGGGAAGATTCCTTTCTTATCCTTGCCTTCACTCTCTCCGAAGAGCTGTTTCCACCACTCAGATACATAATGCAGGCTTGGCTCATAATTTGCCATGATCTCAACCGCTTTTCCCTTACGGAGCAGAATGTTACGTGTTGCTGCATAGAGCATTGCGTCATTTTCCTCAAATGGATTCTCAAGTGCGAATTTTCTTCCTTCTGCTGCACCTTCCATCAGCTTGTCAATATCAGCTCCGCTGACTGCGATCGGAAGAAGTCCAACAGCTGTCAGTACAGAGAAACGTCCTCCAACATCATCCGGTACTACGAACTCTTCGTATCCTTCCTCATCAGCAAGTCCTTTCAGAGCTCCACGAGCTTTGTCTGTTGTTGCATAGATTCTCTTAGCAGCCTCAGCTTTGCCATACTTCTTCTCCAGCATCTCCTTGAAAATACGGAATGCAATTGCAGGCTCTGTTGTTGTTCCGGATTTGGAAATGATATTAACTGAGAAATCTCTGTCTCCAATCACTTCAATCAGGTGTTTCAGATATGTACTGCTGATGCTGTTACCGGCAAAATAAATCTCCGGAGCTTTGCGGATCTCTTTTGATACTACATTATAAAAGCTGTGTCCAAGAAATTCGATTGCTGCTCTTGCGCCAAGATAAGATCCTCCGATACCGATTACTACCAGCACCTCTGAATCTGACTGGATCTTTGCAGCGGCTTTCTTGATTCTCTCGAACTCCTCTTTATCATAATCAACCGGAAGATCGATCCAGCCAAGGAAATCATTTCCTGCTCCCTCCCTTCCCAGGAGTTCAGCTTTCGCAGCCTCGGTAATCTTCTTCATAGATTCCATCTCATGTGCGCTGATAAACGCATCTGCCTTTGAATAATCAAATGTTACTTTACTTCCCATTGGACTCGTCCTCCTTATGCTACCTGTTACGTTCTAGTTCTTGTCTCGAAGAAATCTGTATAATTTTCTTCTTATAAATGTGACAGCTCACAGACAGTCCTTGTTTCACAAAACTAACTTTGAGCCGTTATCTATATTTTAACAAATCAGTCTCTTATTATCAAGCCATAAACTCCTCCAGGATTTCTCGGATACGCTGATTTCTGCTTGCCTCGTCCTGCGCCTTTGTCTCTTCCGATTCTATTGTTTTTTCTATTTTTTCTGTTTTACCTGGTTTTTGCGATATAGCTGTCTTTTTGACTTTCCGGTCATCTTCCACCTGCAGCGGTTCTGTCTTATACATCGCCCAAAGCAGACTGTCCATAGATCCAGGAAATTCCTGCTTTGGTTCCTGCTTCTTCTGATTCACAGATTCGTCTGGCAAGTTATCACCCTCTGCCCTTCCTGCATTTTCTGGCATTCTGGTATTCTTCACAATTCCTGTATTTTCTGGCATTCTGGTATTCTTCACAATTCCTGTATCTTTGGGCATTCTGGTATTCTCACCCATTTTCGCTTCTTCTGGCATTCTGGTATCCTTCGTCATTCCTGCATTTTCTTGTGTTCTGGCACTCTCCGCTATTCTCGCTTCTTCTGATCTTGCCTCTTCTGCCAAAACTTCTTTCTTGTATGTTTTTTCATAGCGATGCTGATAAATATTTTCCAAGTAATCTACCATATAATTTCGTACTGCCTCCAGCCGGTACTCCTCATCCGTCAGCATATGTACCAAGAATACGATTAACGCCAGCGCCACGCCAGTTCCGCCGATCATAGCTGTCTGCTCTGTCGCCCCTTTAATCCGATAACTTATGATTGCACCGACTCCGCCAAGAATCAGACAAAGTCCGGCACCCGCCATCTGTAACCGCCGCCATGCATGGAGCCTGACTCCACCAACCCGGTATTCATAGAGATACTTGTCCACAAATACGCCTACGTTTTCCACCTTTTCACTGATCATACAGGTGTGCTCGAATTTCGCCCGCACAAGCCGCATCAACGGATGATTACTCTTCCCCATACTTTCCGCTGCTGCCACCAGCTTCCTAAGTGTTCTTCCAACGACCACCTTTGACACAACTCCGGCAAATGCACTCATCCCCATCAGTACATAGATCACATGTCTGTCTAACATTAATTCTAACATGATAAAAGCCCTCCTTTTGGCACCAATTATAATGGATTTTCCAAAAGAAGGGCGAAAAACCGTTCCCCATAAAGCGACATCTGCACACCGCAGATTATGGTATTTTTTCTTATATTTTATCGAATCATTTATTCTCTGGTTTTAAATCATCGGGAGCAATTCCTTTACAAGTGCCACGCTGTGGGCAATTGCCTGTTTTTCAAACTCTGGATAGTCCATCGTTGCACTGTTGTCAGCTTTATCAGAAATTGCTCGAATGATGACATACGAAACTTTGTTAAGGTAAGCCGCGTGCGCAATTCCGGCTCCCTCCATCTCTGTGCAAAGAGCCTGAAAATTCTCCACGATACGTGCTTTCACTTCTCCGGAAGAAATGAACTGATCTCCACTTGCGACCCTTCCTGTAAATGTATGGATCTGCGGATTTGCTTTTTCATTTGCCTTCACTGCAAGCTCTACCAGATGCGGATCTGCCGGGAATGTGCGTGTATCCATTCTTGGCACCTGCCCGATTGCATCTCCAAATATGGTTGCGTCCATATCATGATGTACCGCATCTGTAGAAATCACCATATCACCAATGTCAATTCTTGCATCCAGGGATCCTGCAATACCTGTATTGATCAGCGTATCTACGCCAAATTTATCCACCAGGATCTGCGCGCAGATTGCCGCATTAACTTTACCGATTCCACTTCTTACGACAACCGCGTCCTTCCCACAAAGAGTTCCTTTATAAAATGTCATGGAAGCAAACTCTGTCACTTTAGCATCTGCCATCTCACTTTTCAGAGCTACAACTTCCTCTTCCATTGCTCCAATAATACCTATCATCCGATTTTCCTCCTGCTATGCATTTTTACTGTGCGATTCCCGCACATTTCCTTTATCCGACTGCCTTTTTCGCTATCATTACAAACATTTCCTGTTATCCTGTACATTATCCCCTACCCCATGCACAAATGTCAAGCATTGATGCTCTTTACTGTACCTGTGCATTCCTCTATGTACTCTTTTTCATATTATTGGAAATCTTAATTTTTCTTTACAAGTAGATTCTTCTCTGTTAGAATGGCTTCTGATATTCATATATCTGGTATAACACATAGGAGGGTATTTAACATGGATTATAAAACACATGGTGTCTGTTCCAGCATGATTCACGTAGAGCTGGACGGCGATAAAATTAAAGATGTAGATTTTGTAGGTGGATGCAACGGTAATCTTCAGGGAATCTCAAGCCTTGTAAAAGGAATGAAAGTGGAAGATGCCATCGAAAGACTTTCCGGAATCAAATGCGGTTCCAAAGCAACTTCCTGCCCGGATCAGCTTGCCAAAGCGCTCCGCGAAGCAATCGCTCAGTAAATTGATTCAATTGCAAAGTAAGTCACATGGAAAAGGACACGCAGCTTTTAATAGCTTGCGTGTCCTAAAACTAAACTTACCTAAACTTACTTCTCTTGATTGTTATAATATTTTTTCTTTTAAATTTTCTTTGAACTGTCTCCAGTTCCTTCGCCCTTCCAAAGCCCTGCGAACCAACGTAAGGGCCATGAAATATGTAGATTGCTGTGGAAGAGCGTCTAATTGTTTCAATATTCAGTTGTTATAAAATTTCTAAAGTATTATGATCCAACCTACTAACTTTACCCGAAATTTGTTTTTCCCATCATTATAATGGCCTTGCCCACTAATCTGATTGTAATTATAAATTTGTTAAATTCTTTTTCTTTTCTACAAAATCTTACTTATGGTTCCTCAATGTAAACTCCATCTGTGAAACTGCTGCTCACATCATCATTAGCAGAATGAACACATCTTACACGATAGTAATAATCGCCTTCTACATCTACATATTTTTTAGATGATGCACGATCAGCATTTTCATTAAATTTCTGCCAAGAGTCATAAAAAGTCCACTCGGTATCCTCTTCTTTTGCACGCTCAATGATAACACTTATTCCCACGCGATCTACTATACGTTCTGCCAGTGTTGTGCCTCCGGCATAGATTTCTCCTGGTCCTATTCTCACAATTTTAGAATATCCAGTTAAAAGATCCTCGCCTCTGGCAACTTTTTGATTATAGCCGATGGATTCTGCATCTGTTGTAAGTTTTGATCCGTCGATCACCTTCACGCTAGATGCCGCTTGAGTATCCGTCGATACACCAAAGCTCAATCCTAAAGCCATAGCAACTACACAGCATATGGACATACATCGTTTCATTTATCTACCTCCCATCTCTCTCCATTTAGGGTTCCCTATATAATAGACACATGAGTTGCAAAAAACTGACGCATTTTCTTATGAAAAATGTAAATTTTTTAAAATATTTTCTATTTCTTCTTTTGTTAGCTCTCCAGATAGACTGTAATACAATTTTTTATATTCAAATTCTGCTACATACCTATTTCTTTCTGTCTCAGGAGTTTCATATCCCGTCACCTCTATATCTGCAATTTTTACTTGTTTACAATGATACTGCTCTATTTTCTTATCTTCATTATCATATCCCCATGACACTTCTCCATAAGATGCACTAACAAAATATTCAACTTTTTTCCCGTTATATTGAAAATCTAATTCTGCCACTTGGATTTCTGGATCTAATTCCATTTTTTTAAATTTCATATTCGTCGGACGCCAAATAATTCTTACTGGCTCGATTCCAAATTCATCAGCTATCTTCTCATAAGCTAATTCTTCATCCTCTTCCTCGATAATCTTATTTTTATCGCTAGAATTGACTTTGGATACTTGTCTACCACCTACGGAGCTTTTTACAAACTGCAACATTCTCTCTGGTCCGCCAAAGCTTGTCATTCCAACTGCCATTACGAGAATCAGCACTGCTGCCAGCGCTACAATTCTACGGATATTGCGTTTCTTCCGGCGCATTGTATAGATTTTCTTCTCCTCGCTCTGATTCTTCAACATCTCCCGTCCAAGGCGAAGTGCTTCCTGGTCTTCTTCTGAGAGTTTCGCATATGCATCTGTCCGTTTCATATCTTCAGAACGCTTTTCACGCTCACGGATTTTTTGATCCAATGCATTTTTCATGCGGATCTTCAGCTCATTTGGGATCTCTTCATTATCGTTAAGTCCGACTTCTTCTTCAATCTGTTTCGCTTCTTTATTCAATTGATCTTTTAGGATTTCTTTCAACTGATCTTTCTTTTCACTCATAATCTACCTCTTAACGAAATCTATCCTCTCTTTCTCTTGACCAAATCTCTCGGGAACGTATAATATAATTATATGCCAAAGTTGAAAATCTTTCACTGTTTCGTAAAGTGTATACGAAGCAGAATCATCCGTACGGCATTCTTATTGTAACATATATTATCGAAAGGAGCTTTTTATGAAACGTATTATCTTAACCGGCGGCGGTACTGCCGGTCATGTTACACCTAACATTGCCCTGTTACCACGTCTTAAAGAATTACAATACGACATCCACTATATCGGCTCATATAACGGAATTGAGAAGGAACTTATCTCTCAATTCGGTATACCATATCATGGCATCTCAACCGGTAAACTCAGACGTTATTTCAGCGTCCAGAACTTCACAGATCCATTCCGCGTTATCAAGGGAATGGGTGAAGCACGTAAACTGATTAAGATTCTGGAGCCTGATGTTATATTTTCCAAGGGAGGTTTTGTCTCTGTACCAGTAGTCCTTGCCGGCAAGGGACAACATGTACCAGTCATTATCCACGAATCTGATATGACTCCGGGTCTTGCCAACAAGATTTCCATTCCTTCTGCAACGAAGGTCTGCTGCAACTTCCCGGAGACATTATCTTCTCTCCCGGCAGGCAAGGCTGTTCTCACCGGATCTCCGATCCGTCAGGAACTTTTAAGCGGAGATAAGTACCGCGCCAGAGAATTCCTTCACTTCACTTCCGACAAACCGGTCATTCTGGTTGTCGGCGGAAGCCTCGGTGCCGTTGCCGTGAACAATGCCATCCGTGCGATTCTCCCGGAACTTCTGAAAAACTTCCAGGTCATTCACTTATGTGGCCGCGGCAAGCTCGATCCTTCTTTGAACGGAACGGAAGGCTACGCACAGTTCGAATATATCAAAGAAGAATTACGTGACCTCTTCGCACTGACCGACATTGTAATCTCCAGAGCCGGAGCCAATGCTATCTGCGAGCTTCTCGCCCTGCACAAACCAAATCTTCTGATTCCGCTGTCTGCCAATGCAAGCCGTGGTGATCAGATTCTCAACGCCCGTTCTTTCGAGCGTCAAGGATTCAGTATGGTGCTTGAGGAAGAAGAACTTACGAACGAAACACTTCTCAGTGCAGTTCATGATCTCTATGATAACCGCGAGAAATACATCAATGCAATGAAGCATTCTTCCCAGCAGGATTCTATCGATACCATCATTGATCTGATCGAATCGGTAACTGCTTAGATACTTACAAAACTATCTGATTCTGACGCAGATATCTGATAGCAGAAAACAGGTGTCATATCCGGCACCTGTTTTTTATTTGCCATCCAGTTGGTGAAACTGTTCTTCGTAGTGCTTCTTAATCCATTGCTTTGCCCTGTATAATGTACTATACAGCGTATCCACAGATATCCCCATTTTGTCTGCAACTTCTTTTTGTGGTTTATCCAAAGTATATGAAACGGTAACTGCCTCATACCATCTTGAATTTTTCTCATATAGATCTGCAAAGATCGTATCGTGTAGCTCGCGGCATTCTTTCTGGCGAAGCACTTCTATGAGTTGAGCATCCAGTCCTTCTGACGAATATGGCACCTCCTGCTCCGGAACCTCTTCCATCGGCGTCTCCCATTTACTATCTCTTAGATAGTTCTTTGCCATATTCTTTGCGGTAGTGATCAGCCATGCAGGCACGGACTCCATACATATATCTCCCAGGTTGTCGTATAATTTCAGGAAAACTTCCTGCACAATCTCTTCTGCCACATAGTGATCTTCGACGTAGTACAATGCCGTTCGGTACACTTTACTTACATTTTCTTTGTAAAGCCTGTCGATTTCAGCTTTCTTTACATCTTCAGATTCCACCATTTAATTTCCATCACTTTCAAGTTTATAATTTAGACAGAATATCCTGCTTATCCTCTTCGGTAAGCTCGCCCATCTTCCAGCCAAGTCCAACTTCGTCACCTTTATAACGCGGAATCATATGTAAATGGAAATGGAATACAGTCTGTCCTGCTGCTTCGTTATTATTCTGCACGATATTGTACCCGTCACAGTGTAAGATGCCTGTAAGCTTTGTGATCATTTTCTTAGCCAGCACCATAACTTTTGCAGCCTTATCATCGTCCAACTCATACAAATTGGCATAGTGTTCTTTTGGAATAATCAGTGCATGTCCTTTCGAAGCCGGGCTGGCATCCAGAATCACGCGGAAATCTTCATCTTCATACAATGTTGCTGTAGGAATTTCTCCATTTGCCAGTTTACAAAAAATGCAGTTATCATCTTTCATTTTCATGTCCTTCTTTCCTTTAAAAAGTCATTTTAAAAATTGTTGATTATTTTATCCGCCAATGCTACACTATGAAAAAATAAATTCATAAAGGGCGGTAATCATTATGTTCACAGAATCTGATTATGAAAAATTACACCAGATCATGGCAGAAAGTCCTGAGAAAGAAGAGCTTCTCACTAGACTTCTTCACTCCCACCGTATGGATATCAGTACCATCAGCCATGAGATTCGCAACCCGCTGACTCTTATATACAGTACCTTACAGATGATCGAAGCATCCAATCCGGAAGTTCTGAATATCCGGCACTGGTCAGACTTGCATAGCGACATCGAATATATGAAACAACTACTGGAAGAGCTATCAGCATACAACAACGGTCAACGTCTGTCACCTTCTTCGACAGATTTCGACATCTTCCTCAAGAAAATTTCCTTATCCTTTGCTTCCTCCATCATTGAAACCGATATTGAATTTATCTCCCGGATAGAGCCGGGACTCCCTGTTATGCCTGCAGATTCCATCAAACTTCGGGAAGTTCTTCTGAATCTTCTTGGAAATGCGCGCGATGCAGTACTGATTCAACAATCTACATGCTCTAATCATCTTGATTCTGCCTGTAATTGTGAAAGTAACAGATCTTTGGATACCGGCAAAGCACTTACCTATTCTCCGCAAATTCACTTTCACGCATGGAAAGAGCATTCAAATCTGATTATCTCCATCTCCGATAACGGCTGTGGTATTGCACCAGAACATCTATCTTCAATCTTCGAACCATTTGTCACGTACAAATCGTCCGGAACAGGCTTAGGCCTACCACTTTCTCGCCGAATTATCGAAGCACATGGCGGAACACTGACTGTCCACTCAGAACCAGATTTGCCGGACTGCCAGCTAAAAACTACATTCACCCTTACAATTCCAATCCCTTAAAATATTTTTAATAATGTTTCGGCTTATGTTTCCAATATGTGAGTACCGCCAGTAAAAACCCGGATACCAGCCCGCCAATGTGGGCTGCGTTATCCACCCCTTGTGCGGTGAATCCATAATAGAGACTTAAGCCTGCCATCAGAACAAGTCCTCTTGTTGAAATCTCTCCGACTCGTCCATGATTACGGATTGCAACATAAAGAAGTGCTCCCACAATTCCAAAGATTGCTCCGGAAGCACCTGCTGATACCGCATAGCTTCCCTGACTCACATCAAACCATGCCGATACGAGATTTCCCATCAGTCCGCTTCCAAGATAAATGAGCAGAAAACGGATCTTTCCAATCTCTGGTTCCAGGCTGTAACCGATGACCAACAGCATCACCATATTGTTCATTAGATGACTGAATCCAAAATGCAAAAACATACTGGTGATCAGTGTATAATATCGTTCTCCGTTCATGAGATATGGAACATACATTGCTCCGTGTTCCATCATAAATGCGGAATCCTCAGTCATACCCATAAAAGACAGTCCGAGGAAGATCAGAACATTCGCTGCTGCGATTGCAATTGTACAAATTGGTAATTTCTTGTAATTTCTCATAGGAAAATTCTCTCATTAATTTTCTGTAATGTCAACGCTATTCTGCAAGATTTTACTCTTCAAACTCTACAATCAGATAGTATCCTCTGTCCGTATGTTGTATTTCTTTGATCACGCCCTGTTTTTCATGAATACGCTCGGATGTCTTGTAAATTCCGGACATTGCAACTGCCGGTTCCACTACATAAGTAAACAGGTTCGTATTCGGACTTCTCTCTGTTACTTCCACCTGCTGGCCTTCTTCCACCAGCCCCTGTCTTTCCATTTTAAACCGTTCCTGTCTCACGACAAACCGCCTCCTGTCTCTGATATTCCAGCCGGGATTTTTTTCCGGCATCATTCCTGTCAGTACAGTATAACACTAGAGATCTTCTTCTTCAATATACAGCCCGTCCCAGTCTCCCCACTTTGGTTTTCTGCGTCTGTGAAGAAAACGCTTCATCGGTGTCCACAGGTTTTCTGTCTCACGGAGTATCGTACTTCCCATTTCCTGGCTTGCGATCCAGTCATGTTCTGTCCGGTCAAAATATGTGCTTCCTTCCTTTTCTTCCTCTGCTCCAAAGTCTGTATTTTTATCCTCTGCCAAAACATTTTCTTCCTCTTCTTTTACACACTCTTTTATAATCTGTTCCAGACTGTAATTTTCTTTCATAGTCTCTTTATGCAAAAGGAACACGATCTGGACACATTCTTTATCCTGATAATCTGCACATTTCACCAGATATTCGCTCAGATGGTGAAATCCTTCCCACAGACTTTTTTCTTTCGGTGGATAATAACAAAAATAATACTTTTCTTCTGTGTAAAAAATATACTCCGGATCCATCAGAATACAATTCACATTTAGAAGATACCTTTCTACTTCTTTCACGACACGCAAAATAGATTTTAGCAATATTTTTATTTCTTCTCCACTCATCGTATGCTTTTCATAGAGCGCTTTCATGGACACTTTTCCACTCACATCATAATCATAACAGCTTTTGTCATCCATTCCCCGTCCATGCATTTCCAGCAGTCCTTCCACCTGATTTTCTTCCAGCATTTTATTTTGATAGTCCTCTGTATAAGGGACTGACTCTTCTATCGTAATCTTACGTTCCATTGACGAACTCCTTTATTTTCTTAATATCCCGAAGCTTTTTCTCCGGTTCTGTAATTGCCGCACGTTTTTCCACACTGACTTTCATCTTCCTCCATGTTCCCTGTGCCCGGACACAGACTTCATCTCCTTCCACCGTAACCTGTCCCTGGATTGTAGATAATAGGATACACTTTCCATTCACGCGACTTTGAAAAAGTGTTTCCAGTTCCGCCGCATCTGTCCCGCTTTTATCTCCAGTTCCGGTCTGTGAACCCGGTTTTTCTCTCGCCTTATTGCTTCCAACTACCGCTGTCTCATAAGCTGCTCCCGCAATTATATTCTTGTCATGGTAATAAAAAAATGCATAGATACTGCTCATGACCAGCAACATAATGATTGGCATTAAGAATGACATCTCTACTGTATAACCTCTCACGCTGCACCTCCCTGCTCTGCCAGCATCAGAATATATCCAAGAGTCAAAAATGGAAAAAATGGCATCGTCTTCACCCGCCCGCGAAATGCCAATATCACCGAACAGACTCCACTTGTAAAAAATGCTGCTGCCAGCACTCCCACAACTTTCCAAAACCCCAGATATCCTCCAAGAATCATAATTGCCACGCTGTCCCCATAACCGATTGCTTCTTCTGTCACTTTACTGACAAGAAGGAACAGCACTCCCACTCCGATTCCTGCACAGATTCCAACAAGATTCTCTACATTTGTCTGTTCCATCTTTTCCAGGAACACTCTGATCCGATAAAAGTCCACTATTTTCCAGATGACTGTCAATATTCCCCACAATGTCAGAACTCTTCTGGAAACTTTTTTATTTCTAATATCTGACACAGACAGCCCGGTTAGAATTAACAGCACAACTATATCTACCATTCTATTTATATTTCCCACATCTTGTACCTCTTCTCATTCTACTTATCATTCCTGGCATTCTACTTTCCACCACATTTTGAGCACGCGCGCTTTCCCGGTACTTCAGAAATTCTCGCTGTATATACGGTACGCTTTAATCCGCTGCATGTCAGTGAATTATGATACCGGTCACCCTGATCAGTAATATACACACTTCCACCCATACTGCTGCCATGAACACATTTCTCACAGGCATGATACTTTCCGCCACTTTCATTGCGAAGGCTATTAAGTTCCGATGACGCCGCCGCATGGATCGACAGGTCCAGATGCGTGCAATGTGGATTTTTGTGATAGACAACTCCTGTATCCGTTACATATACAATCTGATCATCTTCTTCACCAAACCCTCCTGCCTCATAGCCGGTCCATGCCTTGATCCTCATAGTTTCCTTATAAGAAATCGGCGCTATAGAAAAGCCCGGAACCGGAATCCGCACCTGATAAGATGCCTGAATTTCTCCAATTCCCGTAAACGGCGACAAATAAGATTGATTGCAATTAATTCCTGAGCTGCCACCTTCTACAATGCTTCTCTCTAACCGTTCTGCTCCAATAGAATTTACAACATCACGTTCCAGATTTGACGGAATCACTGCCGGGACTTCTACTGCCTGCACTGCAAGCTTCTTTCCCGCTTCCTGAAGTCCGCTTCGCACAGCCGTCTGCACGGATAACAACTCCAGCAGTAATACCAATGCCAGCGTCGCAAAAAAGAAGATTGGTACTGCCATGGCAGCCTCCACGGTAATGCTTCCTTTTTTTCGGGTGGATGCAGATGCCCTTCCTGTATGCTTGGATTTGTATATGCTGGATAATAAAGGGATATCTTTATCTGAGTTCATCGAATCTTTCTCCTTTCATTTTTTATGTTTTCAGTTAGCAGAAATTTTATAACTCCCAGTAGGGGGAGCGGAAGGACATCTGCACCCACCCGTTATTGATTCATTTCGTTTTTAATTGTATCCAAAATATGTCGGAAAATCGTACATGATTCCACGACGCAGATTACATGTGCTGTGAAATTCTACTCTGCTGATGCAGGCATCTGCCCGAAAAAATGTCTGTCCATATCGTATCTTTAAATTTTGTTCCACCATATCTAATGTACGCATCCCAACTTCATCCTGGGATTTCAGGAACAACAGCATGCGAAGGTATTCCCGATAAGCAAGTCCGCTTTCCATATCTTTACCACTATCTGCTGCCACATTTTCTCCTGCACTGCCAAGCTGCATCAGTCCGGAAAGGCTTAGCTTCCAATCCTCTGCGTTCTTTACAAGTGGTACTTTTCCTCCACTTATCAGCGTTCTAATATCCATGATTGCTTCACCATAAGCCCATGCAAGTAAAATTCCCTGCGCGGCACCCTCTGCCAGTTCCGGAAGTCCGATCACCGTACATAATGTAAGCGCTGCCGCCTCGGCTTCTGCTTTCTTTTCCGGATCCGTCTGGATATACGCATAATCCGGCACAAATCGGACCATAAGAAGCTTACTGGCAACCGTCTCCAAATTTTCTCTGTCGCTGGCGTGACCTTCCAGAATATATTCCAGTTCATAGTCCAGACTCCCCGCACCTGCCATGTCACCACGATTCCCGTTGCTGAAGTCTTCATTAGCAGAATCTCCTCTGACAAAATCTCCACCGACAGAATCTCCACTATTATAATTTTCATTGCCAGATTGCAGGCTATCTGAAGCCATCTTGAAATGTTCCAGCACGTACTCTCCAAACAGTAATTTACTGATTGTACTTTCCGATCCTGCTACATCTGAGAAATCTCCATATCCCTGATTTCGTTTTCTATGAGATACCATTTCCGATAACGTAATACTTTTTTTTGACATTACACGTCCCTTTGGCATAATCAGATCTACAAGAGGCATGCTTTTTAATTTCGCCACATGCGATAAGGGATTCTCTTCCTCTGGAAGTTCCTCCTTCTGCGACAACAGCTCCTGTAATTCCTGTTCCGTTTTTGCCCCGTCCCTTTCATAATTTTGTAAAGCCTCCTCTCCTGCTTTCCATGTATCTGTCTGTCCAACCAGTTTCTTCACCTTATCCAGTCCGTATTTATTTTCCATATATGCCGTCACCTGCTCGTAAAATGCACTGGCACCTTGGTCCGTCAATAGCTGAATTCTTGTAATTTCCTGATCCATCCCGCTTGCTCCGTAATAGGCCAGCCGTTCCTTTAACAATTCTTCACTGTAACTGCCCGTCTCATAACTTCCTTCCAGCGCAAAAATTCCGTAGACTTCCCAGAGTTCCTTCTGATACTCTGCAAATATACTTTCCACCGCCCGTGTCATATCTGCTCTTCTGTAATTTTTTACATTCTGTAAAGAGGCACTTTCCAGCATTGCTCCGGCAAATGAAATAAGTAAAATAAATACCAGACTTAAATACACTGTGACTTCCCCCTTTAAATACCGCTGCTCTCGCTTGTAATCTTCTCGAAAATCGTCTCGACCAGACTTGTGAGCTGAGATTTGAATATAACGACAAGTGAAATCAGTACAACCAAAATTAAGATAATTTCCACAACTCCGACTCCGTCTTTGTTTTCCAATATTTCTCTCACTCTGTGTTTTAAATACCAAACTCTCCACATAATTAATCCTCCCGCTTTCTCTATTCTTGCTTCTCTACACCCGCTTTTCTATTCCGTCATATCTTCTGTGGCATATTTTTATATTTTTACAATGCCTACATTTGTACGGTAAAAAATGCCGGGACTACAACAATCACAAGCACCTCTGCCAGCATCAGAAACATCGGAAGTAATAGCTTTGTTCCTGCTTCTTCCCCGAGCCGTCTTGCTCTTGCTTTTCGCTCTTCAAAAGACTGGATTGCCTCCAGCCGAAGCAGGTCATTTAGACCTTTTGTACCTTTTCTCAGGTTTTGTGACAGCAATGCACCAAATCTCATATATTCCTGTGTCCCGCATCTTCTTCCGAATTTCTCATAACATTCTGCTTCCGGAACACCGCCATCCATCTGTCGGCATGTATACTTCATTTCTTCATAAACTGCACGCTTCCCTTGCTGCTTTATCCGCGAATCGTAATCATTTACAATTTTTATCCATGCTTTGCGGACCGTCATTCCTGCGCCTAAAAGTAATGTCAGCTTACTGATGACTTCCGGATAATCCAGACACATCTGTTTTTGTCTTGCCTGTTTTTCTTTTATCTCGTTCTGCTTGTCCAGCGCAAAAAACAGCACGGAAATCACAACTGCAGCCGCCATAATTACTGCACCTCTCCAGTTCATTACCGTATAAAAATGTATTTCCTGTCCGTCCACCTGTTTCGGCAATGTTAACGTCCCGGATTCTCTGGTATCCTGATCTTTTTCTGCCACTGTCCGGCGCACCTTTTCTAATAACGCTCCATCACTTCCGGTCATTCGTGGATAGACCATTGCCATACATTCATACAGTATCTGTTTTTCTACATCTTCCCGATACGTCAATATGGCTGTCAGCTTCACCAGTGTCCCTTCACTTACAAGCTTATCTTCCTTTAATTTTCCGTAAATATTGATCACATCATAGCGGTCAAGCTTCCATGTAACGTCGATCGGCTTTCCTGGAATCTCTGTCAGAAGATTCAAATCCCGGTCCACATGATCCAGACTTACATTCTCCCCCAGAATCAACGAATCCATTTTCTTTACTGCCTGCTTTAATACCTGACTGATTTCCTGTTCTCCATAGACCTGCTCTGTTACTTCGATCGGGATTTCCCCCAATACCCGGTCTTTTCCCTCTACACGCAGTTCTTCCGTCCTCTTCCCTTTGCCATAAGTTTTTCTTGTGATCTCCTCTACATTTTTTCTGTAGGCACCATTGTAATCCCAGATAAGAGCTGCAACGCCCACCGAAAACACCACTAACATGATCCCGATACTCAGACTTCGATCTCGATGATCTTTCGCCCAAGCCCGTATGCGCCCAAATATATGATCAGACATCCTGTCATCACTCCTCTTCCTGCTATATTTCCGTAAAGATTTCCCATAAATTCCGGAAAACTGACAGTCATATAAAGTACAATTCCAAAAGGAATGACCGACATCACCTGAAATTCATATTTTTTCGCCGCCAACATTGTATCAATTTCCCGTTTTACATCAATTTTGTCTCCAATCTGATCCGCTGTATTGCGGATAATAGACATCAGATTTCCTCCGCTTCTCTTGGCCGTGACAAAGACTCCGGCAAAGCTTTCCACATCTGGAAGCTTTGTTCTCTCGGACAGTTCTTCTACTGCCTGTTCCACCGGTACCTGTACCCGGATCTGCCTGACCATGATTTCCAGCTCACGTAGAATTGCCGCATCATCAGAGTAAAAAATCTGCATCTCTTTCAGGCTCTCTTTCACTGCATTTTCCACAGAATATCCTGTATTCAGTAAAGAGGAAAATGTCTGTATCAGTTCTTTGAACTGTACTAGAAACTCCTGTTCTTTTCGCTTAATGCATTCGTCCAGAAGCTGTATGTAATACCACACGCCTGCCGGAATCAACAATATAACTGCCACCCATGAGCGATAATATATCCATGCCGTTCCTGTCACAATAATGATGACCTTCAAGATCATTTTTACATATTCACACTTCTTTATATCCTGCTGCCAGTAACTTCTGTGTATGAACCAGGTCGTCCATTTTTCTCCAAGTTCCCTGAATTTTCCCATCCTTTTCTCCTGTCTCTTCGAATCTGTACAGTGGACTCACCAGAATCTCACCGTCCTGATAATCCAGGATTTCTGAAACCTCCAGTACTTTACGGCTTTTATCTCTGAGTCTTCCAAGATGCACAATAATGTCGATTCCTGATGCGATCTGTCTCTGAACTGCCCCCAGAGGAAGATCCATTCCCATCAGCACCATGCTCTCCAGCCTAGAAAGCATATCCTTAGGACTATTGGCATGACCGGTACTAAGACTTCCATCATGACCGGTATTAAGTGCCTGCAGCATATCAATTGCTTCGGCTCCGCGAACTTCCCCGACAATGATGCGATTTGGTCTCATCCGAAGCGCCGTCCGAATTAATTCGCGTATAGTAATCTCACCTGTTCCCTCAAGATTGGCGCATCTCGCCTCAAGAGTTACCAGGTTTGGAATATCCAGAATCCGTAGTTCTGCGTTGTCCTCAATTGTAATGATTCTTTCATCCTTTGGTATGTATTGCGATAAAGCATTCAGGAATGTGGTCTTGCCTGATCCGGTTCCTCCACTGATGAATATGTTGTAGCCTGCCCTAACAAGCTTTACCAGAAATTCTTTTACTTCCCGGCAGATAGAACCCCACCGGATCAACTGTTTCATTGTAATTGCTTCTTTTGGAAATTTTCTTATGGTTACTATGGGCCCATTTAAAGCGATGGGCCCCAGTACCACATTTACTCTCGACCCGTCCGGAAGTCTTGCGTCCACGATTGGAGATGCTTCATTTACGATTCGATTGGATCCTGCAACGATCTGTTGAATGACATCTTCCAGCTTCTCCCGCGAAACAAACCTTTTCCCGGATCTGATCAGTTTTCCTTCCTTCTCCAGAAATATATTCTCAGTCCCGTTAATCATAATCTCCGTGATCTTATCATCTTCCAGAAATTCCTGAAGAAGATCAAATTTCCGGAATGCATTAAATAATTCTCTGCCAAGCTCCGCCTTTTTCCCAAGCGGTATATATTCTCTGCCGGATGCCTCGTCCAGCACGCGGTGAATCAACTCCGTCAGCTCCTCATCCGGAATATCTCTGGACAGATCCAGTTCCTCCAGAATCCTCGCATGAAGCTGTTCCGCCTGTATCATGTGCGTTGCTCCTTTCGTATGATCTTACGTCTGACATCCTCGTAGCCCAGAAGTTCCAGTTCTGCCTCGAACTGCGCCACCTTCGCCTCTGCGACCGGCTCATCAATCGTAAGCATGTGAATCTCATTACAGATCCGAAGCACCCGGTAAATGTCCCGAACGCCTTCATCCATATCCAGAATCACGATTTCATAAATACTTTGTTCTATAATTTTCTGTATCAGCCTGATCCACTCTTCCGAGTCAATCTCCTTAATGTCTTCGGATACAGGCATCGGTACTATATAATCCAGATTTTCCGAGTGTCTCACAATAGTTGTAAGTACCGTTCCGATATTGCTCTGTTCCTGCCTTGCATAGTACAGGACATCTGCCAGTGTCTGTGTTCCTTCCGGAAAATGTCCACCTTCTCCACCGTAAGTTTCCATTCCCAGATACAATACATTTGCCTCCTTTGCCAGTTTTCTTCCAAGCCGGATTGCATAGGTTGTCTTTCCAATTCTTCTCACCGGAGAATATACCGCAATTACTCTGCAGTTCTTTTTACCGGTAATCTTTAAAAATATCTGCTTCTCGTCTCCTGACATGCTGCACTGACGAATCATTTCCGCCAGGATCTGATCTCCCGGCTGGTATTTGTAGATCGGCACCTCCCGGTTTTCCAACGCCACCTCTCTTTCTGGTGCGATTACAAATACCATACCGGCTTTTACCTGTTTTCTGGAATCTTCCGGATACTCCGAAGATATGAACAGAAAATCGATCTTCTCTTTCTCCTGTATAGCCAATACATAAGAAAGATCACTGCATGTCCTGACACGGACCGCCAATTCTTTCTGTCTTGTAAGATACTGTGCAAACGCGGAAGCAAATTTTGTCTCTGGATCACAGATTACCAGATTTTTGCTCTCCACATATTATCCCTCCTCTTCTTGTGTGTTCTCTCGTTATCTTCTTAGGAATTCATGACCGGAATAAATGGTCGAATAACATTGAATTACTTTGAATAACTTGAATGGTTATGTCTTGCCAACTAGAATATAACAATCAGATGTCTTGGATTATAGACAGGCTTTCCCCTTTTGTCTATCCCTTTTTTAGAAAATGTAAAACTTTGTGCAACATAGATAGATTTGTTTTTATCAATCATTGAAAATCATCTGGAAACAGTTATAATATATCCATAGAATTTTAAAACTTACCGACTTTATCTCACTTGAAAGGAGTCCATATTATGGAGTTCAAATTCTTAAAATTACGCGATTTACAAGGTAAAACTCCTTCATTTCCTGCTGCGGGTGAAGTACACATTATCTATGTGCCGGAACCGGATGACAGCAACTTGCACAAAGCAGGTGCCGGGCGTGCCATGATCAGAGAAATCCTTTCTTATTATCTGTGTATTGACAAAGGTCTGGTATGCCTGCATGAATCCAGGCATGGCAAACCCTATCTTGCCTCTCCAGCAATCGGACGGAGTCTTTATTTTAATATTTCTCATACCGGAGGCTACCTTGCATTTGCAATGTCAACCTCTACACCACTAGGTATTGATATTGAAAAAGTTGACAGAAATGTCAGGCTTCAATCGCTGATGGGACGTTTTTTTCACGCGGAGGAAATTAAAAAATTTCTTGATTACTCTGACGAAGAGCGTGTAAAACATTTTATCCATTATTGGACTTTGAAAGAATCCTTCGTAAAGGGACTTGGAACGGGTATGACAACTTCTTTCACTTCTTTTTATCTTACGAAGGAATCCGAACGTACATTTTACGTCACTCCGGATAAAAAAGAACTCCAGGACGAATATTCATCCTGGAGAATCACTTCCATTCTTGCTCCCAAAGGGTTTATCTGCAGTGTTGCTTACCGGCTCTCATAAAAGGCCACACCATATAGCAGGGCAACCCCCGGGACTCCTAATGTTCCGGAGGCGGCCATTGTTATTGGATTCAGCCCCACCCTTACCGGAATCTCTTTTGACACGAAGAATCCATTTATCACAAGAATCAACATCACCCCGACTGCCATACGAATCAGAAAATTTATCATAAAATTCGAACATCTCTGTGACATATCCAAGCCTCCTTCTATTTTTATATATATCCTTGTTAAGCTTACCATATGACATATTTTAAAATATCCCCGTCTGATTTTTATTCAGAAATGCTGTTTCATTTCATAGGTTTAATCTTAAAAATCAGTATTATTTATATAGCATACTATTTTTATCCCACATGTTTTTCTATTTAAAAAAGAGGATCTCCTCCCGGAAATCCTCTCATCTGCTTCTCTATTCTGCCGATTTTTAAGAATATCTGATTTACAATTCAATCTCTATCTTGCGATCCGATCTCTTGTATTGGTGATAAGCCACTCCTGCTGCATCGAACATACGCATAGATGCCTGTACAGCTGTGCTTCCATCATATTTGTTACAGTCGTAGATAACTTCTTTGATTCCACTTTGAATGATTGCTTTTGCACACTCATTACATGGGAAAAGAGACACATAGAGCTTTGCTCCTTCCAGACTTCCTCCACGGAAATTCAGAATCGCATTCAGTTCACTGTGTACTGTATAGACATATTTTGTCTTTAATGGATCTTCTCCTTCTCTCACCCACGGGAACTCATCATCTGAGCAGCCCTTCGGCAGTCCATTATATCCCATAGATAAAATCTTATTATCCTGACTGACAATACAGCACCCAACCTGAGTATTCGGGTCTTTGGATCTAAGTCCGGATAGCTTTGCTACTCCCATAAAATACTCATCCCAGTTGATATAGTCTTTACGTTTATCACTCACTGCTGCTTCCTCCTATTTCGTTCCGAAAATACGATCTCCAGCATCACCAAGTCCCGGAATAATATACTTATGCTCATTGAGTTTTTCATCCAGAGCACCGATATAAATATCTACATCCGGATGCTCTTTCTGCATACGTTCTACGCCTTCCGGAGCTGCTATAATGCACATGAAACGAATATGTTTCACACCTTTTTCCTTCAACATCTGAATTGCTGCTACGCTTGAACCTCCTGTTGCCAGCATAGGATCCACAACAAATACTTCCCTCTCATCACAGTCTGTCGGAAGCTTACAATAATATTCCACTGGTTCATACGTTTCCGGATCTCTGTAAAGACCGATATGACCTACTTTTGCAGCCGGGATCATGCTCAGCATTCCATCGACCATTCCCAGTCCTGCACGTAAGATCGGTACAACTGCCAATTTCTTCCCACTTAATTCTTTTCCAACCATCTTACAGATTGGTGTCTCGATCTCTACATCCTGTAATTTCAGATCTCTTGTTGCCTCATAACACATAAGAGCCGCAATCTCCCCAACAATCTCACGGAACTCCTTGGAACCAACTTCTTTTCTGCGGATATAATTCACTTTGTGCTGGATCAGCGGATGATCCATAACCTGTACTTTAGACATGTTTTTCTCCTCCATCTCATGACATGTTTATCAGATTTTTTAATATCCGGCACACATCTGATTTGATCTGCACCACATAAAGAGCCATCAAGCCTCTATCACATGATGTCCTGCTGCCTTTAGCAATCGATTCATAATTGCACTGCCGATTCCTCCGGCTGCAAATGATTCACTATATATATACTCTACTTCAGCATCATCGAACTCGCGCAATACCGCATACAAATGATTGGCGATAGTTGCTTCGTCTGCCCTTGTTCCTATGCTTTTCACTACGTCTGCCTTGTATCGGCCTACAGTCTCTTGTGTTCCGATCACACCGACTCTGTGTCCTTTAGCCATACGCTCTGCAGACATCTGGTTGATCGCATCGATCACAAGTTCCATCGGTCCCTCCACAATACTAAGATCCGCTTTCGGAGCATAATGTCGATACTTCATCCCCGGAGCTTTCGGTTTCACTTTGCTGTCCGGCGTGATCAATGTTCTGTCAATGTCTACTTCACCGATAAGTTCTGTGAGCATCTCCTTTGTAATCGCACCAGGGCGTAAAATCATAGGCGGTGTTACGGTCATATCCAGAATGGTAGATTCAACTCCGATATCTACTGCTCCTCCATCTAAAATCATCTCGATCTTACCGCTTAAATCTTCTTCTACATGCTCAGCTTTCGTCGGGCTCGGACGTCCTGAAGTATTCGCGCTTGGCGCAGCAATATACCCGCCGCCCGCATCGATCAAAGCTCTTGCGATCTCATCACTTGGCATACGTACTGCAACTGTATCCAGACCTCCTGTTGTCTCATATGGCACTTCCTCTGTCTTCTGGAAAATCATTGTAAGCGGTCCCGGCCAGTAAGCATCAGCCACTTTATAAGCAACTTCCGGAATAATATCTGCAATCTTATCCAGTGCTCCCATATTCGTAATATGCACGATCAGAGGATTATCTGAAGGTCTGCCCTTTGCCGCATAAATCTTGGTTGAAGCGGTCTTATTCAAAGCATCAGCACCGAGACCATATACTGTTTCCGTTGGAAACGCTACCAATCCACCTTCTTTTAAAAAGTCTCCGGCCTGACCAATAATCTTCTTTCCTTCCTCTGTATTAAGTTGTTCTTTTGTAATTTTTTCTACTATTGTCTTCATGTTTTTTATTATACTACACCTGTTATCACTTTCCAAATATTTTTTCGAACCAAATCACGTCTGTCTGGCTATTTATCATTCTATGTACCATCGGCAGCATTTCTCAGATACTCGTCAATTCCTGTTGCGATTGCCTTGGCGATTTTTTTCTGATAATCTTTTCCCGCCAGAAGCTCTGCTTCTTGTTGGTTGCTCAGGAAACCACACTCTACGATGATTGTCGGCACCTGAGTCCTCCTGAGCAGGTAATATGTATCATTGGCCTTTTCCTGCCTCGTATTCTCACTGTCCACGCCAAGAAGCGCCTGCTGCATCAGCTTTGCCGCTGTATGCCCTTCTGCTGAATGGGAATAATAAAATACCTGTGCACCATGTATTTCCTCTTCGTGATAACTATTCTGATGAATGCTGACCGCAAGCCCCGGAGCCTTTTCATTTATCAGATCAACTCTCGCTTTCATATCCTGTATTTTGGAATTTCCGGAAGTTTCTCCTGCGAGCATCTGATCTTTTTCCCTGGTCATAACAACTTGATAACCTTTATTCTTCAGTTCTTTTTCCACTTGTTTTGAAATCTTAAGGTTGATATCTTTTTCCAGGACTTCATTGATACCAACCTTTCCCGGATCACTTCCCCCGTGACCACTATCTATAACAACAAGATCCATCTTCCGCTCTTGTTCACTTTTCACCTGATCCGATTGTACATATTTTTCCAGATTTCGGCTGACGGTATAGATTCCTGCCAGCGCCAGAAGTAATACTAACAATTCAATTTTCTTGCGCACTTCCTGAAACCTCCAAAACTTCGTATATTTCACCAAAGCACCTGTTTGTTTCAGTATATGAATTTTCCCATCTGTTCATTCAAAAAAAGAAAGACCAGAAAGTAATCTCACTCTCTGATCTTTCATCACTCTAATTTACATACTTCAAAATCAAATCCCAGATATCTGAACTTTCCTGTCCTAATGCCCATGCGGCAGTACCTGCAAGCTTATTCTCCTTCATGAGTTGAAGCTTCGGCTCAATCGAGGTTGCATCCTCCAGCCAGATTTCATATGTTACACCGTCAGCTTCCCAGGTCGCATAATTATTCCCGGTTGTTTCATCTAATGTTGTTTCTGCACCTGCCTGGCTGATCTTATCTCTGGCTGTAGACATTCCCAGTGCTTCACTTGTCACCTTCATCGGATAATCTGCTGCTTCTGTTCCTGCCTCCTGATTCAGTTCTTCCTGTGTTTTCGGCGTTTCCGACCACAGTCTTGTAAAGAACGGAATCCCATTAATCACTTTCTCTGCCGGTACTTCTTTGATCGTCTCCTCAATTCCTTCTTTTACAAATTCATAAGAAGATACTGAACCTGCTTCCAGTGAACTTCCATTATGCTCATCATATCCCATAATAATGACATAGTCTGCCATAACGCCCTGTTCTTTGCGATTGTACTGTTGATTATATCCCTTAGGAACATAATTATCCACCGAAAGTACGATACCATTTTGTCTGCATTTTACAGACAGTTCTCTGATAAATTGTATATAATGAACTCCACAATCTTTTGAAATCTTTTCAAAATCTACATTGATGCCGTCTATTCCGACCTGCATCACCGCTCCTATCAATTGATTGATAAGATTCTCTCTTCTCGAGCTATAGCTGAGTAATTGAAGTGATTCATCATTGGATCCGATTCCCCCATCGAAATCCCTGATAGCGGCCCACACTTCCAGGCCTGCCTGATGTGCATAATTTACATAATCTGTTGAAGCAATCGATTCAAGATTCCCTTCTGTATCTTTCACATGGAACCATGTCGGCACAATTGTCGTTAACCCTTTACTATCTGCAAGTCTCTGCTGCAAACCGCTATTGGCGGTACTGTTGGTTACATTATGCCATGCCATATTAATGGTATAATCTTTCTTGATACTGGTGTATTCCGGTTCCGTAAAATCGCGGGTAACATTCTTAGTTTTTTCATTCTTCAATGCATTTTTCTTCACATATCCGATATACCCGTCTTTTGTAAGAATCTTTTTCCAGTTCTGTTCATTCTCCAGAACGATCACTTCATCTTTTTTCTTCACATCTGTCACGATTGGGCTCTTAACCCCGCCGCGATATCGAACCTGTGTATCTGACTTCACTGTTGCAACCTGTTTCTTTCCCCAGTCACAAGTAATCATCACCCGGTTCGGACTATCATATACTTCATAATCTATATTCGTATATTGCTGAATAAAATCTAATGCGACATAAGTTGTGTTTTCTTCTGTCTTCAGGATAACATAATCTTCACTTTTCTTTTCTTTGGAAACACTGTAATCTTTGCTTCCGATTTCCACAGTTACAATATCTGTCGGCAGTGTGTACAAAAGCTTGTTCTCATTGGCATCCCAGTAAAAACGGCTGTTGATATAATCTCTTACAACTTCATATTGCACATACGCTTTCCCATCCGATATCATTCCGTGAGGTTCCACAATCTGATCATCTACCGTAATAGCCATCTGACTATCGTTTTCAATTCCATAATATTTTTTTACATCCATCCGTTCCTTTGACGGACTGTACTTCTTCCACAGAAATGCTCCTGCAATTGCGGCTATCCCAAGTATGATCAATAATAGGATCATCAATCCTACACGTCTTTTTCGCTTGCGTTTTGTCTGCGCTTTTCTTGCTGCCGGCCGTGCCGCCTGCTTTTTCTGATTCTTAGAGACCTTTTCTGCCTTCTGCGGTCTCTTCTTCGGTCTCTCCTGACCATCTTCTGATATCGGACGTCTCTTCTTCGGTCTCTCCTGACCGTCTTCCGATACCGGACGTCTCTTCTTCAGTCTCTCCTGACCGTCTTCCGATACCGGACGTCTCTTCTTCGGTCTCTCCTGACCGTCTTCCGATACCGGACGTCTCTTCTTCGGTCTCTCCTGACCATCTTCTGATATCGGGCGTCTCTTCTTCGGTCTCTCCTGACCGTCTTCCGATACCGCCGGTCTTTTTCTCACCTTAGATTTTCCCGCTGATGATCCTGCATTTCTCGCTCTGCGACGTTCTCTATCTTCTACGGCTGCCTTTCCTGACAAAGTTTCCGCATTCTCCCGACTTGCTTGTCCTCTCGCTCCGCCCTCAGTCTCCGTGCGGCCGGATGACTCCTGGCGTCGCTGATTCTGCAGATTGCTGGCGCTTTTTGCCCACTCCGTTTTTTTTCGCGGATCTGTGGTTCTCTTGATTTCCTTTTCGTCCATGCTGCACCTCCTACTCGCTATTATAACAAACGAGTGGACATGCGTCATCCTTTTTCGACAAATTCAGGCCTTGCTTATGAGGGTACTTACACACTTTTTTTCAAGAATGCCTCGGCATTCTTGCTGCGAGGTGCGCGTCATGCAATTACATGACACACTTCTACCGCGCACCTCTGCAAGTCTACACTCCGTTTCGGTCGGCGCAAAACCATTGTCCACCGGACAATGTGCGCCCTGCCGGAGGCTATATCATCTATCTTGTTCCTGCATCTCTACATCATCAAAACACAATTCTTTTATATCTCCATTATCATTCAACACATAATCCCGCATATAGACTGCATCCTCCCTCACAATGTGAGCCTGCACAATCTGCATGGGACTTGCCGGCACCCCGTTCATTAACATATATACTCCCTTTTTTTCATAACCTGCCAACTCTGAAAAAAGACTTTGATAATTCCTTTCTCTGGGGTCCCCCATGACTTTACCTCCTCCTCAATAATGCACTTCCCCGGTCGCATTGTCTTCGAAATCTGTATATGACAAACCAGAAGGATAAAATGCCGTGATACATTATCCCACATATCCAGACACGTCCACTTTTCTGCTAGAAAACAGCCGTGCATTACTATTCAACTATCTGTTGCTTTGTTACTTATCTGATTGATTTTTTTATGATCTGTTGTTATTTAATTGTTATTTGATTGTACTCTAATTGTTATCTGATTTTTTCTGATTGTTGTTTTTATCTGATTGTTATTACTCTTGAATCTTTGCGCGGAATTCGCGCTATTTCTCGAATTCTTATTCTGATTGGCTAGATACTGTTAAGAATTACTTTTTAAGAAATATGTTCTAAAAATATAATTACCAGGGAAAACTATTTTCTAGTACGGTCATTATAATGGATACTCTTTTTAAAAGCAAGCACTTTTTTGATTTTATATTTATTTTATTGAACAAAAAACTTTTTCTATGCTATACTATGTGAAAGGAAGTGATAAATATGAAGATTGAAAAATTAAGTGACAATCAGATACGCTGTACATTAACACGCGCAGATCTGGCCGAACGTCAGCTCCAACTCAGCGAACTGGCTTATGGTACAGAAAAAGCGAGATCACTTTTCCACGATATGATGCAACAGGCAGCACAGGAATTTGGTTTTGAAGCAGAGAATATGCCATTGATGATCGAGGCAATCTCTTCTTCCTCAGATTCAATCGTGCTGATCATTACTAAAGTCGAGGATCCAGAGGAACTCGACACGCGTTTTTCTAAATTCGCACCTCTTCCGGGGCAGGATGGAGATTCTTCCCGTCAGGGACTCCCTGACAAACTGGAAGGTGCTGAATCTCTTCTTGATCTGCTTGGCAAAGTCAAAGAGAAGATTAATGCTGCACAAAGTTCTTCCAAACCGGAAAATCCAGTCAGCTCTTCATCAGAATCTCTAGATGATCCTGAAACTGAAGCTTTGGAAAATGAAATACCAAAAGACGCTGCACCTAAGAAACCTGCAATCCGTCTGATTTCATTTGCCTCTATGGATAATGTCCTTGCGGCCTCACGATTACTTGGAAATATGTACTTTGGTGCGAACACTTTGTATAAAGATACTGCCGAAAATATTTATATCCTTGCGATGACTCAGTCAGAACATACACGAAAGGATTTCAGTCGACTCTGTAATATGTTATCTGAATACGGTACATTAGAGAAGACCTCCGGCGCTACAATTGCTTTCCTCGGAGAGCATTGCAAAGTACTACTGGAAAATGATGCAGTACAGCAACTGGCTAATGTTTAAACAAAACTAAGAAAAATCTTTCAGGCTTATGCCTGACAATAAAAAGCGGATTCCAATTGGAGTCCGCTTTTTATTGTTCTATTTTCTGTTGTTCTGCAAATCTAATATTACTCACCAAGTTTTGCATTAATTGTTGCATTCAGTTTCTCAACAAGAAGATCTGAATCAATTCCGTGAACATATGCAGCATCTGCAAGTGATTCTCCGATAGAGCTTGGGCATCCGATGCAATGCATTCCTAATCCTGTAAGAACATCTACAATTTCAGGGCACTGCTCATAATATGTCTGAAGCAGTTCTCCCATAGTCATTTCCTTTGTAACTCGTGCCATGTGTGCACCTCCTTTTCTTTTACGTTTTCTTATTATAATTGCTTTTCACCATTGTGTAAACATTTTATGACAATTTTCCATTAAAATTTGATTTTTTAAAAGTCAATACGTTTGCCGATTTTTTTCGACAAAATACTATTTTTATCATAACTTCACAAAACATTCGTTCTTTTATTTACCTTGAATTATCCCCAGTTTCCACACCTTTTTATGTGGATAATGTGGAAAACTTTTAGAAATCATGTATTTTTCCACCTTTTTTCACGTTTTTAGTGTGGAAAACTTGGATAACTCAATGTGGATAAATTTTTAACTATTTTTCAACAATCAAATTTTTTATACATTTTTGTCTATTTTGTACATCCGGCAATTTTTCACTTACTTAATCTGTTCTTTTATGCTTCTGTTCAATATGCACCAATTTAAAGTAATCTTCTTACTGTCAGGATTCCTTTATACGTGGCAGGCAATATCCCGATTCCTTTTCGGCTATTAATTGCATTTACAATTTGTCCGTCTCCCATGTAAATACCGACATGTCCATCATAGCAAATGATGTCCCCAGGAAGTGCTTCCGAATAACTGACTCCCCTGCCGGCACTTCGCATTTCTGAAGATGTTCTTGGAAGATTCACTCCAAAATGTGCGTAGACAGACTGCACAAAACCAGAGCAGTCAGCTCCATTTGTCAGGCTTGTGCCTCCCCAGACATATGGATTGCCGATAAACTGACATGCATAATCCACCACTGCCTGACCACTTCCGGCAGCCTCTCTCACAGCCTGAGCCTCTTCCTCTGCTTTCCTGGCCGCTTCTTCTGCCTCCGCAGCCAAACGTGCTTCCTCTTCTTCTCTAGATTCTGCATAAGAAAAAGCTTCTTTTGGATCTGCGCTTGCAGAAGCTTCTACGACTTCCTCTGCCTTCTGTTGAGCATTTCTTCCTATTATTATATACTGCGAATACACATACCCTGTAACCGAACCAGATTCAATCTTCGTCCATTCTCCAACTGGTCCTACGATTTTTGCTGCATAACCGGGATATAATTTACCCACCCATTCGCTCTGCTTTGTCGGTTCACTTCTTATATATAAAAATGATTCAACATCTGCAAAAGCCATATCTAAATACTCACCCTTATCTTCTGGTGCCAGATAATCCTCCACCTGAATCTCTTTCTGTGAAGAATAACAATCATTCAGCACCTGCTCAATTCCCACTCCTGGCATAGTTTGATTATCCTCGATATCAGAAGCATATGCCGTAGCTGGGAAAACTCCAATAGCTCCTGTCAAGGTAACTAGGAACAATCCTTTTCTAAGAATCGAATCCATAAACTCCCTCCTTATGTTTTCTTTTCTTATCTTTTGTAAATATTACAGAATTGTTACATATGTTACGTGTTTATTATATCACGCAGCAATCCCATGTCAAGGCTATTATCCCGACTTTTTCTCATCATATTACATCTATTTCTTCACTTTTTTTACAAAATTTTACAATCAATTGTTACAAAAGTATTACATTTATAAATTAAAAGTTGACAAATGGAACATTTTCTATTATTCTAATTATAGTAACAATTATCATTATCAAGGAGGTTATCGCATGGCTACATTGAAATACAGCAGACAGCGAGCATCCATTAAAGAATATCTCGATCATACAACTGAGCATCCAACTGCTGATACTGTATATCTTCATGTAAGAGAAGAATTCCCCCGTATCAGTCTTGGAACTGTTTACCGGAATCTGAATCTGCTTGCTGACATGGGCGAAGCAATTAAGATTACCACTCCTGACGGTGGGGACCGATTTGATGGCAATACTCACCCACACTATCACGTTGTATGCACTTGTTGCAACCGGGTATTTGATCTGCATATCGACGAAGCTCACATCAATACCATGAATAAACTGGCCGAGGAGCATTTTGATGGCACGATTGATTCACATGCAACATTATTCTATGGAACTTGTCAAGACTGTCTCACACAGAAAACATCCCGTGAGTCATAACAAACTTGTCAATCTATTTTATCAAAAAGATAAATTTAATAAAAAATATTATTGACAATGACAAGTAATTATGCTATCTTAATATCAGTAACAATTACTAATATTGATTTAGAGCTTTAAAAATAAATTCATTTACAAAAATTGCAAACGAAGCTCTGAATCATAAAACTAACTTGAACAACAAAAAATTTTAATAAAAAGAAAAGGAGATTATCATTATGAAAAAATTTGTATGTACAGTATGTGGATATGTTTACGAAGGAGAGGCTGCACCAGCTGAATGTCCAGTCTGTCACGCACCAGCTTCTAAGTTCAAAGAGCAGTCAGCCGATAGAACATGGGCTGCTGAGCATGTAGTAGGCGTTGCACAGGGCGTAAGCGAGGATATCTTAGAGGATCTTCGTGCAAACTTCGCAGGAGAGTGTTCCGAGGTAGGAATGTACCTGGCAATGGCAAGAGTTGCACACAGAGAAGGATACCCAGAGATTGGTTTATACTGGGAGAAAGCTGCTTATGAAGAAGCTGAGCACGCTGCAAAATTCGCTGAATTACTTGGTGAAGTTGTCACAGACAGCACAAAGAAAAACCTTGAGATGCGTGTAGATGCTGAGCACGGTGCAACAGAAGGTAAATTCGACCTCGCAAGAAGAGCAAAAGAAGCTAACCTTGACGCAATCCATGACACAGTACATGAGATGGCAAGAGACGAGGCACGTCACGGAAAAGCATTCGAAGGCCTGCTTAAGAGATACTTTGGCTAAGCTACAAGCTGAGCAAGGATAAAAAGAAAGCTGGCAGGATGGGGAATTTATTCACCAGACTGTCAGCTTTTCTTTTTAGACTTATTGGGCGACAGCCCTACATGAGGAAGTAGCGCCAGCGGATTCCGAATGGCTCGGCGTAGCCTCGTTGACTTATACGGCGACAGCCGTCCATGAAATAGACCGCAGGTCTATGAATGGGCATGGTGCAGCCTTACAACCGCTCCACATCCACTTCATCTTTCTGCCGGATTTCATCCAGAACCCATCTTCCATCTTCACGGATAAATACCCAATACTCATAAAATGTTTCCGGAGATGTTTTCCCACGTACAACTTCTCCTGTATCGATATTTATATAATATCCAATCATTCTTCCATGAATCAGATAAATCACCCGATCGTGTTCTTCGCCTTCTTTATCAAAGGCAAATACCGGAGCCGCATTTAAAAATCTGACTCGTTCTTGTACTGGCTTTTCATGATTTACTTCCATCCAACCCAGTTTCGAATTCCAATTTTGAATAAGATTTTTGCTCAGGTATTTTTCCGCATAAGATGTATCCTGGCGCCTCCAACATTCCTGAATAACAAAATATGCATGCTTCACATATTTTTTCATCTTTTTCGGATTCCATTCTTCTCCTGGTTTTTCAAATGATTTCATAGAACGCAGGCTCTTTCGCTTTGCTTTTTGAATTCCATAATGAAACACTATCGTTCCGGCTCCGGCCATACAAATAAATGTGCCCCACCAGATAATCATTTCAACCGGTCCTCCACGTCTTCCGCCTTGCCCGTGATAATGACTATGCGATCCACTGCCCGAACTGCTTCCAGATCCGCCCCCGGATCCTCCACTGGAACCTCCGCCACCGGCCCGTGCATATCCTGTAACCGTAAAACACATGCAGCATATAACAATTAACAGTATTCTAAATATAACTTTATGTTTTTTCATTTTCTTCTCCATCAATCCATTCGAAACATTTTATTCTATTGTAACATAGTTATTATTGTTTAATCTCGCCTTTTGCATATAGTATTTAATACTATATATAAAAGAATAGATTACTACAAGATATTGACATCGAAAACGTTTTGTTTTATAATTAAATAGTTTGAAATTCAAACTATTTAATTTCAAGCATAAATGATTCTGGAAAGGATAAATATTATGAATACAAAATTAAAACATCTTCAAATTGGTGATCTGACTGCCAGACTCCCAATTATACAAGGTGGCATGGGCGTCGGTGTCAGCCTGAGTAAACTTGCCGGAGCTGTAGCAAAAGAAGGCGGAGTCGGCATCATTTCCACTGCCCAGATTGGTTATGACGAGGAAGGCTTCGAGAAAGATCAGGCAGGATGTAATCGTCTTGCTATACGAAAACATATTCAAAAAGCAAAAGAAATCGCCTGTGGCAACGGACTTATCGGAGTAAATATCATGGTGGCTCTAAAGCATTATGAAGAACACGTAAAAGAGGCCGTTGCCGCTGGTGCCGATGTCATTATCAGTGGTGCCGGACTACCGATGAAACTTCCGGCTCTTGTCAGTGAAACTTGCCGTACAAAGATTGCACCAATTGTATCGTCTAAAAGAGCATTACAGATTATTTTAAAACGCTGGGCACACAGATATGACAGAACCGCTGATTTTATTGTAATTGAAGGTCCAAAAGCAGGTGGACATCTTGGATTTTCTACGGAAGAACTTGTTGATATTAATTCTCTTAATTATGATGAAGAAATCAAAAATATAATTGAATGTAAAAAAGAGTATGAAAAACAATACAACAAAAAAATACCAGTCATTGTTGCCGGTGGTATCTTTGACTCAGCAGACATTGCCCACGCATTGGGACTTGGCGCAGATGGTGTTCAAATTGCAAGCCGTTTTGTTGCAACAGAAGAATGTGACGCATCAGATGCATATAAGCAAGCTTACATACATGCCAGAGAAGAGGATATTCAAATAATCCAAAGCCCAGTCGGAATGCCGGGCAGAGCACTTCGCAATGAGTTCATCAAGAATATAGAACAAGAGCGTCAGCCAATAAAAAAATGCTATAACTGCCTTGCCCAGTGCAATCCTGGCACTGTTCCTTATTGCATTACTCAGGCGCTGATCAATGCTGTAAAAGGTGATGTTGAAAATGGGCTTATCTTCTGCGGAAGCAATGTTGGCAGAATTCATCAAATGACTACCGTACATAATTTGATGGAAGAACTTACCGATTTTTCTTCACTTATTGAAAGTTAAGTCTCAAAGCAGGCATCTCCGCCAATGAGCGGAGATACCTGTTTTCATTATTTATTTTCTAACTGTTCAATTTTCTTCATTAATTCTCTAATTACTTGATCCTGCTCTTTGAGCCTATCATCCTGTTCTTTGAGCCTATCGTCCTGTTCTTTGAGCCTATCGTCCTGTTCTTTAAGTTTGTTAATTTGATCTTTAATTCTATCATCCTGTCCCTTAAGTATTTCTTCCTTCTGTTTTATATCTTCTTGCATCTCGTCAATCATTAACTGTGCCGTGTTCCGATCCATTTCTGCTAATTCTTTCGAGAACATTCCCATCACCTCTTCAATATTCTGACATATTTCATAGACTTGCTGATACATTTCCTTGAAATCCGGATATTTTTCAATAACCTTCAAAATAATATCCGGATCATCTGAACCCATAAATGCAAGCCATGCATCTCGTCTAGTTTCCAGTTGTATACCTATATTTTGCTGGTATTTTAAAAATATGTCAATAGAAATAAATAAATATTTTTGCAAAAGATTCAGTTGGATTCCTGTATTTGAATGTTGTTCAAAATAATGAATATATGTGTCCGGAAATTCATGAAACTCGGTTGGACTTTTTTCAAACAGAACAATCGTGTATACATCTTTTACATCAGTATAATTAAATTTCTTTCCTTTTTTACTTCGTACTTTTTTGTATTGACGTAACAACAAATCTGCTGAATAACATGCACTTCTTGCTCCTGGAAATTTATATCCGATTTTCTGAACTTCCAGATTTACAATACTTCCATCTTCCAACTCGACTACCATATCCATAATCACAAGCGTAGATTCGTCCGAAATCCGTGTTCCATCGTTCGGAAGCACTTCCTTAATATGTACCTGCTGCCCTATCCATAATGAAAGTAATTCTTCTACTCGTTCCGGCACTGTTTCCGGATTCAAGATTTCTTTACTAATAAAATCATACATAATTTTTACACCTTTTACTCCCGTGCAAAAATCCAGAAATTCCTTTCGGTACTTTTTTTTCCAGCTATAAAATTCTTGTTTTAATTTCGGTTTTGCTTCAATTTCAGCTAATACCTCTTGTCTGGTATGAATCATTGGAAAATACTGTCGTAATTTGTTGGTCATAGGCTATACCCTCCTTCAAAATTTTGTCATCTGTTCTTTCATATCGGGTATTTGTTTCAGAAATCGAAACACCGAGATGAACGCCTAACGGCTTTGGGAATATCTGGAGACTAGATCTTCTCCTAAGATGAACGTAGCATAACATATCTTATTCAAAAAATAAAGTGTATTTTACATTTAGTAAAAATAATTAATAATTCATTAATATATCAGTGATAAGATTCCCTTCCATCTGTTATAGTCTCTAGAGAGCTTTCGTATACGCAGGAAACTACATTTTCTGCGTATACGAAAAACAGCCTGAAAGTTTTCCTCTCAGACTGTTTCTTATTCTCTGCTATTTTTTGCTTTCCTCGCTGTTTTGACATGAAAATTATGTCTGCTGCACGGCTCCTTCATCTTCATCTGCTACAGCACAAATGCGTACATCACTACAAAGTGGCACAGGCTTCCTCCCATCACGAACAGATGAAAAATCTCATGGCTTCCGAAATTTTTATGCTTGCTGTTAAAAATCGGAAGTTTCAGTGCATAGATCACTCCGCCGACTGTATAAATGATTCCGCCTGCTAAAAGCCATCCAAATGCCGCCGGTGACAGGGAGTTGAGCAGCTGTGTAAATGCAAGTACACAAGTCCACCCCATTCCGATATAAAGTACGGAAGATACCCACTTCGGGCAAAATACCCAAAACGCCTTTATCAGAATTCCCGCAATTGCGAATCCCCATACAATTGCCAGTAGAATCCATCCCATACGTCCGCCGAGCACTAACAGACAAATTGGTGTATAACTTCCGGCAATCAGTACGCTGATCATCATATGGTCAATTTTCTTCAGAATCGTATTTACCTTCTTGGAAATGTTAAATGTATGGTATGTCGTGCTAGCTGCATAAAGCAGGATCAGACTTGCCGCATAAACTGCAATAGATACAAGATAAATCCTGCCAGGCTCATGAGCTGCTTTGATAAGCAACGGAATTGCTGCAAATATTGCCATCAGCATTCCAATAAAATGTGTGATCGCACTTCCCGGATCTTTTACATGTTCTTCTATTACTTTTGCCATAACTTACCCCTCCTGAAAATAATGTTATATTCTTCTTTCGTATTTCCATACATAGTTTCGATTACTACTTGTTCTTATATCAATATTATAACCGTTATTTTCAAAAAAGCAAGTCCTTAAATATTAAATATTTCAGCTCTATTCTCAATCAATTGTAACTTCTCTTTCCTTTTCATATGCTTAATCGCATACTCCCGGCTCATTGCCTCTTCCTTCGTGGCAAATGTTTCCGAATACACCAGTTTCACCGGCAGACGGCTCTTCGTATATTTCGCTCCTTTTCCCGCATTTTGAGCCTGTATTCTTTTTTCCAGATTGTTCGTCCAGCCAGTGTAGAGACTACCGTCCCCACACTCCACAATATATGTATAATTCATGATTTCTCCTTTAATTGGGGACGTAGCAAGACTTCATTTTTACTACGTCCCCAATTATACACATTCTTTATCTTTTTGTCATATAATCTACAGGGTTTATTGGTGTTCCATCTTTTCGTAATTCCATATATACGTTGCATCCTTCCACGCTGTAATACTTTGTCGGCTGTCCGATATAGCCGAGAATGCTTTTTGCCTCTACCTGGTCGCCGACTTTTACTGGCACTTCTTTTAACTGTCCGTAAAGGACTTCGTAACCATTTCCAAGGTCTACGGTCACGGTTGTTCCTGTCTGTGCGGTCACATCAATGGATTTAATTATTCCCGGTGCACCGCACAGAACCTGGTCTCCTTCTGCTCCGCTGATAACCAATGCCGGATTATACTTGTATTGGTCTAGTGTCGCGAAGTAAACTGTTTTGTCCATGCTGTAATTCATAAGCACCGTGCCGCTTACAGGCCAGATCATCTTGCTGTCGCTTGTAAAGTTTGCGGAAGATGCACTGCCCGCTGTCCTTGCCGCCTGCTGACTTCCGTTAGTCTGACTGTTGCCGTCCTGGTTGCCATTATTTCCGGATCCATCTGTGTTTCCGGCTGTTGCAGCATTTTTGCTTGCAGTCCCTGCCGTTCCTGCACCAGATCCACTCTTTTGGGCTTTTCCACCGGTTCCGGCTCCATCCGTGCCTGACTCGGAAGCACTGTCTTTCTGTGCATTTCCACTTGCTTCCTGACTAGCTTCCTCCAGTGCTTTCTTCTGTTCCTCCAGTTGTGCTTTTGCGAGCTCCCCTTCTTTTTTCACTGTCTTGTAATCCCGCATTGTGTATGTTCCAACAATTGCTATGGCTGCCACAAAGCACAGAACTGCCGCCAGTGTCGCCTTACGATTTCTCTTTTGCTTCTGCCTTGGCGTCATTTTTTTCGGACCGGCATGTTCTTTGCCGCGATCCATCTTATTATTATCGTTCATTTTCATCACCACCTCTGACTCTATTCTTGCCAGATTGTAGTGGTACTATACAAACTACATATAAAATATTGTCTTTGACTTTTTCTAGCCTTTCTTATATGGAAATTTCAAGAATGCCTCGACTTTTTGTACAATACTATTATGACTTTACAAATTTTGCTACTCTCCTGCTCCGTCTTCCACCTGCACGATCTCCACGCCTTCTTTCAGTTCTGTCCCTTCGAAGAAATGTGCCAGTATCTCTTCCATGCTTTTTCCTTCTTTTGCCATTTGATTTGCCGTGTACTGGCTTAAGCCCAGTCCATGCCCGATACCCCGGGTCGTGATCCGCAGCTTTCCGTCATATTTCTGAAAAGAAAAGCAGCTTGATGCGAGATGATAATTGGTTCGGAATTCTTCTCCACTCACGGTGTCATTTCCAACCCGGACGCTAAGTACATATCCTGCAGTGTCTACCCCAGTCACTTCTGCATCCATATCATCTATAGTAATTGTCTGAATTTGTTCTTTCGACTCAATATCTAGCGGACAGTCCACAATCTTCAGATACGGATAATCTTCGCTCCCCAGCGCCTCCCGTCCATCCCTTGTACTTCCATTACTGAGTCTGCAAAATGGTGTCTTTGCCAGCGCATTTTCATAAGTCAGCACCTGTCCGTTGGTCTCCTCCCATGCATGCTCAAGCCGCTTATAATACTTGGAATATTGATCTGCTCCCCAGGAATCCTGCATATCTTTCTTTGTCCAGTATCTCTCTTCTAATATAGTATCTGCCCCTGCGCCAAGCGCCAGACATACCTGGGTCCGCACAAGAACTGCCTGGGTTTTTAAAGCTTCCTCCTCATAAACCGCAGGGATTTCTCTGGCCATAATTCCAATACAGTATTCACTGAGCGGCATCTGAATTTTATCCACATTTTCAGCATTAGAATCTTCCTGTTTTCCACCATCACTGCCGGACTTTTCCCCATCTGCCTTCACATTTACCATAGTCTCGTCCACTCTGGAAGCTCCATAAGCTCCCGGTCCGCTTAAGAACACGGTGATAATATAGGGCAGCAATATAATGATCAGAAGATAGCACCCCAGTTTCTTTAATCTATACTTCAAATATGCAAATCTCATATAAAAAACGCCCTCCCATATAAAATATGAGAAGACGTTCTTTTTTATTCTTCAAGAATGCCTTTGCATTGTTTCTGCATGAACTAAACTTCTACTGTCACTTTATCCAGATGCCAGATATCATCCACATACTCCTGAATCGTTCTGTCAGATGAGAATTTTCCACAGCTTGCAGTATTCAGAAGTGCCATCTTAGCCCATCTGTCTTTGTCGCGATAAGCTTCTTCAACCTTCTTCTGTGTATCCGCATAAGAACGGAAATCCTTCAGAATGAAATACGTATCGGCTTTGCTTCCACCTTGAGCTGTCAGAAGTGAATTATACAGGTCACGGTACATTTCCTTATCACCTTGTGAATATGTTCCATCCACAAGCTGGTTCACAACGCGTCGGATATCGGCATCACTATTGTAGATATCCATCGGATTGTAGCCGCCATTGTTCTCGTAATTGATGACCTCGTCAGAGCTGAGTCCGAAGATAAATGCATTCTCTGCACCAACTTCTTCAACAATCTCCACATTTGCTCCATCCATCGTTCCAAGTGTCGGTGCGCCGTTGAGCATGAACTTCATATTACCGGTTCCTGATGCCTCTTTGGAAGCTGTGGAAATCTGCTCGCTTACATCAGCTGCTGCGAAGATGATCTCAGCATTTGACACACGATAATCTTCGATGAATACAACTTTCAGTTTGCCGTTGATACTGCGGTCGTTGTTGACTACATCCGCAACGGAATTGATCAGTTTGATGATCTGTTTTGCACGGATATATCCTGCGGAAGCTTTTGCTCCGAAGATAAATGTTCTCGGATAGAAGCTTATTTCCGGATGTTCCTTGATCTCGTTGTACAAATACATCACATGTAAAATGTTAAGAAACTGTCTCTTGTACTCGTGCAGTCTCTTGACCTGTACATCGAAGATAGATCTTGGATCCACTTCAATGCCATTGTGCTCTTTAATGTATTTTGCCAGGCGGACTTTATTCTCATACTTGATGCTCATAAATTCCTTCAGAGCTTCCTCATCGTCCACCCATTTTTTCAATCCTGACATCAGAGACAGATCTGTGATCCAGTCCTTTGTTCCAAGCTTATCTGTTACCCAGTCAGCCAGCAGCGGATTTCCATGCATCAGGAAACGTCTCTGCGTAATTCCGTTTGTCTTATTATTGAATTTCTGCGGCATCATTTCGTAGAAATCACGAAGCTCCTGTTTTTTCAGGATTTCTGTATGAAGTCTTGCAACTCCATTGACAGAGTATCCGGCTACGATTGCAAGATGAGCCATCTTTACCTGACCATCTCTTAAAATCTGCATCTTTGCTACTTTCTCTTCATTTCCCGGATACATCTCACGGATCTTAGCCACAAAGCGGCGGTCAATCTCCTGGATGATCTGGTATACACGAGGAAGCAGCCTGGAGAACAAATCGATTGGCCATTTTTCCAGAGCCTCTTCCATGATGGTGTGGTTCGTGTAAGCGCAGGTCTTTGTTGTGATCTCCCATGCCTCATCCCAGCCAAGTCCTTCCTCATCAAGAAGAAGTCTCATAAGCTCGGCAACTGCTACCGTCGGATGTGTATCATTCATCTGAATCGTCATCTTCTCCGGCAGTTTATGGATATCATCATGGTTCTTTTTATATTTTTCAAGCGCAGCCTGAAGACTGGCAGATACGAAGAAATACTGCTGTTTCAGTCTCAGTTCCTTTCCTGCATAGTGGTTATCGTTCGGGTACAGGACCTCTACGATCGTTTTTGCCAGATTCTGCTGCTCTACCGCTTTGTGATAGTCACCGCGATCAAATGAATCTAACTGGAAATCTACGATTGGTTCTGCGTCCCAGATACGAAGTGTATTTACAATATGATTATCATATCCTACGATCGGATAATCATACGGAACTGCCAGAACAGACTCATAATTCTCCTGTTTAAAACGGATATCTCCGGTCTTATCATCGTACTCTACACGGATATTTCCACCGAAACGTACTTCCTTTGCATACTCCGGTCTGCGAAGTTCGAATGGATTGCCGTTCTTCAGCCAGTTATCCGGTTTTTCTTCCTGATAGCCATCTTTGATCTTCTGCTTGAACATACCATAACGGTAGCGGATACCACAGCCGTAAGCTGCATAGCCAAGAGATGCCAGTGAATCCAAGAAACATGCAGCGAGACGACCAAGTCCGCCATTTCCAAGTGCCGGGTCCGGCTCCTGATCCTCAAGTTCATTCAGGTTCAGACCCATTTCTTCCAGAGCCTCTTTCACCTCTTTATATGCCGTCATATTGATCAGGTTATTGCCAAGAGCTCTTCCAAGCAGGAACTCCATGGACATGTAATACACGATTTTCGGATCATCTTTCTCGTACTGCTTCTGAGTTGCGATCCAGTCATCGATAATTGCATCTTTTACGACATAGGAAACTGCCTGATAAAGCTCCTGCTGAGATACTTCGTCTACAGTTTTTCGGAACAGTTGCTTAACATTCTGTTCTACTTCTTTCTTAAACGCTTTTTTTTCAAATCTCGGATTAATCATATTGTTTTGATCCTTTCTTGCTCTTGTTTCAGGAAATGTAAGATAAAAGAACAGGTCTGCCGGAGCAGACCTGTTCACATCTGTTATTGCTTCTCTACTCCAAGAGTTACTGCCTCACCATTGATCTTCCACTCTTTCACATAACCTGCAGGTGGCGCTTTTTTCACCTCCAGAGCCAGTGTCTCAGCTCCGATCTCATCAGCATTTTTCGCAAATACAGTTTCTGCCTTCTCACTTCCTTCATATGTGATCACGATCTTATCCATGACCTCGAAATCAGCTTCCTTACGCATCGTCTGTACTTTGCTGATGATCTCACGCACGAATCCCTCTTCCAGAAGTTCCTCGGATAAGTTCGTATCAAGAACAACTGTGATTCCGTTGTCATCCTCAGATACATATCCTTCCATCTGTGCAGTATCGATCAGAAGATCTTCACGGTTCAGGACTACTTCTTCACCATTTACCTCAAATCTCAGGCAACCATTTGCATTCAGCTCATCCATAGCAGCATTTCCATCCAGTCCGCTGAGTACATTTTTGATTCCCCCTAACAGTTTACCATATTTTGGTCCGACTGTCTTTAGCTGAGGTTTAAAAGAATAGGACGTAAAGTCACGTACTTCTTGTGTAAATGTTACATTTTTCACATTCAATTCATCGGCAACGATGGCATCAAAGAACTCGGAAAGCTCAAAATCAGCTTTGACATACATCTGTCCGATCGGCTGACGGTTCTTGATATTTGCAGTATTTCTGCAGGCACGTCCCATAACAACCAGTTTCAGAACACGGTCCATATTCTCCTCAAGCTCTTTGTCGATGTGTGCTTCATTTACCTTCGGGAAATCACACAGGTGGATACTCTCAGGAGCATTTGCATCAATACTTCTTACGAGGTTCTGGTAAATGTCTTCTGTCATGAACGGAATCATCGGAGCTGCAGTCTTGCAGATCTCTACCAGTGCTGTGTAAAGTGTCATGTAAGCATTGATCTTATCCTGCTCCATGCCCTTTGCCCAGAAACGCTCACGGCTGCGTCTTACATACCAGTTACTCATATCATCAACAAAGCTCTGAAGTGCCTTTGCAGCCTCCGGGATCTTGTAGTTTGCCAGATCCTCATCTACTGCTTTAATCGCAGAGTTGAGCTTTGACAGAAGCCATTTGTCCATGACAGACAGCTTCTCATACTCTAATGTATATTTTGTTGCATCAAATTCATCAATATTCGCATACAGTACAAAGAATGCATAAGTATTCCACAGAGTTCCCATGAACTTACGCTGTCCCTCTGTCACTGCTTTTCCGTGGAAACGGTTCGGCAGCCACGGCGCACTGTTAATGTAGAAATACCAGCGGATCGCATCTGCTCCATATTTCTCCAGTGCATCGAACGGATCGACCGCATTTCCCTTGGACTTACTCATCTTCTGGCCATTCTCATCCTGAACATGTCCAAGAACAATAACGTTCTTATAAGGAGCTTTGTTGAAGATCAGAGTTGAAATCGCAAGCAGTGAGTAGAACCATCCACGAGTCTGGTCTACCGCCTCTGAGATGAAATCTGCCGGGAAATGTTTCTCGAACAGTTCCTGATTCTCAAATGGATAGTGATACTGTGCAAATGGCATGGATCCACTGTCGAACCAGCAGTCGATCACTTCTGGTACACGGTGCATCTCTTTTCCACATTTCGGACACTTGATCGTCACATTATCAATATATGGGCGGTGAAGCTCGATCTCATCCGGGCAGTTATCAGACATAGATTTCAGCTCTTCAATACTTCCGATCGAATGCTGGCATCCACACTCACACTCCCAGATATTCAGAGGAGTTCCCCAGTAACGGTTACGGCTGATGCCCCAGTCCTGAACATTTTCAAGCCAGTCACCAAAACGTCCTTTACCGATACTCTCCGGAATCCAGTTGATCGTATTATTATTCGCGATCAGATCATCCTTTACTGCTGTCATCTTAATGAACCATGACTCACGAGCGTAGTAAATAAGCGGCGTGTCACATCTCCAGCAGTGTGGATAGCTGTGCTCGAACTTCGGTGCATCGAAAAGAAGTCCTCGTCCGTCCAAGTCTTTTAACACTTCCGGGTCTGCCTTCTTCACGAATAATCCGGCGAATGGAGTTGTCTTGCCCATCTCACCTTTTTCATCTACTAACTGAACAAATGGCATGTCATATTTACGTCCGACTTTCGCATCGTCCTCACCAAATGCAGGAGCGATATGAACAACTCCGGTACCATCTGTCAATGTTACATAAGTATCACATGTTACATAAAATGCTTTTTTATTCTGCTTTGCGGCGCAGTCATAAGCACACTGATAAAGCGGCTCATACTCTTTGTACTCAAGATCCTGACCTTTGTATGTCTCAAGAACTTCATAAGCCTTTACACCATTCTCCTCATCGCCAAGTTTACCAAGAACCGTATCAAGAAGGGCAACAGCCATGTAGTAAGTATATCCGTCAGCAGCTTTTACCTTCGCATAATCCTCTTCCGGATTTACACAAAGTGCAATGTTAGATGGCAGAGTCCATGGAGTTGTTGTCCATGCAAGAATATATGCGTCCTCGTCTTTAACTTTAAAACGAACGATCGCTGAACGCTCTTTTACGTCTTTGTATCCCTGAGCCACTTCCTGTGCAGACAGCGGAGTTCCACAACGCGGACAGTAAGGCACGATCTTAAATCCTTTATAAAGAAGTCCTTTATCCCAGATCTTCTTCAGTGCCCACCACTCAGACTCAATAAATGTGTTGTGATAAGTAACATACGGATCATCCATATCAGCCCAGAAACCTACAGTATTAGAGAAATCCTCCCACATACCTTTGTATTTCCACACACTCTCTTTACACTTTTTGATAAATGGCTCAACACCATATTTTTCAATCTGATCCTTTCCGTCAAGACCAAGAGCCTTCTCAACCTCCAGCTCGACCGGCAGTCCGTGAGTATCCCATCCGGCCTTTCTCGGAACTTCATACCCCTTCATAGTACGGTAACGAGGAATCATATCCTTGATAACACGTGTCAAAACATGGCCGATATGCGGTTTACCATTCGCAGTCGGCGGTCCATCATAAAACATATACTGTGGACAGCCCTCACGGTCCTCCATACTCTTCTCAAAAATGTGATTGTCTTCCCAGAATTTCTCCGTTTCCTTCTCCCGGTCAACAAAATTCATGTCTGTTGAAACCTTCTTATACATAATATCCTCCTTGTTGGGGACGTAGCATTTTGCCAAAGTACCACGTCCCAATCATTGATTAAGGGTGTCCCTTTTTGCATTTTGCGGTGTCCCTTTTTTACCATTAAACATAACTTATTGTAAAGATATTACTTTCTTATACAATAAAACAGGCTCCCGTCCTGATTAGGACGAAAGCCTTATACTTACGTTTATAAACCACCTAAACATACTGACATATGCTTTCCCTGTAACGGTGGAACTCCGTCAGGTCTTACTGAATTCTGTTCCTTATGCCTGTGCAGATGCCCTGGCTCATATCACAGATCGTTCAAACTCTGAAACTCGGAAGTGATCTTCAATTATATCTTACTTGTACCGGATTCCCACCATCGCCGGTTCTCTGTATCGTTGGGATATAACCTACTGTCTTCGTCAACGTCTTTAAAATATCTCATATACTTTTTTATTATACGAGTTTTATCACAGATTCGTCAAGGGGTTAAGCCCCTTTTTACATGCAAAGTTTCTATGGACCAGAGTATTGTCAGCCAGCGTGAGATTAACGTAGATACAGAAAGTTATGTAACGGCTCTTCGTGCTTCCCTGCTTACAGCAGAAACTGCATTGGCATACGCAACTAATCCGGAGATGTTGAAAAGAAAAATGTAGGTTGTGCACGATCATCACCTGTCCGGGCGGGCTTTTGGAACTATGCTCACCACAAACACACTAAAAAAGGTCCACCGGACCTTTTTGTCGTATGCTTGGCAACAAAAAAATGAGGACATAAGTAATTGTACCGCAAAACTTATATCCTCATTTTTCTATTTTATTTCTGCTATTTTATTTTCTGGTTTTTACTGTCCCTTTTCTTCACATTTCTTGTTGGCTGGATTTCTTACTCAAGTTCCTGGATTGCCTCAATTATCTTGTGATACTCTGCTGTTACCTTGCTCATATAATCTGAAATGTTCGGATTACCTGGAACTGCAGTGTCTTCATTTCTCAATTCCTCTGTAAGCTGGCTGCTCACCTGATAAAGGCTTGTCAGTGACAGGTTCTGGCAGACACCCTTCAGTGTATGGGCTGCACGGAATGCTTCTTTGTAATCACCCTCGCTTAATGTTCTCTCAAGATCAGCGTAGCTCTTATCATCCAGAAATTTCAGGAGAAACTTTCTCACAAGCTTCTCACCCATCAGACGTCTTACTACATCATCATAATCACCGCCGATTTTCTCGTATACTTCTTTTAACTCCATTTTGACCTTTCCCCAATTCAAATACTGTACCTTACTATGTATTCGCAACTGTGTTTTACTGTTTCTTTCTCTTATTAGTTTTTCTCTTATTACTCTTTTTTCTTATGCGGAACACCGTAGCTATAAATGTTATGATCAATATTACTAAAAGAATGCTCAGCCCCAGAATAACTTTTCCTTTTGTTGTTCCAAGTGACAGGTGTTTCCCGGATTTAGTCTGTTTTTTACTGTTGTCATGTCCACTGGATTTGCTTTCGTCCTGAGTACTGTCTGTATGCGCTTTCAAATAGGATTTGCTAAGCTTCACCTTTGCAGTTCCAAGTTCATGACCATCGTAACTGTATGTCACAATTCCTGTGCTGCTATCTTCTGTATCCTGCGTGATTTTCTGATCCAAAGCTGTAAAATCCACACCATTTGGCAACATCACATAATTCGGTTCACTCTGCCCGTCTTCTGTCAGAAATGTTTCAATATCCTCAGATTTCTCCTGGGTTGTCACATCTACTTTTGTGAAATTATTAAATGCATATTCAAATAAATTCGTGGTGTCCGGATATATGTTCTTTCCGTGAGTCCTCAGTACCACACATACCAACTGAGTCTGCCCATTGTCCGCCATCGTAATCAGCGTTGACAACGCATCTGATGTATAACCAGTCTTTCCACCTATTGTATATGGATAATAATTGGAATTCGACGGCTGAAGCATTTTATGCTTTTGATGGAAAACGTGTTCTTCCGTCGTCTCGCTGGCTGGAATTGTATAATTGAGAGTCTGTACAATCTGGAAAAATTCCGGATGTTTGAACAACTCCCGTCCAATCAGCGCCATATCTCTTGCACATGTGTAATGATTCGGATCATGCAGTCCATTTGTATTAGCAAAATTGGAATTCTCACCGCCCAGTTCCTTGCATCGGCTGTTCATCTGCTCTATGAACCAGTTGTAATCATGACCGGCATTCACTCCGACACTCTCACCTATTGCATATGCTGCTTCATTGGCAGATGCCAGAAGCATCGCATGCATTGCCTGATCCAGTGTGATTACATTTCCCTCTTTTAATCCGACGGAAGAATCTCCTCTCTGTAAAAACGCTACGCTGTCGTGGCTGAATGTCACATTATCCGTCAGTTGTCCATTTTCCAGTGCTACAAGCGCCGTCAATACTTTCGTAATACTTGCCGGATATTCATGAGCATCTATATTCTTGGCATACAGGATTGCTCCCGTTCCGACTTCCATAACAATTCCGGCTTCTCCATAAGTCCCAGGTCCCTGCGGCCAGTCCTTATATCCATTCGATTCCACCGGCATATCATAGACCTGCTGCAATTCCTGAGCCTTTTGTTCTTCCGGTGTCAGTGCCTGCGCATCTGTACTCTGTGCGTCTATGGTCTGTGCATTCTCCGTAGCCGTTACCCCTGTCGCATATACACTCACCGCAGTATTGGCTGTAAACGTCACTGCCATAAGTGCCGTAAGCATCGCCGCGATGACTCGTTTGCCTGATATCATTGGCATTTCCTCCAGGTATTTTTCTTACTTAGTCTTTTTATTTTATCACATTTTTCTGCTGGATTCTATAATTATCTCCATAAAAAGACAAGATAATGACACGTATTTGCATTTTCCACAAGGATTGCTTATAATGAAAATATTTCATAACCTTGCACTGATAATAGGTAACGTTACATAAGGCACTTAAATCAAGAATAGGAGCATTTTTATGCATGTAGGAAAAAAATCACAAAAAAGAGAAAAATCTGTAATGTCAGTTTCTTTATATGGTAACGTAGTCTTTGTTGTAATCGAGCTGGTCATGGCAATTGCAACCGGCTCTCAGGCAGTCCTCCTGGACGCAGTCTACGATGGAGTGGAGTTTTTTATGCTGCTTCCGTCCGTGTTCCTGATTCCACTTTTATACCGCCCGTCAAATGAACAGCATCCATTTGGATATATGCAGCTGGAAACACTATTTGTTGTAGTAAAAGGCATCACCATGGCAGCCGTTACATTTGGACTGATTTTCAATAATATCCATCTGATGCTGCACGGCGGACACATTGTATCCTTTCATACAATTGCCGGATTTGAAATGTTCGCCTGTATTTTAAGCGTGATTGTCACAATTTATCTGCGAATTAAGAATAAAAACCTTCATTCTCCACTCATTACAATGGAGTTGCAAGGCTGGCAGATCGACTCCGTCATATCCCTCGGCATGGCATTCGCATTTTTACTGCCACTTATGATACCATTCGCATGGTTCGACCGCGTAACACCATATCTGGATCAAATCATTACGATCCTTCTGTCTGTTATTATGATCCAGACACCAGTACGCACAGTCATCACCGGAATCCGCGATCTCATGCTGATTCCACCAGAGGAAGAAACAATCGAAGACATCAAAAAGACCGTAGAACCAATCATCGGTATCTACGGCCACAAAAATCTATACTACGATATTGTAAGAACCGGAAGAAAACTCTGGATCAGCGTCTACATCACATTCGACAAAGATATCGTATCGCTGTCAAAATTCAAACACCTGCAAGATAAGTGCATCAAAGCACTGGCACAGAAATATCCAGATTTCTACTTCGAATTACTGCCAGATATCGAATTCACCGGAATTGAAGAAGAATAAAACACAATTCAAAAAGGGACAGGTTAAAGTGCAGTTGGGGACGGGGTTTTTTTGAAAAAACCCCGTCCCCAACTGGAAAAAGAAGGTTTTGTATACACAACATGTACAATAAGGATTCCAACTATATTAGCATTGGCGAAATGGCAAAGATCAATCGGACTACGATTCCGACTCTGAAGCTCTATGACTCTATGGGACTTCTCACGCCGTATTATGTGGACGAACACAGTCATATCGCTACTATATAAAGTAAAAAATCAAAGCGTCTGGCCTGGAGACGCTTGCTTTTATCTCTTATAAATGCTAAAATACAATAGCTGAGTTTCCTTAGTTAAATGGATATAACAAGCGTCTTCTAAGAAAAAGCCGAGGCAATCCCCAAATTGGGGAACGTTCTAATGTTACCAAATCGAAAAAATCTGTAGATTGACAACTCGAAATAGAGTTGATAATCTTATATATGGCCGAAGGGGAAAATCCCAGAAACCCAGTAAAATCAAGGGTTTGCGGCATGTGTCGTCATAGCTCAGCTGGATAGAGCACTCGCCTCCTAAGGGTCAGGTGGAGCAATCCCCTTTTGGAAGCGATTTATGAAATAAATTTGAAAATTGCTCCATTACAATTAAATAAGTCTCAGTACCTCAGTAGGATAGAGGGTTCGCCTCCTAAGCGAAACGTCGCAGGTTCGATTCCTGTCTGGGACGCCAGCAAACAACGCTGAAAGCCTTGATTTATCGAGGTTTTCAGCTTCTTTTGTTTTTTGGCTTATAACCTGTCGGATAAGAACATATTTAATTTATATTTTGCAATTTCTTTTGATTTTCAGAATTTGTAATTCGATATTTTTATGACTGTTTGAGTAGAAGAGTTTGCTAACACTTTTTTTATTTTGAAAAAATATCAGCAGATTTTTGAAGATTTGCTAACACTTTTGAAAAATTACTTTGAAGCTGATTGTTTCAAAAGCATTGCTTTCATCTCCGGCGTAAGTGATTTTAAAAGCTGTAAAAGCTCCATATCACTGTCTGATAAGCCGTTGTTTTCTGGCTGAACTTCCTCATTTTGTGGTTGCATTTCTGAATCATGGTTTAGAGTGGAATAAAATTGTTCGTCCATCTTTTGAGCATTGTAACGTCTATCTTCGTCTATGATTTCTGAATAAACGTCTGTAACCATTTCTGCTTCTGCATGACCTGTATCGCCTTGTACCGATTTTACATCGCCGTTGGTCATTTTCAATTTGTATCCTGTGGATAAATGACGCAGACTGTGGAAAACAACTTTTTCATAGCCATTTTGTTCGCATAACTTTTGAAATCTGTCTCTCACAATTCTACTTTCAACGGGATTTCCATTTTCCAAAGCTATAACAAGGTTGTAATTGTTATAAGCGTCTCCTAGAAATTCCTGTAATTCCTTTTGGTCTTTTTGATATTGCACCAGCAATTCTGCAACTGTCTTTGGCAACCATACGGTACGATTACTTGTTTCTGTCTTTGGTGTCTTTAATACAAGCCTTGTTGTGCAATGTGGCTTTTGTGTCGGAAAAATCTTGATAATATCTTTTTCCTTTAATTTCTGCATAGCTTGTGCATTTACTCTGGAAAGCTCTTTGTTGATGATTACCCTTGCGTTATTCGTTGCAATGGATTGTTCATCAATAATCACATCTTCCCATGTAAGACCTGTAATTTCTCCAATACGCATTGAGCAGGAAAACGCCAAATGCATACAGATGGTTAATAAATCGTCGTCTGACTGCTGAATTGCTTCACGGAATGTATCTACACTCCATACTTTTCTTTTTACCTTAGGAACTTTAGGAAGCGTTGCTAATGAAGCAGGGTTACGCTTGTTGGTATCAATATATTCCCAACGGATTGCTTGATTTAATGCACAGCGTATAATGTCGTGTATTTTCTTGATATTGGCAGGTTGTACGCAACGTCCAGTAGCTTTTCTGTTAGCTCTGGGTACTTCTGGAACACTCAATAAATCGTTGTAGTAGGCAGATAATTTCTTTGTGGTAATCTCATTTAACTTCCAATCCCCGATAAGTGGATTGATGTAATTTTCGATAGTACCGACCTTGCTACTAAATGTACTAGGCGACCATTTTGACGTACCATAGAGATTGACAAATATTTTTAAAAAGTCACAAAGCGTAATATCTTCATCGGTACTATCAAGTTCTTTTTTCGATTCATCAATCTGGCGTGCAAACTGTTCCTCTAAGGGAACAATCACATAACCATATTTTTCTTGATAATACTCAACAAATGCTTTTCTCTGCTTTGCTTCTTTCTTTGTCTCTAACGTATCCCATTTCTGTTTACGTTCTCCTGCATTGTCTAAATACCAGTAAATAACGGAAAATGTTGATTTTCTTTTTTTGATTGAAGCCATAATATATTCTCTCCTTAACAGTTAATTTTGATTTAACCATTTATCGAAAGAATCTTTAGATACCCGTATGGCTCTACCAGCACGAACATAAGCGAACTGTCCACTTTTAACCAATGCGTAAGCCACTTTTTTACTCACACATAATTGTTCTGCAATTTCCTCTACTGTATATGTCTTTTTATCCTTTTTGGGAGTTTCTGTATTTGATGTATCACTTATCACGAGTAATAATAACTCCTTTCCGTGTGATAACAGCAAAATACATACGTTTAACAAGGTCATTATAGCATATCAATAACTCTTGCGGATATGTTTTTTGCCGTTGCTAACACTTTTGCTAATACTTTTTATATGCAGACAAATGGCTTTGGCAAGCTCCACTGGTATCTCAACCATTCCCATTCCTGTGGGCTGAACCGTGTCATACGGGTGTATCATTATCCTGTGTTGCAGGTCATGGCAGAACGACTTTTCCAACGGTCGCTCCCAGATCATTGCATGAATCGCTATCTCCCGATTGGAAAAGTCACGGCGTACAATCTCTGATGGCTCACTGCAAGCACAAACGTATCTGTCTGCATTATTCAGTTGTCAAAGAACTATTAGGCTCTTGTCAGCCTGTATCAATCTGTTTTGTTAAATAGACTGATACAAAATGGCAAGCTAAGAAGTAAGCGGAACAGGAAAGAGGGAAGTGCTTATATGAAGCGTTCCGCAAATATTACCTATTCGATTTTTATGTCAAATTCCAATATCATTTTCATAATGGCTTCTCTGATACGACCTTTTAACTCCATATCCACAGCGATATATACATTTCCGTATTCATCATATAATGGGCGAATACAGCTTTTTGATATATATGGGTCATAGAAATCTAAGATTTTATCAATGGAAATTTTGTCACCGTCCATAGCCGATGAAATCACATAAAATGATGGCTTCTTATACGAACGTTTTTGTTTCAAATACTAATTTTCCTCCTCTAATGACTTTTTCATTTGTTTTAATGCATAGTGTCGGTTTTGAAATACACCACTTCGGGATATATTCTGCAATTTTGCAATTTCCGTATCACTCATATCCAAGAAATAGTACATAAGTACATTTTCACGGTAACGGTCAGATAATTGTTTAATGACTTTTGCCAGCTCATCGTCATATACATAAATGTCATGTCCACATATATTGAAAGTCGTGTAATCCGTTTTATATGTATCCCATATAGCAACTTTATCTATGATAATGTCGGGAAGCTCACAAAAGGGGATAGCTTCTGCTTGATTCTTTTTCAACTCTTTGTAATAATCTTTTACAACTCCGAAAACAGTTTTTTTTAAACAACTATCAAAACGACACATTACAGTTTTCTGGAAGTCAGATGGTTTCACGTTCTCACCTCCTCCCTGTGCTGTTTTGTATCTATCCCTCTTTCCACTCCATATAAGAAAAAAACAGGGCAGTTGCTAAGTGATTTGAAAAAATAATCGCTATTTTAGATAAAATTTATATTTGCCCTCAATATATAAGCCGATGAGAAAGGTAAAAATTATTCAATTCGATAAAAAACGACAAAAAAAGACCTGCACAGTTAATGTACAGGTTAAAGAAGTGATGATTTTTCATAAAATCAGTATTTAATTTTTGTTGCCATCGTATAAACGTATTCTTCTGGTGTAGGTCGTTTCTTTCCAAAATAACTTGAAAATTCAGCTTGCACATCTGGGTCATCGCTGTAATACATTTCATCAATGGTTGACTGAATACGTTCTTTTACTTCTGATACGGAAACACCCTGTTGATGTGCAATCGCTTTAAATACTTGTTTTGTATCACGTTTTTTGATACCCAACATCTAACCACAACCTTTCTGAATAAATTTATTTCCATTCGATAATATCACAAAAATATGAAAGAAAACACGAATAAAAATTTTGTATACTACTGATTAGTTTGCCACAAAGATAAATCATTCAATTTCTGATACCCATTTCTTTGCTTCGCCAGAACCATAGAGTATATCGTGATGATTAAAACAAAGTAAATATGAGTGATGTTGGTTTGTAATATAAAATTCAAAGCCAAAAGAATCTTCAAGTATTTTGTACAATTCCGTTCCGTTTGGAATTAAAAATGCATTTTTATCATCGGATTTATTGAAAAACATAATACACTCATTATCTTTCACATAGTTACATATCAGTGACCATGCATTTGAATTTTGATAACTTACATAATCCTTAAAACATTCCCATATGAATGTAGTATTCTTAGTACAATATTGCTTAATAATATTTGCCCGTAAATCATCAACATACACCAACGGCAATAGGTGTGATTTTAAATGATTATTTGTAATAGCTCTGTTTATTTCAGTTGCAATATATCCCATTCCATTATAAGTCCCCTTTCTATCACATTTTTTAGATTATCTTTAACGAAATCATATAAACGCTAATGAATTATTTTATTCATCACATATTAAATATGGCTCTTTACTCATTTTTTTATAAGACGGTTTCTCATAAAAATTTTTTCGTCTTCGGTTAATCATATCTACAACCATCTGTTGTGCAGATTCCTTTGAAGATAAGTGACATTGAATGTTTTCAATACAATAGTTATAAAATTGTTCACGCCATTCAATATAACAATCCCCAGAATAAAAACTGTCTTTTAATCTTTGCATATAATGTTCAAATACATCTTTTCCTTCTTCAAAATCTCCCTTTAGAAAACAAAGCATTGCCAGATGGTATAACTCCCAAAATCGTCTATATTCTGGAAGTTTATCAACTTGCTCCTGCAAACAAGATTTTGCATAGTCCATATCTGAAAATTTTCGATATTCGTCTACTTTTTCTAAAGCTTTTTTTGCCAGTTTCTCTATGCCATTCTGAAACGCCTCATCATCGTTTTTATATTCTACATAACCGACTCCGGTTCTAACTTGACACCCGTAGTTATATGATAACGATTCATTTAGACGTTCCGTAGATTCCCATAGAAACGAAACTCCTGCATTCAAGCTTGCTCCTTTTGAATAACCACTTGATGCAAATTCAACAAGAATCATATAGTATCCTTGGTCGTCTAACCAGCATCTTGAGCTTCCTATTTGAAAAAGATTTTCTGGTTCTAAAAATTTCTTAACTGTTGTTTTGATAATTTTATTATGTGGTAACATATAAATTCAGCTCCTTTTATGACATTGCTAATATTCTATATTTTTAAAAAAATCAAAAACTTCTTTATCTGACTAATCCTCAATATTAAACATTCTTTTTATAAATAGTCCCAATTCATAATCTGTTATTTTCATTGATATAATTTGAGCTTCTTCATCACTTGCTGGTACATATCCTTTGTTATCAGTAACCCATCTTTTTATCTTTAATTCATTACCAATCACTCTAATAAATATCGCTTGAAAATGTCTAGAAAATGCTATATACCCCTTATATTTTGTTTGTTTCCAGTAGTTACTTAATGCTTTCTCATCTACTTTGGGTGTTTTTTTTGCAATTTTTATTGCACGTATAACTGCATTTCCTAAATCATCGGAAGAACAATCTGGCATAACTTTTTCTGTTGGTTCAATCGAAATATGACAACCCATAGTTTTTTCAACTGCATTAGGTACAATTAAAAATCCAAAATCTTGATTATAAAATATTTGAACCATTGGTGGAATTTTTCTCTTGAATTTATCAAACAATCCCATAATTATAACTACCTCCATAATAGCGTGTTTATATATTTCTTAATTCATACTATATCATAACAAAATGCAGAATAGTATAGATAAAACAACAAATTACCATACTATTCTGCTGTAATATTTATCCTACAATCTTCCAGTTATCGTCCTTATGAAGCACAAGGTCATACTGTGAGATTTGTGTCATTTTCGACTTGTTATCCAGATACTTTACGGACACGCTGACTTTGAGGTTGTCGCAGTCTTTGGTAAAGACAGGATTTACCAGTTCTGAAAATACATAGTCGCCGGATACAGGAGCAAGCACACCGTCTTTGACATAGTAGGCAAGTTCCTTTTCCGTAGCTGTCGGGTACAGCTTAAAGAATGTTTCCAAGAAAGCGGTAGCGTCTTTGACTGAATCGGAGCTGACACTGACATCGGCTTCCTGTGCTTTCGGTTCATACTTTGATTTCTGCATTGCCGGAGCAAGGGTAGGATTCTGGGTAATGACCATTGCACCGTCCTTATCCACATGAACGGTTACAGTGTAATTTTCTGTAACTGCCTGTATCTGTTCTCCCTCTTTTACCTGCTGATCTACTTCGTAGGCAACGGTAAAATCGTCCGTTCCAGACTGTTCCACATTCCAGACCAGCACATTTGTAACAGTAGCACTGGTTGGTATGTCCGTTCTGATGGTATCGGCGTTCAAGTCCTGTAATTCTTTGGTAAGGTATTTACTGATTTCTGTTGTCCTTGCTTCAATGGCTTCCTTGCTGGTATCCCATGAGTAATAGGCTTTCGCAAAGTTCTTAACGAAATTCTCAATACCGTTGGTATCGTTCAATCTTAGCTGAATGATTTCTTTTTCATGTACCGTGTGGGTGTCAATGGCGGTAAAGTTCTTATACACACCAAAACTGGTGCTTGCCAGAAGCACCGCCCACAACAGCAGGACAGATTTCTTATGTGTCCCGACTTTCATGGTACGCACTTTCTTATTCTTAGGTGCTTTCTCTATTTTTTCTTTCTTCTTAAACATATTTCAAGTCCTTTCTATTGTTTGATTCTTCCGGCACAAATGATGTGCTGTTGCCAGTAGGCAGAGGTCAAATCGGTATAGCCGATTGGATTTCCGGCATGATACATCTGATTGTTCCCTACATAGATTCCTACATGGGTAACATAGTCACTGGTATTGTAGGTGGAATGGAAAAAGACCAAATCGCCAGCCTGTGCCTGTGACAATGGGATATGCTGGGTTGCGTCATACTGTGCCTGTGCGGTTCGTGGCAGACTGATTCCGGCTTTTCCGTAGCACCACTGGGTAAGACCAGAACAGTCAAAAGAGGTGTTCGGGTTACTGCCACCGTAGACATACTTCCAGCCTTGATATTTCAACGCTTCATTTATAACCGCCTGTACCGTTTCATTACTGAACTGTTTTATGTTCAAATATTGGTTGACCAGCTCCACATAAAACATATTTCCGTAGTTATAACGCCAGCCACCATTTTTACTGACCGCTATCGGGTTCGTATAGGTCACTTTTGTACCGCCGGATTTATTCTTTGCGAAATTCTCTGCAAGATTGAAGCTGTGCTTTTTCCCGTTCTTCGCCACATAGTCTGCATAGCCACCACCATAGTTATAAGACTGTATGACCACGTTAATGTCATTCATGCCTTTGGCTTTACAGGAAGAAAGCAGGGACGCAAAATATTTACACCCCTGCTTAATGGATTCTTCTGTACTTAATGAGTTTGGCGGTAGTCCAAGACTTTCGCTGGACTGCATGACATCGGTAGCCGTACCGCCACTTTCCACCTGTATGATGGCAAGCAGGACGTTCACATACTCCGAGATACCGTTTTCTCTGGCGTATTTTTCTACCATCGGCTGATGTTTGAGGACATCGGCTGACAGGTTCATTCCAGAATAGACAGGCGAATAGCTGTTTGAACTGTCGTCATCTTCGCCGGAAATCAGTATCCCGAAAAAGAGGACGATGGAGAAAAGGACTGGAAATATCGTACCTATGATAAGGATACGTTTTAATCTCATTTCTTCCGTCCTTTCTCTGAATGTTTCGTAACAGTTTTACGGGCAGATTTCCCATTGACCTGTGTTTTCTGTACCGTAGATTTCTTATGATTACTGATGGATTCCGCTACGTTTGACTGATTCGTTCTGGCAACAGATTTGACCTGTTGTTCCTGTCTGATATTGGTTCGGACATTTTCTTTTCCAGCCTTGACTTCTGCATTTTTTATCACAGAAGAAGTAACAGGACGTTTCATATCCGGCTTAGTAACTGTATCGGTCTGTGCAGGTTTTGGAACAAGTGTGGCAACAGGGCGTTCATGGCTTCTGGTAGCTCCGGCTGTCGCTGATCCATTCGCATGAACTGTCTGTCTTGCTTCCTGTGCTTTCTGTAATTCCTGCTTTTTCTGTGAGATATTTTCCCTGTGCTGATTGCGTTTCTGTGTACGCTGTTCCTGTCGGTTTTCCCGTTCTTCCACAACGCCACGCTTAAAGTCAGATACGTTATCCTTTGCTTTCTGTTTTGCAGAGTGGACAGCATAACCAGCCTGTGTCGGCAGGTCTTTCACATTTTCTTTCAGTGAGGAAGCACTGTCACGGACTTTATTTTTCGTATCCATCACAGCACCTACCGCAGAACCGACACGGCTTCCCATCGAAACATCATTATTCCTTTGTGGTCTGGCTGGCGTATTTTTATGTGTAGAACGAGAGTGATTATAAGCAGAACCAGCGACTGCACCAGCACCAGCTCCGACCATACTTCCTGTACCCACAGCCCTTGCAATTCGGCGTTCCATACGTCTTGCCCTGTGTCGCATGAACACCATCGGTCTACGGAATATCCGACGACCTATCTGCTGGCTGTCATTCGCATTAAGGCTGAACATACTCATTAGTTCTCCGAGCTTCATATAGATTCCGGCAAAGCAGATTATCTGCAAAAACGCCACCATAAAGAACGGATAGTCCGTGGAGATGTTGTAGAACATACTGGAAATCGAAAATGCCACGGTCACAATCAGCGTGATTCCAGCTCTTGTCATAATGGCGTTGAATACACGGACAACTGCCTGTTTCGCCATGTTCTCATAGGTCGGTATCATGGACAGTAAAAAGCTGACAGGCAAAAACATGGCATATATGATAAAAAGTATCTGGGAAAATAACATCATGCCGGTAAGCAGAAAGATAAAGATTGTGATACCGAGATTGAAAATGAGCAGGAAGAACACCATACCCAGACGGTTGACGACCTGTGGAATGGTAAGGTTGTCATTGTCGTTATCTTCAATCTCTGTTTTGACAACATTTTCCCTTGTTTCTCCATCTTCGTCTGACGGACTGGCAGATACCAGAGCTTCCACACGGTCAGCCCCGATTTCTTCGGTATCACTGTTCCCGAACTGCAATAACAGCCACGGTTTTTCTACCTGTATCGAAAACAGGCTGTCACGGATAAGGTCTACGCTGTCTTTCCCTTTGCTTTGTGAATCGGGGAGCATGATTTTTGTCCCCAAGTCCAGAGAAGCGGTGCTGATGTCCGAACTGAAATCATTGATTTTCTGGATATAGTTGGGAGCATAAGCAATAAAGGACGCAGACACAATGAACACCACCACAAAGTTGATAACAGCGTGAAGTGCCTTGCTTGTTTCCCGTTTGAGAAGCCCTGTATAGGCGGTGTAAACACCTACAATCAGAATGATAATGAGCAGGAATCCCACATAGAATCCACTGCTGGAAAATCCATGTTCGGTCACTCCGGCAAGTGTCTGGATACTTTTCCCGATACTGTCTGCCATATCATTGATGAAGTCCAGCTTATACGCCTGTTGCACCACATACCCAGTGGCATTGCTAAGATACAGGCTGATTGTCCAGACAAAATTTGTGATACAGTAAAGTCCGTACTGCACTGATTTCCCAATGCCGTCTAGCCAGTTCCACGGAAGCCATGACCAGCTATTGTCCACATAGAAATCAAGCTGATAGTTGGAAAGCGGATACTTTGAATAGAGGTTGTCTGCATTGACCGTATCATCGACCAGTCCAGACGCATGAGCTACCGTCCCAAGCAGGGACAGCAGTACCAGTGTGACGGTCACGGAAAGCAGAACCAGTTTCAGTACATGGAATACCTTTTCTTTTGTGATAGATTTCATCATTCCAAATCCACCTCACTTTTTATCGGCGGTCTGGTATCAAAAGCATGGAGCAGTTCTACAAAGACAGGGTGTATCTGTACCACACCGACACGTCCGTATAAATCCTGCATTAAGCATTGTCCGTTCTCCAAATCCCTCAACCGTTTCTGGTTGTTTTCGTCCTCACTGTCCAGACCGAAAAACTCTAAGGTCTGCTTGATTTCATTGGTATCTGTGGAGCGGAACGCAAACTTTAAGCCGATGTTATTTTTCAGACTTTCTTTCGATACGTCCCCAGAGGATTGTGTCACAAAATAGACTCCGGCGTTCATGGCTCTACCAGCACGCACCAGCTTATTTGAGAGTGTTTCTCCCTGTGCCACATTCAAGAACGCCCATGCTTCGTCAAGGTCTACAATCTTAAAAATGCTTCGGTCACTGTGAATGAAGTCAAGGGCAAAGGTACTGATAACAATTAAGATGGATACTGACAACAGTTCAATCGTGGTGTATTCCTCAAAGGTGGTATCCTTATCCGGCAGAACCAAATCTGCAACCTGTATGATGTTGAGCTGGTTATCCAGACTGATTGCATTTTCCACTGAACCGTCCGAGAACAAAAGCTGTGCAAAATCATAGTCCGTAAAACTTTCGATATGGTCTGCAATGTTACGGGATACGGCGGTATCCTCTTTTCGCAGTTCCTCAATGACCTGCAACAGCCCGTGGTTCTGATTCTGGGATACCGTGCGGACAGCTTTTCTAAGGACAGGGAACTTTTCGCCGTCCCTTGAAGAAATTCCTGTAAGGAATGTAAGAATGTCGATGGCAAGACTTTCAGCGTCCTTGACATCTTTCATAATCACATACGGGTCTAACAGTCCTTGATTGCTGGAATCACTGGTAATGTTTACAATGTTGATTTCCTCTGCAATCTCCGGCAGTGTTGCTTTCCAGTTTCCACGCTCACTTTTCGGGTCTAGGATAACTGCCTGTCCACCGAACAGGACGGAATAATATACCAGCAGGTTATTACAGAATGACTTTCCACCGCCAAGCGAACCCACAAAAGCAGAAGCCAACGCATTTGTGACCGTACCTTTTACCCCTTGACTGGCAAGGGACGGTTGCAGGTAGACATTTCTTCCTGTATCCACGGAATATCCGATATAGATTCCTGTATTTTCGCCCAACATCTGGGTAGCACCGAAGCCAAGTCCGGCTAAAAAATCGGATTTCACATACTGGATATAATCATTGATATAACGCTTGCTGGCAGGAAGAAACTCTCCATGCAGTCCCATCATATCTCCGGCAGGGCGAACCAGTTTCACATTCAAATCATCGTAAAAGTCCTTGACTTCATCACAACGGCGTTTCAGTTCGTCAAGATCGGGTGCAGACACCCGTATGACGTAACTTAACTTATACATACTTTCCTTGCTCTGGTCTAAATCTGTTTCCAGTTCATCGACACTGTCCAAGGCTTCCACCACATTTGAACTTGTTTCGTTTCCGGCTTGATAGGCGTGATTATCCAAGTCCTTTAATTCCTTTTTCTTGTTACGGACAGTGGTTAAGGCTTTCTTATTTCCCACAATCTCAACATTCATGGACGTATCCACAGGGAATGTGAACTGCTGTTGCTGGAAATAAAAGATTTCCGATGATGGGAAGTCCAGCTCTCCGACAATGGCATTGACTGTAAAGTAGGATACATAGCTTTCGCTGTCCTCATGTTCCAGACGCAAATATCGCTGGCTTTCTTCCACCACACAACGGGTAGGACGGATAAGGTCATAATACTTAATCAGTGTTTCTCTTTTTAATTTTCTTTTTGGCAGAGGATACACATAATCTTCATAAGCTATCCCGTCCCTGCCGTAGAGGTGTTCCATCAGATAGGCAAAATCTTTGGCTTTCAGTCGGCGGATTTTGAATCTACGGGAGATTTTGTTTTCCAGCAGTTTTTCCATCTTCGCATAACGGTTGATTTCATCATTGCTCATGGAAACAAAGTCATTCATCAGCGTGTGCCTTACCTCATTCAAAAACTCACGGAATGTCAGAAATACCGATTTTTTGATGTTCTTCAGATTGACTTCGTCCTCTGTGACCATGAGCTTGAATCCCAGAAAGAAACGGTAATCCACTTGATTGTCGCCTATCATGGATACAAGGGCTTCGGTCTGGTCGTCTATCTTTTGGATTGCTACCTCACGGAGCTTTCCAGTGACCAGCTTCTTTGACTGTTCCTGTATGCTTCGGATTGAACTTTCAGTTGCAATCTGCAACGCATGAATCTTTCCCTCACGGGACTGTGCGATAAGCTGACGGAAGCTGTCATGCACAAGGTATTTCTGTTCTGGGGATAAGAATGAATAATTGTACGGTATCAGCTCATAGTAGGCGAACACCTCATTGTCCTTATTCCAGACAAGGTTATTGTCGATATATTTAATCGGGAACATAGGTCACACTCCTTACTGCCGTGATAGTTTCCTCAAATTTCTGCTTATGCAGGTTCACGGCTTTTCCGGCATAAGTCACTTTGGGACGCAGGGCATACAGCACCATCGTCTTGATGTAACTGTATGGCTTTTTCCCGTCAAAGGTTTTCTGTGACATAAACCATGTGAGGGCAACGGGAATCCCGAAATATTTTAAAAATGCTCCCTCAATCATGGAAAGTGGCGGTACGTCTGCAAACAGAATGATGATAAATTCCGTCAGTACAAACCATGTAATCTGGGTAAAGGTCACAGGGAATGGCAGGTTTACATCATTGATGGCATACAGTACCTTTTCCACGTTCCAGATACTTGTATAACTTCGGATTTTCTTCACTTGTAAATGCTCCTTTCTTCATTTTCATAACAACAGGGACAGCCGGATTTCCCAGACTGTCCCAAGAGAAAAGCTGACAGTAGCACCAGTGGCGGTGCTGATCTGCCAGCCCTTAACGCAGTACCTCACAGATACCAGCGTTTGTTGCAATAAATGTCCCCTCTATATCGAGGTCACGCCCGTAGGCTTCATAGTCGATATAGTTCTGTAAAGAGGACGGGATTTCTCCGAGTATCTGTTCTTCATCAATCAGATAGTAGGCTAAATCGGTCATCGTTTCACAGCCGGAATACAGAATGATGTCGTCCTTATGTTCCACCAGTTCTTCCAGACTTCCATAGCAGGATACGAAACTGTCCAAGTCGTCCAGCAGGTAATCTGGTAATTCTTCCAACTGCTCATAGATACGGTTCAGTTCTTCGATGGAAGTATATTCGCTAATCTCCATGGGGAAGTTGTCCGTATCGTGGATTGCGTATTCTTCGTACTCTGCATTTAAGCCGATACGTTCTGCAATCACTTCTTCGTCCAACGGAAAAGAGAACCAGTCCCCGACCAGTTCTCCCTCATTGTACTTGCCAAGATTGGCTATATAGACTTGCATATCATCAATCATAAGCGGTTCACTTCCTTTCACTCATTGTATTCATAAAATCTGCCATGCACACATAAGAAATGTTCTGATGTTTTTTCCATATCTGAACAGTTCCGATGGTATGTAATATTGCAAAATCCGGCTTCCAGCTCTTGCAGGTTTGAAAACCATTCTCTTTGAATTGCAGGTATATCTTCGTGTGGGATTTCACTCTCTGAAATTGCAAGGCAGACATTGTTTAACAGGTCAAGGTCTGTATCTTGCAGGATTTCAAAAGGAAAATCATAATCACTGATAAGATAACGGTCACTGTCCGGCGGTAAACCAATGGATTGTTTTAATGCTTCTATGTTGCAGGGAAGTGTAAACCACGCACAGCCTGTATCTTTTTCCTGTTCATCAAGATTGATAACAAATACTTTCATTTCTGCCATAAGCAATACCACCTGTCAAAGTTTGAACATACCGTTGTTGCAGAGAGCATAACGTCCTTTTTCTTCCAGTTCATGGGCGTAGGCTTCCAGATTAAAATATTTCTTTCCTTTTTCGGAAAGGGCAGAAAATTCAATGTTATGCTCCAAGCGGTAACGGGCAACGTCCATGATGTTGTGGCACTCTGGATAAAACAGAAATTCTTCCGATTTCTGCAATAAATCCTCAACACCGCCACAGTAGGGAATCAACTCTTTATAAGCCTGCTGAACCTCTGGCGATAAATCCGTGTAAGCAAAGTACAGCTTGTTTAATCGTCTGACAGATGTTGTCCTTACAATGTCACCAGCAAAGGGAAGCTTCATATCTGTGATTTGATAATCATTGCTGTCAGCTTCCACACCGAGCAGGTCACGGAACAGCTCATAATCAATGGGTAAATCAAACCAGCGAGAGGTTTTATCCTCTGCTGATTTGGTCGTTTCAATCAATACGCTACATTCTTCCATCGTAATTCAGTCCTTTCTTCTAATTTTGAGTATGAAAAAAGCAGTCGATCATAACTGAAAGACTGCTTAACTCTAAAACAATATTAAAGCGTTTCTTCTTTTAAATTCTGACTCAAAAGGGATTTTAACTCTTTTACATCATTTTCAGACAAATCATTTTGATTAACAAGAACCATTTCATTTTTTATTGTTCTGATATATATGTAATTTCTGAAAATCCCCCAACATTTAAAGGCGTTCCAATGATTAGTCCCGTTACCGATATCAGAACTAACTGTAATACCATCGGTATCAAAACAATATTCACGTTTTCCCGAAGTCAATTTATTATCCATCTTTGAATGAACAATATTTATTACTTTTTTCTGAAATGTGTTAGCTCCGTTTATGATAATCCAGATAAAGAAAACCGAAAATAATAATCCAATAATACCATATCCAATACGACTATTCATAAAACAAAGAATCGTATATATTAACATTATGACAGCCATCACAGACGATAACCCTGTTGCAAATTTACGTTTCTTTACATTTTTATCACTGGCTAAAACGATTTCTTTTAAAATATCTTGTTCTTGCTGTCCGATTTCAATACTGTATCTAACCATAATAAGAATCTCCTTTAAACATTTTAATGATATTAGTATATTACCACAAGTTTGTGTTCAAAATGTGGGATTCTTAATTTTACGCTCCAATAATCTTATTGAATAACTGTAACAATACGTCTTTTACGCCGGACGCATTGAATACAAGACCAACGGCTACTAAGGCAACTACCAAGAATCCGATGAGTTTGGAAAACTCACGTTTGAATCCCAAGTAGATACCGATAACCACAATCGCCATAAGCACAAGGCTCTGTGCGTTGCTTAAAAACCAGTTATAAAGGTTCTGTCCAAAATTCATGCTTTCTTTTCTCCTTTCAGTTCCATCATTTTTCTGTCAGACTGTCTGCCAGCCTGTAAAATACACATGGCAATCACGCCAGCCGTTCCTCCTAATGAGAAAAACAGGAAATCAAATAATAATCGTTGCATTTTTCAATTCTCCTTTTCTAAAATCACATCTTCGGTAGATGTGGTCTGTTGTTCGATTATCTTGTAGTGCTTTTCCGTCAGCTTCGTGGATTTACGGATTTCTTTCAGATAATCAATTCCTGTTTTTGCTGTGATTGTTTCCAGCATTTTGAGTGTCGGGTCAACCTGCCGTTGAATCCAGCGTAGGGTTCTGTCCAGTGTGTAAGGTTCTGGTTTTGTCGTGAGCTTTAACGGCTCTCTGTTTTCTCCGATGAACCACGCCCAGCGGACAGATAATTTCCAGTCGCTCCGTTTTTTGTCCACCTCCTTATCCACGAAACGTATGTAACGGTTGATAATAGAAAATGCCGTCCGTTCAGCGTCATAGTAAGTCAGCAGGTCACGGACGGCATAATAAGCACGTTCATTTTTCAATCGTATTTCAAATCTGTTTTTTATCGGTGCTTCCTCAATGGGAATCCCAAGTTTGATGTACTGTTCATAACTTTTTTCATAGACACAGAAGTACACCTCACTTTTTAATGAGCCGATATACAGGGTGTAGCCCATACCAGCTTTGTCCTGTTCCTCATGCTTCACTAATTCGCCGGAAGCATAGGACTTAAAGGAACGGAACACCGATACACATTCCTCATTCCGGCATTTTTCGGTCAGTTCTGGAATATCTAACATTCCCGTATGGTCATTGATGGCAAGGTCAAGGCGTTTCATCACACCGCCGTCCACCAGAGCGTCCATAAGGAAATCATACCAGCTCCGTTCCTGTGCCAGCAGATAACTTTCAAACTGGCGACAGCCTTTTCCTTTCAGTTCCAGCAGGACACCTTTTTCTTCATCGGGGGAAGTATATACAAAAATATCTCCGATGTAGTAGTGTTCCGTGTAGCTGTAATGCCCGAAGTCCTCATGTATCATGTACTGGATATTGAGCTGTAAGATGTCCTTAATGATATGTCCAATATCCAGTGTCGGAAACCGTATCCTCACATAATCAAACAGCATGGTAAGCGGTGCGTCTGGATTGAATTTTTCCAGAGCTTCCAGAAGTTTTATTTTCATTTCCTCTGTGACCGCAACCTTGCCGGATTCGATACGGCTTAAATGTTCACGGCTGATTCCAGCCATGACCGCAAGTTTCGTCTGGGATACACCGTACTGCAAACGTTTGTCTGCAAAATCCTGTATCCACTCTGTATCATTCAGTGCGATACCCCCTTTACGAAAAAACTGTGACATTTTATATCCGATGTCACAGCAGTAAAAAAAGCTACCAAATGCTTGATTTCAGCCAAGAATCAGTAACTTTTGTGTATGTTTCCTTGTGATTTGTGCCCCTCTGTTAGATACCGAGGGGCTATTGTCTGCTGGCGTGGCTACCGCCACACCAGCAAGGCTAGTCCGTACCTGTGGCTTTCGCTTCGCACGCCACCTGTCCGTCCTGCCTTATGTGTGCAATCAGTCCATTTCCAGAGTAAATTTTTCTGGATTGTCCACAATATTGTATGTGCCGTCTATCTGGTTCTCCTGCCGATAGGAAAAGCTAAATGCCGAGTTGCCGGATTCAGCGTCTTTCTGGTTCTTGTAGACCGTAACAGAAAGTGCGTGGGGAATCTGAATATCATAACTGAAACGGACACTGTGAAAAGAGTTGTCCCTGCATTTTTCAAATATTTGTTCCGCACATTTCTGTTGATCGGTCACGACCAAAGTGTTGAGTATGACCGACACCCGTAGCTCATAATGGTTATCAGAGCCAGAGCCAGACGAAGAAGATACGTCCATCTGTCGTCCCCATTGCAGGTAAAACAGGATTCCTGCCAAGAGCAGAAGTATAGTGATTACTATAATTATTGTCCGTTTTCTTATCATTTTAATTTCCTCCGTACACCTGTATTACAGTACAAGTGTAGAGCAAAACAGCTTATTTTTCAATACAGCTATATTTATAATTTGATTAAAAGACGAGGTAAACAAAAATGACAGTATACATGGATTTAGAAAATCTTCTCAAAGAAAAGAATATCAGTAAAAACAAAGTCTGTGAAGCCTGTAATTTACAGAGGACACAGCTCAACAACTACTGCAAAAATAAAGTAACCAGAATCGACTTCTCCATCTTAGCAAAGTTGTGTGAATATCTGGACTGCACACCTAATGACATCTTGAAATTAAAGTAAGGCTTCGGATTGTTCGAGAGCCTTTTTTTCTGTTCTCCTTTCTGCAAGTTCCCCAATCGTACCCAAGAAATCATAGCCTTTGGGTACAAGGGGAGTGTAAAATTCTGATATGACACTTGTTCCCACATCACAGTATCCACGCCCTTTAATTCGCTTCTGGAAAAATTGTTTTTTCACATCACTTCCAAAGAGCATACCGTAACCAAGTTCACTCATGCGACCAAGCCCCACACGGAAGTTAAAGTTATCTCTGATACCGTCCCCGAAATATTTTGCGTCTGGACGCTGGCAAGCCACAATCAGAAAATAGCCAGCCTGTCTGCCAAGCATGACGATTTTCTTTAGCTGGCTTAACAGGGCGGTGCTTTCTTTTGTCGTGAGCATTTCCAAGAACGCCACATACTCATCAAATACAAGGAACTGTGGAGCAAGCCCCAGATAGGCATAGTTTTCCCCTGTACGGTAATTCGGGTGCAGTTTCATTTCTTCCGAGCGTGTGACCATGCCCTCATAAAAGGCATTGACGCACTCAATCATATCGTCTTTCGTGTGGTAGACATTTCCCATGACCGTTCCCAAGTCTGCAAGGTCAGCGTTCTTCGGGTCAAGAATGTATAAATTCGCATTGGTTCTTAGCAGGGCTTCAATGATGGTCAGCAGAAAATAGGTTTTTCCACCACCTGTACCACCGCAGATAAGGGCATGAGGAAGTGAATCATATTCCCACACCAGATTTTTCATTAACCATAGACCGCCGTTTTCAGCAATCACTTCATCAATCGAAATACGGTTCGCTATCATATCATAGAGCAGGGTGTATTCGATATAGCCGTCATGCAGTGTCTTGTCGGTCAGCTCACAGTACAGTCCTGATTCCAGTTTATCCTCTAAGGACAGGAGCTGTTCTTGATATTTTCCCATTGTAATTTCACACAGGATATGGAGCAATCCATTGTCCATCTGGTAGTAAATTTTCGGAAACCACACGATTTTTTCTCTTGATCTGCTTTGCAGGTCAGTGAAAAAAACGCTGTCTTTGGTGTTCTCCGCTTCATACCATTTATTTTCCAGCACCATGCGAGCCAGTTTTTGTCTGTGTAGCAACCGCTTGATACGGTCATATCCATAACGGTAGTAGAGAAAAGCGACCAATGCACAAACACCAGTCGCTATCAGAACCGTAATGGAATTGTAGGCAGTCCAAGTAATTCCGGCATGGAACAGGTTAAAATCTTTCCATTCTGTAACAAGAATCTGTCGCAGGTTCAGTAGCAGGAATACCGCAACAAACAGGAGCAACAGCCAGCCAATACAGAAATGATAGACCAGCGATTTGTCACTGGCACGAATCCTGTTACCTTTAGATTTTTGCCATACTTTCATATAAACTCCTTTCTTTGGACGTAAGAAAAGCAGTCAATCATGTAGACTAACTGCTTTGTGAATATAAGTATTGAATTGTAAAACTGGAATTTATAACAGTCCTTCTGCTTTTGCCCGAATCGCATAAAACTCTTGAAATGTATCTGGTTCTTCCATTATAGTTTCTTTCATAATTCTTAATCGCCGTTTACCAACTCGTCTATCCAATACAGCAAATATTTTTACGATTAAATTTTCACTTTTAAGACTCGCTTCAATATCTTGATTATCAAACTCTGCAAACGCATTATAAAAACAACGTTGGTCAAAAATACCCAATTTTATAGCTGTATCGTCCATATACGCATTTTCTACTTTCATGCGTTTCTCATATTTTTCGTCTTGAGGAAACATGTCTGCTTTCGCCCAATTGTTCCAATAGCATCCCTTGATGATTTCTTTTCCATCATATCTTATCGCCGCCCGTCCCTCATGGTCGTGACTCCTGCTATATGATGTTGCATAATACTGAATATGACCTTGCAGACTTTGAGCCAGATATTCCGTTTCCAACTTTTTCCTTATACCACTCCATGTTGCCATTCATTGTTCTCCTCAAATCCCGATTTGATTTTTTTATATTATATCAATTACATTTGAACAATACAATGAAAATCCATTAGTTACAAACTTATTTCTTCGGCGGTTGCTGGGGAGCATTGTTCTGTGGATTTCCGGCATGAGTGCCTTTGTTCTTCGGAACAATATCGTCTGCCTTTACATACCAGTCCACATCTGCACCACGGTAATTCGCATTGGCTACCGTATCTGCAACAGGATTGATAAGTTCCACTTCGGCATTGTAATCATAATCCTTTAATGGTACAGTCGCCGGAACGGATACCTGTATCATGCGTCCCTGTGTATTGCATTTTAAATCGTAAGTACGTTCCTTGATTTCTTCACTGACTGTTCCATCTTCATTCTGTACATGAACTTCACGGCGTAATGCGGAGAACTTCAACACTCCGAAAGTCTTTTCTTTATCAATGACGATTCCATTTGCTAATCTCATAATCTGAATACCCCCTTATTTATTTTCTGCTGGTAACATATCGTCTGCAAGTAAGATGTAATTGACAAATCCACGTTCTCCGATTTTATAGCCATCAGTAGTGATTCGTGGGTTGATAAGTTTTACTTTCTGCTCCGGCGAGAAATGTTTTTCGCCAGCTTTGGCAGGAAGTGTCACAACTACATCATCGGCTCTCTGCACATCGGAATACAGGTTGTAGCTTCTGGTAATGACAGCCATACGCCCGTTGATTCTCTGCTGTTCCGTAGTATTTTCTCCGGCAAACTCCAAGTTTCCGAATGTCTTTTCCATATTTGGTACGACAAATCTTAATTCCATGATAATTGACCTCTTTTCTTTCTATATATAAGTTCTTTCCTGCTGTACTTTGTGGGGAGCTACACTCCCCACGCCCCTAGTGGACTTCACGCCCCCGTAAATCAGAGCTTCACGGGAGCGTGAAGTTGCAAAAAGGGTGGCGACCTTGAACGCTCTACCAACCGCTACATTACCGCCTTATGATTTCTTTCTACGGCGTTTGAAGTAAAGCATACCGCCAAGCCCTACGCAGGAAAGACCGAGCATGGCAAGGTAAGCATAGATATTGGTATTGTCGCCTGTTTTTGGGCTGTCACTTGTCTTAACCGTAGATGGTGTATCCGGCGTGTCAGTATCCTTTGGTGTGTCTGGGACTTCCGGCACTTCCTTGATTGTCACAGTCTGTCCATCGTCTGTGATGTCCTTATGTTCTGTCACTTTCTTTGGTTCGTCTGGATTGGTCATATCGTATAATTCCTCAAATGTGACAAGGCTCTTTCCACCAAGAGAAGAACCATCAAAGGTAAATGCAATCTCAACCGTCATTTTTTCACTGTCGGCTGTAAACTCATAATCATTGGATACTTTCTTTCCATCAATCAGAAGTTCTGCATTTTCCTCTTTTAACATCTGCCAGCCGGAAAGTTTGTATTTTGTTCCAACTTCCAGACCATCTAATGTGACTTTATCCACAATCGTTACATCTTTTCCGGCTTCGATTTCTTTCTTGCCGTTCTTGTCCGTAGCGGTCGTATGGATTTTGATGATACGTTCTGTGATAAGAACCGTCTGTCCATCATCGTTGATGTCTTTATGTTCGGCAACCTTGACAGGCTCTTTCGGATTGCTCATATCGTACAATTCCTCAAATGTAACAAGGTTCTGACCGCCAAGAGCTGAACCATCAAAACTGTAAGTAATCTCAACCGTCATTTTTTCGCTGTCAGCAGTGAATGTGTAATCATTGTCTACACGTTTCCCGTCAATCAGAAGTTCGGCGTTTTCTTCCTTTAACATCTGCCAGCCGGAAAGTTTATATTTTGTTCCAACTTCCAAGCCATCAAGTGTGACTTTGTCCACGATCTTGATGTCTTTTCCGGCAACAATCATTTTTTCGCCTGTTTTCTTGTCGGTCGCTGTGGTATGGATTGTGATTTCTTTTTCGTATTCATCAGTAAGTGTCCCTAAATCTACGGTCACTTTATTTCTGGATACAACCACCTCAAAGGCTGGAATCAGCTTAAATCCGGCGTTGGAATCACACTTTAATTCCTCAATCACATAGGTATCATAGAGTAATGCACCTTTGCTGTCGTCTGGTTCAGATGTCCCAAACCATACACCGTCCTCACTGGATTTTCCGGCATTGGTATTGACCTTGTGGGAAGCCCAGCTTGAAGCAGTAGAGAACTGACCGTTTTTGTCAGTAACTACAATATGGGATTCTCCCGTTGTCTTGCTTGTAATTCTGAATGGAACACCTGCAAGACGTTTGTGTGTACCTGCACCGATTTTTACACCCTCAATATCGCCACGTTTAATCTGGTTGTAGACAGAGTGGGATTTGTCGGTCAAGTCCGCGATTTTTCCATTTTCCGTGATAAAAAAGTCGATTGCCTTTGCACCATCTGTCAAGTAGCCCTCTGGTGCTTTGCTTTCTTCTAATCTGTAATTTCCGTAAGGGAGTAAATCAGCAGAAGTAGAAGCGATTCCGTCAATTCCTGTCTGAATTTTCTTGACAGTTTCATTCTTGCTGTATAATTTTCCCTCAACCAGTACAGGACTGTCATTTAAGGAAATGATATTAAATTCTGTGTACTGTAAGGTCGCACTTCCCTGTGCTTTGGTATCCTTTGTTTCAAGGTCACGTTTCTGGATTTTCACACCGCCACGGATAACCTTATCGGATACGGAATACTGATTGCTTCCAGAGAGTATAGCAAGTTCTCCATCTTCGGAAATCTGTGTAAGGTACGTCCCCTTAATCTGTTCAGAACTTCCGTCAGCCTGCATATATGCACCATCTAATAAGTAGCCGTTTGGTGCTTTTGTTTCTGTGACAGTGAATGTACCAAGTGGCAGTACATTCTTACCGTCTTGTGTATAGAAACTGTCGCCGGATACTTTGTAGCTGTCGGCAAGTCTGGATACATAATGGATAGTTCCGTCACTGTCTTTTTCAGCAACAGTTTTCGTTGTCCATGTACGGGTAGCCTTTACAGGAAGATTGTCTGCACTGTAGTATCCGTCATAATAGCTCCATGTGAACTCTGCACCCTCTAAAGAAGCATTTCCCTGTGGAGTGGATTTTCCTGTTTCCATGTCGATTTTAAATAAATCAATCAAAGTTTCTGTGACCTTTGGAGTGTCAGCAACAGTCAATGTCGCTGTTTTTCCAACTTCCACATTTAAGGCATGGACAGTAGAATCCAGCTTATAACCCTTTGGAGCAGAAAGCTCTTTAATGTAAATTGTTCCTTCTTTTACCTCCACTTCTTTGGTATCGCCGTTTCCATCGGCAGTAAGTGTGGCAAGCTGGCTGTTACAGCCCTTATCAGAATAGACACCAAATGTCGCACCCTCAAAGGAATAGTTGGCATTGCCATCTGTGACCGTTGGATTGGAAGAAGTCTTTTTGACCTTTGCATTTCCTACATTTAACTTCGCCCAGAACTGTCCGATGTCCTGTCCTTCGCCAGTATAAATGTAACCGCCACATTCATAGCGTCCCTTATTTGCTTTCACAAATGCTTTCGCACCAGCGTACACTTCATTCTGTACCGCCTGTGAGATTTCATTATAGGAAGCTCTGACGTTGTCGCACTGCCAGCCGAGCTGTTCACTCAATCTCTGCCAGACAACACATTGTTCCAGCAAATACTTCTGGTTGTTATTCAGTCCTGTATGAGTAGCGGTATATTGCTGGACATACTCTAAGGAAAGAGCAACGTCCGCAATCTGATCACTACTCATACGTGTACTTGCGTCAGACCTTGTTTTATATCCATTCTTGAAATTGGTGTTGATGTCCACGCAGTAGGCAGTTTCGCCCTCAACTTTCATGTGTCCCTCATGGAACGTGGATTTAATAGAACCGTCATTCATAATTTGTTCAATGTAGCCGACACGTTCTGCTGATTCTGTCCAGTATTGATTGCCGGAAGCATGAACCGCCGTCACTGGTAATGCCGTAAGAATGGTTGCAAAAGCAAGCGTTCCTGTCAGCAATCGCTTTACTAGCTTATTCATATTTTCTCTTTCTCCTTTCGATTTTGGGTATGAAAAAAGCCGTCCATTTCTGAACGACTTTGGTAAACTAATTTAACCTAACGGGTATCTTGTTTCTTTGTGATAAATGATTTTAAATACGATTGTAACAAATTATCAGTAAATCCCGAAAAAGTGGTTGGTTTGCTAACAGCCTGCTAACACTCTAAAGGATATAATTGAATATTAGAGTTTATTAACAGAGTCGTTGTGCAAGCCCCTTTTCCGCTTTTTGGGGCGCTAAACGTCCCTTACAGGATAATCGAACTACTGCATACTAACCGCCACAGGGAACTCCTAAGCGAGGGGTCGGAGGTTCAAATCCTCTTGGCGACGGGCTTCAAAGCGTTCGAAAATGTTAGCTGGATTAGCTGACAACGAACGCTTTTGTTATTTTCTAATCACGTTCGTGACATGATTTTCCATTCAAAATGATCAATTTCCAGCTAACGCAATCTGATTTTTGTTAGCTGACAGCTAATCAAAATTACCGGTTTGCAAACATGGGTTTTAGGAAGTTCAGCTAACATTTGGGTTCCGCTCTGTTGTCACCCCTTATTCGGGGATGTAAATCAGAGAAAAGGCGGGAAAAGAAACAATCTCTCCCAAACCTGCAAACATGAATTAGCTGAAACAGTATTCAATTCTATTAGCTACAGCTAATGGTCAAACAGCAATGTCTGTTTGGAACTTTACTATCTATAAAAGTTCCAGGCAGGCATTTTTTATTTCCTGAATCCTGGAGGAAAGGAGTCAAGATGACTGAACCAAACAGACAATCAGAAGAAAACGAAGAAAGAATCATAGAAATTGAGATTGAGCGTCTTCGACCGTTCAAAGAGCATCCGTTTCAGGTGAAGGATGATAAGGAAATGTTTCTTCTGCAGGAAAGCATTGAAAAGTATGGAATATTAAATCCGCTGATCGTCAGACCGGTACCGGATGGATACTATGAGATCATATCCGGCCACAGAAGAAAACATGCTGCGGAGAAACTGGGATACCGTAAAGTACCGGTAATCATCCGGGTATTAAGTGAAGATGATTCCATCTTGAGCATGGTAGATTCCAATCTTCACAGAGAACGGATCAGCTACAGTGAAAAAGCTTTTGCTTACAAACTGAAGAATGACGTATTAAAAAGAAAAAGTGGTCGAAAAAAGAGCCAAGTTGACCACAAAACACCAAGAAAGCGGGCAATAGAAATCATCAGTGAAGATTGTGGTGATAGCCCAAAACAAGTGCAGCGTTATATCTCACTGACAAAACTGATACCGGAAATGTTGCAGAAACTGGATGATGAGATCATTTCTTTTTGTCCGGCTGTAGAGATAGCTGCATTAAGTGAAAAAGAACAAAGAGAACTGCTTGTAGCAATGGAGTATGCACAGGCAATCCCATCACTCTCACAGGCCCAGAGGATCCGGCAACTGAGTAAAGAAAAACAGTTGTCACTGGAAAAGATGGAAGAGATCATGTGTGAAGTGAAAAAGGGTGAGATCACAAGAGTGGCATTCACAAACGAGCAGTTGCACAAGTATTTTCCAAATTCTTATACACCGGCAATGATGAAACGGGAAATACTGGCACTGTTGAAATTATGGAAAAAAGAATCATGGGATAGTTAAAGGAGGAAGAAATCATGTGTAAAGTTATATCCGTAGTAAACCAGAAAGGTGGCGTCGGAAAGACCACCACAACCGTAAATGTAGGCATTGGACTGGCAAGAGAAGGTAAGAAAGTGTTGCTGATCGACGCGGATCCACAGGGAAGTTTAACCGCAAGTCTTGGATATGAGGAACCGGATGATCTTCGCATCACACTGGCAACGATTATGATGGATGTCATTAACGAAGAAGAAATCTCTCTGGAAGATGGTATCTTACATCACCAGGAAAATGTAGATCTACTTCCGGCAAATATTGAGCTTTCTGCCCTGGAAGTAACGATGGGAAATGTTATGAGCAGAGAAATGATCATGAAGGAATATATCGATGCGATAAGAGGCCGATACGATTATATCCTGATCGACTGTATGCCAAGTCTTGGTATGATGACAATCAATGCACTGGTCTCTTCCGATTCCGTGCTGATACCTGTACAGGCCGCATATCTGCCGGTGAAAGGACTTCAGCAGCTGATCAAGACCATTCTTACAGTAAAGAAAAGGCTGAACCGGAAACTGGCGATTGAGGGCATTCTGTTGACTATGGTTGATTTCAGAACCAATTACGCAAGGGACATTGCATCGAGAGTACATACAACATACGGAAGCCAGATAGAAGTATTTGAAAATGTGATTCCGATGTCTGTAAAAGCAGCTGAGACCAGTGCAGAGGGAAAAAGCATCTACATGCACTGCCCGAAAGGAAAAGTTGCCGAAGCATATAAGAACTTAACACAGGAGGTTTTGAAAAATGAAAAATAGAAGTGGCGAAAAGATTAAACTGGCAAGCATTGATGAACTGCTTGGTGTGGTAAATGAAGAATCTGCAATGGAGATAGAGATTAGTAAGATCCATCCGTTTAAAAATCATCCGTTCAAGGTGCTGGATGATGAAAAGATGCAGGATCTGGTTGAAAGTGTAAGGATCAATGGAGTACTGACACCGGTACTGCTTCGAATGGATGATAATGAAGAATATGAAATGGTATCCGGTCACAGAAGAATGCATGCAGCACAGCTTGCAGGACTTACAACTATTCCGGCAATCGTAAGAGAATTATCGGATGATGATGCCATTGTGGCTATGGTGGATGCTAACATTCAGCGAGAGGAATTGTTGCCGAGTGAGAAAGCATTTGCTTATAAGATGAAACTAGAGGCAATGAAAAGACAGGGAGTTAGAACAGATTTAACTTTGTCTCAAAATGAGACGAAGTTGAGATCTGATGAAGTCTTGAGCAAGCAAGTTGGGGAAAGTAGAGCTCAGGTTCAAAGATTTGTACGATTAACAGAACTTATTCCGGAACTTCTTGATCTGGTAGATAACAAGAAGCTTCAGTTTACGGTTGCTGTCAATATCTCCTACATCGATAAGGAAGTACAGGGATGGATCTACGAATATATCAGCGACACCGGATTCATCAAACCAAAACAGATTGCAGCACTCAGAAATCAGCTGAATGATGGACCAATCAATCAGATTCAGATGTTATCGATTTTCAATAACTGTGTGATGGCAAAGAAAGTATCCCGGTCTCTTACTTTCTCAGAAAAGAAACTGACAAAGTATTTTCCGGATGATTATACAGCCAAAGATATGGAGCAGGTGATTGAATCATTATTAGAAAAGTGGATGCAGGAACAGTCCTGTTAAGGAGAGAAAAAGCTAAGAAAACAATGTCAAAGAAGTTTAAAAAGAGGACTTCTTAGCAGAAAATGAAAGGAGGAAATTATGGAGAAAAAAATGACATTTAATTATTTTTACGGTACCGAAGCTGATCAGTTCAGCTTCTACCGCATACCAAAAGCATTATTTACAGACAGCTATTTTAAAGATTTATCAAGCGATGCTAAAATTTTATATGGACTGATGTTGGATCGAATGTCTCTTTCCATCAAAAATCAGTGGTTTGACGACAAAAACAGAGCATATATCTACTTTTCCATCGAAGATATCATGGAATTACTGAACTGTGGCAGAAATAAAGCCATCAAATCCATGAGAGAGCTGGATGACGAAACAGGAATTGGTCTGATTGAGAAACGCAGGCAGGGATTTGGAAAGGTGAATGTTATCTACGTAAAAACCTTTATGCCTGAGAAAACAGATGAGAAAAAATTTGGAGAGGAATTAGAGAAGTTTAAAAAACAAACTTCTGTGGAAAATGAAGAGCCTGCAGAAGTTTACAATTTAAACTTCATGAAGTCCCAAAATCAAACTTCTAGAAGTCCCGAAAACAAACTTCAAGAAGTTTACATTTCAAACCCTAATAATACTAATCTTAGTTATACTGAAATGAATGATAATAAATCTAATCCTATCATATCTGTGGATGAGAAAAGATTTGATAGCGATAACCGCTCTGAGGATTATCAGGCTTATGAAAACCTTGTCAAAGAGACCATTGATTATGAATCACTGGAAGTAACCCATCATGACGATATGCGACAGGTAGATGAAATCGTGAACCTGATCGTAGAAACTGTGATGTGTAAAAATGACAAGATATTGATTGCCAGCAACTGGTATCCGGCATCACTGGTGAAGAAAAAATTTCTGATGCTGACCTATTCACATATCGAGTATGTCTTACACTGTATGCGTGGTAACACCACCAAAGTGAAGAACATCAAGAAATATTTATTAGCATCCCTGTTTAATGCACCGTCTACGATGAACGGGTATTATCAGGCAGAGGTGAACCATGATATGCCAGGACTGGTAAGATAGGAGGTGCACATGTTTATTTTAAAACTTGCTGGGAAAATATTATTACTGCCGGTATGGCTGATCCTTTTTGTGATCGGACTGGCAGTAAAGATGACAGTACAGACTTATGCGGTTGTCAGAGGGATCCTTGGGTTTATATTCACTTTGTTGATTATAGCGACTGCATACTGTTACCATGACTGGGTACAGGTTGCATTTCTGTTTTCGCTGAGTGTAATTCTGTATCTGATCCTTTTTGCAGGAGTGTTCGTAGATACTGTACTGGACATGACAAGAGAACGCATTATTGATTTTATTATATCGTGAGGAGGATATGAAAATGAGCGAAAACAATGATTATATTCAGTTACCACCACTTAAAAAAGACACACCGTCCGATGTGGTAGCATTTATGTGGGAGTACATAAAAGTACCGGAGGATTCAAGAGAAAAAGTTAAGAATCTGCTTAAAGATGCAAATGAAAATGGCGTAAAATTAAGTCATCAGGCACCAACACTGTATGATGTTGTCCCAAAAGAAGAAATTACTGAATTTGAAGAGCTTATGCGCAAAACCATAGCTGACATTGTATCAGAAGCCAGTAGCATTGCCTGTTGGGTGTATGTGCAGAAATATGTGAAACAGAAAACTCTTGACGAAATGCTACAAGAATTGCCAGGAGCAGGCCAGTTTATCATTGTCATGGATACCTGGTTCGAAAGACTGATGGCGGAATAATGGATGCTATGATAGAATAAAGAAAACGATTTGAAGTGCAAATCGGAATTGACCGAGCTCTTAGAGCGAGGGATGCTTCTTGTCCGAAGGGCAAGAAGATGGAGGTTAGAAAGAGTTTAACAACTCGGAATTTAAAGGAGCGATAATCTATGAATAAAAACGAACAATGGCTAAAATGGGCAGTAGAATTACAAGCTATTGCTCAGGGTGGTTTGTTTTATGGAAAGGACAAATTTGATATAGAACGATATGAAAGAATCCGAGAAATTTCTGCTGAAATGATAAGCTATAAAACTGAAATATCTACAGAAAAAGTTCAAAATTTATTTTGCAGTGATGTAGGATATCAGACTCCTAAAATAGATACAAGGGCTGCGATTTTTAAAGACGGGAAAATATTATTGGTTCATGAAGCAAATGGTACTTGGTCATTACCGGGAGGTTGGTGTGATGTCGATATTTCCGTAGAGGAGAATACAATAAAGGAGGTCAAAGAGGAATCAGGACTTGATGTTACTGTAAAACGTGTGATTGCTGTTCAAGATAGGGAGAAACATAATCTTCCAATATATGCGTATAAAGTATGTAAGATTTTTATGCAATGTGAAGTGACGGGCGGTCAATTTAAAACGAATATTGAAACAACAGGTTTTGATTATTTTGGAATTGATGAGCTTCCAGAACTTGCAGAAGAAAAGAATAATAAAGAACAAATTGCGATGTGTTTTAATGCAATGCAATCAGAAAAATGGGAAGCTTTATTTGATTGACTTCCGGTTTTCTAAACTGACAACTTCAAGTTTACAGAACTGAATCAAAAGAGCTCGAAGGAGCTCTTTTTCCTTTTTTATAATAGTATCTGGGACTGTTGTTCCGTTGATAAGATTTTCAAGTTGTTGTGCGACTTCGGCTTGTTTGTTTGGATACAGACGACTATAAGTATTTAAGGTTTGAAAGAATTGTAGAGCAGATGAAACAGGCACAGGGGATCACGGAACAGTTAAAGGCAGAAAATCAGATGGAATGGGTAGCGAGAATGAACAATATGTAATCGTGTGCAAGGGAGATTGTGGATACAGAGATGGTTTATCAATAATGGAAATAAAATGAAGGAGAAAAGGCGGCAGTTTAGAAAGGCTGTTGCCTTTTAGGAATTGTTGTTTATTTGTTGTTTTTTATAAGATATACTATAAAGAAAAGATAGCATTATAGCCAGAGGTGGAATTTATGAACTATAAAATTTTAATGGTTGATGATGATAGAGAATTGCTAAAAATGTTGAATCAATACTTTACATTGAAGAATTATACAGTGATTATTGCAGAAAATGGCATAGAAGCAATGGAAAAGATAAGTGTAAATCCCGATATTATTTTATTGGATGTAAATATGCCGGGAATGGACGGAATTGAAGTGTGCAGAAGAATCAGAGATATGGTTTCCTGTCCGATTATTTTTTTGACTGCAAAAGTAGAAGAACAGGATCGAGTAATGGGATTGTTGTCTGGTGGCGATGATTATGTTTTAAAACCATTCAGTTTGAAAGAATTAGATGCCAGAATTATTGCCCATTTGAAACGTGAGGAACGTTTACATAGAAAAACAGAACAACGGTTTTATGGGGAATTAGTAATTGACTATGCCAGTAAATGCGTACATATTAAAGGAAATGCTTTAGGGCTTACTAAATTAGAATATGAGATTATAGAACTTTTATCCATGAACCCTGAAATGGTGTTTGATAAGGAACGTATTTATGAAAAGATTAGTGGATACGATGCAGAAGGAGATAGCCGAGTGGTGACAGAGTTAATTCGTAGAATTCGTAAAAAAATCAATCAATATACGGAGCATGAATATATTGAAACGATATGGGGGATGGGATATAAATGGACAAAATAAGAAATCTTTCGTTGAGAAAAACTATAGTTTTGTATATGATTGTTAGTTTGATAGTTAGTTTTTATCTTTCAGCATTGATTATGCGAATGGCAGCCACTATACAAGATGACATTTGGTGGAAATATGTAGATCAAGAAAAGTATTTTGAAATGGCAGAAGGTGAAGGTAGAAAGTATTTGACAGATGTTCCGAGACCGAATTCTTATGAAATGAAAAAATTTGATTATCATGTATCAGAGATATGCGATTTCCTTCAGACGTTTACAGTACTTATCGTGTCTGTGGTAGGCAATATCATAGCAGTGTTTCTTTTTTATAAGCATAAATTGAAAAATCCCATTGAAGAATTAGAACTGGCATCACAACAAGTTGGTCGAAATAATTTGGATTTTCATATTACCTATGAAAATAAAGATGAAATGGGAAGATTGTGCAGAGAATTTGAACGGATGAAGGAGCAGCTTGCAGAAAATAACCATCAATTATGGAAAATGATTGAGGAAGAAAAGGCTTTGCGAACAGCGATTGCACATGATATACGTTCTCCACTATCTGTGCTGGAGGGGTATCAGGAAATGCTTTCAGAATATCTCCCTAAGAAAGAGATAAATATGGAGCAAGCCCTAGATATGGTAAATGAAAGCAAAAAACAGATTGAACGTATGGATATATTTGTGGAAACAATGCGAAAGATGAGCAGTTTAGATGCAAGGGAGTTGGTGGCAGAAAAAATTACAAGTAAGCAGTTAGAAACAGACATACGTGCAGAGATGAATGTGTTTGAGAAAAAATTTGGAAAGCAATACGATTTAGAATGTTCGGAAACAGCAGAAAAATTTTCGGGAGATAAGGAAGTGATTTTAGAGGTTATAGAAAATCTTTTGTCAAATGCCTTTCGTTATGCCAAAACAAAAGTGGAAATGGAAGTTCTCCTTACTTATTCTGAATTACAAATCAGAGTAAAGGATGATGGAGTGGGATTTACAGTAGACAAACAAAAGGCAACAGAGCTTTTTTATCAGCAAAATGTGAAAGATAGTTTGAAACATTCAGGAATGGGTATGTATATCAGCAGATTGTATTGTGAAAAGCATGGCGGACAGTTACTTATAGAAAACGAAAAACAGAGTGGAGCTGTAATAACAGCAGTATTTCATCGGATTGCATAAGCAGTCCGATTTTTTTATACTGTTGTCTTTTTGTTGTGATTTATATTTTATGATGTCTATAACAAGGAAAGGAGACAAACGTATGATTGCTATTTTTAAAAGAGAGATTAAGAATTATCTAAAGCGACCGTTATTTTGGGTAGGTATTCTGCTTGTGATTTATGGTGTGTTTAATACGACAAGTCCATATTTAATGACACACTATTTAGGGCAAGGAGAGAAAATTGTCAATGATTATCCTGATACAGTTCGCTTAGGAGATGTTTATGAAGGATATATTCCTGCGAATCCTGAAAAACATCGAGAAATATGGAGTGGACAGATAAAACAAGCACTAATTGATGAATTAGAAATGTCTGATTTAGAGGCACAATCCGTAATGAGCGAACTTGTTGATATGGAGTTAGAAGAAGCATTCGTATATCTGGAGGAAAAATATGATTGGTATAGTGCAAGATATATGTACGAAGATAGTGCCTATTACAAAGGAACATCAGAAGAAATCAACGCATATCTGAACGAAAAAATGAAAAATAAGACGTTTTCTTTTTATTACTCAAGAAAATTTGCTGATTTTGCAGGGTTGTTTATGTGTTTTTTTGCAACAATTATGTTAGCGGTTCTGTTTTTACAGGATACGAAAAAGCATACTTATGAATTGCTTCACACGAAACCGATCACTGCCGGAAAGTATGTATTGGGAAAAGTAAGCGCAGGATTTGCAATTTGTTTGATTGCTCTGACTATTATAAATCTATTATTTTGGGCATTGTGTGTTATTTATACAAAAGACAGTGGGTTTGAAGTGCGGTTCTGGGATTTTATAGTTTCTACTGTACTTTATATACTTCCCAATATGCTGATGATTGTAAGTGTATATACATTGATTTCACTCCTATTTAAAAATCCACTTCCGGGAGTGCCGCTTCTGATTCTTTACATGGTATATTCCAATATGGGCGGAAGAAATGCGGAAGGAGTTTATGGATATTGGGGAAGACCTTTTGCGATTATGGTTCGATTCCCTGATCAGCTTTTCGATACGACACCGCCACCAATGGCATTTTTAAATCAGAGTCTACTTATTTTAGCATCTGTAGTGATTATTCTGATTTCAATACAGATTTGGAAGAGGAGGCGGATGTAAATGAAGAAGGAAATGAAGATTGTTCTGCCGTTTTATAAGATTGCTTATGCAGTATCTTTTGTTGTGATTTTAAGCTTGATACGTGGGGTTGTATTCACAAATGAAATAGGACTTTCCATTGAGGCACCTTTTGCTATATTGACTGCTGTTTTTTGTGCGGACACTTATGTGCAGGAAATTACAAGCAAGAGATCAGAAATCCATAGGCTGTATCCAATAAGAAAGAGAATTTGCTCCATCATGCAGCGAATAATGATACAGGAAGTTTTTTTATTACTGCTTGCTGTTTTAGGTTACGGATTGTTTTTTGTGTTTCAAAAACCGGTCACACATCCGGCAACAGAAAGTGAAATACTTCAGTTTATTGCCTATTTTTTAGCGATTGTAGTAACCATTTTCTTTTGGGGAATATTGGTCAATACATTGTCTATGCTTTTTCGCAATATGTGGATGGGGATTGGAAGCTGTCTTCTGATATGGGTAGCAACAAATTCCACGGGAGGAGATAAACTTTTTGGGGCATGGAATCTGTTTTCCTATGCTTTCAGAGATATAGAAAATACTGCTGATGTTACATGGCTGCAAGGGAAAGCTTTGTGTATTGGTATTGGATTGATTTTATTGGTAGTATTGCCGAAAATAGTTAGAAAGAGAGGGTAAGTTTATGAGTATTCATATTGAGGATTTAACAGTAAGATTTAAAAATGGTGTGACAGCAATCAATCATGCGAATTTAAATATACCGAATGGAATTTTTGGATTATTGGGAGAAAATGGAGCAGGAAAGACAACTTTGATGAGGGTTTTAACTACTGTACTTAAACCTACAAGTGGAACGGTCACATTGGACAGGATTTTATATAGTGAAGGAAACTATGAAAAAATCCAGAGAAAAATAGGGTATCTGCCACAGGAAATTGATCTTTACCCGAATTTGACAGTTCAGGAGTGTTTAGAGTATATGGGGGATTTGGCAGGTGTTCCAAAAGCGGAGTGCAAGAAACGAATAGAATATTATTTGAAAAAGACCAGTCTTGCAGAACACCGGAAAAAGAAAATGAAACAGTTGTCAGGCGGGATGAAACGACGGGTAGGATTAGTGCAGGCGCTTTTAAATGAACCGGAATTTTTGATTGTGGATGAGCCGACTACCGGTTTAGATCCAGAGGAACGTATTCGCATCCGCAATTTGTTAGTAGATTTTTCTGAAAACAGAACGGTTTTGTTTTCAACTCATGTGGTGGAAGATTTGGCTGCTACCTGTAACCAACTTGCAATTATGCACAAAGGTAGTTTCTTATATGCGGGTTCTATGAAGAATTTGACAGAAGAAGCACAGGGGAAAATCTGGATTTGCAAAGTACCTGATGAGAGAAAAGCAAGAGAAGTGGAACAGAAGTATCGTATTACATCAAAACAGTATGTTGAGGGGGGATTGCAGTTAAGAGTGATTTCTGAAATACAGCCAGAATTGGAGTGTATGTCAATTCCTGCAACGTTGGAAGATGCTTATATTTATGTGACGAATCAATACGAGTAGATAAAGCACCATCTGATGCTTTACTACCAGTTGCACGTTGTTCGCTTTGAATATTTGTGGAGAAAAAGTATGTATTATTTTGGCTTTCTATAAAACCTATAAACCAGCCATTTATATCCTGCCCGTTCACTCGTCCGGTTCCGGTTTTTCCATAAATTCTCCATTTTCAGAGGCGGTAAGATGGATGGAATTTTTGACGGCATGAATATTAGCAGGAGTAAAGTTGAAGTTGTTTCGATATAAATTTTTCAAAAGTTCAACTTGTTCTACTGGTGAAATCTTTAAGGATGACTGCATCCAGTAGGAAGAGAAATCTCCGGATATATTTTCATTGCCATATCCTATTTGCTGAAGGTATGAATTTATAGTGGAAGCTCCGAGCTGCTTGTCGATTGATTCAAAATACCAGTTTGTATATATATTTTAAAAGGTATATGATTAAGAAAAACGGCAGGAGGTATCTGAATGAAAGCACATAAATATTGGTCTATCAGTGCACTGATTACAATGCTTGGAACTTTTTATACAGGTTATAAGGGATCAAAAGAAGGCCATAAGTACTTTGCAGCAAGTACTTTGCTTTGCATGATTATGGCTATTTATACAGGACACAAGATGATTTCTGGTAAAAGTAGGAAGAAAAAAGAAGTTTCAGTAGAGAGTGTTGAAGATTAAAAAACAAAATATTTTAATAAATAACGCCGGTGCGGGATTTTTGATATCCAGTACTGGCGTTATTTATTCTACAGGGGCTTGGGGGTGTAGCCACCAAATATACTATTCGTTTTCTGCTTCAGCAAGTTTGTTAAGAATCCACTTCCGATTGATAACAATATCCTCATCATCTCGGAGATCTTTGAAATCAGTGCAGTGTGAAGAAGCAAATTCATACATATCGTCAATGTCAACTGCACCAGTGGTCTCACCCTTATTAATGATTACAAGAATATTTGTTCCGTCATCGTCGACAGCAAAGCGCAGTTCATCAAATTCTTCATCAGGATTATTTTCGAGAAGAGAATCTGTCGCAAGTAATTTAACAAGTTCCATTATCCTGTCATCTTTACCTGCATCAAAAATCTGTATCTTTTCAACGAGCTGATTTGGTGACGTTACGATTCGGGATAAATATTTTTCAGTACGAAAATCAAACAAAGCATTTTCACCATAAAACATTTCATATGTCTTTTCTACTTCTGATTCAGAAACCAGATAAATCATGATAAGATCTTCCATCTGGTGATAGAGTGTAGGATAGTTTAAACGAAAGGTCTCTCCACAGCTCGGGCAAGTATAAAGGAAAATAGATTTATTAAGTACCTTCTCTTTCATTTCAGGATCCAGTGCAGTATTAATACTGTCCCAGAGCTCAAAATCCCCCTCATGATGGCAGGAAGGACAAGTTACTTTTTCAATATGATGTCTTGACATAAATGTTCCTCCTTTCAGTGAGATAAATCTATAGTTTTCTTATTGTAGAATGCGCTTATCCTTTATTATTTTGCCAGGAAATTACTCTGAATCTCCATCGGCATATGATAAGCCTGGCCTCGTTTTGTCAGGCTGTATAGTTTAAAGCTCATGAGTTCCGGAGTTGCATTCAGAGAACTGCAGAGTCCGAAGTAATCCAGGTCTTCGTTCTGAACCATATCTTCGATCTCCTCATCATCAATCAGAAGATCGGCAGCAAACAGATTGGCCTGGTATTCTGTATTATCCGTCATATTGTAGAGTGTATCATCTTGCATCGGAGCCATTTTCAGCTGGGAACGATGCAGGATGATATGCCCTAATTCATGGGCGGCAACGATCATCTTTTCTTCTTCTGAAAGGAAACTGCTGATCATGACATAGATCGTCTTGCAGCTCATAAAACAATATCCTTTCAGTGTCTTATATCTGGAAGTTTCCCCGACAACAATGTTCATCTGATCCATGATCTCAAAGGGATCCCTGGTGCCATATTTCTTGATTAATTTCTTTGTTTCTGTATATATGTAAGTGTTTCTCAAATAAATCACCTCAAAAGTAAAAAATAAAAAGGGCAGAAATATCCTTGTAACTATAAGGTAACAGATTAGGTGTACAATAATCCCGCCTTCTATTATTTTTCCTCTTGGTTTTTCAGATATTTTTTCGGTGTAAATTTCTTTGCACGTCTTTTGGAATCCAGATAAAGGCTCTGGATCTCATCCATAAAAGCTATTTTATCTTCGTCTGTCAGTGATCCACCAGCAAACATAGCTGCAGCCTGTTCCAGGATCTGCTGAGCCTGTTTGGCACCACGGTTACCAAACTGTTCGGATGCTTCTGTGATAAAAGCTTCATCCTCACTCATGAGATAAGAAACGTCACACTGTAATGCATCTGCCAGTTTCTGATACAGAACATTTTGTTTTGGAAAACGTCCTTCTACTTCCCAGGATCGAATGGTCCTATATGAAACACCAACCATACTGGCCAGTTCCTGCTGACTCATCTTTTTTTCTTTTCTTAATGATCTTACTTTTTCACCGAATGTCATAAACATACCTCTTTCTAAGCCTTGTCTTATAAGTTTCATTAGCCGCCTCAAGGCAAAACGGGAAATGTGTCTCCTGAAAATTAAAAATTAATCTTGACAAAGGGAAATATCTCTCCTATAATGTGAATCACAGATAAGGGAAACATCTTTCCTATAAGATACACAATATTTCCTCTTTTGTCAATGGATATGTGAAATGAATTTCCTGTAATTCAATGAAAACAGGAAGGATAGACAATCATTGATAGTCAAAATGGGATACATGTTACAAAAAGAGGAAAGACGTATGGGAGGTGGCAATGTGAGTCAGGATCAGACTTCTATTATCTGTATTGATCTGAAGTCCTTTTATGCTTCTGTAGAATGCGTAGAACGTGGGCTGAATCCATTTAAAACAAACCTGGTGGTTGCAGATCCGACCAGATCAAAGTCAACAATCTGCCTGGCAATCACTCCGGCTATGAAGTCTCTTGGCATCAAGAACCGGTGCCGAATCCATGAGATACCGGATTGTGTGAAGTACATTACAGCCATGCCGAGGATGCAGTTGTACATGGATTATTCCGCAAAGATCTATGGAATCTATCTACGGTATGTCTCAAAAGAAGATATCCATGTGTACAGTGTTGATGAGTGTTTTATTGATGTGACAAACTATCTGCAGCTTTATCATCTCACTGCAAAAGAAATGGCGATAAAGCTTATGCAGGCAGTCATGGAGGAAACTGGCATCACTGCAACTGCAGGTGTGGGAACCAATCTGTATCTTGCTAAGATCGCAATGGATATCGTAGCAAAGCATGTGGATGACCATATTGGAATCCTGGATGAATTCTCTTACAGAGAGCAGCTATGGGATCATAAACCATTAAGTGACTTCTGGAGGATTGGATCCCGGACTGAAAAGAAACTGGCTGGTTACGGGATCCATACGATGGGCGATATCGCAATGGCTTCTTTAAGATCCGAAGACTGGCTGTATAAGATGTTTGGGATTGATGCAGAGCTGTTGATCGATCATGCATGGGGATATGAAACGTGCCGGATGAGTGACATCAAGAACTATCATTCGGAGGAACACAGCCTTTCAAATGGTCAGGTGCTGATGCGAAATTATTCTTTTGACGAAGCACTTGTGATCGTAAGGGAAATGACAGATAATCTGGTCCTGGATCTGTTTGAAAAAGGACTGGTAACAAGCTCTCTCACCTTATGGATCGCCTATGACCACAGGTATGAGCATGAGGCATCCAAAGGAACCGTAAAACTCGAAAGAGAAAGTAACAGTTCCAAAAAGATCATAGATGCAGTGGAAGATTTATATCTCAGGATTGCAGACAGATATACCGGAATCCGAAGAATCGAGGTGTGTGCGAACAGGGTTGCTCCTGAAAGTTATGTGCAGTACAGCCTGTTTGATGATCCCAAACAGACTGATAAAGAACGGCATTTACAGGAAGCAGTATTGAATGTAAAGCAGCGTTATGGAAAGAATGCGATCATGCGTGGATCCAATCTGCTGGAGTGTTCCACCTATAGAGAACGCAATGAACAGGTTGGAGGACACCGTGCTTAGAGGAGGTGCGAATAGTGCTGGCAAGTGCATATCAACCGTATTTATATTTACCAAGACCGGTTTCCAGGAGACATCCCATGGATGTAGGACGCAGGGCAAAACAGTTTGCTCCATTTGCGGCACTTCGTGGACTGGATGAAACGATCCGGCAACAGGAAATCATTTACGAACCAAAAAGAGATTTATCTGAGGAAAAGAAAAATGAGCTGGATATGAAATTAAGGATCCTGGTATATGGAATGAAGATACAGGCAACTTATTTTCAAAAGTCATGGAAGAATCCATTAATTGGTCAGTACCATACATTATCTGGAACCGTAGAATTTTTTGATCCATCAGTCCACTTACGGATTGATGATACCGAGATCCAGATCCAGGACATCTGTGATCTGACTGGTGATGTATTTGAAACTATTGAAATATCATGTTAATTAATCACAGCGGAATTTTTTATACCGGAAAGAGTGTGTGGTAGCTGGTGGAAGGATAAAAAAAGATGCACAGATCGACAAAGCAGATCTGATCAGAATAAAAATCGTGCTGTTCGTGCAGCTTTGGCACTTACGGAATGGATGGCATGATGCTCATAAGGCGGATTTGATTTCCCTTTGGTCCGTTGAGTAATAAATGGAGAAATATCTTATTGCTTAAAGGAGGAAGCCTATATGGGATCAGGTGCTATTAAATGGCATGTACACTGCTCTGTATGCGGAGCATTTATTGAAAAGAGCGCACAAAGCGATTCAGAAGTGGAGTGCAAAAAATGTCGCAGTACATTGGAGATATTTGTAAAGGATGATATGGTGTCGGTTCGTCCGATCCACATCAGAGATGAACAATTAAAGTCCAGGATGCGGACGTATTCCCGAAAGATGATGAATCAGGGATCATAACAGAATAGAATGAGCTGTCTTTAGTAAGCGTTGGATTTGGCAAGAACCATCAAGAACGCACCAGACAGCAAGAGTTTGTCAAGGAGCTGAACCTGACTGGAATCACTAAGAGCCCGGCAAAACATTTACGGATACACTGCAAGATCAGAAGTATTTTCTGGTTTTGGAGATTGTTGAAGTATTTGTTTTGTCGGGCTTTTTTGACGTATTTCGAAAAATTTTTAAATTTTTTGTCGTACCCCACTGTAAAACAGGCTCTCAGCATTTCGTTATATAGAGGTTGAATTCTTTTTTGCAAAAATAATTGTAAATAGAGATTTTGATAATATGACACAAAGGAGGAAGCAAAGATGACTGAAATCGAATACCAGGAATTTGTAAGGCGTTGTCCTTACGATGCTATGGGCGATTATTCCATGTTTCGCAAACAGCAAACAGAGAATAAATCAGAAGATGCACATAGCAACTGAATAAGCCAGGCAATCTGGCAAACTTAATCTAAACGCAGATACATGCGTTACAAAAGAGTCGCGGACTCCCGTTCAAAAAAAACGGGTGAGTTCGTGACCTCTTGTACTGCAGTTCTTTATTTCTGTGCAGGAATTTTATAAAAGATGGAATGGACCACCCGGAGCCGAAAGGCAGAAAGGTGGTCTTTATGTTGACATTAAAAGAACTGAAAAAAATCGTGAAAGTTGCTGATGTGGAGAAGAGAATCCCAAGCGTGAAATCCTTGAAGGAACACAAAGTTGTAGTAAAGGAAATGATCAATGCAGATACAACAATCTCTGTTTATGATCACGGATATGTACTTTATACAGCAGGAAATCAATCAACCGTATTTCCACTTCATAGTTGTGATGACTATGAATATGTGAGTGTAACTGGCGATAACAAGGAATTCAATAAAGAGTTCTTTGATAATGAAAACTGGTATATCCGTCTGCTGATAGAGGCTGAAGACCGTATGGCATACAGCCAGAGCAAAATCAGCACCAATCATGGTGTATTTTCTAACAGCGATGTTACAGATGATGCGGAGATTATGAGAGGATCTTCAAAAGATTTTGTTGACGATGTTATCGACAGAGAAATTCTGCATGCGCTGATCAAGGAATTGACAGAGAGGCAAAAGATGGTACTCAATCTGGTTTATTTCGAGGAAATGCGTCAGCAGGATGTTGCAGATTATCTGGGAATCAAACAGCAGAGTGTAAATGACCTCCTGAACAGGGCATTAAAAACGATGAAAAAAAAGGCGGAAAACGAAGAATTTTAAAAAAATTTCAAAAAATTGAATTAGACCACTGTAAAACAGGCTCTGAGCGTTTCGTTATATGAAGGGTTTGCATAGAACACCTTCATGTACCTTGAAAAATGAATAGCCTGCCCGGAGTGATATTTGGTTTGAACATGCATAGAGCGAAAAGCTGCGTGTCTGCCAGAAGAAAACGTATCAGAGATGGAAACTGATATAGGAACGGATCCGGGAAAGAAAACAGGAAAACGCTTAAATCTTAAATCAAAATAAAATGTCTGAATCTAAAAAGAGGATGACAGTAGAAATCATGTGGCGGTATTTGTGACAAACAGGTACCGCCATATATTTGTGCTGTTATCTCAGCTTGTGCTGACTGTCCCAAATAGCGCAAATTTCAGGAAAGGAGGCGATCATCTTCGTATAAAAGATAATATGCAGAAACTAACAGATAACCATACACAAAAGAATCAGAAAGGAAGGATTTAAGAGAATGAACGTGAAAAAGAAAGCACGCAGGGTGATGTCCGGTTTACTGACTGCAGTAACGGTTCTATCGACGGTACTCTCTCCCGCTGTTGCCTATGCTTCTGATGATGCCGGATCTGTAAAAAAGATTCCGTATTATGAGGAGATCAAGGATCAGTTGGATGAAGATGAAGTGGTAACTGCAAAGGATTATGAGATCAAGGTTGGAGACAATTTCGATGTAAAGAGTGATTATACCGGTCTTACGATCCAGGATGACAGCAAAGTAAAAGTTACATTTCAGGAAGCAAAAGATACGGACGGGAATGATTTTTCTACCGATTATGCCAATTCCTATAAGGCAGTCTATTATGTAGAACCACAGACAACGGATCACCCAACCTACCAGATCAATCGAAAGATCGTGGTAAAAGAAGCGGATCAACAGAAAGATTCGCAGTCAGAAAGTTCTTCTGATCAGGATGCTGGTTCTTCCGATAAGACAGAAACAGAGGATTCGGAGGCTGACTCGTCTACAGAGGAAACTGATGCTGCTGACACGGAGAGCAAAACAGAACTGACAGAAAAAGAATTTGATGCAGAAATCGAAGCAACGGAGGATCAGGAGACCGTTGATCCGGAAACAGGGATCACACTCTCAGAGGTTATGCAGGAAGCTGTTGACCAGGAAGTTGCTCTTGCAGATCTTGAAGCAGGCGAAAGTATTACTTTTGATATGCCAATGATGCTTGCTTCCGGTGAAACAGGAACAAAATCAGTCACAGTTACAGCCGGCTCCTGGTACTATTACGCAGACTATGGATTAGGTTCTTATCTGACTTGTCCATATTATGTGAAATGGGGAAGCATCAATGCGACAGCATACTGTGTTGAACCATCGAAAAAAGGACCGGGAAATGGAACTTATACGATCCAGAAACTTGCCGATGGAAAGACACTTGCAAAGGTCTGCTATTACGGAACAAAAGCAAGTGATGAGAATGGTTTCTTCGATGAGAAACATCCGGATTTTCCGGCAGGAAAGAGATTCATCATTACCCATCTTGCAGCAGCTTATGCAAATGGATCCAGTGACTGGGCATCCGGAACTAATGCAACAGGAAAGAACCTGGCAATGGAGCTTTACAATTATTGTGTAAATATGCCGGACATTCCGTCTGTAGATATGAGCTTTTCCGAATCTAATGTAAAGGCTTATGTGGAAGGAAACAGCCAGCGAACAAGTGTGATCACATTCAAAGCGGATAAACTGCAGACGGTTACTTTCAAGCTGCCGAAAGGTGTAAAACTTGTAAATGTGACAACCGGAAAAACAAGTGCTGCAGGGGCTAATGTGGAGATTTCCGGTGGTACAAAGTTCTATCTGACAGCACCACTTAATCAGGCAGAAAATGTCAGTGCTACTTTCTCTTCTAAGATGAAAGGAAGTATTGATAAGGAATATTCAGCCTATAAGATCACAACAGGATCTGGGACACAGGACCTGGCTCTTGTTTTCGGTGAAGGTGTCGGAAATGAGAAATATGTGGATTTTAAAGTAACCTGGACAAAAGAATGCAAAGTATCCATTGTAAAGAAAGATCAGGATACAGGAAATGCACTGGCTGGTGCAGTGTACGGGATCTATTCCGATGCTGCATGTACAAAGCTGATCACAGAGATGCCTGCAACTGATCAGAATGGTGCTTCACAGCTCACAATGGAAAAGACACAGGAAGTTGTTTATCTGAAAGAAATCTCTGTTCCAACAGGGTATCAGATCGATACAAAGTCTTATAATGTGACTCTTGCTATCGGAAAGACAACAACCAAAAATGCAACGGATAAGCGAACAAATGCAAAGCTCAACATTGCAAAACAGGATACTGAGACAGGCAATGAAGCCCAGGGTGATGCAACACTGGAAGGTGCGGTATATGGTCTTTATGCAAGGGAAGATATTGTTCATCCGGATGGAAGAACCGGAACAATCCATAAGAAAGACAGCCTGATCACATCCCTGACAACGGATAAGAATGGCGAAGCCTCTGTATCGGATCTGTATCTTGGAAAGTATTATCTGAAAGAACTTAGTGCTCCAGTGGGATATGTACTGGATCCGACAGAACATGATGTGGACTGTACTTACGAAGGTGCTACTGTTCCGACAGTAGAAAGAACTTCTGTATGTAAAGAAACTGTCATCAAACAGCCATTTCAGATCATCAAGGCAGCAAACAACGGAAAGACCGATGCAGATCTTCTGCAGGGAGTTGGTTTTTCAGCATGGCTTGTCAGTGATCTGAAAGTAAAAGCAGATGGAAGTTATGATTTTGATTCGGCAAGACCAGTCGTACTGACTGCAGATGGTCAGACAGAAATGTTTACCGATGAAAAAGGATATGCAAGATCGATTCCGCTTCCATATGGAACTTATGTGGTAAGAGAAACCACAAGCAAACACAACTATGCACCGGTTGATGATTTTGTAGTGAAGATCACAGAGAATCATCCGGATACACCGCAGACATGGCGAGTGCTTTTGGATAAGGAATTCAAAGCAAAATTAAAGATCATCAAAAAGGATGCAGAAACACAGAAATCTGTACTCCTGGCCAATACTGAGTTCAAGGTATACGACCTGGATAATCAGAAATATGTGGAACAGACAACATCCTATCCGAAGCCAACGGTACACAAATCCTATTTCACAAATGAGGAAGGATACCTGGTACTGCCAAAGAATCTGAAACCTGGTAACTACCGGATTGAGGAAGTGACGGCACCCGATGGGTACACAATATCCAAAAACTATGTGACAGTTGCAGTTGATACAGATACTGCTTATCTGACCGATCCTGTCACAGGAGATGCAGTCATTGATGTGGAATATACCAATGCCCCGGTCAAAGGTCAGTTAAAGATCTATAAACAGGGTGAAGTGTTAAAGGGATTTGATAAGGACTTCCAGTATGAAATGGCTGGACTTGCAGGTGCTGAATTTGAAGTTTATGCGGCAGAAGATATTTATACTGCCGATCATCAGGTAGATGCAGATGGACAGAGAACTCTGTATTTTGCAAAGGATGCACTGGTAGCAACCGTCACAACGGATGCAGATGGTTATGCAACCGTAAAGAATCTTCCACTTGGCAGGTACTATGTTAAAGAGAAGAATGCACCGGACACTTATGTGTTAAATACCGTGCCGGAAAATGTCGAATTTGCTTATGCGGATCAGGATACTGCAGTGATCGAGAAAGAAATCTCTGTCACAGATGAACGACAGAAAGTGTCGATTACTGTCGAAAAACAGGATGCTGAGACAGGCAATACAGTAGCCGGAGCAGTGTTCGGTATTTACAATGCAAAAGACATTCAGACGAAAGATGGAAAAGTGATCGTCAAAGCAGATACTCTTTTACAGGAAATGACTTCTGATGAAAAAGGTCAGGCAGCATATACGCTGGATCTTCCACTTGGAAGCTATTATGTAAAAGAATTGAAAGCACCGGATGGATTCATATCTTCTGATGAAATACTGAGATTTGATGCTTCTTATCAGGGTCAGGATGTACAGACGGTAACATTAAAATCCGTAAAGAAGAACCAGCCAACAACTGTTGAGATCATAAAATCAGATGCAACAACCGGTGTAGAATTGGATGGAGCTTATCTGAAAGTAACGGATAAAGATGGAAATGTGGTGGACAGCTGGACATCTTCCAAAGATGCACCGCATGTGATCAAATATCTGAAAGTGGGTGAGACTTATACCCTCCATGAAGAATTTGCACCGCATGGTTATCTGGTAGCCAATGATGTGACATTCACAGTTAAAGATACCGGAGAGGTTCAGAAAGTGGAAATGAAGGACGAGGTACCGGTTGGTGAACTGATCATCAACAAAAAGGGAGAATTCCTGGATTCTGTTACACTGGCCGATAAGGTCAAAGGTGTGGTGGAGCATATTTTCAACTATGTAACCGGAAAGCTGACAGATGTTACTTTTGAAGTATATGCTGAGGAAGATATTAAGGCTGCCGATGGCGTCAGTGACGATTACTATAAAAAGGATGAACTGATTGCAACAATAAAGACAGATGAAACTGGTATTGCAAAACTGGAAAATCTTCCACTTGGTAAATACTATGTGAAAGAAACAGGAACTGCTTACGGTCATGTACTGGATGGTGAGATCCGTCATGTAGATCTGACTTACGTGGATCAGAATACACCAGTTGTAGTCTATGACAAAGACTGGCAGAACAACCGCCAGAGAGTAGAAGTCAGTGTACTTAAGAAAGAAAAAGATTCTGACCGTACATTGGAAGGCGCTATCTTTGGATTATTTGCCAAAGAAGACATTAAGTCTGAGACAACAGGTAAAGTCCTGATTGAAGCCGATGAGATCATTGAACTGAAATCTACGGATGAAGAAGGAAAGATCACATTTGTTGCAGATCTTCCAATAGGAGCAACTTACTATGTAAAAGAGCTCTATGCACCGGACGGATTCGTAACCAACGATGAAGGAAAAGAATTTACGTTTGAGTATGCAGGTGAGGATCAGCCGACTGTAACCTATGATTTTACCTTTGAGAATCAGCCAACCGTTGTAGAATTTACCAAATCCAGTCTGACAACCGGAAAAGAACTTCCAGGATGTAAGCTGAAAGTGGTAGATGCCGATGGAAATATCGTGGATGAATGGACTTCCGGTAAAGAAGCACATGTGATCCGTGAGCTGACTGTCGGAAAAGAATACGCACTGGTTGAAACAAAACCGGCCGATGGTTATGTGACAGCTGAAAGCGTGAAGTTCACCATCAAAGATACTGCCGATGTGCAGAAAGTTGAGATGAAGGATGATGTGACGAAGGTGAAAATCTCCAAACAGGATATCGCCGGAAAAGAACTTCCGGGAGCAAAACTCACGATCCTTGATCAGGATGGAAAAGTTGTCGAAAGCTGGACCAGTACAGAGAAAGCACATTACATCGAAATGCTTCCAATCGGAAAATACACTCTCCGTGAAGAAACAGCACCGGATGGCTATCTGGTTGCAAAAGATGTGGAATTCGAAGTAAAGGATACTAGTGAAGTACAGCATGTAACCATGGTAGATGAGGAAAAACCGGCAGAAAAGACACCGGAAGGTGGAAAACCTGTCAGTGATTCACCAAAGACTGGGGATAACACCAATCTGTGGCTGTGGTTTATGCTTCTCGGCATTGGTGCGACTGGTACAGGAGCCCTTGCATTTATGAGAAAAAAGAAACACTAATCAAATAAGAATGAGCGTTCATGGAAACCGAAAGGAATCTGTGGACGCTTTTTTAGATGGGAGAAACCATGAGAAATATCATTATTTTTGTTGCTCTTCTGGGAGCAGCGGCAATATTTACAGTTTTGTATTGTCTCATTGCTGCCGGAAGTCAGGCAGAGAAAAAACTGACAGAAATCATGAGAAAAGAGGAAGAACAGAATGAAGACTAATAAAGATCTGATCATAGAACCAAATGCAGCTATTGAGGGAAGAAAGTACAGCGAAGAAAAGCCATGGTCCTGCAAGTACTGTTACTGGTGGGGAGGCAAAAAGAAAGGCTGTAACTTGAAGCAGTGCCATTATCTGCTTCCTGAAAAGAAAAAAGTGGTAAAAACAACACCATGTGGTGGCTGTCCGTATGGAAAACATGTTCCATGCATCGGATATTGTATTGCCCGTCTTTATTCTGAGATGAAAGGAAAGAAAGGACGTGGGTAATTGCAGGAAGAAGTAAATCAGAAAGTGATCAGCCTGAGCATCCAGGGAGTCAAGATCACTGCCAGTGTGCTAAAAGCAGCCCTTCGGAAGTTCCTGGAAATGGACAACCGTAGGAAACAGAAAGCAACGCGGGTGAAAATGGCTGAAAAGACCGGACGGGCCCAGGAGAAAGGAAGGGAAAAAGCCCGAAAAAAGATTGAAAAGAAAAAGCCACATGGAAAGCAGACCATCAAGCAGCTGAATGCACAGGGAGTACAGCTTTCCAACATAAAGATCACAGATGAAAATATCAAATCCTTTGACCGTGTGGCAAGAAAGTACGGGATTGATTACAGCCTGAAAAAAGAAGTCGGTGCGGATCCACCAAAATATCTGGTCTTCTTTAAGGCTAAAGATGTGGATGTGATGACAGCGGCTTTCCGGGAATATGCCGGAGTAGAACTGAAAAAGAAACAGGTGAAGAAACCATCTGTCAGAAAGAAACTGCAGAAATCTGTAGAAAGAAAAGCAAAGCACCGCCAGCGTGTGAAGCAGAGACAAAAATCCAGAGGTCAGGAACGATGATCCGGGAAAAATTACAGAAGATCCAGATCAAACGGCTGGTGATCTTAAATCTCCCATATTTCTTTATCTTCTATGTAGCAGATAAAGGATCCTGGCTGTACCGGCATTGCCTGGGAGAAAGCATGGTCCAGAGACTTGGCGTGATGTTAGTCAATTTTCGACTGGCATTTTTAAGCTGGCTGCCAAGTATCGCTTTGCAGGACCTTACAGTAGGTGTTCTGGTTGCAAGTGCATTAAAGCTGGTGGTCTACTATCGTTCTAAAAACGCAAAGAAGTTCCGGCAGGGTGTGGAGTATGGATCTGCAAGATGGGGAAATAGAAAAGATATCGAACCCTTCATGGATCCGGTTTTTGAAAACAATGTCATCCTCACAGAAACGGAACGTCTGACCATGAACAGCCGCCCAAAAGCCCCAAAGTATGCCAGAAATAAGAATGTGATCGTCATCGGTGGTTCCGGATCCGGTAAGACAAGATTCTATGTAAAACCCAACCTTATGCAGATGACGGACCACGTGTCCTATGTGGTCACCGATCCAAAAGGAACGATCATCGTTGAATGCGGGAAGATGCTGGTAAATGGAGGATACCGGATCAAGGTATTGAATACGATCAATTTTAAAAAGTCCATGCATTACAATCCGTTCCATTATATCCGGAGTGAAAAAGACATCTTAAAGCTGGTCAATACCATTATCGCAAATACCAAGGGTGAGGGCGAAAAATCAACGGAAGATTTCTGGGTCAAGGCCGAACGTCTTTTGTATTCTGCACTGATCGGATACATCTGGTATGAGGCACCAGAGGAAGAACAGAACTTTTCTACTTTGCTGGAATTTATCAATGCCAGTGAGACCAGAGAGGATGATGAAGAATTTAAAAATGCAGTGGATGAATTGTTTGAAGAACTGGAAGCAGAAAATCCGGAACACTTTGCAGTAAGGCAATATCGCAAGTACAAGCTTGCTGCCGGCAAAACTGCAAAATCGATTTTGATTTCCTGTGGTGCCAGACTTGCACCATTTGATATTCAGGAACTAAGAGAAATCATGTCCTATGACGAGATGGAACTGGATATGATCGGCGATCAGCGAACAGCCATGTTTGTCATCATCAGTGATACAGATGACACATTCAACTTTGTGGTAGCAATCATGTACACCCAGCTCTTTAACCTGCTTTGTGATAAAGCGGATGATGAGCATGGAGGCAGGCTTCCCTATCATGTACGACTGCTTCTTGATGAGTTCAGCAATATCGGACAGATCCCAAAATTCGACAAATTGATTGCTACGATCCGAAGCAGGGAAATCTCCGCTTCTATCATTCTGCAGTCACAATCTCAGCTGAAAACAATCTATAAGGATGCGGCTGAGACGATCACGGGTAACTGTGACACCGTTCTTTTCCTGGGTGGAAAGGAAAGTTCCACACTGAAAGAAATATCAGAAACCCTGGGAAAGGAAACCATAGATCTTTACAACACATCAGACACCAGAGGCAGCAACCGGTCCTATGGGCTGAATTATCAAAAGACTGGAAAAGAACTGATGAGTAGAGATGAGCTGGCGGTCATGGATGGAGAAAAATGTATCTTACAGCTTCGTGGAGTCCGGCCGTTTTTAAGCAACAAATATGACATCACAAAGCATAAACGGTACAAGGAACTTGCCGATTATGATAAGAAAAATGCTTTTGATGTTGAAAAATATCTGAATCATAATCTGACATTTTCAAAAGATACAGAGTTTGAGATGTTTCGGATTGATGTAACAGAGGATGAAATAAGACAAATTGAAATCATTAATTAAGAAAATTTCTATGTTACCAAAGTGGAAACATAGGAAAACCATGCTGGTTCTTTCTTTTTTAATGGTATCATTATATGATATGAATGAAAGAGAGGTAAGAAGTATGGCTTTAAATGATAACATTAAAAAAATCAGAGAAGAAAAAAAATATACACAACAACAACTTGCCGATAAACTGTACGTATCACGACAAACTGTATGCCGATGGGAGAACGGTTCAAGATGTCCAGATCTAATTACAGCAAAAAAGTTAGCAATGGAGCTTGGAGTCACTTTGGATGAACTTATATCTGATGAAGATATCACAGATATTCAATCAAAATATGGAATATGGAAGTTTGATAGGGTAAAAGAAAGGGAAAAAATTCAGATGATGCAAAAAAGGATCCTAGATTTTATAGAGATTATAGGAGGTATATTTTTAGCAATTTCTTTGTTGCTAAGAGTTCAATTTGATATGAAAGTACCAGCGTGGATTACGATAATATGTATTTTAATAGTGACAGTAACATTTTTGTTTAATTTTGTGCTGGCAAAAAAATTGGATAGGAAGTAAAAAATTTCAAGTATTTGTAAAAAGAACAAAAAGCGTTAGAGCATGTAGAAAAATCCATCTATATGCTCTATTTTTTTTATGTTTTTTTCAAGAAAGAAATCTAAAAGTAGGAAGAAAGGAGAAAAAAGTGAAGATAAAGATAAGATCGCCTTGCAGATAAAACAGGTAAAAAAAGGTCTGAATAAAAGGGAAAGGAGTAGAGCCAAACGCTTACAGACCATAAGAAAAAGCGTTTGTTCACACATTTGATTATGGCTTTTTTTAGCAGTGCAATCAATATCCTTCAGACACTGGTCGTTGCAATCGGTGCCGGCCTTGGTGTCTGGGGCGTAATCAACCTGATGGAAGGTTATGGAAACGACAACCCGGGTGCAAAATCCCAGGGAATTAAGCAGCTGATGAGCGGTGGTGGTGTTATCCTGATTGGAACACAGCTAATCCCGCTTCTGAGTGGATTATTTGGTTAAAAGAAAGGAGTAGAGATCCATGTTCAGTCAGATTTTTGATGCGATTGAGGAATGGATGAGGGAACTCTTAACCGGGATGATCACTTCCAACCTGGATACGATGTTTACTGATGTCAATCAAAAGACTGGTGAGATCGCTACCCAGGTTGGACAGACCCCGCAAGGGTGGAACGGCAGCATATTCAGTATGATCCGGAACTTATCGGATTCCGTGATCATGCCGATCGCAGGTATTATTATCACACTCGTACTCTGCTACGAATTGATTTCTATGCTGACCGAGCGCAACAACATGCATGATATTGATACCTGGATGTTTTTCAAGTACTTCGTAAAAATGTGGATCGCGGTTTATCTGGTGAGTAACACATTTACGATCACAATGGCGGTATTCGATGTGGGCCAGCACGTAGTTAATTCTGCAGCTGGTGTTATCAGCGGAAGTACCGCCATTGATATTTCTTCGGCATTGACGGATCTTTCCGCAACCCTGGAAAGTATGGAAATCGGAGAACTTGTTGTATTGGCGCTGGAAACCCTTATCGTTGGCTTCTGTATGAGAATCCTGTCTGTACTGATCACAGTGATCATGTATGGACGTATGATAGAGATTTACCTATATACCTCAGTTGCGCCGATTCCATTCGCAACTATGAGTAACAGAGAATGGGGACAGATCGGCACGAATTATTTCAGAGGACTCTTTGCCCTGGCTTTCCAGGCATTTCTGATGATGGTATGCGTTGCAATCTATGCAGTGCTTGTTGCAGGTATCCAGTATTCAGATAATCTGAGTTCTTCATTATTTGGCGTTATGGCTTACACGGTGATCTTATGTTACAGCCTCTTTAAGACGGCATCCTTAAGTAAGTCGATATTTAACGCGCACTAAATTACAGGAAGGAGTGAAAATCATGGCATATGTCAGCGTACCGAAAGATTTAACGAAGGTAAAGAATAAAGTAGCATTTAACCTGACCAAAAGACAGCTGATCTGTATCGGGATAGGTGCTGCAATGGGAATTCCAAGCTATTTTCTCTTGCGTAATGTGATGGGAAACAGTAATGCAGCAACGGTCATGGTGCTTTTAATGTTACCGGCATTTTTATTTGCCATGTACGAAAAAGACGGGATGCATCTGGAAGATGTTCTGATGCATATGATCCGGGTGAAGTTTCTTCGTCCGCCCGTCAGAAAATATGAAACTGAAAACTATTATGAGACAGATCCGGAACAGATCAGACAGTCTCCGGATGCAGGAAAACCGAAAGGAGGAAAAACGGTTGCGAAAAAAGAAAAATAAGAAAACTGTCGCAGATACCGGATACAAAAAAGTAGACAGAAAAGAGAAAAAGAAAAAAGAAAAGCAGGAAGAGAAACGTAGGCAGAAAAAACTGTCCGTCCAGCAGTCGATCGCTTATAAGGAAATGGGAAGAGATGGAATCTGCAGGGTACAGGGAAAAACTTATTCTAAGTGTATCCGCTTTTATGACATCAACTACCAGCTGGCTCAGAATGAAGATAAAAATGCAATCTTTGAAAACTGGTGTGATTTCCTCAATTACTTTGATGCCAGTATCCATTTTCAGCTGAGCTTTATCAATCATAAGAGCAGCATGAAGGAGTTTGAGCAGGTGATCCAGATCCGGCCACAGGAGGATGCTTTTGATGATGTTCGCATGGAATATGCCAAGATGCTGAAACAGCAGCTGGCGAAAGGGAATAATGGACTGGTGAAATCAAAATATATCACCTTTTCCATCGAAGCGGATAATATCCGGGAAGCAAAGCCAAAGCTGGAACGTATTGAGTCGGATATCCTGAACAATTTCAAGATCCTTGGAGTTCCGGCTTATCCATTGAATGGGGTGGAAAGACTGCAGATTTTATATGAGACTTTCAATCCAGATAACATGACAGACTTCCAGTTTGATTATGGTTCCATGATCCGTACAGGACTCAATACCAAAGATTATGTGGCACCGACCAGTTTTGTATTCAAGGACAGAAATACATTCCGCATGGGAAATACCATCGGGGCAGTCTCTTATTTGCAGATCCTGGCACCGGAGCTTACAGATAAGATGCTTGCAGAATTTCTGGATATTGATAAGAACCTGATCGTCAACCTGCATGTTCAGTCTGTGGATCAGATGAAAGCAATCAAGCTTGTAAAAAGCAAGGTTACGGATATCAACAGGATGAAAATTGAAGAACAGAAAAAAGCAGTCCGGGCCGGATACGATATGGATATCATTCCATCGGATCTGAACACGTATGGCGGAGAAGCTAAGCGTCTGTTAGAAGACCTGCAGTCACGAAATGAGCGTATGTTCCTTGTAACAGCGCTCTTTTTAAATACAGCAAAGACCAAACAGGCACTGGACAATGCCATCTTCCAGACTGCCGGAATTGCACAGAAATACAACTGTGTACTGAAACGTCTGGACTATCAGCAGGAAGAAGGACTGATGAGCAGTGTTCCGCTGGGAGTCAATCATATCCCCATCAAACGTGCACTGACCACGACCAGCACTGCTATCTTCGTACCGTTTACCACTCAGGAACTTTTTATGGCAGGAGAATCCCTATATTACGGATTAAATGCACTCAGCAACAACATGATCATGGTGGACCGCAAGAAACTGAAAAATCCGAATGGCCTGATCCTTGGTACTCCTGGATCCGGTAAATCCTTTGCTGCCAAAAGAGAGATCACCAATGCTTTCTTTGTTACGAAGGATGACATTATCATCGGAGATCCGGAAGGTGAATATTATCCGCTGGTCCATGCACTTGGCGGACAGGTAGTACACATCTCACCAACCAGTAAGGATTATATTAATCCGATGGATATCAATATGGATTATTCCGATGATGACAATCCACTTGGTGTAAAATCCGATTTTGTCCTGTCCTTATGTGAGCTGATCATGGGAAGCAGGGATGGTATTGAAGCAGAGGAAAAATCAGTAATCGACCGTTGTCTTCCACTGGTGTATCAGAAGTACTTTGCAGATCCAAAACCGGAAAATATGCCGGTCCTTGGTGACCTGTATGACTGCCTCAGAAAGCAGAAAGAACCCCAGGCCCAGAGAATTGCAACAGCACTGGAAATCTATGTAAATGGATCACTGAAAGTATTCAACCATAGAACCAATGTGGAACTGAATAACCGTATTGTCTGCTTTGATATTAAGGAACTTGGAAAGCAGCTGAAGAAAATCGGAATGCTCATCGTCCAGGATCAGGTATGGAACAGAGTTACGATCAACCGTGGCATCAAATCTACCAGGTACTATATCGATGAATTCCACCTTCTGCTCAAAGAAGAACAGACAGCAGCTTATTCTGTAGAAATCTGGAAGAGATTCAGAAAATGGGGTGGTATTCCAAGTGGTATCACCCAGAATATCAAAGATCTTCTTGCCAGCAGGGAAATTGAAAATATCTTTGAGAACAGTGATTTTATCCTGATGCTGAACCAGGCTGCAGGTGACAGACAGATCCTTGCAAAACAGTTGAATATTTCCCCATATCAGTTGTCTTATGTGACGAATTCCAGGGAAGGAGAAGGACTTCTTTTCTATGGAACAACAATTATTCCATTTAAGGACAAGTTCGATAAGAACTTGAAGCTGTACAGTTTGATGACTACAAAACCGGAAGAAGTTGAAAAACGAGAGAAAGAAATGGAGGCGGAAAAGCATGAAGGAAATCGATAAGATCCGAATCAGGCAGTGGAACCAGGATAATCCTTACATTCAGATGAAAAATCTGGAAAATGCACAGCCTGGATACCGTGTTCATACAGTCAATGATGATCATCATCTGTATGAACTTCCGCTGGAAACACAGAACATTATCCTTGACTGGGTATTCTGGAATTTTTATCCGGCACAGAAAATCTATCCGCATCTTACCAGTGATGATCTGAAAGAAGTTCTGTATAAACGTACCCAGATCCATCTGCACAACAATCAGTTCAAGGAGGCTATGCTGATCAATGGTTTCTGGCCGAGAGATCCGAGTGAATTGAACTGGGTATTTCATATCCAGGCGAGCTCTCCAGCAATCAGGACACAGGCAGATGGGTATCCTGGTATCCCGATTATTGGACGCCAGGAACTAAATGAGTACAGAAAGAAAAGTTGTGCCAGGAGGTGATGACCTATAGCCGGAAAAGAATTTAAAGGCAAAGATAAAAAGGTCGCAAAGATGACCAGAGATGGTCTGACAGAAGAAAATCTCCGTGATGGTAGTGTAAAAGACATCAGTCACAGGAGCCGAGGGCGACCGGAAAATAAAGAAGAATTTGTTCCGGAACGGGAACGAAAAAAGGCTGGGAATGAAGATTCAAAATCGGGAAAAGGGAAACGACTGCAGATGGAAAAGATCCGGAAATCATCTGTCCGGCAGGAAGCTGTTGAGGATACAGTTGAAGTTACACCGGAAGAAAAAGTATCTGGATATCGAAAGAAACTGCATCGCCATGAAAAAATCCCGGATGATGATAACAATCTGAACAGCCAAAAGAAATCCATTCGGAAGAAGCAGCTGCAAAAACAGATGACCAAAGAACAGGCAAAAGCCGGAAGATTATCCTTTGATGATGAAGGAAATCAGATGGTGAAAGGTGCTGGCATGAAACCGGGAGGGACAGCCGGGAAATACATTGCTACACAAGCTGTTATATCTGGCATGAAAGCAGTCACTTCCGAAGAGGAAGAAACAGATGAAAATGCAGGTGTGGAAAGTGCCAGACTTGCAGAGCGTGAAACAGAAGCTGCGTTACGTGGCCTACGTCATGCTCAGATCCGCAGCAAACGAACGGATGTGAAAACCCATCGCAGAGGTTATCGTGAGGCTACTGTAGAAAAGAAACTGAAATTTGGTTCTGCAGAAAGTATGGAAGGAGTCAAACATGCAGAATCGGTAAAGAACGCTGAGCAAAAGAGACATTTCTATAACCGCTTCTTTCAGAAAAAACGATATAAGGATGCATACCGGGCAGCCAGAGCCGGAAAATCCGCTGGCAGTCTAGGTGGAGCGACAACCATTACCGGTGTCGAGAACATGACGGTGAAAGCAAAGATTGCCTTGAAAGAGATTATAAAGCGTAATCGTGCCATGTTCGCAGGCATCGGTATTTTTGCGCTTCTTTTTCTTGTCATAGCAGTATCTCTGGGGAGCTGCAGTGCCTCTATTGAGGGTGCTGGATCTGTGATCGGTATTACAACGTATCCAAGTTCAGACGAGGATATCTATGCTGCCGAAAACAGATATGCCGCTTTGGAAAGTGCCTTGAATCAGCAGATCAATGAGATGGAACGAAGACATCCAAATTATGACGAGTATCAGTACAACATTGCTGAGATTGGTCATAATCCATACCATCTTATCTCGTATCTTACCGCAAAATACGGGGACTGGACGTACTCAGATGTTGAAAACGAGCTGCAATCTCTTTTTGAAGCACAATATCATCTGAATACAGAAGGTCGAACAGAAACGGTGACAGAAACCAGAAATGTTCGCGTTGGAGAATCATTGGGACAGGTAGTGACAAGCGGATATTGTAATTGTCGAATCTGTTGTGGTGTATGGTCCGGAGGTCCAACTGCCAGTGGTGCATATCCAACTGCAAACCATACCATTGCTGTAGATGCTTCCAATCCATTTGTGCCGATTGGCACTAAGGTAGTAATGAATGGTGTGGAATACACAGTTGAGGATACCGGAGCCTTTGCACGATATGGTGTCCAGTTTGACGTTTACTATGATAACCATGCTGCAGCCTCTGCTCATGGACACCAGACCTGGGAAGCTTATATCGCAGATGACAATGGCAGTCAGGAAGTAACCGTTACCAGTACAAGCACCAAGAAGATTCTGTATGTGACACTGACAAATGGAAGTTTTGATGCTGTGGCAAGAGCCAATCTGAATGCAGAACAGCTGATTATTTACAATGCGTTAAATACGACCTATGGAAACAGAAATTATCTGTGGGATGTAAACAATGTGACCAGTGGATCAGGCGGTAATGGAATGAGCTATGAGATTCCACCGGAAGCACTGCAGGATGAAGAATTTGCCCGGATGATCCGAGAAGCGGAAAAATATCTGGGAGTACCTTATGTATGGGGTGGTTACTCTCCGTCCGGATTTGACTGCTCAGGATTCGTATCTTATGTCATTAACCACTGTGGTAATGGCTGGAACTATGGACGATTGACCGCAGATGGATTAAGAGGCGTATGTACTTATGTATCACCGCAAGAAGCAAAACCAGGAGATCTGATCTTCTTCCAGGGAACGTATAACACATCCGGTGCAAGCCATGTGGGTATCTATGTCGGTAACAATATGATGATCCATTGCGGGGATCCGATCCATTACTCAAATATCAGCACATCCTACTGGCAGCAACATTTCATGTGCTTTGGAAGACTGCCATAAAGGGGTGAACGAAGGGAGGTGAAAGTTTGAATAAAAAGATTAAAAAATATCTGGATGAGATTGCCAAGACAGAGAAAAAGATCGCGGATCTGCAGCAATATCTTAGGGGTGTCCAGGCTGCATTAAAGCAGGAAGAGGACAATGAGATGATCAGGTGCATCCGTGGTATGAAGATGGATAATGATCAGTTATATGATCTTTTGGATGGTATCCAGAGTGGAAAAGTTAAATTTCAGGTAAGCAGGGAGTCTGACGATGAAGGTTCAGGCTCCTTTGTATTCACAGAAGAAAATAAGGAGGAATATCAGAATGGTGAAATGGAAGAAAATGAATAAGAAAATGGCAGGACTGCTGTTGGGAGTCATGATGCTTTTTACAGCATCAACCACAGCATTTGCCTATGTGGATGAATCGGCAGAGGCATCCAAAGTAGAGACAACTCAGACGGAACAGTCAACAGACAAAGAAGAGAAAAAGGACGAGGCGACAAACACAAACGAGGTGCTGCCGGAAGATGGAACAGACAAGGGAACTGCATTTACGACACCTGGCAATGGTGAAGTCAAGGATGACATTACCGATGATTCCACAAAGGAATTTCTTACGGTTACAACGAAGAATAACAACACATTCTATATCGTGATCGACCGTAGTGCCACATCACAGAATGTCTATATGTTATCCCAGATTGATGAGAATGATCTGTCCGAATTTCTGGATAAAGACAGCACTGCTACTGTCGTAACACCACAGCCAGATAAATCAAAGGTAGTGCTGGATGAAACAAATAATGAGGATGTAGACAAGGAAGCTACCATTGATCCGGAGAAAACAGCATCTGCAAAAACCAATATGGGTGCAATGGCAACAATCCTGATTTTGGCTCTCGGCGGTGTGGCAGCTTACTACTACTTCAAGATCTATAAACCTAAAAAAGAGGAAGATGAGGATGATCAGCCGGAAGGTTTGGAAACAGGTGGACTGGAAGAAGTTCCGGATGAGGAAGAGTCTGAAGACGAAGATTTTGAAGAAAATGAAAAATAAATAAACTTTTTTAGTGGAGGGGGCTGTAAAACATGCTCTCTCCGTTTCGTTATATGAAGGAGGTAATACATCATGTATTTAGTAATTGCAGAAAAACCAAGTGTATCAAGAGCAATCGCAGAAGTGATTGGAGCACAGGAACGAGAAGACGGATATTTACAAGGAACCGACTGTATGGTCAGCTGGTGCTTCGGACATCTGGCCGAATATGTTTCACCGGATGCTTACGATGAGAAATTTAACCAGTGGAGATATGAAGATCTCCCGATCATCCCGAAAGACTGGAAAGTTACAGTCTCAGAAGATAAGAAAGATCAGTTCTATATCTTAAAAAGACTGCTCAACAGTCCGGAAATTGAATACGTCGTAAATGCCTGTGATGCCGGACGTGAAGGAGAATTAATCTTCAAACATGTCTATGACTTATCCGGAAGTAAAAAGCCGGTGAAACGATTATGGATCAGTTCTCTGGAAGATTCAGCAATCCTTGATGGAATGCAGCATCTGAGATCCGCAGAGGAATACCGACATCTGGCCGAAGCTGCTGTATGCCGTTCTCAGGCTGACTGGCTGGTAGGAATGAATGCAACCAGAGCTTATACCACAAAGTACTTCAAAAAGCTGACCGTTGGAAGGGTTCAGACACCGACACTTGCCATGTTGGTGGAACGTGCCGGACAGATCAGCAATTTCCAGAAAGAAAAGTATTTCAATGTGGAACTCGATTGTGATGGAATTCCGGCTGTAAAGCCAAAAATCTTTGATCCGGATGAGGCGGAACAGTTAAGAAGTAGATGCCAGGGAAGTGAAGCTATTGTCACAGCAGTAAAAGAAACGGAAAAGAAAGTAAAAGCACCAAAGCTTTATGATCTGACCACACTGCAGAGAGAAGCAAACCGTATCTACGGAATGACAGCCAAACAGACACTGGATACCGCTCAGAGCCTGTATGAAAAGAAACTGATCACTTATCCAAGAACGGACAGCCAGTATCTGACCGAAGATATGGAGCAGACAGCAAGAAATGTGGTTCGTCAGATTTATGAGAAATATCAACTGACAGGTCCGTTTGATCAGCCGGAGCAGCCAGATGTGAAGAAAGTCATGAATAACAGCAAGGTGACAGATCACCATGCAATCATTCCAACGATGGAACTTGCATCCTGCCATCTGGATGAATTGAAATCCTGGGAAGAAAAGATTCTTTTCCTGATTGCAGTCCATACGGTCATGGCAATGAGTAAGGATCACATTTACCAGGAAACAGAGATTGAAGTGGAATGCCTGGGAGAAATCTTCAAAGCAAAAGGAAGAACTGTGTTGCAGGATGGATGGAAACTCTTTGAAAACTGCTTCAAGAATAAGGATCGCATGGCAATCGTAGATCCGGATCAGGAAATGAAAGAGAGGATGCCGAAAGTAACCCAGGGACAGACTTTCTATGCTGTAGCTGCAGAAAAGACAGAACATTTTACATCGCCACCAAAACCATACAGTGAAGATACTCTCCTTGCAGCAATGGAAACTGCTGGAAATAAGGAATTCGATGAAGACACAGAAAAGAAAGGATTAGGAACTCCGGCAACAAGAGCTGGTATCATCGAAAAACTGATCTATTCCCAGTATGCCACCCGAAAAGGGAAACAGATCCTTCCAACAGATGATGGAAAAGTCCTTGTGGAGATCCTGCCAGACTTTCTGAAATCTGCAAGTATGACTGCAGAATGGGAAAATCAGCTGCTCTTGATGGAGCATGGAGAGATTGCACCGGAACAGTTTATGACCGAGATCAAAAACATGCTGACCATGATGCTGAATGGATGCGATGCGATTTCCGAAGAAGAAACAAGAAGATTTCAGACCAGAGAAAGCATTGGAACATGTCCGGTATGTGGAAGCCTGGTATATGAAAGCAAAACCAACTTCTATTGTAGCAACCACGATTGTCACTTTGCTCTCTGGAAAGATAACCGCTATCTGCAGAGCATGGAAAAAACCATGGATAAAAAGATGGCTGCAGAACTTCTGAAAAGTGGATGTGTGCATGTAAAAGACCTGTATTCCAGAAAGAAGAATATGTACTTTGAGGCAGATCTTCATATGGATGCAGATGAAACCGGAAGGGTGAATTTTTCTTTATCCTTTCCCAAAAAGAAACCAAAAAACAAAAGCAAAAAGAAATAAGAAAACAGATTAGAGGAGGAAACGAAGAATGAATTTTAATGAATTTGTAAATGAAGTAAAGGACAATATCAGACTCTTTTTACCGAAGGATTATGAGAATGCTGAGGTGTCAACGATGGAGTGTCAGAAACTGAACCGTGCCTATACGGGATTGATGGTGAGAAAAGAAGGGGAGATGCTTACTCCAACAATTAATCTTAACCAACTGTATGAAGCATATAAAGCACAGCCTGGCGTAACAATGGAAACTGTATGTAGAAAGATTGCAGATATAGTCATTGAGGCACCGATACAGGTTGATCTGAAATCCATTTTAAATTATGAAGATGTGAAGGACAAGCTGTTTATCCGTGTATCATCAGCCGAAGCAAATAAGGAAGTCCTCGAAAATGCGCCACACCATCTGAAGGAAGATCTCGCAATCACCTATCATGTGGCAGTAGGCAAGGATCAGGATGGATTAAGTTCCATGTTTATCAAGAATGATCTGCTTGAACAGTATGGAATCTCTGCAGAACAGCTTCATGAAGATGCGATGAAAAGTTCACCGCGTGTCATGGCTCCGGAGGTATCAAGTATAGGTGCATTGATAGATGAAATGTACCAGAAAAATATTCTCATGCTGACACCGGATGAACGTGAAATGCTGCAGGAAACATTGCAGGAATCAAGCGAGATGCCGACATTCTTTGTTGTTACGAATACAGACAGAATTGATGGAGCCGGTGTGATCTTTTATCCGGAATTCATGGATAGCATGGGGGAACTTCTTGGAAATGATTTCTTCATTTTGCCATCATCCATCCATGAAATGCTGGTCTTGCCAGATGACGGGCAAGTGGATGCAGAAATGTTAAGAGATATGGTAAAAGAAGTCAATGCGACTCAGGTAGCACCAGCAGAACGCCTTACCAATGATGTATATCACTTTGACACAAAGGATCACGTCTTTGAAAAAGCCGACAGATTTACAGAACGTCAGAAAGAAAAAGAAGCGCAGGCTGCAAAAACAGAGAAAGCAGGAAAAGAACAGCCGGATCAGAAACCGAAAACAAAGAAGCACGATATGGAACTCTAATATCAAGCATGAAACCCGTTAAATGAGCAAACGCCCTGCGGCATAAGGAAATGTCGTGGGGCATTTTGAAAAGGAGAAGATTATGACGAAAGAGAACATTAAAACAAATACAAGCTTAAGATACAGCCAGTATCGAAAAAGATTATCACACACATTTTCGTTTAAAAAATTGAAGAAGCAAATTGAGACGTTACATGATCAGGAATTTATTATAAATGTGCCGATTGGAGGTGTTGCTGATGGCAGATAAATTAGAACAGGTAGCAATTCGTATGGTGGAACAGCCACCACTTTATAGTAATGAACCTATGAATAATCCAGATGTAGCAATTCGTGTTATGAATGAATTTCTTTCCCAGATGGATCGGGAACTCTTTTGTATTGTTAATTTACAGGCAGATTTAACACCGATCAATATGAATATCGTATCTGTAGGATCGCTGAATGAAGCATTAATTAATCCAAGAGAAATATTTAAGAGTGCAATTCTTTCGAATGCTCATTCAATGATGCTCATTCATAATCATCCGTCCGGAAATCTGACACCATCTACATCGGATATCCAGACTACAGCAAGAATGCAGGAATTAGGGGAATTGATGGGGATTTCATTGGTTGATCACATCATTACAGGACGGAATGGGAATTACTATTCCTTTCGAGATAAAGGAGAATTTCCAGATAGCAGGGTTCGTTTTTCTACTCGTGTTGAAGATATTGATCTGACTAAAGGAATGGTGACTGAAGCCACCGCACCCTATGAAGAAGTAACAGATACAAAAGAAAAGGGTGACGTAAGAGATATTCCAACAGTGCAGACAGCAACAATTCCATTACCGGTTCAGGGAAAAGATATGGACAGCATTATGCAGTCACTGGAATCCGGTGTGGAAGAACTTTTTACAAGTAACCGCTATCAGGAATTTCTTAAAACCATGGCAAAGTTTCACAATTATTCCTTTAATAATACAATGCTGATCGCCATGCAGCGACCGGATGCCACACTTGTTACCAGCTACAAAAACTGGCAGTCCATGGGTAGACAGGTCATGAAAGGCGAAAAAGGAATTACAATCATTGCACCGGCACCATATAAGAAAATGAAGGAAAAAGAGGTTCTGGATGAAAATCAGCGACCGATCATGGGAACCGATGGAAAACCTAAGACTGAACAGGTGGAAGTTACAGTTCCGCATTTTAAAGCAGTTACCGTCTTTGATATTGCTCAGACATCCGGGGAACCAATCCAGACACTGGCACCGGAATTACTGACTGCAGCTGTACAGGATTTTGATTCTTTCATGCAGGCTATTCAGAAAATATCCCCAGTGCCGATACGATTCGATGAGATCGATGGCAATGCCAATGGATATTATCACAATGCAGATAAGGAAATCGTGATCAAAAAAGGACTCAGTGAAAGCCAGACCTTAAAGACTGCTATTCATGAAACTGTCCATGCTAAACTGCATGACAAGGAAATCATGGAAAGCCTGGGTGTAGAAAAAGACCGTCTGACAAAAGAGGTTGAAGCAGAATCTGTTGCTTACTGTGTGTGTTCTTCCTTTGGTTTGGATACATCGGATTACAGTTTTCCTTATATTGCAGGGTGGAGCAGCAGCCGGGAAATGAAGGAAATGAAAGCATCTATGGATGTGATCCGCAAGACAGCCGGTGAAATGATCGATCAGCTTACAGAAGAACTGGAAATCATTCTTGAAGAAAAACAGAAAACAGAATTACATGAAAAATACGGCATTCTGGTAGATGCACTGGAAGCAGCCGGATACCGCTATGATTATCGGGAAAGCGAACCGGGACATATTGTACTGGCACCGGATGGGACACATGAAATTGCCGGGTATTTGCAGTTTGAATCATGGGGAGATATCAAAGACTGGCTGGAAGATACGATTGCAGAAGGGACGGATGTTTCGGAGAGAGTTGATCGGGCTATGTACCCATTTAAGTATGATTATACCCTAGAGGAAGAAATGTTCAGAGGTAATGGTGACCTCTATGCGATTTATCATGTGGATGAAGACACACCGGGAAAACAACATTTATTTATGAATATGGCAATGGTCAAAGAAGATGGAATTACAATCGATGCAGAAAATTATAAATGTGTCTATTCTGGCAGATTACATGAAAATGAAAAGCTGGATGATTTGTACGCTATGTTCAACGATAATCCACCGGCAGATTATAAAGCACATGCTATGTCGGTCAGTGATGTTATCATTACAAACCGTGGTGGGGATATGCAGGCATATTACGTGGATCGATTTGGATTTGCAGAACTTCCAGACTTTGCAGCACAAAGAGAAAAAATACTCGATATTGTCCCGGAAATAGAAAATGTGGATTATGAAAATGATCTTACATGTATCAGCTTTTATGCGGTTGAATGTGCTGAATTTCCTGTAATGGGTGAAGTACATTATGACCTGACATTACCAGAAGCCTTGGAAGCTTATGAGAAAATCCCATCAGAACGTATGCATGGACTGAAATGTGTTGGCTTTGATCTGAAAGACGGAAGTGATTATGAAGGAATGCAGAGTCTGATGATTGAAGGAAAAATACAGAAAGAATTTTTGAATTCGATTCCTGGATTTAGAGAAAATTCTTATGTGCAAAATGCAATCAGTCGTGTGGAAAAATACTTGGAAGAAAGACATCCAAATGTGGAAAATCCTCTGGAATCCAATAAGAAAGTGGATAACGAAAAAAATATAAGAGAAGAAAAAAACGAGAAGGAGCTGAATATACAGATGAAACCAATACCGAAAAAGAAAAGGGGGGAAATGAGCCTATGAGAAATGTAAACCTGGAAGAAAACGAACTGACTATTACTGCTATCTTCCAGCAGCACACAAAGGAAGAAACAATCCAAACACTGAAAGAAGCTTTGGAAGTTTTGGAACAGGAAGAAAGTGATCCTGAGAATGATGAAATAATTGAGATCATCAATTCTACAGTTGGAAAATTACAGCAGATCGAAGACAAATACTACTATTCTCTGGATCTGAATTATTATCTGAATAACTTGGAGGATGATGCCTATGAAGCTTAATCAATTTGCAGTCTACCGAGTAGATCAGCAGACAGCAGGAAAAGCACTGTGGCATCTGCCATATCAAGAGGCAAGACAGCAGAATGTGTCGATTACTGTCGAAAATTACCGATTAATCTCGATTCATGAAATGCAGGAAAATGAAAAAGTCGCTGACATCTGGAAACGGACGAAAAATCAATGCGAAGTCAGTGACGTGCTCGTATTGAACAAGAATGGAGAAATCAGCTGCTACTATGTAGATGAGAACTATCCACAGTATCTGGCCGGATTTATTCGTATCAACACATCCGGTGCACTGATCACTATGGAAACTGAGAATTATCAGATTGATGGGAAAAAGGGGAACTGGATTGCAACAGACACCGTCATTATTGATGGAAAACAGTTTTATTTGATGGAACATCAGGTATACCGAGATCAGGCCCAGGGTGTTATCCTGGATGCTTATGGAAAAATGGTTGTCGAAGAATGTAAGAAATTCGATGAAAAGACAAAACAAAAGATTCATGATTACATCCAACAGCAGGTACCGCTAAATCCGGTCGAACAGCTAAAACAAGATGGTAAAATCCGTCTGGAACATTACCAGAAATTCTACCAGAACGGCACTTATGAACGAAGCAGAGAATCTGGTACAGAAGCTAACTATGATATGGTGGACGGTCTGGTGAATAATCAGAAGAAGAACCTGGAAAAAATTTCTGATGCACGCAACAACAAACAGACGTCCCGAAATCAACAAAATAATAAACCTAAGAAACGAAGGTCCGTAATCAAACGACTGCATCAGAAACAGATTGCCATTGCTCGCCGGTCCGGAAAGCCGATACCAAAGTACCTGGATCAGGAAATGGAAAGAAAGCGGGGATAGAATATGCGAAGGTTAAAGTGTGAAAAAGAAACGATTATTCTGACTAATGAAGATGATGGATTCTATGATGTGTATACCTTCAATCAGAGCTTGCAGAAACGGTTGAGGTCTTTTGCGGAGAAGTATCCGGATGATTGCTGGTTGAAAGGATCTTCGGAGGATGGTAGTGAAACGTATATGATTAAAAAAGGGCGGTTATCATTGAATTTAAGACCACCCTATTCCAAGGATAGAATTCATAAAGCAACCGAACGAATTATTGAAGAACAGAAAGAGCAATCGAAGGATTCATAGAATGCGATTTAAGAGAAAAAAGCCTCATGACCATGAGAAAAAATGAAAGCAAAATACGTTAGCTGATAAAGTGTATAGGCTCAAAAGGGAAAGTGCCCTTTTGGGCCTTTTTAATTTAAAATAGTTCTAAAGAACAAGTTAACAATCTGTAGATTCTGTATGTTTTAAAGATCAATCGTTATACTAATTTTAGACCGAATTATCGTTCTAAAGGAGGTGTCACAATGGATTTAAAGGCGGTTGGTCAGAGAATAAAAGCTGCAAGGGAAGCTAAGAATCTTACACAAGAAGAATTGGCAGGACTGGTAAACTTGAGTCCAACTCATGTAAGTGTTATAGAGAGAGGACTGAAAGTAACAAAACTTGATACTTTTATTGCGATTGCAAATGCATTAGATGTTTCAGCAGATACACTATTGATTGATGTTGTGACACATTCGGTTAGCGGCGTTACGAATGAATTATCTGAAATGATAGAGAAACTACCTAAAGAAAAGCAACAGAGAATTATCAATGCAGTGAGAGCATTGGTGGAATAAATACGTGAATAAGAAGATGGAAGGGCTTATTGCTCTTCTTTTTTATTTGGTTTAACGTGAAAATATGATATAGTAGTTCTAAAGACTTATATATAATTCTGAGGAACTTGATAAAATGAAGAAAAATAATATAACACTTGTATTTGTTGCTATCGTTTTTTCGATTATTGTTGGAATGATAATTGGAAAAAGCTTATTAAAGTATAAAGAAGGTGATCCAGATGTAGTTGGCAGTTTTTCTATGAATAGAGATGAAAATCTTACAGTAGTTGCTAACAGAAAAAATATTTCTGATAAAGAAGCATTTGCAAGACTGCTTTTAAAAATGTATAAAGAGAATTCATTTCATTCAATAAAATTTTCTACAGATCATGGATATGCAACCAGCCTTGATATGACCGTATATTCTTGGAAAGAAGATATCGAAAATGGCGAATCCATTATGCAGATAGAATTTAGACCAATTGAATATGGAAAAGATTATGATCTTGTTCATAATCCGGATAAATATGTGCTTTTTATCGATGGAACAGAAATAAAATGAAATATATAGATATGCAGATAAAGCGCAGAAAAAGAGGATTGCTCAACACAGGAGGATATTTTCAATTACCCTCAAAATGATAAAAGCGAGGCAGCGGAAAATCCGTTGCCTCATTTCAGTATTATGACAATTAATCTAGTTCCGCCCCTAACTCATACCTCCAATATTCTGCCGCTTCATACTCTCTAGGTTCTGAGAGTACTGGTACGGTAAAGAGTTCAACCGGAACACCGAGTGTTGATGCGAAGAGTTTCATAAGATCCTCTTTTGGTGTTCGGACATCGCCTTCATATTGAGCAATCCGGACATCAGCACAGCTGTCGGGAAATCCAACAGCTATGCCAAGTTCTTTCTGGGTGAGATGATTTTTCTGTCTTAAGTGTTTTAATTTTCTTCCAAATGTAATCATAGTATTATTCTCCTGTACTTCCAAAAGCCCCGGTTCCTCGTTCATTACCAAGGTCCAGGACAAAATCTGCGATCACGACCGGTGTAATCACCAGCTGACCGACGCGTGTGTCTTTATGAATGGTCTGAGAAGATGTGCTCACATTGCTGATAATGGCATGAATCTCACCACGGTAACCGGAATCAATCGGTGGAAGTTCGCATACCAGTCCTTTTGCTGCCATGCTGCTTCGTGGAAAGACATATCCGGCAAATCCATCTGGGATGATGAGACCGAATCCAAGTGGAATTCTTGCAACCTCGCCTGGTTTTAATACGCAATCATAAGGCATGAATACATCCGCACCGGCATCATTTTCATGTGGTCGGAAGGGATGATGATCTGCTTTCAGACCAAAGTCAATCAGTTTAATCTTTATGGCTGCTCACCTCCTTCCTGATGAGCAATGGATAATCTTCTTTTAAGATATCAGCAGGAGTCCAAAGTTTTGAAATAGGATTCTGGCAGGACATCTGTTTTTCCATGCAGCTTCCTCTCTGACAGAATGGACCGGTAAGATCCGGTGCAAAAAGGATTGGGCTCAATTTGTGCAATCTTTGCCAGATCTGTAGCATCACAATCCTTGTTTCATCCGTATTTCTTCGGCAGGTTCTTTGGCCAATCATATGCTTCCACTGGTAAGGTGTCGCGCTGATGATCAGTACGTTTCGAAGTCCCTGAGGTGTGGCATATCCGGCTGAATCATGATCAATGCCTAAGGCACAAAGCTCTGCATAATGATCCAGATCTGACTGACAGCTTTTCTTGTAAATATCCTGGATTTCTTTATCTGCTTTCATGATTCCATATGGAATAGCAAATGCAGCATGACCGGAATAATTGCTGTACTGCAGAGATGCACTCATGTATTTCACTTCGTTCTGATGCCTGGTGATCTGTGCCAGGAAGCGTCTGCTTGCACCAACAACAGCCACGGAAATGACCATGAATTTCTGTACTGTTGGATGCGGAAGTCCTGCAATGTTTTCTACGGTTTTCTGACTGTAGGATTGATGGTAAAGCTCCATCAGATCTGCCATGTTCTGGATCGTATGACCGTGTTGTGTGAGCCTGGCAGCAAAGACCATATTCTGTTCTGCTTCCCGGATTCCATAGCAGTTTAAGATAGCTGTTTCAATGTGATCCATAGGCCTGTTCCTCCTTTACCAGAGCTTTTAAAAGGATAAGATAATTGATGCAGTCTGTGATTTTTTCATCCCACTGTTCCATGTCAAAATGTAACAGAGTGGAATAACACATATCGTAAAGGGATACGACATGTTTCGACATCATACCGGCCAGTGCTGCTTTTGGATCGCAGTTTTGTAAGGCGGCAGCAATCTTGAATGCACTGAGGCGGTCAATATTGTCACCGGTATATTCTTTCTTTTTATGTGCCAGAATATCGGCACACTTTCTCATCTGAAGTTCAAATACAATATTAAATTCTTCTTGTGTCATGTGATAGTTCCTCCTTTGTTTTGTGATGGTTATCGTTCGAGATCCTTGGTTTTTGATCTTACTGGTTCCGGAATCTGCATCTGAAGAATGGCATCAACATTCTGATCGGCAGTATCCAGATCTTTTAATTTTTCTTTCAAGCTGCTTATTGCTTCTTCTTCGGAAGCTATCTGCTGTTGCAGTTTTTCTTTTTGTAAAGTCAAGGTTTTTAGGCTTGTCATCTTTCCATCCTGATAAAAGGATTTCAGCCAATCTCTGGCTTCTTCATATTTCTGAATTTCCTTCGCATGTTCTTTCCGGTACTTTTCTTTGTACTTTGATTTTGAAAACTGGGAATAAACTTCTTTATTTGCATAGTACTGTCCGGTATAACGGATCTGATTGTTGAGGATCCTTAGATCGGAACGATGCTGAGCAACCTGTGTCTGCATTTCTTTTAGTTCTTGCTTTGATGCAAGCAGTGTGTTTTTCAAATCTGACTGTGTATCAAATCCATGTTCTTGCACATAGATAATGGTATTTGCCATTTGCTGCAGGTTAGAAAGTTTTACCCGATGAGCATAAGCCGGGCTCTGCATTGCTTTCACATTTGTCTGGAGATTTACAATCAGGCGCAGGTGAGATCTGATGTAGAGAATGGCCAATGGATCCTTGCGTAAGAAGGTCTGTTTCAGGTATTCTTTTCCATATCGTGTTCCCAGTGCACGTTCAGTAATCCGCTTCTGTCGATCAGGATGAAGATAGCTGTATCTGCCACGATGCTCAATCACAGAGATTTGAAATTGTTCCAGAAGTTTGGATTGGAATTCATCAAAACTATTGGATGTGGCAGCACATTCATCAATTGCATTTCGCAAATATTCTTTCTGTGTAAGGAACACGGTGGATGTTGGCTTGAGACCATCTTCGATGATTTTCTGATTGATTTCATCTAATTTTTGCTGACCATGTTTCTGTGCCATATACTCTTTCTGAGTGATTTTTTTCTCAGCCGGTGCAAGAAGATCTATTTGGTGAAGTCCTTCCTGTTGGCACCGATCCATGACGGTTTTCTTAAAAGTGTTCATGAATTTATCAGTGGATCGATGCTTGTAACCGGCGGCTTCCTCATGTGGTTTATCCATATAAGGCCGCCTTTCCACTACAGTCTTTCGCACACTGTTGATGACGATATGAGTATGAATATTTCCGGATTCATTGTGACCATCAGTATGAGTAACCACCAGTGCCTGATATCCGGGAAACATCTGCTTTGCAAGGTCCAAACTGATTGCCTGTGCTCTCTCTCCGGTAAGACCGTTTTCTGTAACATCGGCTGGATCGTAGCTGATAATGTAGTGGTGACTTTTGATATCTTCACGTTTCTTATTTTTGTGAAAATGAGCATTTGTCAGTTCACATTCCTTGTCAAAAGACATCGGATCACAGTTCAGTCCATCCATATAAAACTCTTTTCGTAGGATGCTTCGTCCGGATTCATCTACTATCTTTTTCCCGGTTTTTTCATCATGTTCAAACAGAAGGTAATTGATAGCAGCCGAGTAATTTGCATTTCTGCTTTTAATGTGTTTTACGATTGCCATTCATACCACCTGCCAGTTTCAGTACCTCTTTTCTCAATAGGAATAAGTCCGTGATGCACTGATGGATTTCATTTTCTATAGCACGAGACTGACTGCCACCACTGTTAAAATGCTTGGCGATCTGATTGAGATTCGATCCGATTTTTCCATATTCACTGACCAGTTTTCTGAGATCATTCATGTCTGCAACAACTTCAATCTGATGATGGATTTGCTTTTCCAATAGAAGTTTCCTCAGATATTCTGATCGGCTAACAGATAAACAAGCAGCGCCTTGGTCTAATAAATCCAGTTCGACATCTGTAAGACGTAATCCTATAAAATGTCTGTGATTCAGTTCTTTATCTTTGTTTTTTGTTCTCATACTCCTCCTTTCGCTGAGACTATTCCTCCCGCCGGGAATCCACGTATTTCAATATCGGCTGTCCCTTCCGATATTAGAAATAGTGCTGTGAACACCTTTAGGTGGAACCAACAGACAAGTGAAACGTCTGTTATTGAGAGGGTATGGGGAGATCCCCATCAAGATAAATCCCATAGGAGAACAGGATGCCAAATGGCAATACTGTTAAACATGGGTGGATCTTGCTCTGTATGTGTACCCCTCTATATAACGAAACGCTGAGAGCCTGTTTTACAGTGGGGGAAAAGAAAAAATATCAAAAAAATGATGATTAATGGTGAGCTTGTGATAGAATGAAAAAAAGAGAAAAGCATAAGTGTTGGATATATGCTTCGCATTGATTGCTGGGGAGCTGAAAAAGATTTAAAAACCACATATGGATCAGAATGTGCGCTTACTTCATTGGCTGTGGATGAGCCTTTAGAATATGCAAGATTATATCTCGATGGCAATTTACAGATGTGGATAGATTCAGAAGATTCACTTGAATTATAGAACAAGAATAACGGGTAGAAAACTTCTGATGCCCATTTTACAAGGGGTTCGAGTTTTTTATGTCTGCTGGCGCTATTTCTCTGCTGGAGTACTATTTTCGGGATAATGGCGAAAGGCTTTAGCGGTATAGTTAGAAGCACCGTTTCCATATTTTGTATTGGTTATGGTTTTTATATAATCGCTGGAATAATAGTCAATTGTAGAGCAAATGAAATAGACACAGGGGATTAAGGAAGAGTTGAAGGCAGATAAACAGATGGAATGGGTAGCAAATAAATACTATACAAGAGTGTGAAAAGGGAATTTTGAATAAGGAGATGATTTGGCAATAAGGTGCAGTAATCTGGTGGAAAGCAAGTCTGAAAATGGCTTGCTTTTTGCTTTACAATGTGGTTAGTTGATGTATATAATTATGATAAAGAGATAAAATTGATTTTTATATTTTGGTTCGATATTGTGATGCAGTTTTTATCCCAAAAAGAGTAAAAATCGAATTATCCGCATAAACACAGGGATTTTAAGCAATATGAAACAAAAAATAAAAGAATTTTACCACTAATTTACTACGAATGAAAGAACCTTGATACGACAGAGAAAACAGCATAAATAAAGGCAAAATTGGCATTTCATACAGAATATGAGATGTCTTTTTTGTTGCTGTAATACAGTATAACTATTCTTTTTCTGCTTGATTATTAATCATTTTTTAGGACATGAATTGTCAAGAGCTTGTTGCGTAGCAATGTTTACACTCTTGATAATTTATGGAATAAAAAATATTCTGACAGATACTAGAAAAGTGATGACTACTCAATTTTCTAATGATATAATATGATAAATAATAATAGATAAACTTGAAGTGATTAAGGAAGTGTATGCCATGAAAAAATTTTTGAAAATAATGTTAATCATAATTGGAGCGATTTCTTTGATTTTTGTAGCTCTGATAGGGATTGGTTTATTTGTTGATGTTGAATATGATGACCATATTGAAAATGGTCGTTATACTTATGTTCCGGAAGAAGAAAATAAAGATAATGAATACGTGGAATTTACGATAAATGATTATGATAAAAATAATGCCAAGCTTGTATATTATGACACGATTGAAGAAGCTATTCAACTTTCCACTTTGAATGCTGAAAATGAGGAACTTTCGGTTCCTGCTGATTTTCTTAATCATGTTGATGAAACCTTGCATATATGGCAAGGCAAAAAATATGATACGATTTTCTATCGGGCTGGAAATGATAACGATGATATTCAAGGCTTAGTAATGGCTCGTTGTAAAAAGCAGATACAGAATGGGCATACACAATACGCATTTATAAATGCTACACCGGTTACAACGAAACGAGATAGAATTTTGTTAGATGATATTACAGAGCTTATTCACTCTTCTTTGAAATTAAGTGATTTCCAACAAGACTTAAACCCCGATTATCCAAGCAAGCGTTTTGTTTACGGCTATGCACATGATAAAGAAATCTATTCATTGGAAGTAGAAGGACAAAAACCGGACGGTGTAATTGAAATCAATGTATATGACAGAGTCATGTATCTATGGTATTACAATGACTTACAAAGTAACAAAAGAGGTGACTGTTTAAGCTATTCGGTAGATGTACCTAAATAAAATGACATTTTTACATAATACTATATTATTAGTTAGGCAGACGGAGTGATCCAGACACGGTGGCAGGAAAATCTTTCAGATTTTTCTGCCATGTCTTGCAAGTGGCTGGTTTACTTCGTCTGTGAGCGAGCCTGTGGCGAGCGAAGATTAAGCCCCCGTTATCTAACAAGGGGGGCACAAAAAACAAAAGACACTATACACTAACAGGCGGAAAACGCTGTATTTACAAGGCAAAACCGCATTTTATAAGATGTGATATAAAAAGTATCTATTTCACAAAAGAAAAACAATAAATTTAAACATTATAATATTTTAATTTTTGTGGTAATGATATGCAAACTTTTTAGGAGGGAAGATATGGATTGTAAAATGACTGATATTATTGCTATTATTTCAAGTATCATTGCTATTGGTTATTCAATTTATTCCATAATTACTAAAAGTTATATTCGTCAATACAACCTTGAAAAATTTGAACATTTTTCTTTAAATCAGAAGAAAGTTTGTATTGTTTTCAATTTTATTATGACACTTATAATTGGGATAAGTGGGGTGTATATATTGCTATTATACTTATTCTAATGGGATTGAAAGCATTTATGTAGCAAATAGCAAAATTTTATAAGTGAAACGAGGTACTCTATGGAAAAAAAGGAACTTATCAAACTATATTTACAAAATGTGGATAAAATGTTTGGATATGCCAACATGAACGCATATATTGATGAGCGATTAAAGAAGTATACGAAATACTGTCAAAGTAAAAAGCCAGAAGAACAGATTATTATATGGCTGAAATTATTGCATGAAAATTTCGGAAAAAAGATTGTTTATTTAGGAAGTTACTTAGCATTACAAGAAAAGGATATGAGCTATTTAAATAATGCGTTCAATTCGGCAGTAACATGGGGACAACTCACAATAACAAACAGCGGTTGCGACCATTCCATTCACGCTTGGAATATTTTACCACATATATTCTGTGCAAACCGCTTTCGTGACATTGAAAAAATATTTCCAAAAGAAAACGGACTTAGTAAGAATGCAGATTTATGAGTGGTTATAAGAAGTATCTGCCAAAAAGAAAACACCGATAAAGCCTGTAAAATAGGGATATATCGGTGTTATAAGAACTTATGAAAAGATAATTAGAAATTTATTTTATGTTTTAATGGACAAAACAATTGTCAAGGATGGATGGCTATATAGAAATGGATTTTTAAGGAAGAACTGTAAAATAAGATTAACGGATATTACCCAGATGAAAAGAAAAAAGAATTTATTTGGAGAAGCTCTTATTTTATATAAAAATCAGAAAAAAATCGCTAAAATTTCTGCCCGAAATAGAAATGTGGACTGGCTGCAAGTAAAGATTGCAGAAATAAAAAAGGATAAGAAGAAATTAGAACGTAAAAAATGAAAAATGTGAATCATATAGGGAGATTGAGTTTATGGATAATGTCATTAGATTAAGTAAATTTGTAAAAAATTTAGGAATAGTAACAACAGTTCTTTTTTTAATAATCGTACTGGTAACATTTGTTACAGGAAATATGGGGGTTGCGATATGTTTTATGCCTTTTGTATTTTTAGGTATTGCTTTAATTTTGGCATACAAGAAACAAATAATTGTAGTAAATGAAGATGAAATTGTATTTAGCTATCTGGTTAAGAAAACTCAGCATATAAAATATAATGATATTCGTTGTATTTTAATGATTCCATTAAATGGTAGAACAGATGTCATATTAATTGATAAGATGTACAATAGACTTGTTACTCTGGAGCAAGTGTATGTAAATTATGATATTTTATATGATACACTTATAAAACATGAAATAGATCTTGTGGATTTTGGTGAGTTAGTTGAACAGAACAAAGATGTATCAAAGTATGTACCTGCTTTAAACTGGATAGAAAAGAATTTCTATAAATCTATATGTAATGAGAATACAACTATCAAAAATATGTCAAAAACAATAGAAAAAGAAAAGCGTAAAAAAACAAAGCAATTTTTAAAAGCTTTAGGTTGGATTCTAATAATTGCTGATGCGGTAGCATTTTTTATTGGTGGCAAAACAATGTTAGTTATATTTATAATGGTTTTGATGATTACATATGCAGTGTATATAAAATATTATCCATATATATTTATAGAAGTCACCACAAAAAAAGGACAAGAACTGGCGTATCAATTACCATTTATGGGTGCAGCAATAGCAATGCTTTTATCCCTGAATACGAGTAAACTCTTTAATTATGAATTTGGAAACTATATGAAGATTACGGCAATTATTACTGCTTTACTTGCACTGCCATTTATTATTAAATCTTTAAAAACAGATGTACCACAGAAATTTGGACGTAAACTTTCAGTTGTATTTGCTGCTTTTATAATCGCATTTACAATTAGCTTCCCAATAAATTTTTTATTTACATTTGATGGGGCAACTCATGAAATTGCAATTGTAACAGACAAAAAGATTAGCAGTGGTAAAACTAGAGATAGAGAGTTATATGTAAGTTGTAATGGTAAAAGAGAAATATATACTGTTTCAAACAGTGAATATGAAAATACATCAATAGGCGATAGTAAAAGAATTTGTAGAAGAAAAAGTGCATTAGGATTGGAATATAGTACGATACATGATTAATATTTATTTAAAGATAAGGAAGGAATATATAAGATGAAAATATTGTTAGCAGTAGTTGGAGGATTATTATTACTGATATTCCCTTTTATAGTTATGAAAAAAGCAAAAGTAACAAAAGAAGAAAATACTGATGAAGCAAGGAAAAAATTTAATGTGTTTCTCATTTGTATGATACCTGTTCCTCTAATAGGCTTCATATTTCTTTTAATAGGGCTTAGAAGTTTTTTATAAAATTAAATAAAGGAGAAAAATGTTAAAAAACAATGATATATCAATACCAGAAGCCTGCTATGCAGATTTATGTAAGGTGGGTTTTTTTGAAAGAAAACAGGTTAAATTAACAATTATATGGAATGAAAAAATAAGCAGAAATAAACAAATACTTACACTTAAGAAGTTATATCCTGAATTAAATAAAGTGTCTACAGTTGAAATCTATAAAATTACAAAAAAACGAAGAAATGGCAATTTGCAGAGATGGGATGGGGATTTGCTGTTGACTTTTCGCATAAAGCAGAAAAAGCGGGGATAAAAATATTGTTAGAAGAATAACTAAAAATCTTGCTAATGTATAAGTTAAGTAAAAAATAGAATGAAAAATAATCATATAGCAGAGGAGATTGGGTAATATGAAGGAACAAAAGAAATCTTCTTGGGGAGCGGTTCTGGTGTCATTTTTAAAGGAATTTCTATTAAACTCATTCGAAGCCCCAGGTCATCTTTATTATGATGAAAATTTAACTAATGAAGGAAAAAGAAAGAAAAATTATATTTGGAGGGTGCTTCTACTGGTGACTGCGGTAGGAGTAGCTTTGCTTCCTGTTATAGCTTGGAACATGTTTGTTCCAGATGTGCTATGGGCAAAAATAGTTACCGTTGTAGTGTGTGAAGGCTATGTTGTTTTTATAGTAAGTATGGAGATTATCCAAATAAAGGATGAGCTAAAGGAAGATATGTTAAAAATAGGGGGATATAAAATTACTCCCAAAGGAAGTATTTCCCTATTTAAAGAAATTGATTTTAAGATTGCTCAAACAGAGTATTCTTATACAATATTGATTTCTAAGAAACCTTTAAAATGGCTTTATAAGAAGTTTTATGTTACAATCTATGGAAGACATGGAAAAGTAAAAAAGATTGAATTGGTTCGAGCAGACAAAAAGTATTCTACGAAATATGAGACAATGAATGGTACAGTCTTAGAAAAGTTGCAAGAAGAAAATAATAGGTTTTTAAGGAAATGCTTAGGTACTCCCAGTAAAAAGAGTATGACAGGCGTCGAATATTATTATGAGTGGGGACAAATACAATCCTTCTATGATGATCGTTCTTGTCAAACAGGAATTGTAATTATGTTTTAAAATAAGGAATATTGTATCTCTTGCTTCCGTATGCAGAAAGATTACATCGGTACAGAGAAATGTGGTAGTGATACACCAAAGAACACAGGCGAAACCTTATATCTCGGTTCCACAAGTAGCGAATCTTTCAAAAGAGAGAGATGGGTAAAACTTCGCTGTTTATATAATAGTAGGGGACGATGTTTTATCCCCTGCTATTATACGTTTTTTAGCATGTTTTCACCAATATTGCTTGGTACCTAACCGATTTTTCAAATAACATCTGATTCCAAGATATACTCCCTGAGAAAGTACGAAAAGCAATAGAAGATTTACGGAAAGTGCTTTTTTAATTGCTTCTCCAAAATAAATGATGACAGCAGTACTTGTCAGTATCATCAGTAGAGTAATAACATCCCAACAGTTTTTCTTATATAATTCTATAACCTTTATTTCTATCAGTATCGCCAGTATCCCTGTCCCTGCCACACATATTCCGACAACCAATATCAGAAATAACCAATATACCATTCCGGCTATAAAAGGATTTGGAATTTTTGTGCTAATCTGTGCCACAGATTGCCCGGCATCAATTGTCCAACCGATAAAAGTTTGTAGGAATGACGCTGCATCATGGAAGAATGATTTACAATCGGAAAGGAACACATCGGACTGTACTGCCTGAAAAAGAGTGGTTGTCAGCGAATACCATGCAAGAAGGAACAAGGTTGTTTGGAACATTACCGTTTTTGCTTTATACTGTCCGGCAAGTCGCTCTTTTTGTGTTCCGTATTTCGCTTTTTCATTCTGATAGGCTGTCCGGTCACAGGATTCACATTTTTCATAGAGTACCGGCTTTTCTACCGGTATCTCTACGATTTTCTGATGTGTCCGGGCATAATCCCGTTGTTGTGTTAAACAGCGTATTTTATTTTGATATTCCCCGATCATGACGTTTGCGCTTCGCAGCTTCTCTTTCTCGTTCCGCAATGCTCTGTCTGCCAGCTTCAAGTCGTTCTTTAATGCTTGAATATTCCCGGCTCTGTTCTCTTTGTTTAATTTCTCGTTCAAGATCAGAGATTCGTTGAGCTGCGTCTTCAGTTCCACGATAAGCTGGTCTTTCTGTTCCAGTTCTTCTTGTATCTCCTCGGTCAGGAGCAGAAGCTCTTCCAACTGTTCGGCGTTCTTTAATTCTCTGGATTCGTTCATCTATATCACGTCCTTTCTCTATCTGCTGTTCCAGTTCAGCAATTCGGTGTTATCCTCTGCTGATTTGGTCGTTTCAATCAATACGCTACATTCTTCCATCGTAATTCAGCCCTTTCTTTTTAATTTTGAATATGAAAAAAGCAGTCGATCATAAATGAAAGGCTGCTTTAAATCATATCCTTTATTGCTTTGTGTGGAGATTTAACTGATTGTCTATGTCCCGTCCGGCATACATTACTCTAAGTATTGTTACAACTTTTTTATCGCTGTCTGGAATATAAAGTACCACATAATTGTCTACTGGTAATACACGAAGTCCACGACTTTTCCACGGTTCTTTTTCATATTTTCGATAACGCTCCGGCATCGTATCCAGACTTAATATCTGTTCTTCCAGACGGTCAAGCTGTCCGCTTGCATTTTCCGGCGATTGTAATTCAAAAGAAATATATTCAAAAATCCCTCTCAAATCACTGTCAGCCTGTTCGGATAATTCTACTTCATATATCATAAGCCATAATCCTTGCGAATGTCAGCAAATGCTTTCTTCGCATTTTTTGTCCGTCCAGCCTGCATATCCGCATATCCTTTCTCCAATTCTTCATTGAACTCTGCTTCTGATAATGTGCTGATATCAACAGGTCTGTCAGATGGTATTTTTACTTCAAACGGAAGTCCTCTCTGTAAGATAATCTGTTTATAAAACATATTGATAGCACTGGAAGCAGGGATACCAAGTGTAGACAGGATACTTTCTGCTTTTTCTTTGACATCTGGTTCAATCCTTGCATATAAATTTGCTGATTTTGTAGCCATATAAAACATCTCCTTTCGTGAGTAGTATTTCCATCTATCTTTATTATATGCAAATGTCCGCACAATAGCAATACTAATTTTATGCTCCAATAATCTTATTGAATAACTGTAACAATACATCTTTTACGCCGGACGCATTGAATACAAGACCAACGGCTACTAAGGCAACTACCAAGAATCCGATAAGTTTGGAAAACTCACGCTTACAGGATAATCGAACTACTGCATACTAACCGCCACAGGGAACTCCTAATCCCTTGCTCATGAGGGGAAGAATAGTTTATCATATTGTAAAAAAATATAAAAAAATATAAAAAGTTTTTGTGTTTTTAAATGATTTGTTAAGGTTAGTTGTTTATATATAGAGAAGAATAATTAAGAGAAAAGTGATGGATATGATACAAGACTGGATGATAATAAACAAAATTAAGATGGGAGATCCTGATGCATGGGATATTTTAGTACATAAATATTATGATAGTGTGTATTTTTATTGTGTTCGCAGATGTTATGGAGACTGCGATATAGCTTCTGATTTAACACAGGATATTTTTTTAAAATTGGTAGAAAGTTTACCTAGATACCGATTCATAGGAAAATTTCAAAATTATCTATACACTATGGCTGTCAATACTTGCAATAATTATTTGAAAAAAAGACATATTGAGCAAATAGAACTCACAGATAATTTTACAACTGATTTAGACACTTCATTGATTGATGAAATATTACATGATGAGAGAAAAGAAACGGTTCAAAAAGCACTTGATTTACTTCCTGAAATACAACGAGAGGTTGTGATACTACGGTATTATCACGATTTAAAGGTAAAAGATATTGCGACAATTACTGGCGTGGGGGTATCTACTGTACAGTCACGTATTTATCAAGGCCTTAGAAAATTAGAAAAAGTTTTAGAAAGAGAGGAATTTTATGATGGATAAAAAAGATATTATATCGAAATTGGCTGGTTATAAATTAGAAGGTGATATAGAAGGACGTGAAAAAACCATCGAATTAGGATATGAAATAATGATTAGACTTGAAATGAGTCGACATTCTTACTTTGAGCTATTCCTGTCAACTTTTCGCTTCATACATGTTCATACTTGGATAATTCAATTATTCATCTTTCTATCAGGGATAACTATGGCATTAAATTTTAAAAATTTACAGCCGATAAGTGAAATAATGTTATGCATTACAGGTGTAATATTCATTTCGGCTTTATTTTTTTTAGATGAATTATTCAAAAGTTTTACTACAGGAATGTGGGAATTGGAACAGACATTCAAATATGATTTGCGACAACATATTATGATGAAATTATTGATTTTTGGCATTATTGATATGGTAATTGTTATTTTGCTTTCTCTTATGACTAAATCTATAGTATCTTTGCCTTTGTATCAGATATTAGTCTATGTACTTGTTCCATACAATATTGTTTGCATTATTTTATTTTCGCTTATAACTATATGGAGAAAGCAATTACATAATTATTTCCTATGGTGTATATCGGGAAGTATTTGTGTCGCAGTTATTTTAATTGCAAATATCTTTAAAATATATGAAATCCGAATGCTTTATTGGGGAATAGCATATTTCATTACAACGACAATATTAGGGATTATCTTATATTCTCAAACTAAAATAATCAAATGGGAGGTAGCTTCAGTATGGAATTAACTATTAATAATATAACAAAACAATATGGGAATGTAACTGTGCTTGATGATGTGTCGTATCGATTTACTCCTGGAATTTACGGAATATTAGGTGCTAATGGGGCGGGTAAAACAACTTTATTTCGTATTATTTGTGGACTGATGAGAGCAAATTGTGGAAATATACAATATGACCATAAAGATATTGCTCTGCAAGCAGAATATTATCGCTCGATTCTTGGATTCTTACCACAAGATTTTCGATACTATCCTGATTTTACAGGATTAAATTTTATGATGTATATCGCTTCATTGAAAGGCTTAAATGGGAAAATAGCAAAAAAGAGATGTTTAGATTTATTGATTCAGGTTGGCTTAGATGATGTGAAAAATAAAAAAATCAGAAAGTATTCTGGCGGAATGAAACAGAGACTAGGTATCGCTCAAGCAATGATTAATAATCCGGAAATTTTAATATTAGATGAACCTACGGTAGGGCTCGATCCCAAAGAGCGAGTTAAATTTAGAAAACTGATAAGTTCGTTTGCATCAGAAAAAATAGTATTATTGTCTACACATATTGTATCAGATATAGAATATATAGCAGATGAAATCATTATTCTAAAAAAAGGTAGAATTGAAAATACAGGCACAATAAGATATTTGTTGAAAGATATTAACAAGTGTGTATGGGAATGCCTGGTTCCAGAAAAAGAAGTAAATCGAATTGAGCAAGTATATACAGTAAGTAATCGTAAATATGGAGAAGACGGAGTTGTTCTTCGACTTATTTCAAGGGAAAAACCTTTTGCAAATGCGAAACAAGTTGATCCGGTTTTAGAAGATTTGTATTTGTTTTATTTTAGAGAGGGGGAATGAGAGTATGACATCGCTAATTAAGTTTGAACTTGGGAAAATATTGAGAAACCGAACTGTATTTGGTGGGATTGTTGTAGGATGCTTAGTCCTTCTGGGGATTTTTTTTGTTGGGTATCACTATTCACAGCTATCAATGAGTGAAGCGAGTAATAAGAAAAAGGGGTTTGAAAAGAGCCTCGATGTAATAATAGATGAAAAATATTCTGGAGAGTTTACAGATGAAAAAGTTAAAATGATTCTGTCTGATTCTATGAATAATTTCCAAGAGAATGAAGAGAAAAAAGTTGTTAATAAGCCTTTTTATCCATTTTATTGGGAAATGGGAGATACTTTTTTTTCAAAAGATGCCGAAAATGTTTATTCAGAAATGATTGAACAGGTTAATAAAGGCCAAAGATTAACAATAGAAGACGTGGATTTATATTCATTGGACGAGGTTGGATTTAAAAAATTTGATACTCCTTTGACATTAGGAAATTATGTTCCATGGACAGACTTATATCGAGTACTTGGATATATATATGCTCTTTTGTCCATAATTACAATATTGGTATCTTCCATAGTGTTTTCAGATGATAATTCTAAAAATATCAATCAGATTCTGTTAGTTACAAAATATGGAAGAAACAAAATGATATTTGCTAAATTGATTGCGACAAGTATTATTACAGTGAGTTTATTTATTATTTTTCAATTGGTCAACATAGGTGTTTTCTCTACAATGTATGATATGAGCGGATGGAATTCAGACATACAAACAAATTTGTCGTTGGGATTATTTGACTTCCCTTTGCAATATAACCATATTCAAATATACTTTTTAATTCTTGTCATGCAATTAGTTGGTATTGGATTTGTTGAGAGTGTAACATTGTTAATATCAGCTCTTATGCATTCATCTATGTCAGTATTAGCTGTTTCATTAGGGGTATATATATTACCATTATTGCTGGTGCAAATGATAAAAACAGGGGTAGGTAACAAAATTTTGTATTTGTTTCCAATAAATAATTTGAATGTACAAAATATATTAGGTATTCTATATTCAAAAGATGCTTTTTTCTTCCATTCCTTCTTCATTAATATAGGATTTATATTTATTTTTCAGCTCTTAATACGAGTAGGGATGCAACTATATTGCTTTATTTATATTAAACATTGGAAGTTTTAATGATTTTTTCAATGAAAATGCAATTGAAGAAAAAATATGATATCATGTGAGTAACAAATCGGAATTTGTGTGTGGAGGTGATGGTTGTGAAGAAAAAAGTAACAATAGCGTTTGTCATCACTGGCATTCTTGCTATAAGTACAATGATTATATTTTCAACATATAAGTCTTCGGAAGCCTATCGAAAAGCAAAAGCAAAGACACAGTGGGAGTGTTCTGTGGTCTGTGCGGAAAAGTCAACGCCTGATTCCTATGTAATTACATATTCTGACGCAAAAATTTTGTCTAATACAGGCGTGTTGACAGTTCAGAACAGAAACGATTTTGACATTACTGTACATCTGCTCTGTGAAGGAAAACAGGAACTTGTATCTGACAGTATTCCTGCTGGCGGTTGCTATTCTTTTCAGAATGTTACAGATAAAGAATACACGGTAGGTATTCATGCTGAGGTTGATGAAAATACGGATATAAAAGCATTTGTATATGATGGAAAAGACACTGAACCATATACAAGATAAATGGTTTCTAATTGCAAGATAAATTCAAGTTTGCCGAAATATTTTTATAACTTTCCCTATTTTACAGGCTTTTTAGCCTATTCATTAGTGAAATGATATGTATTTTCCCTTATTTTTGCCCTTATGAGATAATCGTAAGGGAAATAAGGGAAAGTTTTATTTAGTCGTTGCCTGCCACTTTATCAAGTAACTTTGCGGATTCCCGTTTGGCTTTTCTCGTGGAGTGGGCGTAGACATTCATTGTGGTACTGACATCTGAGTGCCCTAACAGTTCCTGCACATCCTTTGGTGCTGCTCCGTTTGCCAGAAGGTTGCTTGTGTAGGTGTGTCGCAACTGGTGAAAATGAAATCCTTCAAATCCATCCAGTTTCTGAGCAATCTTCCTGCAAACAATTCCTAACGTACTTGGCAGTTCCAGACTTCCATCCGGTCTTAAGCAGACAAAGGATATTTCCTTATAATCTTCTGGAACATTCTCTGTTCCGTCCAGATGATAGAACTCATAGTAAACTCTGTTTTTGTCTTTTACTTCTCTGTAGTAGTTTTTGTGGTAAAGTTCTCCGTACTGCATTCGGTTTTTAAGTTGTTCCTTTCGGGCATTGCGAAGAATCTCTGCCAGTGTATCTCCAAAATCAACAATCCTTACCTTTTTTCGTTTGGTTGGTCCGATGATATTCTTGTGCCTTGAACCATCATATCGGATACTGCGTCTGATTGTAAGGCACTGTTCTTCAAGATTTACATCCTGCCATGCCAGACCACAGGCTTCACCGATACGAAGTCCTGCATAATAAGCTATCTGGATTGGAAGAATTGCCGGTGGATTGTAATCCTGTAGAAATTCAATCAGTCTTTCATAATCCTCTCGTGGAATTGGCTGTATATCGCCATCCATGTCATCATCGGAAAACAAGTCAACCTCATCCGTCTGGTATTTCAGCTTAATATACTGCATAGGATTGAAGGTGATATATTGCTTTGGTGATACTGCAAATCGAAATGACTGCTGTAATACTGCCGAGAAAGAACGAATGTAATCTTTGCTGTAGCCTTTTCTTTCTGAACCATCGGGATAAGTGCCACCAAAGGAAAGCAGATCGAAGAAGGCTTGTAAATGCTCAGATGTTACATTTTTCAGCTTTCTTTCTGAAATTGGATGCTTCTTGATATTGGTAATAGCACCGAGGTAATTCTGGACTGTCCCATTACTGAGCGTACCGGTTTTTAATTCTTCCTCTGCCCATATATCAAGTAGTTCTCCAACTGTAATATTTTCCGACTTTGCAATGAATTTCTTGCTTTCGTAATCGTCCATTGCCTGACGGAGCAGTTTTTCCGTTTCATTTTTACTTTCTGTTCCAGCGTATTCTTTTTGAACAAGATTGCCGCTTGCATCTTCTACATAGAAGCGGTAGTACCATTTCTTTCCTTTTTTTCTTACAGATCCTTTTGCCATAATCGTGTGTCTCCTTTCGATATCAGACAATCGGAACTGATGAAATGCTTCTTGCGTGTAAGTATATCATAACTCCGGTTGTCGTTCTATACCGAATCGGAATCCTCATACAAAACTTCTGATAAAAGATTTTCAAGCCTTTGTTCTGCCATTTCCGGTTTCTTGGAATAGAGCCTTACAATATCTGCCATGTCATTAAAGGCATTAACAGTATGGGTGATCTCCCGGAGAAACATAATCTCGTTATATTCATCATTCGATTCAAACCCCATTACCTTTGCAATATCCGCTTCATTCGTGTTACCCTTGTAATTCTTGCAGGCAAACTGGAATGATTCCAGAAACAGGTTATATTGCTTTAACATCAACAGCAGTAAATCTTTGGAAAAAGCATCTTCCTTTTTACTAAGGTCGAGAGGTAGCTGTTTGAGAATATCGCCCATTGCATCACGAATCTGTAATTCTTTCTTATCCGTAATATCGGTTTCGTATTCATCGGTTTCACCTCTGAGCCATTCAATAGATACATGAAGTGCTTCCGAAAGACCTTCCAGCACCATCTTTTTGGTATTGTCAATCGAACCATTCTCATAACGCAGGATTGTGGAAGCGGTAACTCCCATCTTCTCTGCAACATAAGGCTGTGTCAGATTTAATTCCAGACGACGCTGTTTTGCTCTGCTGCCTATCAGCTTGCGTAGTTCTTTATCTTTCATGCTGATTGCCTCCTTTTTCGGTATGTATGAATTATAGCATGTACCTTATATGATTGCAATATGCAATTTAATGATTATTTTTAAAATTTCATAACGCTTGACAACGCAATATAAAACCGCTATACTAACAGCACAACAGAAATTGCATAATGCAATTTGCAAGGAGGTGACGAGATGACGGAAAGAAAGATTGCATTATCCATCGAGGAAGCAGCCGACTATACAGGGATTGGCAGAAACACTTTGAGAAAACTGGTTGAATGGAAGAAACTTCCGGTATTAAAGGTTGGAAGAAAAGTCCTTATTAAAACTGACATTCTGGAAAAGTTCATGGAAGTCAACGAGGGACGAGATCTGAGGGATAAAGGAAATGTAAAAGCTGTCACAAGAAATGTGGCAACTTAAAAAGGCGGCTTCTTACGAAACCGCCAAAGGTTCTATCAGACCGAAGCCATGATATACCTACACGCAAGAGGATTATACCATGTGCTTCTCCTGATATGCAACCGGGAACTGTTGTTTATCGGAAAAAGAAAGGATGAAGACGATATGGCGAAATCAACAAAGACTTATGAAGAAAGAATACGTGCATTAGAGAAAAAGGAACAGGAAAGCATTGAAGCTACAAAAAAGCTCATAGCACAGCGGAAGGAACTGGAAAAGAGAAAGAAAGCCGAGGAAAGTAAAAAACGAACCCACAGGCTCTGTCAGATTGGCGGTGCGGTGGAATCAGTTCTTGGATGTCCGATTGAGGAGGAAGATTTACCAAAACTAATCGGCTTCTTAAAAAGGCAGGAAACAAACGGAAAGTTTTTCTCAAAAGCGATGCAGAAAGAACCAGTCACAGACATGGAGGAAGTGTAATGGCGGAGGGAGTGGGTTTTCCATTCCCTTCATTGCCTTTGAATGAAGGGCGCACTTATGGACAACCAGAGGTCGTCCTTATAAGTTTGCCACAAGTGGCAACCGGTCTGCGCTTACGCTTGCCGGGCTCGTTCCGTCGGCGGGGCTTTCAGCCAGACCTGCTCATGCCGCAGGGGGCACTCTTGCGCAGAGGGCGTTCCGACAGCTTCACTCCTGTCAAACCTGAAGAAAGTGCTGTCGGAAATCAATGCCGGATACGGCAGAAAGGGGGAATCGTATCATGGCGATATTTCACTTTACAGTAAAGATTGTCGGACGCAGTAAAGGAAAATCTGTCATATCCGCATCGGCATATCTTAATGGAGATGTGATGAAAAATGAGGAAACAGGCAGGATCAGCTACTACACTTCCAAAAAGGAAGTCGTCTACACCAGTCTGATGATGTGTGAAAATGCACCTCCTGAATGGCTGCATGTACCGGAAGAAAATATAAAAAGGTTTCAACAGTCTATCCGTTATAAAAGGGCAGGCGATAAGGAAGCCGCACTGGAAAAGTTTAAAATCACATTTCAGAAACAGCGGCTATGGAATGAGGTATTGAAGATAGAAAAAAATGCAGATGCACAGCTTGGACGCTCGTTTGAATTTTCCTTACCGAAAGAATGGAGCAGACAGGAACAGATTGATTATACAACCGAATATATTCAAAAAACTTTCGTGGACAAGGGAATGTGTGCCGATTGGAGCATACACGATAAGAACGATGGAAACCCACATGTCCATTTACTTGTAACCATGCGACCATTCAATCCGGATCATTCATGGGGCAACAAAGAAGTCAAGGACTGGGATTTTGTCAGAGATACTGAGGGAAATATCGTGGTTGATGAATCCCACCCGGATTGGTGGCAGGATAAGAAAAATCCAGACCGTCATGGAATCCGTATTCCGGTACTTGATGAAAACGGAGTACAGAAAGTCGGGGCAAGAAATAGGAAACAATGGAAACGGGTTCTGACCGATGCTACCGGCTGGAACAATCCAAAAAATTGTGAGTTATGGCGAAGCGAATGGGCAAAGATGTGTAACTGGCATTTATCCATAGACAATCAGATTGACCACCGCTCTTATGAAAGACAGGGCAAATTAAAAGTCCCTACTATCCATGAGGGTGCAGACGCAAGAAAGCTTGAGCAAAAATATCTCAACGGACAAATAAGGAAAGGTTCATGGAAGGTCGAGGAAAACCAGATGATTAAAAAACAAAATGCACTATTGCAAAAGGTAATTGAAACCTTTGGTAAGGTATCCGGTGCATTGTCGATGTGGAGGGAGTGGCTGAATGACATTAGAAGAAAGCAAAGAAGTAATTCCCATGATGGAAGCAATGATTACACAGATAGAGGAACAGCAGAATATCATGGCAGAGATGCTTCAGGAGATACAGGAAAAGGACGAGAAGCTGATGTGTTTTCAGGAGCAGGAAGAACGATTGAAGCAATTAGAGAGCGAATTATCAGAGCTGCTTCAAATCTTGCCGGATACAGAAGAACTGTTGATGCTTCTGGAAGAAAAGACAGACCAGATACAGAAACTCACAGACGAAAATCAGCAATGGCAGAAATTGGCACAGAAATTAAACAGCGAGAACCGGCTATTGCAGAAACAGAACAGCGAATTACTGAACTTGAACAGCAATTAGAGAAAGGAAGGTTGATTGATGAACGAATTAAGAAACTCAAAGAGCGACGATCAACTGGAAGAGTTGCTTCTGCTGACAGAGCAGATGCAGGAAGAACTCGACCAGAAAGACCGGACTATTCGGGAACTGAAAATGCAGCTCGACGAATCGCTGACCTTGAACGAGAGGTTAAACAGCGAGAACAGAGCAGGGAACATTCAAGCCTTAAAGAACGACTTGAGGAAAACAAAAGAATTGTTGCAGAGCGAGAAAGAGAAAACGCACGCTGCCGAAATCATGACAGAGGAATGTCAAGATAAGCTAAGGCAGGCAGAACAGGAACGGGACTATGCACTCTCTCATCAGAAAAAAGTAGAGATACCGGTTGAAAAGCCGGTACTCTATCAAAAGTGTCAGAATTGTAATCAGACAGCTTATCTGAAAGCCAAAGAAAAGTATGATACGCAAAGGGAAAAACTGGCAGGCAGATATAAAACAAAAACAGTCATGTATGAAGCATTGATGTTTCTGCTGATATGGTATTCCGCATCAACTACTCTTTTTCAGATGATACAGTCAAAGGTATTTATTTCTGATTGCAGAATATTCTTTGATGCAATCGGAACTTTCACACAGACTATTGCTGGCTGGATTGCACTGATAGGAAAGAATGTGGCACAGATTAGTAATGGAATATCCAATCCAGTCATTGCCAGAATTATATACTGGCTGATAAGAATATTGATTTGCGGTGGATGTCTGGTGGGGGTAGGAATACTTGTAGCGTTTATAGAGATAAAGATTGCAGGGTTATATAAAAAATACTGTTGGGACATAATTACCGTACTGGTGATACTTATAAGCATCGCAATAGCAATCTATTTCGCAGATTGGATAAGGACAATATTACCAGTCAATCTACTGTTTCTATTGTTATTGGTACAGGTAATATATGTCGTGATAAGATGGTATGTGAAAGGCTGGCGGGAAACAAGGGGATATTACTAAAACATACTATACCATGCCTAAAACTGTTAAACAATAAATCGGCATAATTGGTCATTTCATGATGCAAGATAAAAAGACTGATTATGTCGATATACAGATTCTGTGAGTGAATGAAAGTGGATAACTTGTTTTGTCCGAGCAAGGGAACTATAATGTTTTGGTAGAAGTAAAAAAGACAACCATTTGGTTGAGAAAAAAAGATGCAGAAAAACCTATTGACGGAATAATAAAAAATCAAGGAGTAATCATGATAGAAAACAAGATAATATTGATTGAAGATGATAAAGAAATAAGAGGAATGATAAACGATTATTTATCAGGAGAATTTGAAGTGACAGCTTTTAATGATGGTATGTCAGCTATCCAGAAAATTACAAGCTATGATGAATATGCGCTTGCGCTTATTGATCTTATGTTACCGGATATAAGCGGGATGGAGATTATTAAGATAATTCGTAAAGTCAGCAAGATACCAATTATTATTATTACTGCTAAAGACAATGATATAGACAAATCATTAGGATTGAATTTGGGTGCTGATGATTATGTGGTAAAACCTTTTTCACTCATTGAGCTTACTGCTAGAATAAAGGCTAACATCAGACGAGCAAGAACCTACCAGGCGTTACCGAATAATTCAATTATCAAAATTAAAGATATAGAAATCGACCCTCATAGTCACATGGTTCAGCGCAAAGGAGTAACCATAGATTTAACGCCAATTGAATTTCAAATTTTATACATTTTAGCAAGCCATCCGGGGCAGGCTTATTCAAAGGAAAGGCTATATGAACTGATTTGGAAAGAACCATATTTTGGAAATGAAAATGTGTTGAATACACACATCAATCGTCTTCGCTTGAAATTGAAGAGCAATGCAGAAGACAGTACAGCCTATGTTAAAACTTTATGGGGCATTGGATATAAGATGGAGGAGAAATAGATGATGATTTTATTTGTGGTTCTTTCATTTGTTATGGTTTTTATATTGATCTGGCAACAGATACAGCATAAAAAATTAGTACGAGAAATTGATTATATTACAAGTAGGCTTGATACTATTTCTGTCATTTCTGAAAATGGCTTTGTACTTGTACCTACAGATAATGATAGTATCAAGAAATTAAGCGCTGCACTTAATAAGCTGCTTCAGGATTTTTATACAAAAAAGTCACAATTTGAGCAGAGTAAACAGGCAATGGCGAAAGTCCTTACAAACATCTCTCACGACATCCGAACTCCACTCACTGTTCTAAAAGGAAATAGTGAAATGCTTTCCAATATAACAAACACTTACTCTGCATCTGAAAATGTTCATGCTATGGCTGTTAAAATAGACCAAAAGGCTGATGATTTAATCTCAACAATTAACGACTATTTTACAATGTCTAAAATAACTTCTGGAGATTTTTCTATTAAAATGAAAAAGGAAAATATATCAAGGATTTGCCAAGACACAATTTTGGACTACTATGACCTTCTTGAACAGAAACAATTTGAAGTCAATATTCAGATACCGGATACACCGATTTTTGCCTATACAGATAACGAGGCGTTACAACGCATTTTAAAAAATCTGATAGACAATGCCATCCGACATGGTGGTGATGGTAAGTATATTTCTTTAAGGCTCACCACATCAAATGGAAAAAACATTATTGAAATAGAAGATCGAGGAGATGGGATATCACCACAGCAGCAAAAACAGATCTTTGAAAGGAATTATACAACAGCCCGAAAAACTTCCGGCAGTGGTTTGGGGCTTTCAATTTCAAAATGTCTTGCTGAACAAATTGGGGCAGACTTAGAAGTTTATAGTGTACAAAATGAGCAAACTATTTTCTCAATCATCTTGAAAAAGTTAGAAAATCGTTAGATTTATGACAGAGAAAAGAGAAGTCCATTTTGTATAATGGCAGCTATAAAGGAGGCACACAAAATGGATTATATTATGGAAACCGTAGGTTTGCGAAAAGCCTACAAAGATAATATTGTTGTAGACGATGTAAATATGCATATATCTAAAGGGGCAATATATGGCTTTGTTGGTCCAAACGGCGCAGGAAAAAGCACGGTTATGAAAATGATTTTGAGTCTTATCCAGCCAGATGCTGGAGAGGTTCAGCTTTTAGGCGAAAAAGTTACCAGTCACAGTTATGAAATATTCAAAAAGGTTGGTTCTATTATTGAGAATCCATACTTTTACGATAAAATGACTGCCAGACAAAACTTAGAGCTGCACTGTGAGTATATGGGATTTCCCAACAAGGAACGAATCGATGAGGTTTTGCATTTGGTGGACTTGCAGAATGTCGAGAAAAAACAAGTTTGTCATTACTCGTTGGGTATGAAACAACGACTTGCTATTGCAAGAGCTATTCTGGCAAAGCCAGAATTTTTGATTTTAGACGAACCGATCAATGCTTTAGACCCTGAGGGTATTCGTGAAATGCGAACTCTTTTTCAACGGCTAAATCAAGAAGATGGAACAACTATTTTTATATCCAGCCACATTCTATCCGAAGTGGATCTTCTTGCTGATACGATTGGAATTATTCAACACGGAAAACTCTTAACAGAATTACCTATCGAAGAAATCCATAAGCATCAAACAGATTATATCAGCTTGCAGGTTGACGATGTGACTCGTGTTGCTGCACTGCTTGAAAACATGAGAATCACGAATTTTAGTGTATTAGATAAAGAATTTATCCACATTTATGATTCTGATATTTCAGGTAAAACTCTGTCAAAAGCCATCATTGAGAACGGGATTGGTTTGGAGAGCATGGGACGCAAGCAAGACACACTGGAAGATTTCTTTTTCCAGCTTACAGAGGAGGAAAAATGAGATGACACATTTGATCAAACTGGAACTGAAAAAATTTGGTATTGCACAAAATATTATCTTTATGTTTGCAGCAATTCTTTTCAGCATCCTTTTCATTACAATATCTTTATGGGATAGCATGACAGACCCCAAACAGGTCAAAGACACATTTGAAAGCACATACCTTGTCATTGGCTTATTGATGTCATTCATTTTTCTTGTGTACTCGTCGGTCTTAACGGCAAAGCTGGTTATTGGAGAATATAATCATCGAACAATTACGATTATGTTTTCTTATCCTTTAAACAGAATAAAATTGATTGCCAGCAAATTAACTATAATCATGGTTTATACAGCGATTTCAATGACGATTGGATATATCTGTTGTAGCAGTTATATTATATTTGCGGATAAATCCTTTAATATGCTGGAGGGAACATTTCAACCATCAATGCTCCGAACATGGATACCAATGGCAATAACCACTGTGATTATATGTATGGTGCTGTCTCTGTGGTCATTTATTATTGGCATGATCAGAAAATCTGTTCCTGCAACAATCGTTACTTCTTTGATTGTTATTGTGTTACGGCAAGTTATTATCACCAAAAACACAACCAATCAGGAGTCCATAATGCAAGTTATCTTAGTTGCTATTGTTACCGTCATTGCTACACTACTTATCTTTAAAAGAAAAGTGCCTGAACTATATTGATTATTTCTATTTTTACAAATGGTAAAAGAAAAAGCCGTCGCAAAGCAGATTCAATTTCATGTATTTATATAACGGCGGCTTTGATTTTTAAAGTCAATGTTTTTAGTGATTACACAAACAGATGACAACTTACATGTATGTGGTAGCTGACGTAAGTTTGGATTATTTTAAAAGATTTCCAATGAATCTTCCGCATCTACCCACATCTGCATATTCCCATCCAGATATAATCGTACATATTCAAGCGGTTCATCAATTGCAAGTGCATTTAATGCACAATCTGAGCCAGGCGTAGTTTTTAAATCCTTTTCTGCTTCCCAACAGTCAATGCGGAGCATATAGCTCGCAGAGGTATAAACATCAACACTATTACGTTGTGGATTGTATTCTGCAAATATTGTTCTCATTGTATCAAATCTCCTTATCATTCAATCAATCATTTCTTACAAAAATCAGAAGCGTTTCAATCAGTTCACCATGTCATTTTCATTTTGTGCTATAATGTGTTATCAGTTTTTTTGCCCTTGTATTTGCCCTTATCAGAGTTCGTAAACACTGGTGGGACGATATAACACAAGGGAAACAATAAGGGAAAGCTCACCTGCGCCAAACTTAGTGTTTTCAAAGGCTTGAGAGATATTTGATAATAAAATATAACAATTATTAAATCCCTTGGAATACATGAAATCTCAATTCAAGTTTGTTGAATTAAAAATGAAATAAAGTTCCAGTAATCATAGAGTGTATGGATTCAATTCCATATGCTCTTTTTCTTTACTGAAAAATCTAATGTTACGAGTTTCTTACGAGTGGTATTAAAAAACTCGCAAGAAGACTCGTAAAAGATATTTCGCCCTGCTTATTCTTGTAGTAACCAATCAGCTATATCGTGAATTTCGATTCCTTCATAACTATATTGGGGATGTTTGGTTCTGGCAATAATCATTTTCGGATAAGCATCTCGAATCTGAAGCAGAGGAGAGTATTCTCTCTCAAATGTTTCCTGCCCGGAAATGTTGTCGCTGACCTGAATATAAATCTTCTCGCCGCCTCTCTGAGCAACAAAGTCGATTTCCTTTTGATAGAGCTTGCCGACATAAACATCATATCCACGGCGAAGAAGCTCGATGCAAACGATGTTTTCATATACTCTGCCATAATCCATATTTCTGCTTCCCAGTATTGCATATCGAATACCGCTGTCACACAAATAGAACTTTTCAGAGCTTTCAAGGTATTTCTTACCTCGGATGTCGTATCTCTTAATATCATAAAATACAAAAGCATTGCACAAATACTTAATGTACTTGCCGACGGTTACATGATTGGTTGGAGTCTCATTTGCTGTCAGCAGCTGACTGACCTTGTTAGGAGAAGTCAGATTGCTGATATTGTCCATCAAGAACTCGCTCAGACGCTGCAAAACCAAAGTGTCCGGCAGAGCATATTTCTGTACTAAGTCCCGTGTAACAATGGTTTCGTAGACTTCTTTTATATAGTTTGTTCTGTCTTTTTCAGTTTTATAAGCATAGGAACCGGCTAAACCGCCCTTGATAGCGTACTCATCAAAGAGCTTATCTTTGTCACTAATATCATCATAAAATTGGCAATATTCCTGGAAGCTGAAAGGAAACACATGAATTTCAATATAGCGTCCGGTAAACAGAGTTGCCAGATCCGCACTCAACAGGAAAGCATTAGAGCCTGTTACATAGATGTCGTATTTTCCCTTAGAGTACAGGCTGTTGATTGCCAGCTCAAACTTGGGACACATCTGAACCTCGTCCACAAACAGGTAGTTCGTTTTGCCTTCCTGATAATGTTCTTCCACATAGGCGTGTAAGGCATGGTATTCCTTGATTTCTTCATACATTAAATCCATGAAGTCAATGAAGATAATATTGATGTTTTCAAAGTTACTTTTCAGATACGCAATATACGCCTGCATCAATTTGGACTTACCAGATCGACGAATACCCGTGATAATCTTGATGTCAGGAGTGCCATTCAGTTCAATGATTCTATCGAGATATTTTGCTCTTGTGATTGTTTTCATTTAGTCACCCACTTTCAAAAATTGAAGTTTTTTTTATTTTTCGAAACCGCTTCGTTGTACTTAGTATACTGTCTGCTAATAGTATATGCAAGATGTCGCTTTCAAAAGCACAAAATTTTTTATTTTTTGAAAGTGGAAACTATGGATTCAAAATTCCATAAAAAAAAGCAATTTCCAGCTAACATTTGGCTTAAAAAACATATTCTACCTTCGAGGGGTATGTTTTTCCTCTAAAATAGAGTACGATTAATATAAAAAAGGGGGTAACTGGATGGATCTTATTAAAATTGGAAAATATATTGCAAGTAAGCGAAAGTCATTGGGGATGACCCAAAAGCAACTGGCAGAAAAATTAGGTATGAGTGATAAGTCTGTTTCTAAATGGGAGCGAGGAGTTTGCCTTCCGGATGTATCTGTTTATAAAGAACTTTGTTCAATTCTTGGTATTAGCCTCAATGAGTTTCTGGCGGGAGAAGATATAGCCCAAGAGAATTTGATTCAGAAGTCAGAAACAAATATTATTGAAGTAATCAAAGACAATATAAATAAAGAGAAATGTCTAAAGGTTATGAAATATATATTATTAGTTATATCTATTTTTGCGTTATCAGTACTTGGATTTGCCATATACCGTTTGAAAAAACCACAGAATTATATTTCTCCTGTTGCAAAGGATAGCATAGAAATTCAGACCGCAGAACTGCTTGCCGGACCGGATGGAGCATTTGTCTACAAGTTTATCACAACGGATGAATATAAAAAACTTAGATTACATATTTATCGATACGAATCAGGAAAATTGATTGATCAGGACAAAGTTGAAATGGGATTTGAAGATATTAGTTCGCCCCAAAGTGGTGAAATTGTAATGGTACCTGATTTCAATAATTATATAATTAAGTTAATTATTTCTGGAGATGGTAATAAGTTGTCAACTGAATTTCCTGTTTTAGAAAATGTAGAAGATAAAGAATACTATGGCAGAGCAGCAACTGAAATAAAAAATGTCGTAGACATTAAATATAATAAGCAGCAACCACTCATTGCTTTTGTTTATGATAATGACGAAATGAATGTTCCAACTTTAGACAATTTTATAAATAGCCAAACAGATTTTCTTTCAAAAAATGATTATGTGTACTATGTAGCATTTGAGTTTTGTAAGTAATAGATATATACGGAGAAGCATCGGCGAACAAATTTCACTTCACAACGAACACCCTGCTGTTCGGCTATACACTTCCCACTATCCGTGATCAAGGAATGTTTCTTCTATTGTTGAAACCGTTTTATCTCTTACCTTTTCTGATAAAATAATAAGGCTGAACTGTTACCAATCAACAGAGGAAAATACGAAAAAGCTTGCAAATCCACCTTCTTTCCTTTAATATATTGACAAAAATATAGAAAGGGAAGAAGGTATGTTTCAAACGATTATTAGTACAATCAGTTCTTTTATGTACAGCAAGCTGCTGGTCATTATACTGATTGGTGCGGGAGTGTATTTTACAGTCCGCACAAGATTTCCGCAGGTAAGATTATTTAAGAGAGCTTGTGGATCCGTAATGGAAAAGCCGGAGGATAAAAAGGCAATTTCCTCTTTTCAGGCACTTATGGTTTCAACAGCATCCCGTGTGGGAACGGGAAATATTGTCGGAGTTTCATCGGCGATTTGTATAGGAGGATTTGGTTCTGTATTCTGGATGTGGGTGATTGCGATCATCGGAAGTGCATCTGCTCTGATTGAGAGTACATTGGCACAGATTTATAAGAAAAAAGGAGAAGACGGAAGCTGTTATGGAGGACCGGCTTACTATATTGAAGCGGCACTTCATTGTCGCCCACTGGCAATTGTTTTCTGCGTTGCAATGATTTTAACCTACGCATTTGGATTTAATATGCTGGCATCTTATAATCTGCAGTCTACATTTTCAGTATTTTCCTTTTATGAAGCAAAGATAAGTCCCTGGATCATCGGTGGAATTTTGGCAGTGCTGACAGGCTGGTGTCTGCTTGGCGGCGGATCACGTATCGTAAAAGTAACATCAATGGTTGTACCGGTAATGGGGATTGCGTATATTGGGATTTCACTTTTGGTAGTAATTATCAATATTCAGAATGTGCCTGCAATGTTTGTGCGCATTTTTGAAGAAGCATTTGATTTTAAAGCAATTTTCGGAGCATTTTCCGGTTCGGCCATGATGCAGGGAATCCGCCGGGGTCTCTATTCCAATGAGGCAGGTATCGGTTCGGCTCCGAATGCATCAGCTGCGGCAAATGTCAGCCATCCGGTAAAACAGGGGCTGGTACAGATGTTATCCGTATTTATTGATACCTTGCTGCTTTGTACAGCAACAGCTATGATGTGTATGTCATCTGGAATCGATCCGGCAAAAGAATTGCAGGGAGCACCATGGGTGCAGGCATCACTTCAGGAATCACTTGGTTCTTTCGGGCCGGTCTTTATTACAGTTGCAATGGTATTTTTTGCATTTACAACTCTGCTTGGGAACTGTTTCTATTGTGACAATCTTTTAATCTACATTCACAAAAAACAGCCGGGAAAAGCTTTTATGAAAGGCTTCAGACTGGTATCGGCACTTGCAATCTTTCTGGGAGCAGGAATGGAGATGTCTCTTTTGTGGGATCTTTCCGATGTACTGATGGGTGTTATGGCGCTCATTAACATTCCGGTTATTCTGATTTTATCAGGAATTGCAGTTAAAGCGATCCAAGATTATGAAGTACAGTTAAAACAAGAAATCAACCCGGTTTTTAAAAGCGCAGACATCGGTCTTAGTCAAAAAACAGATTTCTGGAGCTAAATTTAACAAAAGCTAAAAGATATTATGAAAAATCTATGATTATATCCATTATCCGGTATGGCTGGCAAAACATGGACTTGTCAGAATTAACAGAACATACCTTGGCAAATGAAATAGAAGCTCCACATGAGATTTTAAGAAAATAGGCAAGTCAACTTCCAGTAAAACGGAATATTTAACAGCGTAATAGAAAAATCCTGTTCAATATATGAATATGAGCAGGATTTTTCTATTTACAACAATATTTTTTACAATATTTCCTTTGATTATCCGGAAAATTTTTCACTGTAATGACTATTCATATCCTCCCAGTCCATGAACAATACATAAAATACTTTGCCATATTGCTGGCTCTCAACAATTCTCCCATGGTCAAGCACAGACAGATACGATTCATCCGCTCTTCGTAAATGAAAGTGGATATAATCATTTTCATTGCCATTATCAATCTGTTCCCAAATGCTTGCTTCTATCTTCTTCTGCTCATCTTCGCGTATCAGGTTGCGGAAACTTTTCTTTGTAAGTCTGAATAGTTCATCCATATCTTTATACCCGGCCATATGAAGAAACTCCTGATTTGCATAAAAGAGTTCGTCATCTTCTTTGTCTGCTCTGTATATGATAAATGCTCCTGGAAGGTTCTCGGAGATATCCTTGAATGCAAATCCACGTTGTTTACGAGCCCTTAATTCAAGCCCTTCCTTATAAGCCATACAGCCATTTTTCCCATGAAGTTTTATTTCGTAAAGGGCTGCATCTGCACAGCGCATAAGCTGTGAACGATTAGACGCAAATGTCGGATATTCCGCATATCCAAGAGAAATAGAAAATTGATGTTCTTTTCCCTTGTATGAAAATGTCTTTGGAGCCATAGTGAATTGCTGTAGCTTCTCTTTTACATCATCGTAGGAATAATCTTTTAAAAGAATAACGAACTCATCGCCGCCGTTTCTTCCTAATAACGCACCAGACGGGAAAAAAGCTTTCATACTGTCTGCCAGACTCTTTAATGCATTGTCTCCATAGACATGACCATAGATATCATTAACAAACTTAAAATCATCAATATCAAGGAGTACAGCCACAAATTTTGCTTCCGGATTTTTAGTAATCATCTGTTCTGCCAGTTCATCGAATCCATAGCGGTTGTAAATACCTGTAAGAGAATCTGTGTGCGCCAGTATTTGAAATTTGTTTTTATTTTCTTTTGATACCAGCCATACCCGGGTAAGAACTGCCAAAAGCAAGGTAATCGCAATAAAGAAAACACCGATTACTGCTATTAATGTATTGTTTCCCCAGCCATTTTCAGGCGTTACTTCAAACTTCCAGTTCTCCTCTCCTATCATAAAGTCATAAGAAACCGGATCCGTTAATTGATGATCTGACTGATAAACAACTTTATAATGATCACTCCATGGATTATCCGTTTTTGAAAGACTATATTCATATCCAAACTTCGAAAGTGCACTTGTTGCATCTGAAAAAATATCCGGAACACGAAGGATAACAATGGTAAATCCCCAAAAATATTCCTGTCCGTTTTCATCTTTCAGATAAATAGGATTGCGGACAGCAATTCCATATCCCCCCTGTTTCAATTCAAAAGGCCCCTGTGTAACGATTGTATGATGATCTCTTGCATATATGGAAATTTCACCACGGTCTTTATCATGAATCAGATCAATCTTACCTGTCTCATTTCCCTCGGCCGGATAAATATCCGTTACAATGCCAGCCGGAGCAAGCTGTATGCTTTCAACAGAATCCGACATAATATTTTCTGCAATTGTGTCAAATTGATTGATTTCTCCATTTTCACTGATCAAAAGCTGTTTCAGAACATCTGTAATCTCTATTCCATTTGTAATCTCATTCTTTATACGTTCCCCATAGGTTGTTACATTTAATTGTGCTGTTGTGCGGCTCTGCTCTTTTTCATGGGTATCTGTTTTGTATACAACTAAACTAACAAGGCATATGCCCAGTAAAAAAACGATAAGAGGCACAAGCGTTTTTTTCTTCACCTGATTTACCTCGTTTTATCTATCTAATGTTTTTATAATAAAGCATTATATCACAGAAGTAAAAAATTTGAATAGATTTTGCCCAAAAGTTATAGGACGTTTTTCTATTGTACTGACAACGTTTTCCTTGCGTACAATGGAAATATTGGTGTAAAATGCAATTAGTTCTTAACGTAATTTTAAATGATTGAAGATGACGAGGCAACCGCGAATGAAAAAAAGAAGTAGCGCTTCTAAACAAATAAAAAAATACAGTTTGATTGTTGGATTACTTGTTTTTATTGCATCCTTTCTTTTTGGATATATTAATTTAAAGAACATAGAAAAAGGAAAAAAAACAGCCGCCACTTATACTGCCCAAAGTACAGTAAGACGAATCAATGCACAATTGAATCAGTATGTTGAACTTTCAGAGTTTCTTGGAAATGTAGTTCTCGCAGGATATAACCTGGATCAGACTTCATTTTCAGAATTGGCGGAAATGCTTCCAAATGAGAATGGTATTGTGAAAGCTTTTGAACTTGCACCAAATGGAGTTGTTACTGATGTTTTTCCACAGCAGGAAAATGAGAAAGCCTTTGGAATAAATATGCTGACAGATCATAACCGTAAGGAAGATGCAAACCGTGCGAAAGAAACCGGAAACTATACACTTGGCGGTCCATATAAATTAAAACAGGGAGGAACCGGTGCTTTACTGTTCCATCCGGTTTATAAAAGCGATTCTATTGACAATGACTCTTTTTGGGGATTTGTGATTATGGTCATTGACTGGGATAAATTTATAGATGAAATAGGTTTGGACCGATTAAATGAAGCTTCCTATTGCTATGAAATATGGACAACTGATGAAACTACAGGCAGCCGAGTTGTTCTGACTCAAAGTCAGGAACACATACCTAAGAACAGCCTTACAGTAGAATGCGAAATTCCTAATGATACATGGTATGTAGATATTGTACCAGACGAAGGCTGGATTTCCATTTATCAATGGATTGCTGTTATTGCCGTTTCCTGTATAACGTCCTTAATGGGCGCCACTATTTTTAATCAGGTGCGCAGTAAAAAATATCGTGAAAACCAGTATGCAGTGGAACTGAAAAAGTCCGCTGAACAGGCAAGAGAAGCAAGTGAGGCAAAAACTCGATTTCTGTTTAATATGAGCCATGACATCCGAACCCCGATGAATGCGATCATTGGTTTTTCAGATCTTCTCGGAAAGAATCTTGACAACGAAGAAAAGGTACGAGAATATTTGGGAAAGATTAAGTCTTCCGGCAACATTCTGATGAGAATCATCGATCAGGTTCTGGAAGTGGCGCGTATTGAAAGCGAAACTGCTATATTAAAAACAGAAGCAGCAAATTTGAGCGAATTATTTTATTCGGTAAATACAGTATTAGAATCTGCTATCCAAATGAAAGGTATCCACTGTTCTATCGATGCAAATGTTCAACATAAATATGCATTTTGTGATAAGACAAAGCTCCAGGAAATATATTTAAATATCATGAGCAATGCCATCAAGTATACTCCTGACGGTCATGCGATTCATGTGACTATTAATGAGACGAATTTCGATGATAAAAAAGCACGGTATGTATTTGTCTGCGAAGATACTGGAATTGGAATGGCTCCGGAATATCTTCCTCATATCTTCGATGAATTTTCCAGAGAACATACAGCTACGGAGAATAAAGTCAGCGGTACAGGTCTTGGTCTTTCTATCGTGAAATCCTTTGTGGAACTGATGAATGGTAGGATTCATGTGGAAAGTGAGCCGGGAAAAGGAACAAAATTTACAGTAGAAGTCCCACTGGAACTTGCTTCTGAAGAAGATGTATGCAAAAAAGAACTGCCAGAGCAAACGTTTATGACCGATAAAAATATTGGAAAACGTATTCTTCTTGCAGAAGATAATGAATTAAATGCTGAAATTGCGATGGAACTACTGAAAGAAGAAGGATTTCTGATCGACTGGGTCAAAGATGGCCAGGAATGTTTTGATAAACTGGAAGAATCAGATGACGGATACTATGATCTGATTCTTATGGATATTCAGATGCCGATCTTGAATGGCTATGATACAACCGCAAAGATAAGGCAGATGGAAAACCCGAAAAAAGCAACCACACCTATCGTTGCCATGACCGCAAATTCCTTTGACGAAGATATTGAGATGACTCAAAAGGCTGGAATGAATGGATTCATTGCAAAACCATTAGATGCGGAAAAGATGTTCACTATATTAAAACAGAGTATTGTAGAGAATTAGTTATAGAATTAAGAATGTGCCTCGGCACATTCCAGCGCCTGCGGCTTTGCTGCCGCAGGCTTTTCTATTCCTCCCATTCAGGCGGCTCCTCACATCCCAATGGATCAAGCATGCAGTTTATTTCTATTCGAATATTTTCCAAATGATTATCCAACATTATATACACTTTCAAATCATGCATCAGAAGGAAAAGCAGCTCAAGAAAATGTCCCACAATAAAACGAATCATTATCTTATATTGATCTGACATCGTACCACAACAGACACTGAGTACTGAATTTAATGGTTGTATCCGATGAAGTCCTTCGCTGATTTTATCTGCAAATGTATGATATAACTCTTCATCATATTTTGTGAAGTCAACCTTGTATACGCCGTCATATTTAATAAAATCAACCTCATGTACAGCACTTTTTTCTGTTGGGAAAGATCTGTCAACAAATTCTGGATTCACTTCATAAGCCTGCATTTTATTATTCTTTTTTTCAGATTCATACATCACTTTAAATAACCAGTTTACAAGAACCGGTCTTGTCAGAAGTCCCACATAAAAGTACGGGAGTTCTTCAAACAGCCACTCATAAAAACGGTCTGTAATCATCTGATTTTCCGGAAGCCAGCTGCCTTTCTGATTCTGGTTCATATATTCGTCAATTTCATCATGAAAACTTCCCAATTCATCATCTTCCAGATCAAATACATCTTGAAAGCAAGCTTCCATAATCGTATAAACTGCTGCTTTAGATTTTTCAAATTCCAGATAATTGTTCTGTTCCATAATTTTTTATCTCCTATGTAGTATGATTTTATCTTGTTCTTTTATAGCCTTACAACATTGTGCAAGTAAACTATGTTTTTTTCCCTTTTTACTGTTATGTCATGTACTTTCTGTTTCAATACCAGGGATTTCCGTGGGCTACGCTGCGCACCACGGAAGTCCTTCTTCTTTCTCTTCCACAAGTGAAAGTTTGAAATTTCGGCAATCCGGATCGTCGAACATCTTCTCATCCAGCATGCTCTGAATCTGAGATCGCATGTAACGGCATCCGAGATTTTTTCCGGCAGCTTTTTCTGCCAGGATTCGTTTTGTCTTATCGTCTACGGAAAGATTCACCATATACAGCTTCTCAAGCTGACGAATCGGGGACATCTGTTTTCTGCTGTTCAGAATGTGCTCAAAATCATCGACGGTCAGAGCATTTAACGCTACGATCTGCTGGATACGTCCTGCAATCTCCCGACGGACATTTCCGTACTCAACGAGATCTTCGATTGTGATTGACTCTGCTTCTTCATCAGGAGCTGTGTTCTGGAAGAATCCGATGGTTGCCGGTTTGTCTTCACGGTTCTGAAGCAGCGTCTCAAAACTTCCGCAGAAGACAAATGAAACATGACTGCAATCAATTGTCGTCTTTTTGGCATCATTGCCTTCTGAGACGAAATCAACTTTATCTCCGTCCATAATCTTTAGAAATTCATTCTGGATTTTTCGGGAATAATCTACTCCGGCCGACCCGATCGATGGCTCAAAGAGCTTGTCTGCCTCATCGATGACAATCAGCATTTTTTTCACTTTTTCGGCAGGCTCCTCAAGGAAAATATCTTTTACGTGATAGCTGCCTTTCCAGCCGTCACAGGCAATCTGAGGACCATTCACGATTTTGATGAACGGGAATCTCTTCTGAAGGGAGCGCCAGATTTCTGTTTTACCACATCCGGTCGGTCCGGCAAGAATCATATTCCGTCTGCGTCCTTTCAAATGATTGTAGAGCATGATTGCTGCTGCTTTTTTTGCATTCTCCTGTCTGTAGACATTCTCGTCCAAATATTCGTAGATCATCTGTGGTGTCCATTCGACTTCGCCTTCGTCAAATGGCGTCTTATCAAAAGTTGTTTCGAACTCCGGCTCTGGCTTTATATACTTATAAGTCTTACGTTCTGATGCTTCAGCAAGAAGCTGAGCCAGCTTATCTGTTTCGCTGAGACTTAAATCTGTATTGACCAGTGCTTCAAGGAGAACCGCCCCGGCTGTCGCTTCCCGGTTTTTCTTCCAGAAGCTTGCAAGTTCTTCTGTAAAGTCCAGAAGTTCATAGTATTCTTCATCGCTTATGTCATCATACTCTCCGGCCTTTGCATCAGCTGTAAAGGTTACTGCCGGATTTGTCATCGTGACGTCAACTCCGCCCTTTGTCATAAGTCCGATATAAGTTTTCCAGAAATCAAAAGCTTTTTCTCTTAACATAAATGTACCCTCCCAGGTTTGTTTTCATTTTCGATTGAAAATATATGTTCAAATGTGTTTGTTTTCATGTGTTTCTTTGTTTATGTCTCTATCTTACTACATCACATTTTCACATCTGTAACCGGGAAGGGTACCTTCTCATCTTCTACACAACCTTCGCAATAATAAACGTTGCATTATCTTCCGCTCCCATGCGGTTGACTTCATCGACCATTTTTCCACGTGCTTCTGCTACCGGCATCTGCAAGATTTCTTCCAGGACTTCATCTTTCACCATATCCGTCACACCGTCTGTACAAAGCAGATACTTATCACCTTTCTGATATTCAAGCTTGTAGAAATCCATCTTTTTAAAATCATCTGCATACTCCGTTCCGATATAACCGACCAGCGCACTTCGTATATGCCCCGGATGGCGGTAAGTATGATCGGTGGACAACTGCGCAAGCTTCCCTTCACGCAGCCGGTAAATTCTGGAATCTCCAAGAGACATTCCGAAAATGTAATTCCGACCGAACTTTAACGCCGCCATGGTCGTCCCCGTTTGTCTTACCTTCTGCATTTTCTTCCATTTTATAAGATTGGCTTCCATTGCTTTTGCAATTTTCCACATACATGCTTCATAGTCAGCCTCTTCTCTCGATCTCCATGGGCATTCTGCCTTCGCAAGTGTCACTGCCGCAATATACGAAGCCATCTCTCCGCACGGCAGGCCGCCGATTCCGTCGAACACAGCAACCCATTTACCTGACACATCAGCCTCTGGCGCATGAAGGATTTCACCTATAGGATTATCTTCCAGTAATTCTGCCACATCGAAATCATCGAAATCCGGAATCTCCCCATTCTCTTCCGCTTCTCTATAACTCTCTTCAATAATCTGCAACATTTCTTCAGACAGTTCTTCTTCCTCCGGTTCCACTTCTTCCGGCTCTCCTGACGTCAGACGCAGCGCAATTCCCCCGTCCGAATCCATGTATTGCCCGTTAAAATAAAAATTGTCTTCGTTCGTGTCCCGGAACTCGCCGGTCATGCTGGTACATACCGCTTCCACTTTCACCAACTTTTCCTTATTCTTCGTCATATGACTTCTCCCATACTCCTGCAAATGTATCTAACAGATCTTCTGATACGACACACATCATGACAAATGCCTCATACGGGTTGACCGGATATAACTCGATCATTCCCGCTTCTATTAACAAATCATTGGTCTCATCTACAAATTCATTAAAACGTGCCGGTGCACTTTTCGTCAGTTTTTCTTCGTCCAATGCATAAATCAGGAAAATCAGTGTAATCAGATCAAATCGCTCAATCGGCTTACCACCTAAAATTCCATTGATTCTGGCACGGCTCAGACGTTTGCTCTTGAACTGTTCTTTCAGCTTTGCAAAGGACATCAGATTACCATTATCTGTTACAGCCACTCCACTATACAATATGCTCTCCATTCTGGACGGATTGATATCTTCCGCTTTCAGTTCCGCCTGTTTTCCATCTTTTTCAATCAAATCCGGATAACAGTTCAAATGCTTTGCACACAGCTTCTGCGCTCTCTCGTACAGTCTCATAAACACTTCCCGCGCCTGTGTCTCACGTTTTTTTGCAACGCCAAGCTGTTTCAGATAATGTAAATATTTCTCCAGACCTTCCTCGCTGCTCACATACATTTTCGGGTCATTCTGCATTGCCTGCCACATATGATTCTCCCGAATGGACGGATCTTCTGCCTGATTCTCATAAGCTTCAAGAAGCTTCTGCGCCTCCATCCAAGACTTTCCATTATACCTGCAGTGCCAGTAAATCGTTTCCGAAGGACTCGTAAAATCAAAATCCGGCTCCTTTAATACCAGTGTCAGGAATTCAGAAATCTGTTTATCATTCATATCCAGTCCAAATCCGATATAAAACATATTCTCACGCTTTACACTCTCTGATGTCAGCCAGCGGTTCGCTTTTTTCTTTAATTTCTTTTTTTCTTCTACATCGTTCGAATCATAGCAATCGTTTCTCGCAAAGATTTCCAACAGCAGCTCAGGATAATTTGTGACCTGATTAAAGTTTTCTTTAATCCCTGCATATTCATAAATATATCTTCTCAAAAAGTCTTTAAATGATACAATCTCCATGATGTTCGTCAGATACTTATAGATCGTATCTTCACTCGCTCCCTGGAACTGATCTGACTCAATCGTATCATAAAATTCCTTCATAGCTGTAAGCGTGAAGTTCTGTGGACGGATTGTTTTCTCCTCATCGTAATCCAGTATATTTTTCTTGGACATATTTTCCTTAGACATATTTTCTTATCTCCTTTTCCTTATTTCCGATACTTTTTGCATTTTCCAGATCTGCTCTCATATCTGCCGCAGACTGATAACGGTCTTTCGGTTCAAAGGCACATGCTTTTAAAATAATTCTTCTCAGCGGTTCAAATGCTATCTTGGGCTCCGGCAATTCTCCCTTACAACGAGCATTCATCTGAGCAACTGAATCATGGAGGTCCCAAAATGGCAGCCTCATATCATTTGCAAAATAATATAGTACCATTCCCAGCGAATAAATATCTGCACTTTTATCATAAAATGTATTATATACTTCCGGTGCCATATAATTTCTCGTACCAATTACTGTCATCGATCCATCATCCCACTCTCTCGCAAGACCAAAATCGCCAAGTTTAAAAGTTCCGTCTTTCGCAACCATAATATTCTCCGGTTTAATATCCCGATGCAATACATTTTCCTTATGGCAGACCTCCAGCGCCTGACAGATTTCAATTCCAAGCCGGATGATTTCCTCCTGATTCATGCGTTCCTCTGTAAATTTGAAATCCTGATTTTGTGAATCGCTGCTTTCCAAATTACTACTCTCTAAATCCTCTTCCTCCGGATAAGCATAGTCCATCAGCTCCGTAAGATATTCCATCTGTATGTAGGCACGCCAGTAATTTTCCTCCGGCATTTTTTCCAGACAACTGCCTTTAATTTGGACAATATGCTTCTCATCCATAAATGATTCCAATATATTAACTTTCCTTGCAAGCTTGTTAAATTCCTTACCAAAATCTCTTCTCGCGGCCGCTATGTCATTACGATATTGGAATCTGATTCTTTTTTTTGTAAGATTTTTCTCGATAACTTTTAAAGCCCAATATTCTTCCTGATCCGTTCCTTTATTTCTCACCATGCGGTAAACAGCTCCATAAGAGCCTTGCCCCAGTAGTTCATCAATTTCATATCCATGAGAACTCCACTGTCTTGGCAGCTCCGGAAATTGTAGATTTCTCATCAAAATCTTTCCTCCACAATGTATTCACAATATATTATATATGACATTGTATCAGTCCTCTGACAACCTTTCAACACACTTCCTCCTGTGGCGGAAAATTTATGGATTCCGTTGTCATTACAAAATCACTATTCGAATCCTTTACAATAACGTCATCAGATTACAAATGCAGCAATCCAAAGGATTGGAAAGGAGTTTACGATGATCATTGTATATGGTTTATTTATTTACAGTATTTATGAATTTCTCAAATTTTTGTTTTTAGCCACACTCGGAGATATCATCACCACAATCAAAGGTAATTACGACAGTCCTGAAAGGGACAGAGCCATCAAACGAGATCTGTGGACAGTTGCAAAGAGTATTATTGCTTTCATCATTGCCTGTATATTATTTTAAAGTTTAAAGTTCATTTTGGTATCTAATCTAGTAATTTTCAATCATCCAGAATATAATGAAAAAGTATCAGCTTTTTAATTAAAATCGCAATTCTAAAATAAAAGGAACAAAAAAGATGACATTTCCAAAATTACCAATACAGTGGAGCGAGAACGGCTATGAGATTACAGAAGAATTAGGTCATGGTTCTTACGGTTCTGTTTATAAACTAGTAAAAGATAAAGGAACGGAAAATGAAGAGGTTTCGGCCCTGAAAATTATAAACTGGACATTGGATAACAATACGGTACGGTATGAATTTACCAAGGATTGGGACGAAGCCAGAAAAAGCTACGCGCAGCGATTCGACCAGATGACACAAGAAGTGAATCTATTAGAATCATTTGTGGGAATGAAGACGATTGTGCAGTTGAAAGGAAGCTGTACGGAAAAAATGCCGGAGTTAAATTACTGGAAGCTTTATATCCAGATGGAATATCTGAAAGATCTGATGGATTTTGCAGACGAATGTAATGGACTTACAAGAAAACAAATTGTGAAGTTGGGAATTGATATTTGCAATGCCTTAGAAGTATGTCATGCAAAAAATATCATTCATCGTGATATCAAGCCGGCAAATATTATGGTCTCCCCAAAAGGTTACTTTAAACTGGGAGATTTTGGTGTTGCCAGACAGCAGATTTCAGGAACTATGACCGTGATTGGCTCTTATGATTTTATGGCACCGGAAGTTTACAAAGGAATGCCTTATGACCAGACCGCAGACATTTATTCCCTTGGTATGGTTTTATATTACCTGGCAAATGATTTCAAACTGCCTTTTTCTGAAATTCAAAGTTCCATAGACCGGATAAACCGGCGTATGAACGGAGATACCGAATGGGACTGGAAGCAAAAGCTGTCAAGCTGGGGAATTGCAACAAATATCAAACAAAAAATGTCTGAAGAAATCCTCTATGATACTGTAATGACCGCCTGTGCTAATGACCCGAAAGCTCGATATCAGTCAGCGACGGCAATGAAACGGGATTTAATGATATGCATGGATAAAATCTGTACATTAGAAAAAAGGAAGGATAACTGGGAAGCTGCGAAGAAGAAATAAAAAGAAGAACCTTGGACTTTGATTGCCTTGGTTCTTCCTTTTCTTCTCTCCTGTTAGTTTTCCACGTTATAGTCTCTGATTCATGTATTTTTCCACATTATCATCAAGAGTTATCCCACTCAATTAATTTCATAATTTTTTCACAGCATTTACCACCTTTGATGACAAATACATTTTCTGCCCTTTTTCCACATTAAAGTAGCCATTATAATTATCCTTAATTATAATGGCTACTTTATATTAAATTTCATTATATTCATATTTTTTATTATCGGAGGTTTCTGTTGATCTTGTTCCCTGCCTGTTTTCCTTTCTTTTAGAACTATAACATGTAATTCAAAGTCGCCGATTTACGCTTCATTGATTTGATTTATATAACCCTCATCTTCTATATTGAAGTTCCTTACTATTCCCTATCTATAACTTTCTCATAGTAGTTATCGCTATCATTCTCTTCCATGAGATTCTTCAATATACTCTACGACCATCCAGCTATTCCGTCTATAGCATCTCTTCTTTATAGAACTCATTTTTTATATAAATCTCGATTAGTTCGATGTTTCTTTACACATCTTCTAATTCCTTGAATTACTGCGGTATCTTTATCCTCAATATGTTCTGCAAATGTTTTCTCTTTTATACCGGTTATCTTTTCTTCTCCGATTTATCTTTTTTATTCAATCTTCTTACCGGATTTTTATGATCTATGGTTAAGGCTTATTCTGTGGGAACTTCCATTTGCCATACCACCAACATATTGACTATTTATAGATTCTGAATTGTCCAACGGTTTAAGCCTCCTTCCTTTCTATTTCGTTCGTCCCTTTCTCGTCAGGACTTCTATCGATGATTCCTAAGGAATTATTCTATCAAATCTTCTTATACGAATTTCGATTTAACCTTTTGGGTTATTTTAGGTTATTCTATCTTAATCTAAAATTTGTTGATTTAATTTTCGATTTAATCTTTTCATTAAATTTTTTTACTGAACTTTTTTGGTTCTTCTTTATCATTTAATTTTTTTGATCATATCTTATATTAAATCTTTTTTGATTTGATATTTTGTTTTCCTTTGGATTGACTATATAATACCATCTAGGTTTTATTTTGTCAATACTATTTATGATATTTATTTTAATTAATTTATAATTGTATTATTTCCATAGAATATTCTGTATATTTATATTTTATCAAGTTGTTTTCTGATGATGTTTCATGATTTTAGTGTGTGATACATAACCGTCTAATACACAAGAGAGCAGGTAATCCCCTGCTCTCTTGTTATCTTACATTTTCAGTCTTATAATCATCTTATAGTCAGATACTAATAATTAATATAGCCCTGAAGCCACATATTCGCCTTAAATCTGCGTCCTACTGCCGGTTCCCCAAGAAGTCCCTGTCTCGGCACGCAAACGTCAAATACGAGGCCATTTACGTCTAATTTCATCACGTAAACATTTTCCCCTGTATACTCATTCACGATTTCATGGAGTTCCTGAATCTCACCTAATATGGAATATCGGTCACACTCCACACTATACGGCATGATGTATGTATCCACAATGCTGAATACGTCTTCCGTCACCAGTCGCCTTGACACCTTTGAGTAAGTATCAATGTCTTCCAGTGTGAGCGTCTCGATTGCATTGGGATCTCCGGATTTTGCAGCAGAGAGAAGCTGCATGCGGTTATACACCTCTTCTCTCTGTCGTTCTTTTTGTGAATGATCTTTCTTTACCGGCAACAATATAGTCCCTGACTCGCATAATCCTGCAAGTGTTACAGATGTATAGTTCATCTTGTTACCGCTCAATTGCTTTTCTTTCAAATACTGTGGCACATTTTGCAGATAAAATATAATCGTAATTCCGATTTTTGCATCTTCACAGATTCCTACATAGGCCTCTCTGTCCATTCTGCGCTCAATCGTGATATCTGCATAGGACGTGATTCCTGTTCCAAGAAAATATGGATAATAATATCTTTTCGTAAAGTTATCCACAGAATCCATGTCTCCGCACAGACATATCCCCATTCCAGGTCCGAATTCCTTCTGATATTCACAAAAATCTAATTCTTCGTCCTGATATACAAGCTCATGACACGTATATTGCTGTTCTACTTTATCCAGTATCTCATATAATTCTTTTTTTGACTTCATGCTGCCAAATCCTATGGCATTCAGATATTGATGCATTTTTATTTCCTTTTGATTTCAGTCATACCACCCATATATGGACGAAGTACCTCTGGGATTCTTACAGAACCATCTGCCTGAAGATTGTTCTCCAGAAATGCAATCAGCATTCTTGGTGGTGCTACTACAGTATTATTCAGTGTGTTTGCAAAATATTTGTTTCCATCAGCGTCTTTTACACGGATTCCAAGTCTTCTTGCCTGAGCATCTCCAAGGTTAGAGCAGCTTCCGACCTCGAAGTATTTCTTCTGTCTTGGTGACCATGCCTCAACGTCACAGGATTTTACTTTCAGATCTGCCAGATCTCCGGAGCAGCACTCAAGTGTACGGACCGGGATATCCATAGAACGGAACAGATCTACTGTGTTCTGCCATAATTTGTCATACCACATCTTGCTCTCTTCCGGTTTACATACAACGATCATTTCCTGTTTCTCAAACTGGTGGATACGGTATACTCCTCTTTCCTCGATACCATGTGCTCCTTTTTCTTTACGGAAACATGGAGAATAACTTGTAAGTGTCTGTGGAAGCTGATCCTCTGTCAACATTGTATCGATGAATTTACCGATCATGGAATGCTCACTTGTACCGATCAGATACAGGTCTTCACCCTCTATTTTGTACATCATGGCATCCATCTCTGCAAAGCTCATAACTCCTGTTACTACATTACTTCTGATCATAAATGGAGGAATGCAGTAAGTAAATCCTCTGTCGATCATGAAATCTCTTGCATAAGAAATAACTGCAGAGTGAAGTCTTGCAATATCTCCCATAAGGTAATAGAATCCATTTCCGGCTACTTTTCCGGCACTTTCAAGGTCGATTCCATTAAAGCTTTCCATAATATCTGTATGATATGGAATTTCGTAATCAGGTACGACCGGCTCACCGAATTTTTCAATTTCAACGTTCTCGCTGTCGTCTTTTCCAATTGGTACAGAAGGATCGATAATATTTGGAATAATCATCATATTCTGTTTAATTTTAGCTTCTACTTCTTTTTCTTCTTTAGATAAAGCCTCTACTCGTTCTGCATTTTCCTGAACTTTTTTCTTTAATTCTTCTGCTTCTTCTTTCTTTCCCTGTGCCATACATGCACCAATCTGTTTGGAAATCTGATTCTTATCAGCACGAAGAGCCTCTACTTCCTGTTTAATCTCACGGTTTCTCTGGTCCAATTCGATAACTTCATCAACCAGTGGAAGCTTATCATCCTGGAATTTATTTTTGATATTCTGTTTTACGACCTCCGGGTTATTTCTGACAAATTTGATATCTAACATCTCTCATATCCTCCTTATTTTTCAATAATCTCGCTTTTTTCAATCTTTTCTATATCATGGAAGATGGCTTTATCCAGTGCCTCCGCCTCTTCCTCAGCAAGCTCTACATAGCTTTCACCTTTTACGATTTCTTTCACATAAGTGTAACATCCTTCACGACTGTGCATTGCATTGATGATCCAGCCGCTGTCATTTCCATCCAGCATAGCAAGTGCAAAACTCAGTTTTCCACCCATCTCGTTAAATGCATCGTATTTTACAATTCCGACTTTCTGGTAATTTGTCTCTAATTTACGGTTTAACTCACGGATTTCTGTTCTGTTCTGCTTTGTAAACTTAAGAACCGCCTCTGCTTCCTCGAATTTATCTTTCAGACTCTGCTCAAGGGATTTTCCATCTTTCCCTTTCATAAATGTTGCATAGCTGTTTTTCAAACGATTGTATTTCATGGTTACATTTACATATAGTATAAACAAAACTACGAATAGAATCAGCATAAACAGGAAAATAAATGCTGGATCTATCCCCAGTGCATTCAGTATCTTGCTTTCCATATTATTCTTCCTTTCCAATGCTCATAATCATATCGAACATTCGTTCTAATTCCTCATCAGAATAGTATTCTATCTCTATTTTACCTTTTCCATTCCCTTTAGATGCTATACTAACTTTTGTACCCATAACTTCTTTCATTTTATTTGCAAGGTCTTTATAAATGAAATCATTTACGGTCTTTACTTTTTCTTTTGTCTTTTTCGGATTTTTGATTTCTTTTACAAGCTTTTCTGTATCACGTACACTTAATTTTTCATCAAATATCCGGTTTGCCAGATTATACTGTTCATCCTTATCGTCAATTGCAAGTAATGCTCTTGCATGTCCGGTCGAGATCATGTCATCAATAATCATTTGCTGAACACGCTCGTCCAATTTCAGAAGTCGCATAGAGTTTGTGACTGCAGTTCTGCTTTTTGATACACGCTCGGCCACTTCATCCTGTTTCAGATTAAATTCTTCCAACAATCTCTTAAATGCCATTGCTTCTTCAATTGGATTTAAGTTTTCTCTCTGGATATTTTCAATTAAACCGATTTCTACTATTTCCTGTTCTGTATACTCTTTTACAATAACAGGGACTTCCTTGACTCCGGCCTGTTTGGCAGCTCTCCAACGTCTCTCTCCTGCAATAATCTCATAATAATCTTTATTCTTTCTTACAAGAAGCGGTTGCAGTACTCCGAATTGTTTGATCGAATCTGCCAGTTCAAGAATTGCATCTTCATCAAACTTTTTACGCGGTTGATCTCGATTCGGCTCAACCATATTGATTTTCATCATTTGAATACCCGAACCTGACTCAGACTTCCTCTTTTCTTCAGCCGGCTCTTTTGCTAATGGCTTATTTGATTTCTCAGGAATCAGACTATCAAGTCCTTTTCCCAATCCTTTTTTCTTAACAGCCATGGGAACCTCCTTATTTTTTATTCTTCTCTTTCGATAACCTCATCAGCCAATCTCATATAGCTTTCTGCTCCTGTTGATTTTGGATCATACTTATTAATTGGCAATCCGTAACTTGGTGCCTCTGCCAGTCGAATATTTCTAGGAATTATAGTTTTATATATATTCTGTTGCAGATTGTCTTTTACATTCTCAACTACCTGAAGAGACAGATTCGTTCTGGCATCATACATTGTAAATACGACACCTTCTATTTCCAATTTTGAATTCAATCTGTCTTTTACTAATTCAACTGTATGTATTAACTGGCTGAGTCCTTCCAATGCATAGTACTCACACTGAATCGGTACAATAACAGAGTCTGCCGTAGTCATAGCATTTATCGTCAGCATACTCAAAGATGGTGGACAGTCTATAATTACAAAATCATACTGATCTTTTACCTGATCAATTGCATTTCTAAGAATATATTCTTTATCATCTACACCAATCAATTCAATTTCTGCTGCTGACAAATCAATACTGGTCGGAATAATATCAAGATTTTCAAGAACTTCTTTATTAATTACTTCTTTGATATCAACTTCTCCAATAATCAGTTCATAAATAGACTTTTCCACAGAATCTTTATCTACACCCAGACCACTGGTGAGATTTCCCTGTGGATCCATATCAACAGCAAGAACCTTTTTTCCTTTTTCAGCAAGGCAAGCTGCAAGGTTGATAGATGTGGTAGTCTTACCAACTCCGCCTTTCTGATTAGCTACGGCAATAATTCTCCCCATATTATTAATTCACCTTTCATTCTACATTTCGTTACAAGTTATAGTATACCACAAATGTTTCACGTGAAACATAGTTTTTTGTCTGAATTTGTGAAAATAAGGATATAAGATTCAAGAATTCCTCGGCATTCTTGTTGCGAGGTGCGCATCATGCAATTGCATGACATACTTCTACTACGCTCCCATTACTTTTATTCTCGTGTTGAGAGTAACGAATCTGTGCTTTACTCTTTTTAATGTTTCACGTGAAACATATTATATATGTAAGAGCAGTGGCTAATATATAATAGAAAAAGGACTTTTTTCAAACATTGGTTGTTTTTCATTGTGAGTATAGTTTTATAGAAAAAATTACTATTTGAATCTCCTTGAGACGAATTTGTTTTTGATATAATCATATACGACTTAACACTGAATTGAAATGAATATTCTTATCTTTACTTCTTTTCAATGTTTCACGTGAAACATATTTATATAAAAGAGAGTTCTCAAACTTAGGTTGTTTTTTTAATTCATTACAAGTATAGTGTTATATCAAAAATTATCGTCTGAGTCTCTTTGAGACGAATTTAATTTTGATATAATTTATACAACGCACCAATGAATTAAGATGGACGTTCTTATCTTTACTTCTTTTCATGTTTCACGTGAAACATATTTTTATATAGAAAATAGTTGTGAATATGAAATAGAAAAAGAGAGTCCTCAAACTTAGGTTGTTTTTCAATTCATTGCGAGTATAGTTTTATATCAAAAATTACTGTTTGAGTCTCTTTGAGACGAGTTTAATTTTTGATATAATAATATACGACGCAGCAATGAATTGAAATGACCTGTTTGAGGACGCCCTTTTTCTATCAATCAATCCATATTTTTTATTTAATGTTTCACGTGAAACATCTCAATCTTATAATGGTTCTTTCGCCGGCAAGCCTGCTTTTCGTGGATATTTCTTTGCAGTATTCTTGTTCTTCTTTATTTTTACAAATGATCTTCCGATATCTGTATCTGGCAACTGGAATTTTACCACTTCTTCGATTTTTCCACCTAATATTTGTACTGCTTTTTTTGAGTTGTTTAACTCTTCATCAATTTCTCCGGATTTATAAGGTATAAAACATCCACCTACTTTTACATAAGGAAGACAATATTCTGATAAAGTCGCCAGATTTGCTACTGCACGGGAAACACACAGATCATATTGTTCACGGTAATCTTCTTTCTTCGAAAAGTCCTCTGCTCTTCCGTGTATTGTTTCTATATTTTCCAGCTCAAGTTCATCTATAACAGCATTTAAGAACTTAATTCGCTTGTTCAATGAATCTAATAATGTGATTTTTATCTCTGGGAATACTATTTTTAGTGGAATACCCGGAAATCCTGCTCCAGTTCCTACGTCAATAATAGTCGTTACATTATCAAATCCATTTACTTTTACAATAGACAAGCTATCCACAAAATGTTTCATAACTACCTCATCATATTCTGTAATTCCTGTGAGGTTCATAACCTTATTCCACTCTACAAGCATTTCATAGAATTTGATGAACTGAGATACCTGTTTATCCGTAAGTTCTACAGATATCATTTTCATGTTTTCGATTAATCTCTGTTCTTTATTTTTCATATCCGTTCCTAACTATTTTCATTTTTCTATATTCTTCTATTTATCCATATTAATTCAGTTCTTCATATATTAATTAAAAAATATTCTCGGCATTCTTTTTGCAAAATACGCACAATATACTAATCTCGAATTATTTTACCTGCCGCCTAGATATACAAGTAATACAGATATATCTGCAGGTGATACTCCGGAAATTCTAGAAGCCTGTCCAATAGAAACCGGACGGAATTCTTTTAATTTTTGAACTGCTTCGATTCTAAGACTCTTCACCTGATCATAATCTATATTTTCTGGTATTTTCTTATTTTCAAGTTTTTTGAACTGTTCTACCTGTTTTTTCTGGCGTTTAATATATCCATCATATTTAATTGATATATTTACCTGCTCAGAGACTTCTTCTGACAAATCTTTTGGAAATTCCGGTCTTGCCTCATCGATTGTAGTAAGTACCTGATAAGTTAATTCCGGTCTTCTGATAAGTTCTGCCAGTGAAATTCCGGAATTTAACGGTGTGCTTTGGTACTGCGCAAGTAAATTCTGAACCTTTTCACTTGTTCCTACATGCACATGCTCCACACGTGATACTTCTTCTTCAATCAGTTTTTCTTTTAATTTTAACCGTTCATATCTATCCTGTGAAATTAATCCGATCTCGTATCCTATCTCCGTCAGTCTTTGATCTGCATTATCTTGTCTTAGAAGTAACCGGTATTCTGCTCTGGATGTCATCATACGATATGGTTCATGACTTTCTTTTGTCACCAGATCATCAATCAAAACGCCAATATATGCCTGAGATCGATCCAGTACAACTGCTTCTTTTTTCTGAAGCTTTCTTGCTGCATTGATACCTGCAATCAATCCCTGGCATGCAGCTTCTTCATAACCGGAACTTCCATTGAACTGTCCTCCGCTAAATAACCCTTCAATCTCTCTGAATTCCAGTGATGGCTTTAACTGTCTTGCATCTATACAATCGTACTCAATTGCATATGCATTTCTTACAATCTTGGCATGTTCCAGACCTGCAACAGATCTATACATATCATACTGGACATCCTCCGGTAAAGAACTGGACATACCTCCGATGTACATTTCATTTGTATCAATTCCTTCAGGCTCTATAAATACCTGATGTCTGTTCTTGTCCGCAAATCTTACTACTTTATCCTCAATAGATGGACAATATCTCGGTCCTGTTCCTTCTATCATTCCGGAATATAATGGAGAACGATCCAGATTATTACGGATAATCTCATGTGTCTTTTCGTTAGTGTAGGTTAACCAGCATGGCACCTGGTCAATCTGAATATCATCCGGATTAGTGGTAAATGAAAATGGTGTGATTCTTTCATCACCATACTGCGCTTCCATTTTATTAAAATCTATAGATCTTTTATCGATTCTTGCCGGAGTTCCTGTCTTAAAACGGTACATGTTAATTCCAAGATTCTTCAGACATTCTGTCAGATGATTTGCAGCCTGCAAACCATTCGGACCGGTTGCATTACTGACTTCACCATATACACATCTCGCACGGAGATATGTTCCGGTACACAATACGACTGCTTTTACTCGATATATACCCCCAGAGAGTATCTGAACACCAATTACTTTTTTCTTCCCACTTTCACAGACTTCTTCAGTCAGGATATTTACCACTTCCGTCTGTCTGACATCCAGATTTTCCTGGTTTTCCAGCACTCTCCTCATTGTTCTGCTGTACTGTTCCTTATCTGCCTGGGCACGCAGTGAATGTACTGCCGGTCCTTTTGATTGATTCAACATCTTTGACTGAATAAATGTCTTATCAATGACCTTGCCCATCTCACCGCCAAGAGCGTCAACTTCTTTGACAAGATGTCCTTTTGAACTTCCTCCAATATTCGGATTACAAGGCATCATGGCAATACTCTCCACGCTGACGGTAAATACTACTGTCTTAAATCCCATTCTTGCAGCCGCCAGAGCTGCCTCACAGCCTGCATGTCCTGCTCCAATTACTGCAATATCATATTCGTCTTTATTTTCCCATACAGAATTTGCTGAATATTTCATTGACCAAATCTTCTCCTATCGTCTCTCCGGTTATACTTCCAAGTTCTTCGTAGGCATCCATCAGATCAATAGAATAAAAATCTTCCGGCATACCCATATCTATGCTTTCTTTTACCTTTTTTAATGCCTCATAAGCATTGTTCAATGCTGTTTTATGTCGCACATTTGTAATATAAATTTCATCGTTAAAAGATATTTTTCCTTCAAAAAACATCTCTTTCAATGTCTGTTCCAATTCACTGATCCCCTGCCCGTTTTTCGCAGATATCTCTATAATTGCAGGAAAAATATCACAACTTTCTAACTGATTAATCTCGGAATATTTCTTCTTTATCTCGTCTTTTCCAAGAATTGTATTAAGATCCGCTTTATTTAACAGAATAATAGCTTTTCTACCATAGATCATACGCATAATATCATCGTCATTCTCATCCAGTGGCGCTGAAGCATCAATGACATACATGATAAGGTCGGCATCCTTTGCATTTTCCTTTGCACGGTCTACACCAATCTTCTCTACCACATCCTCGGTATCACGGATTCCTGCTGTGTCTACGATATTTAATGAGATTCCCTGCAGATTCATATGCTCTTCCAGTACATCTCTCGTTGTTCCGGCAATCTCAGTTACAATTGCACGCTCTTCACCTAATAACACATTTAACAGGGAAGATTTTCCGGCATTTGGCTTTCCTACGATGACTGTCTTAATTCCTTCTTTGATCATTCTTCCATCATCACAAGTGGATAATAAATGTTTCAAGCTCTTCATATGATCTTCCACGACAACTTCAAGCTTCTCGCCATAACCGTCCACACTGATGTGTTCCGGATCGTCTAGTGCTGTCTCGATAAATGCTGTATGATACAGAATTTCTTCACGTATTTTTTGGATCTCTTTTTTTATATTCCCCTTCAACTGGCTGACGGAACTTCGAAGTGCATACTCATTTTTTGAAGAAATGAGATCTCCTACCGCCTCTGCCTGGGACAGATCCATCTTTCCATTTAAAAATGCGCGCTTTGTAAATTCGCCTGGATCTGCAGGTCTTGCGCCATATTTTATCACCGTCTCCAAAATTCTTCGCACAACATACACACCACCATGGCAATTGATTTCCACAGTATCTTCTCCTGTATAGCTGTGCGGTCCACGCATCAGCATCACAAGCACTTCATCAATCGTATCTTCTCCGTCTACAATATACCCGTAGTGAATGGTATGCGTAGGCTGTTTTGACAGCTTTTTTTCATTTTTCCCTTTATATATGCGCTCTGCAATCTCGACAGCTTCTTCTCCACTCATTCTGACAATTCCAATTCCGGAATTACTCATGGCGGTAGATATGGCTGCGATTGTGCCAGACTCATTTCTCATTCTATATCCTCCCTGTTATTTTCACCTGTACACATGATGCCTTACGAACTGCTTCGTGCTGTGCACTCTCGCACTTCTTTACCTCATTAAAGAATGCCTCGGCATTCTTGCTGCGAGGTGTGCTTCATGCAATTGCATGACATACTTCTACTGCGCACCTCTGCAAGTCTACACTCCGTTTCGGTCGGCGCAAAACCATTGTCCACCGGACGATGTGCGCCCTGCCGGAGGCTATATCGTAGAATTATCCTGGCATCATTATTTTATTGTACAAAAAAGCAGAGGTTTTTTAAACCCCTGCTTTGTAATTTTATCTTCTATTTGTCGTATTTCTCGTAATTATGAGAGCCACCGGATCTTCTTGCCAGTGTTACAACGACTTTTCTGTAAGGCTCTTCACCTTCACTGTGTGTAGATACAGCCGGATCAGACTGCAGTGCTGAGTGAATGATTCTTCTCTCATATGGATTCATTGGCTCAAGTGCAACTGTTCTTCTTGTTCTCTTTACCTTGCTTGCAATGTTCTTTGCAAGATTCTCAAGAGTCTCTTTTCTTCTTCTTCTATAATCCTCTGTGTCAAGTTTTACACGAACGTATCCATCCTGCATCTTGTTAGCTACACGATTGGTAAGATACTGAAGAGAATCCAGTGTCTGTCCTCTCTTACCGATCAGGATACCCATGTTCTTACCTTCCATAGTGATGCTCAGTGCACCTTCCTCATCAACTGTAGAAGTAACCTTTACCTCTTCCATATTCATGGCATTCAGAACATCTTCTACAAATTTCTCACAAGCTTCAATTGTAGCCGGCTCAACTTTTGCAAGTTCTGTCTCTTCTCTTACTTCTTTTTTCGGAGCTTTTTTGAAATCTTTCTCTTTCTTATGCTCTTTCTTAAATTCATTCTTAGTCTCAGTTTTTACTGGTTCTTTTTTCTCTGCATGCTCTGTCTTCTCAACTTTTGCTGCCTTCTCGACCTTTACAGGTTTCTCTTCTTTTTTCTCAGCTTTTACTTCGACTACAGGCTCTTCTTTTCTGCGGGCTTTGATAACGGCCTGTTTTCTACCGAATCCAAGGAAACCATCGCTTCCTTTTTCGATAACTTCATAATCAAGACGATCACTTGTTACTTCTAACTGAACTAACGCTTCTGTAATCGCATCATCAAGATTCTTTGCTGTTACAGTAATGTAATCCATGAATATATGCCCCCTTACTTATTCTCATTAAAATTCTTAACCATGTTGGCTTTTGAAGCAAGACTTCCCGGTTTCGCATTTGCTCTTGCTTTTTCGAGTTTTTCTTCTCTTTCTTTATCAGACATAGAAGAACTCTGTGTTGCAGAAGATTTGATGCTCTTTGTATTTGTCTGAGCCATAGCGTTGATCTTCTCTGCTTTTTCGCCACGTTTTTCTTTCTTCTTCTGCGCTTTTTCTTTATTCTTCTCGATCATGTCATCCACTGATATCTTACTGAGATGTTTGTTGATAAATACCTGCTGAACCATACGTACGATTGCACTGACGATCCAGTAGATACCGATACCAGTCGGTAATGTAAATACCATAACCAGTGAGAACAGAGGCATTGTCATATTCATAGTTCTCATTGTTGCTGCTGTCGGGTCATCTTTATCTGCCGGTCTGTTAGAACCATTTACTGCCATAGACAGTTTCATATTCAGATACTGTGTAAATGCAGATAATACCGGAAGTAAAATTGCTGTGATAACCAGCGCTGCCGCTGAATATCCCATTGTCTCTCCGCTTTTTGCCATGCTAAGCATGTTACCCGGAGTGATTGTCATATCCGGAATTGTGAGAAACTTATTTGCCTGAGCTGTAATATTTGGTACGTAATCAGAAATACTGTAAATGACCGGATACAATGCGAACAAAAACGGCATCTGGATCAGTAACGGAAGGCATCCTCCCATCATGGATACGCCATACTTGTCATACACCTGCTGTATCTCTTCCTGCTGTTTCAGCATTGAAGCCTGATCTTTTTTGTTCTTGTACTTTTTCTGGATAGCCATGACTTCCGGCTGTACAACGGCCTGCATCTTAGATGATCTCTGCTGATTAATTGTCATCGGCAGCATCAGGGTATATACAAGAATCGTATACAGGATAATAGATATACCAACCAGACCGGTGTCACTTGGAAGTGCGCCATCTAACATCGTATAGATAAAATTCATGACTTTACCTAATACCCAGCAGATCTGTCCGACAATCGGCCAATTTGCTGCACTTAGTAAACTTCCTACCATCTCTTTTTCCTCCATCGGATTTTGTAATTCTTTTTAAGGAACAGGGTCATATCCTCCTTTTGAAAAAGGATTGCAACGCAAGATTCTCCAGGCAGCAAGAAGGCCTCCCTTAAAGGCCCCGTACTTTTCAATTGCTTCTATCGCATATCTGGAACAGGTCGGATAATACTTACAGGAAGAATATCCCTTTGCTCCTGATAAATACTTTTGATAGAATCTGATGATACCAAGCAGAATCTTTTTCATCACGCAATTACCCCTTATATATATTATGAAGACGTGCCAGGTGGATCAGTGCGCTCTCTATGTCGCGGTAATTCTTACCCTTAGCTGCACCTCTTGCGATAACTACGATATCGCGCCCACTGCTGAACATGTCTTCTTGTAGCCGGTAACTCTCTCGGATCAACCTAGTTAATCGGTGTCTTACGATACTGTTTCCCACTTTTTTACTTACAGATATTCCCAATCGATTACCTTCCGTCTGATTCTCCAGTACATACATGACAAGATACTTGTTCGCATAAGAACTTCCTTTTTTATATACATGTTGAAAATCCTTATGTTTTTTCAATGATTCGGAATATTTCATGCTTTAATCTCCTATTTTTTGAAAGAAGAAAAGGCCACATATATGCGGCCTACGCTGATAATTTCTTTCTTCCTTTTGCTCTTCTTGCTGCAAGTACTTTTCTTCCGCCTGCAGTACTCATTCTTGATCTGAAACCATGTACTTTAGATCTTTGTCTCTTTTTTGGCTGGAATGTCATTTTCATAGATATCCACCTCCTTATATTTTTCCAAGGGTTGCCCCATATTTTTTCTTAAGACATCAGCTTTGATTATATAAAAAAAATCTTGATACGTCAAGCATTACCGATGATTTTCTTTACTTTTTAATTGCTTAAATACATATTTTGATGTAAAATAGATAAAGAGTAGACTTGGGAAGTAGGAGTTTGTTTAAA